>CAYJGB010000005.1:0-99776 GCA_964369405.1 uncultured Eubacteriales bacterium
AAAAGAGAGCAAGAAAGACTTGCTAAAATAGAAGCAGAGAAAAAAGAACGCATTAAAAGAGAGAGTAACGAACTTTTAGAAGCCAGTAGAAGGAAATTAAGAGAAAACACAAAAAATTCTAATATAAAACCAGATGGCAACATTACAGGAATTGATAATAGTAATAAAAAACGAGTTGTAAAAAAATGTATCAGTACAGCTTGTGCTGTTAAATGTGATGACGAGTCAAGTATAAATTTATCAAAAGAGAATGTAATATCAACAAAAGATAACGAAACGTACAAGGTTACTTATAAAACTTACGAAAAAGAAGTATACTTAGATGATGATGCGTATGAATATTTAGTCACTGGAGAGAAAAGCAGTATAATACCTAGAGAACGTGGTTCTATAGTTGTATATTTCGATTGGCTAAAAGCTATTGTTGGTTCATTTGCTGTAATAACTTTAGTTTTATTATTTCTATTTAGAATAGTAACAGTTGATGGTGCTTCTATGCAAAACACATTAGAAGATAATGATAGATTAATTGTTACAAATTTTATGTATCAGCCAGAAAATGGTGACGTTGTAATAATAAGTCATGGACAAGAGTACAAAGAACCAGTTGTAAAAAGAGTTATTGCAACACAGGGACAAACAATCAAAATTGATTACGATAAAGATGTAGTAACTGTAGACGGAACAATAATTGACGAACCTTATATAAAAGAAAAAGATTTGATATTAGGGCTTGAAGATATAAATAACTCTGTAGAAGTACCAGAAGGAATGGTGTTTGTAATGGGTGATAACAGAAATAATTCACTTGATAGCCGTTCAAAAGAAATTGGACTTATACCAATTGATGATGTAATTGGAAAAGTAGAATGTATTATATTTCCTTTTGACAGAATACAAATGGTTGAATAATTATTAACAAGTAAAGGTAGAGTCTATGAGTGAAAATAAAAAAATCAATATAGATAAATATAAGGATAAAAAAGTTTTAATTCCCAAAAAATCAGGTGCTATGTTTGTGCTTTTTGATTGGCTTAAAACATTATTACCGTTAATAGGTGTTGCATTTATTATTAGTACATTTTTCGTTAGAATAAGTACAGTAAATGGTTTATCAATGGCACAAACTCTACATGATGAAGATAGATTGGTTATGACTAATTACTATGTTTCACAACCTGAGTATGGAGACATAGTTATAATAAGCCATGGACAACATTTACAAGAACCTATAGTAAAAAGAGTTATAGCGACTCAAGGACAAAAAATAGATATAGATTATGATAAAAACGTTGTTTATATTGATGATAAACCTATTGATGAACCTTATATAAACGAGCAGGATTTAATAGATTTTGGGTTTGATAATAATAACATAGTAGTACCAGAAGATATGATTTTTGTTATGGGTGATAATAGAAACAATTCGTTAGATAGTCGCTCAGAAGATGTAGGGTTAATACCTGTAAGTGATGTTATAGGAAAAGCAGAAGTTATATTTTATCCGTTAGATAGAATACAATATTTATATGATTAACCATACTGTTGATGGTTGAATAAAATAATTTGAAAGATTGATGATTATATGAGTGAAGAGGAAAAAAGAAAGCAGAACAACTATTTTGATTTTGAAGACGAAGAAAATTTGATTTACAGTAGCAGTGATAGTAATAGAGATTTTAATACTCAAAATAGGGGTGTTAATCAAGATGATACTTACGAATTAATATCAAATAGCAAATCTACAATTGCTGATAATAGTTATGGTGAAAAAACTAATAATCAAAAAGAACGTTCAAACATTGAATCGGAAATTGATAAAATAATAGAAGACAATCACTCTAAAGATGTGTCTGCTTCAGAAGATAAAAAGGTACCTAAAAATTACGTGTATTCAGCGTATGTTAAAAAAATTGAAGATGACGATTTTACTCTTGAAAGCAACGAATACAGAAAAGAAGAAATATTTACTACAAGTGACAATGAAAAATATAAAATCATTTATACAGCAGAAGAAAGTAAAGAAAAAATAGATTATAAAAAATACCAACTAAACAAAAAAAGAGAAGAATTTTTGGAAAAAATCAAACCTAAAGTAGTTGGGTATCAAACTGTTGCATTTGAATTTCTAAAATCTATATTACCTGCTTTAAGTATAGTTGTATTAGTGTTGATATTTATTGTTAGAATTTCTTTTGTAGATGGAAAATCAATGGAGAATACATTACAAGATAATGATGTTTTAATAGTTACAAATTTTCTCTACGATGCACAAATAGGAGATGTAGTAACAGTTAGTCATGGTCAAGAGTATGAAGAGGCTATAGTTAAAAGAGTAATTGCAACAGAAGGTCAAAGCGTTAAAATAGACTATGAAAACGATACAGTTGCAGTTGACGGAATTGTTATTGATGAACCATATATAAAAGAGGTTGATATGGTTAAAAGCACAAACGATGTTATAGATTTTATAGTTGTACCAGAAGATATGATTTTTGTAATGGGTGACAATAGAAATAATTCATCTGACAGCCGTTCAAAAGAGATTGGACTTATAAATGTTGATGATGTAATTGGTAAAGCTCAATGTGTAGTTTTTCCGTTTAATAGAATACAATATTTGTACTAATTAAAATTAAGTATATAAATCTAATGGATACGCATACAGGTGTATCCATTATGTTATGAAAAAGAGGTTTTAAGTTATGGGTAAAGAACAAGCACAAACTATTCAATGGTTTCCTGGTCATATGACTAAAACTAGAAGACAGATTGAAGCTAATTTAAAATATGTAGATGCTGTCGCAGAAATTATTGATGCTCGTGTACCACTTAGCAGTAGAAATCCAGATTTAGATAAGATAATACAAAGTAAACCACGTATTATACTTTTAAACAAGTGCGATATGGCAGATTCAAAGGTTACAGCACTATGGGTAGAATACTTTAAAAAACAAGGCATTAATAGTGTTGTTTTAGATTGTAAAACAGGTAAAGGTATAAATAATTTTATACCAGCAGTTAAAGAATTGTTGTCAGATAAACTGAAAAAATGGCAAGATAAAGGCATGATAAATCCAACTATTAAAGTAATGGTTGTAGGAATACCAAATGTAGGTAAATCTTCATTTATTAATAAAATGGCTAAAAAAGATAGAGCGAAAGCCGAAGATAGACCAGGAGTTACTAGAGGTAATCAATGGTTTTCAGTAGGTAATAATTTTGATATATTAGATACACCAGGTGTGTTATGGCCTAAATTTGATGACCCTACAGTGGGTGAAAAACTAGCTTTTACAGGAGCAGTTAAAGACCAAATTATGGATATTGAACTATTAGCAGTAAGATTGTTAGAAGTATTAAAGCAACGACCTACAACTGGATTTATAACAAGATTTAAGCTAGAAGGCGTAGATTTATCAGAGTACGAACCTTACGATTTACTTGAACTTATCGGCAAAAAAAGAGGTATGCTTATGTCTGGTGGTCATATTGATACACTAAGAGCCTCAAATGTATTACTTGATGAGTATAGAGGAGCAAAACTAGGATTAATTTCGCTTGAAAGTCCACCACTAGGAGTTTGATTATGGATAAGATAGATATGTTAAAGTATGAAAATGAGCTTTATAGCAATGGGTTTAATGTAATATGTGGAGTTGATGAAGCAGGTAGAGGACCACTTGCAGGACCTGTATGTGCAGCAGCAGTAGTGCTTGAAAAAGGACAAATTATAGAAGGTGTTAACGACTCTAAAAAATTATCAGAGAAAAAAAGAGAAAAACTATACGATGTTATAATTAAAGAAGCGAAAGCATTTAGTATAGCATTTGCATCAGTAGACGAGATAGAAGAAATCAACATATTAAACGCTACAATGCTAGCTATGAAAAGAGCAATAGAAAGTTTACATATAAAGCCAGATTTTGCACTTATAGATGGAAATAAATCTCCTAATACAGATATTACATCAGCAACTGTTATAAAAGGAGATAGCTTATCTATGTCTATAGCAGCAGCATCAATATTAGCCAAAGTCACAAGGGACAAACTTCTTTTAGAATATGATGAAAAATATCCTGAATATGAATTTAAAAGACATAAGGGATATGGAACAAAACTTCATATTGAAAAAATACATGAATATGGAGTTTGTGAAATTCATAGAAAATCATTTTTAAAGAAGATACTAAATAATGACTAACAAAGAGTTTGGGGCATTTGGCGAAGATTTTATAGAAAAACATCTTATTAAAAACAGGTGTGAAATTGTTAAGAGAAATTATTATACGAGATATGGCGAAATAGATATAATAGCAAAAAATAGTAAATATATATTATTTGTAGAAGTTAAAACAAGAAGTGAGACATCAAAAATTAGACCGAGTGAGTCAGTAGGATATAAAAAGCAAGAAAAAATGAGAATAACAGCACAAATATTTTTAAATGAGATAAAAAATAAAACGTTACAGCCAAGGTTTGATGTAGCAGAACTAATAATAAATCATAAAACATTAGAAATAATAAGTTTAAACTATATTAAGAATGCATTTTAAGGAGATTTATTATGAGATTTTTTGATTTGCACTGCGATACACTTTACAAAGCGTTAAATGAGAATAATAAAATATATAACAATAATTACGACATTTCACTTGAAAAAGGTGAAATGTTTTTATCGTGGTTTCAGTGTATGGCGATATGGGTACCTGATGATATAAATTCTAAGTATGCATTTGAGCATATTGTAAAAGCAAATATTTTACTTGAAAGACAGATAAACGAATTTAATAAGATAAGTGATAAAAAAGCTCATAAAATAACTGACTTTAAAGAATTAAATAATATTAACAATTCTAATAAAATAGGTATTATTTTTACTGTTGAGGGTGGTAAAGGAATAGTAGGAGATTTAACAAATATAAAAAAACTTAAAGATATGAATGTTAAAATTATGACACTTACTTGGAATTTAGAAAATGAAATTGGTACAGGTTGCTTATCTAAAGAGAAATATGGTATAACAAACTTTGGTAGAAAAGTTATAAAAGAGATGGAAAAAAATAAAATTATAGTCGATATATCTCATGCAAGTCAAAGACTATTTTATGATGTTGTAAATTTAAGTACAAAACCTATTGTTGCAACTCATTCAAATTCTAAAACTATATGTGATGTGCCTAGAAACTTAACAGATGAGCAATTTAAAATCATTTGTGATAAAAAAGGTATAGTAGGGCTTAATTTTGTTCCAGAATTTATAAATGACAAGGCAAATAGCAAAAGAGCAGATTTAATTAAACATTGTGAACACTTCTTAAGCTTAGGAGGAGAAGATAATTTATCTATTGGTAGTGACTTTGACGGTGCTGTAATGCAAAATGAGCTTAGCTCAATTGAAAAAATATATCCATTATATAACGATTTTCTTAGACTTAATTACTCTGATGTACTTTTAGAAAAAATATTTTTTAGTAATGCATATAATTTTTGTGAAAACTTTGACAATTGTTAAAAAATGATATAGAATATACTTTGAAGTTAAATGAATTGAAATATTATGTTTACTTATTTGAAAGGAATGTATTAAAATTATGATGTATAACAGTACTACTGATAAAAATGTATCAGTATTATCAGCTCAAGCAATAGCACAAGGTATTTCAAAAGATGGTGGTCTATTTGTACCACAGGAAATCCCAACATACTCTTTAGAAGATATTAAAAATATGCTAACTATGTCTTATAACGACAGAGCTAAAAAAATAGTTGCAGACTTTTTAACAGACTTTACTACTCAAGAAGTTAATGATTGTGTAGATAAAGCATATACATCAGATAAATTTGGTTGTGACAATCCAGCACCTTTAGTTTCTTTTAAAAACAACGATGTTGATATAAATATGCTAGAACTTTGGCATGGTCCTACTTGTGCTTTTAAAGATATGGCACTTCAAATTTTGCCTCATTTTCTAACAAAAGCATTAGATAAAACTTATAAAGATAAAGAAGCTGTTATCTTAGTTGCTACTTCTGGAGATACTGGAAAAGCAGCCTTAGAGGGTTTTAAAGATGTTAACGGAACTAAAATAATTGTATTCTATCCAGAAAACGGCGTAAGTCCTATGCAAAAACATCAAATGAACACTCAAAGTGGCGATAATGTCAATGTTTGTGCTATTGAGGGTAACTTTGATGATGCTCAAACTGGTGTTAAAAAAATCTTTACAACAAATGAAATTATTGATAAATTAACTCAAAATAATATGCTTTTCTCAAGTGCTAACTCTATTAACTGGGGTAGACTTCTACCTCAAATAGTTTATTATTTCTCTGCTTACTTAGATATGGTTAACTCAAATAAAGTAGAATTTGGCGAGAAAATTAATGTTGTAGTTCCTACTGGAAACTTCGGTAATATTCTTGCAGCTTATTATGCATCAGTTATGGGTGTTCCAATAAATAAATTTGTTTGTGCATCTAATGCAAACAATGTTTTAACTGATTTTATTAAAACTGGTGAATATAATAAATTAAGAGATTTTCATACTACTTCTTCACCTTCAATGGATATTTTAGTGTCTAGTAATTTAGAAAGACTTTTATATCATATATCAGGTGAAAAAGATACAGTTATTAAAGAGTATATGACTAAACTTAAAAATGATGGCAAATACACTGTTTCAAGCGAAGTGTTTGAGAAAATTTCAGCATTATTTTACGGTGGTTGCTGTAGCGATGTAGAAACATCAAATACTATAAAAGAACTTTTCGATAATAGCAACTATTTATGTGACACTCATACAGCAGTAGCTGTAAATGTATATAACCAATATTTAGCACAAACACAAGATAAAACACCTACAGTTATTGTGTCTACTGCTAGCCCATATAAATTCTCACATAGCGTTTTAGAAGCTATCGTTAGTGATAAGGAAATTCCAAACGATGAATTTGAAATAGTAAATAAATTATTTGAAGTTTCTAACACAGAAGTACCAAAACCACTATCAGACTTAAAAGGTAAAGAAGTTAGATTTAACAATTTAACATCTTCAAAGGATATGGAAGAGTATGTTTTAAAAACATTAGGTATCTAAGTATGTCTTTATTTGTAATTGCAGATTTACATTTATCACTTTCAACAGACAAACCAATGGACGTATTTAACGGTTGGGACAATTATGTCGAAAGATTAAAAGAAAATTGGAACAAGATAGTTCGTGACACAGATACAGTAGTAATAGCTGGTGATATATCGTGGGCTATGAGAATTACAGAGATATACAACGACTTTAATTTTATTCATAATTTACCGGGAAAAAAGATAATTTTAAAAGGTAATCATGACTACTGGTGGAACAGTAAATCAAAAATGGATAATTATATTAAAGAAAATAAATTAAATACTATTTCCTTTCTGTTTAATAATGCATATGCTGTTGAAGATTATGCAGTTTGTGGTACACGTGGTTGGTATTACGATGCAGAAACAGATGCAGATATGAAAGTTTTAAACAGGGAAGTAGGTAGGCTTAAAAAGTCTATAGAAGATGGATTGAAATTAAATCGAGAGCCTATAGTGTTTTTACATTATCCGCCAGTGTATGCAGATACACCTTGTAAAGAAATTTTAGATGTGATTACTGAATACAATATAAAAAAATGTTACTATGGACATATTCATGGTGGCAATGCGTCAAAAAGAGCACATACAGGTGATTATAATGGAATTAATTTACAATTAATAGCGTGTGACTATGTAAAATTCACACCAGTTTTAGTCAGATGAAAAAAATACAATTAATTTTTAATAATATAAAATTTAACTATAGAAAAATACGTAACTTTGTGTTATAATGATAAAATATTTAGCTAATCAATAAAAGGCTACTATAAGTTGGCAGTTATATCATCAATTTAGTTATTATATGTTCCTATAGTTAATCAAAAAAATAATAAATAAAAATATTTTTATAAATATTTCAGGAGGAAATTAAAATGAGTTTAAAAGCATCAAATAAGGTAGATACAAACAGATACGAGTTAGAAATCGAAGTGGACGCAGCTACTTTTGAAAAAGCAGTTCAAGCTGTTTATAAAAAAGAAGTTAAAAAAATTAATATAGCTGGTTTCCGTAAAGGCAAAGCACCTAGACAAATTATCGAAAAAATGTATGGCACAGAAGTTTTTTACGAAGATGCTATGCAAAATTTATATCCAAATGCATTAACAGAAGCAACTGTAGAAGCAGGGCTTAAATATGTTAATGATAAAGTAGATTTAGACGTTGTTAGCGTATCAAAAGATGGTTTTATTTTTAAAGCAACAATCACAGTTGAGCCAGAAGTAGAAATTGAAAACTACTTAGGAATAGAAGTAGCTAAAAAAGATACAGAAGTAACTGATGAAGCTTTACAAGAAGAAATTGATAGAGTTTTAGAGCGTAACTCAAGATTAGTAGAAGTTACAGATAGAGCAGCACAAGACGGCGACAGTGTTGTAATTGACTTTGATGGTTATGTAGATGGAGTAGCTTTTGAAGGTGGAAAAGCTGAAAACTACACATTAGCATTAGGTAGTGGTAACTTTATACCAGGATTTGAAGAACAAATAGTAGGACATAACATAGATGATGAGTTTACAATAGATGTTAACTTCCCAGAAGAGTACCAAGCAGAAGAATTAAAAGGCAAAGAATCACAATTTAAAATTGTGTTACACGAAATTAAAGCAAAAGAGTTACCAGCTTTTGATGATGAGTTTGTAAAAGATGTAAGCGAAAAAGAAACAGTAGACGAGTACAAAGAAGAATTAAAAGAAGAGCTTTCTAAAAAATTACAAACAGAAGCAGAAAAAGACGAAGAAAACCAATTGTTAGAAAAACTAGCAGAATTATTACAAGCTGAAATCCCAGAAGCAATGTATGAAAATACTATTAACGATATGATAAAAGAGTTCGATATGCGTATGCGTTCACAAGGTATGGATATGCAAACATATATGCAATATATGGGAATGGACGAAAGTGGACTAAGAGCATCTTACAAACCACAAGCAGAGCAAAGAGTAAAATTACGCTTAGCATTAGAAAAAATAGCAGAAAAAGAAGCAATTGTACCTACAGAAGACGAAATTGAAGAAGAGTACAATACACTTGCAGAACAATATAAAATGGATGTATTAGTAGTTAAAAAAGCAATACAAGCAGAAGATTTATCAAAAGACATAGCAGTAGATAAAGCTATGAAACTAGTAAAAGAATCAGCTGTAGTAAAATAAAACGCATAAAAATATAAAAGTTTGAATATAATACATTTGTTTTGACTATAATTTTAACACAGTTAAAAAATATTAAGCGTAAAGGGAGAAATTATTATGAGCTTAGTACCTTATGTCATTGAACAAACAAGTAGAGGAGAACGTTCTTACGATATCTTTTCTAGATTACTTAACGATAGAATAATTATGCTTACAGAAGAAGTTAACAATGCATCTGCTAGTATAGTTGTTGCACAATTACTATTTTTAGAGGGTCAAGACCCATCAAAAGATATTTCACTTTATATTAATAGCCCTGGTGGTTCTGTAACTGCTGGACTATCAATTTACGATACTATGAAATATATTAAGTGTGATGTTTCTACAATATGTATGGGTATGGCTGCTAGTATGGGTGCATTCTTATTAGCTGCTGGTACAAAAGGCAAAAGAATGTCTTTACCAAACAGCGATATTATGATTCACCAACCTAGTGGTGGAGCTCAAGGTCAAGCAACAGATATTATGATACACGCTGACCACATAATGCAAACTAAAAAGAAGTTAAATACAATTTTAGCAGAGCATACAGGTCAACCAATAGATATAATCGCTAGAGATACAGAGCGTGATAACTTTATGACAGCACAACAAGCGCTTGAATACGGCTTGATAGATAAAGTAATTACAAATAGATAAATTAAATTTTCTTTTAAAATACTAGATAGGAGTTTATAGAATTTATGTCTAACAGAGATGATAAAACTAAAGATATTCATTGTTCGTTTTGTGGTAAGCCTCAAGAAATTGTTAAGCGTATGATTGCAGGTAATGGAGTATTTATCTGTGATGAGTGTGTAGAACTTTGCTTGACTATTTTAGACGATGGTGAAGACAAAAAACCTAAAAAGAAAAACAAAAAAGATAAATCTAGTTTTATAAATCTTTTAAAACCGATTGAGATTAAAGAGAAGTTAGACGAATATGTTATAGGGCAAGACGATGCTAAAAAAACGCTTAGTGTTGCAGTATATAATCATTATAAACGTATTAACAACGATGATACAGAAATAGACTTTGTCAAAAGCAATGTTCTTATGTTAGGACCTACTGGTACAGGTAAGACTTTACTTGCTCAAACGCTTGCTAAAATTTTAGATGTTCCATTTGCCATTGCAGATGCAACTACTCTTACAGAGGCAGGTTATGTTGGTGAAGATGTTGAGAATATTCTTTTAAAGCTTATTCAATCAGCAGACTTTGATATTGAAAAAGCTGAAAAAGGTATTATATATGTAGATGAGCTAGATAAAATAGCTAGAAAATCGGAAAACCCATCTATTACAAGAGATGTTAGTGGTGAGGGTGTTCAGCAAGCATTACTTAAAATCTTAGAGGGAACAGTGTCTAATGTGCCTCCACAAGGTGGCAGAAAACACC
Source organism: uncultured Eubacteriales bacterium (assembly GCA_964369405.1). GTDB lineage: Bacteria > Bacillota > Clostridia > Oscillospirales > Acutalibacteraceae > CAYJFG01. The sequence continues at coordinate 10,702 of CAYJGB010000005.1, forward strand.
CACAACAAGAGTTTTTACAAATTGATACTAAAAATATTTTGTTTATATGTGGTGGTGCTTTCGACGGTTTAGAAAAAACTGTAAACAGCAGACAAAACGAAACCTCACTAGGATTTGGAGCAATAATTAAAGATAAAAAAGAACTAGATACTACAGCGTGGATGAGTCAAGTTATTTCGCACGATTTAGTAAAATATGGATTAATTCCAGAACTTGTAGGTAGACTACCTGTTATAACAGCTTTAAATGGCTTAGAAGAAAGTTCGTTTGTAAGAATTTTAACAGAGCCTAAAAATGCTTTAGTTAAGCAGTATAAAAAGATTTTTGCATTAGATAAAGTTTTATTAGACTTTGAAGACGATGCGCTTATTGAAATTGCTAAAAAAGCAGTTGAAGAAAAAACTGGTGCAAGGGGACTGCGTTCTATAATGGAAAGCATACTAAAAGAATTGATGTATACAATACCATCTGATGACACAGTCGAAAAAGTTATAATTACTAAAGCAACAATTAAAAATCCTACAGATGTAGTTATAATTAGAAACGAAACTATAAAGTCGCTTGAGATGAGCGTTAGTAAAGACGATACAAAGGCTTTAGAGGAAGATACACAAAAAAATAATACCGCATCTTAATTTGCAGAGCTGTAACTTATTAATTCGGTTACAGCTCGTCTTGTTTTATATAAATGTAAAAAAATTACAGTATTTAAATATATTTGTACTAGGTGATATGAAAACAATTGATATAGTTTATCGAGAACTAAGGAGGTTTAAGTTTAATGAGTGATAATAATGAATTTAACGAGGATTTATACAAAGATATTGATATAGATTTAGATAAGATAACAATAGAAGAAATAATTTATGATGAAGTTACAATTATGCCAACATTAGCACTTAGAGGATTAGTATTATATCCAGATATGATGTTGCATTTTGATATAGGCAGAAAAAAATCTGCATTAGCTGTAGAGAATGCTATGAGAAGCGACCAAAAAATATTGATAGTTACTCAAAAGTACGTTGAAGAAGGCGACCCTAAGCCAGAAAATTTATATAAAGTTGGCGTAGTTGCTAAAGTAGTACAAGTTTTAAAACAACCAGAAGGTGTAATTAGAGTAGTTGTAGAGGGGCTTAACAGAGGAAGAATAGCAAAATTTGAAAAAACATCACCGTTTTTTTCTACTCAAGTAAGTATTATAGAAGAGAGTGACTTCAACGAAGTATCAGACCCAATGACAGATATGGCACTGCTTAGAACTGCTAAAAAGGTGTTTGAAGATTATGCTGTATATTCTCATAAATTATCATCAGACATTCTATATAAAATAGCATCTATTACTAAGTGTGGTAACTTAGCTGATGCGATTATGAGCAATATAACTTTAGAATATACTAAAAAGCAAGCTATCTTAGAGGAATTAAATCATAGAAAAAGACTTAAAGATTTAATCACTATATTAGTAGAAGAAACTGAAATATTAAAAATTGAAGAAGAAATTAATATAAAAACTCGTGATAATATTGATGAAAATCAAAGAATGTACTTTCTAAATGAACAGTTAAAAGTAATTCAAGAGGAACTAGGACAAGATGAGTCACCAGAATATGAGGCAGAAAAATATAGAAATAAAATAATCGCTCTTAAACTGTCAATAGAAACTACTGAGGTTTTATGTAAAGAGGTAGATAAACTCTCTAAAATGCCTTATAATTCACAAGAAGCAAATGTAATTAGAAATTATTTAGACTTATGTCTTGACTTACCATGGAATAAGAAAACTAAAGAGCGTATAGACTTACAAAAAGTTAGAAAACAGCTTGATAAAAACCATCATGGGTTAGATAAAGTTAAAACTAATATAATAGAAACATTAGCTGTTAGAAAATTAGCACCTAGTATTAAAGGTCAAATTTTATGCTTAGTAGGTCCTCCTGGAGTTGGTAAAACGTCTATTGCTCAGTCAATTGCAACTGCAATAAATAGAAAGGCTCAAAGGATTGCTTTGGGTGGTGTTCGTGATGAATCGGAAATAAGAGGTCATAGACGTACATATATAGGAGCAATGCCAGGTAGGATAATAAATGCTTTAAAATTAGCAAAAACAAATAATCCGTTAATTATTTTAGATGAAATTGATAAGTTAGGTAGCGACTATAAAGGTGACCCAACTTCAGCATTGTTAGAAGTTTTAGACGCTGAGCAAAACAATTCTTTTCACGACCACTATGTGGACATTCCATTTGACTTAAGCAATGTTATGTTTATAACAACGGCAAACGATAAGTCTACAATTCCAGCACCACTTCTTGATAGAATGGAAGTAATAGAAGTATCAAGCTATACTAGAGAAGAAAAGTTTAACATAGCTAAAAAACATATAATACCTAAACAAATTAAAAATTGTGGAGTAACAGCAAAAAACTTTAAGATTACAGATGTTGGAATATATGAAATAATTGATAATTACACTAGAGAAGCAGGTGTACGTAATTTAGAAAGAAAAGTTATTTCACTTATAAAAAAAGCTGCTGTGGAGATAGTAGAAAATGATAAAGTAAAAGTTACTATCAACGATAAAAACATAGAAAATTACTTAGGGATTAGAAGATATAGAAGAGAAAACAAATCATCTAGTGATGAAGTAGGTGTATGCACAGGGCTTGCTTGGACATCAGTCGGTGGAGCAACACTACCTATAGAAGTAAGTATTGTAGATGGCACTGGCAAGATAGAAATAACAGGTTCTTTAGGTGATGTTATGAAAGAATCTGCAAAAATATCAGTCACTTGTGCTAGAAGTTTAGCAAAAAAATATAACATAGACAAAAACTTCTACAAAGACAAAGATATACATATTCACGCTCCAGAGGGTGCAGTTCCAAAAGATGGGCCATCAGCAGGTATAACTATGACTACAGCACTTATATCAGCTCTAACAGATAGCAAAATCAAGAGTAGCGTAGCTATGACAGGTGAAATAACACTTAGAGGTAAAGTTTTAGCAATTGGTGGATTAAAAGAAAAATCTATGGCAGCATACAGATATGGTATAGATACTGTTTTAATTCCGTATGATAATAAATCAGATTTAGCAGAAATAGATGAAGTTGTAAAAGAAAAAGTCAAATTTATTCCTGTCAAATCAATAGAAGAAGTTTTAAGTTATGCACTAGTAACAAAAAAAGAAATTAAATCTAAAGATGCAATACTAGAAGCAAAACTTAATAACAAAATAGAAGTTAATACTGTTAACATAACAGCTCAGTAAGAAGGTGGCTTTGATGAATTATAATATAGCAGAATTCGAAATGGCAGCAGGTACATCAAAACAGTTGCCACAATCCCTAAAACCAGAAATCGTATTTTCTGGACGCTCAAACGTAGGAAAATCATCACTTATAAATAAGATAGTAGGTAGGAAAGCACTCGCTAGAGTTAGTGCTACTCCTGGTAAAACAGGGACTATAAATTTTTTTGATGTAGGTAGTTTTAAATTAGTAGACTTACCAGGGTATGGATACGCTAAAGTGTCACAGAGCGAGAAAAAGCGATGGGCAGATTTAGTAGAAGGATATTTTGCACAGACTAGGGAGTTTTGTTTAATCGTTCAAATAGTAGATATGCGACACCCTCCAACAAAAGATGATATACAAATGATAGATTTTTTATATAACGCTGGATTTGATTTTATGATTGTTTTAACTAAGAAAGATAAACTTAATAAAACTCAAACAGAAAAGAGATTGGAAAGTTTAAAAACAGAACTTGCTGATTACAGTGATATAAAATTATTTCCTTTTTCAGCACTTAAAGGTGATGGGAAAGAAGAAATACAAGATTTTATAGAATTAAAAGTTAATGAATATGTCTTGCAATTAGAACAAAGTGAAGAAGTAGATTAAAATTTTTAACAACAGTGGTAAACTCATTAAGAGGTTATCACTGTAATAATTTAAAATATACATAAATTTTAAAAAAGATATTGCAAATTTAGTCAAAAAAAGTTATTATATATATAAATAGCTAAAATGTTTAAATTTAGGAGGACAAAACAATGAAGAGATTAACAAAAGTATTATCAATGGTTAGTGTATTAACATTACTAGCAACAGCAACAGCGTGTACAAGTGGAGCACCTGCAAACACAGTTTTTGGTATTGATGATTTACCAGGAAAGTCAATAGGAGTTCAATTAGGAACAACTGGCGATATATATGCAAGTGATTATAAAGAAGAGGGTTCTACAATAGAAAGATTTTCTAAAGGTGTAGATGCGGTACAATCTTTAGTGCAAGGTAAAGTAGATTGTGTTATTATAGACAGCGAACCTGCAAAAGTATTTGTAGAAAATAATGAGTCTTTAACTATACTAGAAGAGCCATTTGTAGTTGAAGAATATGCAATGTGCTTAGCTAAAGGTAACACTGAACTAAGAGATGACATAAACACAGCTTTAGGCGAGCTTAAAGCAGATGGAACAATAGATAAAATTTTAGGTAACTACATAGGCGATGATACAGGTTCGTATCAATACACATCACCTGAAGGAACAACAACTGAAAACGGAGTATTAGTAATGGCTACCAATGCACAATTTCCACCATATGAAAGCTATGGTTCAGACGGTAAAACAATAATTGGTATAGATGCAGATATAGCACAAGCAGTAGCAGATAAACTAGGAAAAGAATTAAAAATAGAAGATATGGAGTTTGATGCAATTATATCAGCAGTAGATACAGGCAAAGCAGATATTGGAGTAGCTGGAATGACTGTAACAGAAGAAAGACTAGAAAGCGTTGAGTTTACAGACCCATACACAGAATCTAATCAAGTAATTATAGTAAGAAAATAAATTATACAAGTTATTTTAATTATATTGAATATTACAATCGCAAAATTAATAAATAAATTTTGCGATTGTATGTTTTTAAGGAAAAAATAATTTAAGTTAAAATTGATAAAGGAAGTTGTGTATGGATAATATAGTAAATTCAATAACGATATTTTGGAATGATTTTACACAAGATTTCGTTAAAAATTTTGTTAATGATAACAGATGGCAATGGCTTTTAGATGGATTAATTGTTACATTACAAATTACATTTTTAGCAGCGATTATAGGTGTAATATTAGGTTTTTTAGTGGCTATAGTTCGTGCAACAGTAGATAAAAATATTAAAACTAAGGAAAAAAAGTATAGAACAGTTTCAGATAAAGTTTTACTTTTAGTAGACTTAGTTTGTAAATTGTATCTAACTGTTGTAAGAGGAACACCTGTAGTTGTTCAATTGCTTATAATTTATTACATAGTTTTCGCAAGCGTTGATGTAGATAAAATATTGGTGGCTGTTATAGCATTCGGATTAAATAGTGGTGCATATGTTGCAGAAATAGTAAGGTCTGGTATTATGTCTATTGATGCTGGTCAGTTTGAAGCCGGTAGAAGTCTAGGGCTTAATTACAGACAAACTATGAGATATATCATTTTACCACAAGCGTTTAAAAATGTATTGCCAGCTTTAGCTAATGAGATTATTGTACTATTAAAAGAAACATCTGTATCTGGTTATATAGCAATCGCAGAGCTTACTTATGTAGGTAATATGATTAGAAGCCTTACATTCTCTGCTATGTTGCCATTACTAGCAGTTGCAGCAATCTATTTAATTGTAGTTTTAATTTTAACAAAACTTGTAAATATACTTGAAAAGAGGTTGAGAGATAGTGAGCGATAAAAATACTTTAATCAAAGTTGATAATTTATCAAAAAGCTATAACGAACTTAAAGCACTTGATAATATTAATTTACAAATTAAAAAAGGTGAAGTTGTTGTAATTATAGGTCCATCAGGTTCTGGAAAATCAACATTGCTGAGGTCACTCAATTTACTAGAACAACCAACAAGTGGCACAATCTTATTTGAAGGAGCAGATATAACTTCCACTAAAGCAGATATAAATAAACATAGACAAAAAATGGGTATGGTGTTTCAGCATTTTAACTTGTTTCCAAATATGACTATAATAGATAACTTAACACTTGCACCTATTAAGCTTTTAAAATTAAATAAAGCAGAGGCACGTAAGCAGTCAATGGAGCTTTTAGCAAAAGTAGGACTTGCAGACAGAGCAGAAACATATCCATCTAAATTATCTGGTGGACAAAAGCAAAGAATTGCAATAGTAAGAGCACTTGCAATGCAACCTGATGTAATGCTATTTGATGAGCCTACAAGTGCATTAGACCCAGAAATGGTAGGAGATGTGTTAGTAGTAATGAAAGAACTTGCACAAGAGGGAATGACTATGGTGGTAGTTACTCATGAAATGGGCTTTGCAAAAGAAGCAGCTACAAGAGTTATATTTATGGATAACGGGCAGATTGTAGAAGAAAATACTCCACAAGAGATATTTAGTAATCCACAAAGCGACAGATTAAAAGAGTTTTTATCAAAAGTAATATAAATATAGTATATGAACTTTTATTAGTCTTGTCTAGCCGTCTAAAAATTTAAATTGCTGTGTTAAATTTAATAGGAATATCTATAAAACAAAATAAACCTACTTAAAATTTAGAAGATATACTTATAAATTTTAAGTAGGCGATTTTATGTGCTTTTAATCTTGCAATTGCAATTAAAAAATGTTAAAATAAACTAATATACTATGTGTAGGTATACCTATACATAAAAAAGGTGGTTATGAGTTTTATTATGATTAGAAGTATGACAGGATTTGGAAGAAGTACACAATCAGTTGATGCAAGAGAGATAACTGTAGAAATAAAATCAGTCAACCATAGATATTTTGAATTTAACTGTAGAACAAGCAGAGGCTATAATTTTTTAGAAGAAAAATTAAAATCATATATATCACAAAGAGTATCAAGAGGTAAAATTGATGTTTACGTGTCTGTGATATCTAATAGAGAGGCAGATGCTGTAATATCAGTTAATCATAATATGGTGGCAGGGTATTTAAATGCTTTTGAAGAAATATCAGATAAATATAAAATAGAAAATGATGCAACAGTGTCATCAATTTCAAAATTTAGCGATATATATACAGTAAGAAAAGCAATAGAAGACGAAGAAGAAGTATTAAAAGAAGTGTTACCAGTAGTTGATGACGCAGTTAATAAATTTATAGATATGCGTGAAATCGAAGGTAATAAAATGAAAGAAGATGTTCAAAATAGAAGCAAAACAATATTGAGTATTGTAGCAGAGATAGAAAGATATTCTCCACAAATTGTAGAAGAACATAGAATTAAACTTGAAGAAAGAATTAAAGAAATGATATCTAGTGTTAATATAGATGAACAAAGAATATTAACAGAATCAGCAATTTTTGCAGATAAAACAGCAGTAGCAGAAGAAACAGTAAGACTTAGAAGTCATTTTGAACAGCTAGATAATTTGCTTAATTCAAAAGAAGCCGTAGGAAGAAAAATAGACTTTTTACTTCAAGAGATGAACAGAGAAACAAACACAATTGGTTCAAAAGTACAAAATGCAAAACTTGCTCATAAGGTAGTTGACATAAAAGCAGAGCTTGAAAAAATTAGAGAACAAATTCAAAATATTGAGTAATATTAAACTTAATTTTAAAGTTGGTGAAATTTATGAAACTTATAAATATAGGTTTTGGAAATATGGTGTCGGCAGAAAGAATAATAGCAATAGTATCTCAAGACAGTGCACCTATTAAAAGAATGATTCAAGATGCAAAAGAACAAGGCTATTTAATTGATGCAACTTTTGGAAGAAAGACAAAGTCAGTAATAGTTATGGATAGCGAGCATATAATATTATGTTCTAAAAATCCGGAAAATGTTTGCAGTAAGGCTTTAGTCGAGGAGGTAGAAGATGATTAATAACGATAAAGGTTTAATGGTTATAATATCTGGACCTAGTGGAGCAGGAAAAGGCACAGTAGTAAAAGAATTATTACAGATAAACGAGAAAATCAAGTTATCAATTTCTGCAACAACTAGAGAGCCTAGAGTAGGCGAAATAGATGGAAAAGATTACTTTTTTTATAAAAAAGAAACTTTTGAAGATTTAATAGAAAATGATGGCGTATTAGAATATGCACAGTATTGTGATAATTATTATGGTACACCAAAAAAATATGTGTTAGATAATATGGAAGTTGGAAACGATGTAATTTTAGAGATAGAAATACAAGGAAGAAATGAAGTTGTAAAAAAATATCCAAAAGCAATAAGTATATTTATAGTAACAAAAAGTTACGAAGTGTTAGAAGATAGACTTAGAGGCAGAGCAACTGAAGACGAAGAAACAATACAAAAACGATTAAAAAGGTCTTTAAAAGAAATGAAAATAGCACCATCTTATGATTATATAGTTGTAAACGATAAATTAGAAGATTGTGTTAAAGATATATTAAGTATAATATCAGCAGAAAAGAACAAATCAGAAAACAGAGAAAAATTTATTAAGGAAGTGTTTTATAATGTTTAGACCATCAGTAGACGATATGTTAGCAAATAGAGTTACAAGATATTCACTTGTAATAGCAGTAGCAAAAAGAGCAAGAGAAATTGCAGTAGAATTTGAGCAAGAAAATATAATTACAACAAAAAAACCTGTACTACTAGCAATAGAAGAGTTTAGAGAGCATAAATATAATATTTTAGAACCAGAAGTAAATGACTAATAAAAAGCTAGTAGTAAATGTAGCAGTTCAAAACAGTATATATCATTTTGATAAAGAGTATGCATATTTAGTTCCTAAAAGCATTAATAGTAATGATTTAACAGGATATAGAGTATTAGTACCTTTTGGTAAATATAACAGAAGAACACAAGGTTATGTTGTTAGTAGTTATTATGAAAATGAAGAAAAAACTAGAAAATATAAGAGTATAATATCTGTGCTTGATGATACACAAATATTAAATAGTGAAATGATAAAAATTGCCTATTTTATTAAAAATAGGTGTTTTTGTACATTATACGACTCAATAAAAACAATGCTACCTAGTGGTATAAATTATAATATTAAAGTGATATATATGTATAATACTAGCTTTGATATTGAAAATAGTGATTTAAATGACATACAAAAAGAAATATTAGAATTTGTTTGTGCTAAAAAAGAGATAGAAAAAGATAAAATTACAGCTCAAATCGATTGTGAAAACATTGATAAAATATTAGATGAGTTAGTAAGTATTTCTGCTTTATTAAAAGATTATAAAGCTCAAAGAAAAGTGTCAGATATGTCTATTAAGATGGTTAGATTAATTAATGATAAATCTGATTTAAAGCTAACTCAAAAACAAAAAGATGTTTTAGAAACGCTTGAAAAATATGGAGAAATCTCTTTAAAAGAATTATGTTATTATTCTGGTGTGACTAAAGCTGTATGTGATAATTTATATAAGAAAGGTGTAATTGAATATTTTGAGTCAAGTGTTATGAGAAGTGTTCAAAGAGTTATACCTAAAGTTCACAGTAATAAAATAAATTTAACAAATGAACAACAAAATGCATATAACGACTTGTTAGATTTATATAGAAGCGAAAAACCGAGCGTTTCTTTACTTTATGGCATTACTGGTTCTGGTAAAACTTCTGTTTTTATGAGCTTAATAGATAAAGTTCATAACGATGGTAAAGACGTTATTTTAATGGTTCCAGAAATAGCTTTAACACCACAGATGATTAATTTGTTTACAGCCAGATTTGGCACAAGTGTTGCAGTTTTTCACAGTGCGTTGTCGTTAGGTCAAAGACTTGACGAATGGAAAAGAGTTAAAAGTGGAGTTGCTAAAATAGTAGTAGGGACTAGAAGTGCTGTTTTTGCTCCGTTCAATAATTTAGGACTTATCATAATGGACGAGGAGCAAGAATATACTTATAAATCAGACTCAACTCCTAGATATCACGCTAGAGAAATTGCAAAACTTAGGTGTGTTAATAATAATTGTTTATTACTACTTTCATCAGCCACTCCTAGCATAGAAAGTTATTATAATGCTCAAATCGGTAAGTATAGTTTAAGTGTCTTAAAAAACAGATATGGTAATGCTCAATTGCCAAATGTTATTATGGCAGATATGAATATTGAAATTGAACAGGGAAACACAACAGGGTACAGCAGTGTTCTTTTACAGGCTATCGAGGATAATTTAAGTGACAAAAAACAATCGATAATCTTGATGAATAGACGAGGTCATAATACTTTTGTAACTTGTAGAAAATGTAAAGAGTCTATAACATGCCCTAATTGCTCTATTTCTCTTACGTATCATTCATCAAATAACAGGCTTATGTGCCATTATTGTGGATATTCTCAAAGTGTCATTACACAGTGCGATAAATGTGGTAGTTCAAAACTTAATTTTGGTGGTATGGGTACTCAAAAAGCAGAAATTGCCTTAGCAGATATGTTTCCACAGGCTAAAATTCTTAGAATTGATGCAGATGTAACTATGACTAAAAATTCACATGAAAAATTACTTACTCAGTTTGAAAACGGTGACTATGACATTATGATAGGTACTCAAATGGTTGCAAAAGGGCTTAATTTTCCAAATGTAACATTAGTAGGAGTTTTAAGTGCTGACCAAATGTTATATGCTGATGATTTTAGAAGTTATGAAAGAACATTTTCGTTATTAACTCAAGTAGTAGGTAGGTCCGGCAGAGGTAAGCATAAAGGTAGGGCGATTATTCAAACATTTTCACCAGAAAACCCAATAATATATTTATCAGCAGAGCAAAATTACGAAGCATTTTATAATAGTGATATAATACTTAGAAAAACTATGCTTTATCCACCTTTTGCAGATATGTGTATGATAGGTTTTGTAGGTGCTGATGATAGAAAAGTTATGGAAGTTTCTAAGGAGTTTGCAAAACAACTTACTCAGATTGTAGAAAATGAACATTCTAAGCTGCCACTTAGAATATTAGGGCCTACTCATGCAGTAGTTAAGAAAGTTTCTAACAAATATAGATATAAGTTAATACTTAAATTTAAAAATAGCAAAACATTTAGAAAAATAATATCTGAATTATTGATTAAATTTGGAAAAGATAAAGAGTATAAAGATGTTTTGATATATGTAGATGTTAATCCAGATACAATTTTATAAAGGGTGATAGTATGGCAATAAGAAATATAGTAACAAAAGAAGAAACAATACTATATAAAAAAAGTAGAAAAGTAGAAAAATTTGACGGTAGGTTGTCTGACTTAGTAAATGATATGAAAGATACATTGATTGAGTCGAATGGTGTAGGACTTGCAGCACCACAAGTAGGTATACTTAAAAGAGTAGTTCTTGTATTTGTTGAAGATGAGTTATATACACTTATAAATCCTGAGATAATCGCTAAGAGTGAAGAGCTACAATACGATATGGAAGGTTGTTTGTCTTGTCCTGATGAGTGGGGAATAACTGAGCGACCAATGACAGTTAAAGTAAAAGCACAAGATATAAACGGTAAAGAGTTTGAAATTGAGGGTAGTGGGCTTACAGCAAGGGCGTTATGTCATGAGTTAGACCACTTAGACGGAGTTTTGTTTTTAGATAAAGTAGTCGAAAAGATAGATATAAATGATTTAGAGGAAGAAGAATAAGATTATGAATATTATTTATATGGGTACGCCAGATTTTGCAGTACCTACACTTAAAAAATTAATAAATTCTAAACACAATGTAATAGCAGTTTATACTAAAGAAGATAAACCAAAAGGTAGAGGTTATGCATTAGCACAGTCACCAGTAAAGGTAGTAGCACTAGAAAATAATATACCAGTATATCAACCTAAAACATTAAAAACACAAGAAGCCTTTAATGAAATTGAAAAGTTGAATGCAGATATAATAGTAGTAGCAGCATATGGGCTGATATTACCAAAAAATATATTAGAACAACCTAAATATGGTTGCATAAATCTACATGGTTCTATTTTACCTAAATATAGAGGAGCTGCTCCAATTCAATGGTCGGTGCTAAATGGCGAAACAAAGACCGGTGTAACATTAATGCAAATGGATATAGGACTTGATACAGGTGATATGCTTTATAAAAGAGAGATAGATATTTTAGAAAATGACACAGCATCAATAGTACATGATAAACTAGCAACGATAAGTGCTGATATAATTTTAGAATGTTTAGAAAAAATTGAGAATGATGAACTTACACCAGAAAAGCAAGATGATAAATTATCAAATTATGCACCAATGCTTGACAAAACATTATGTCAAATTGACTGGTCAAAATCATCTTTAGAAGTTCATAACAAAGTAAGAGGTTTAAACTCTTGGCCAATTGCAGTTTCTAAAGTGAATGGTAAAAGAGTTAAAATATATATTACAGAAAAATCTAAGTTACAAGGAAAAGCAGGAGAAATATTATCTATTAGCCCACTAGTTGTAGCTTGTGGTGTAGATAGTGTTGAGATTAAAGAGTTACAGCTTGAGGGTAAAAAAAGAATGAAAGCTGATGACTTTACAAGAGGAAACAAATTAGAAAAAGGACAATATTTTATTTAAAAGGAGTTTGATTTTATGCCATTTTTACTATGGTTCGACTGGACATATTTAGCTTTTATGATACCTTGCATAATAGTAACTTTAATTGCTCAAGCAAGAGTATCATCAGCGTTCAACAAATATTCAAAAACACCTAACTTACGTGGACTTACAGGTGTAGAGGCTGCTCAAAGAGTTCTTTCTTATAATGGCGTTACAGGTGTCAATATAGAAAGAATAAAAGGGAAAATGACAGACCATTTTGACCCTAAAACTAATACAATTCGCTTATCTGACCCAGTGTATGATGCACGTACTATAGCATCAGTTAGTGTAGCAGCTCACGAAGCTGGACATGCTGTACAGTATGCAAAAGGTTATGCTCCAATAAAACTTAGAGGTGCTATTTTTCCACTAGTAAATATAGGGTCTAAATTATCATGGATATTTATAATTATAGGCTTATTTTTACCTGTTCAATATGAGTTTGTTTTATACTTTGGAATAGTGTTATATTCGCTAGCAGTAGTATTTTCAATAGTTACATTACCAGTTGAATTTAATGCTAGTAAAAGAGCATTAGAAACTATAAAAGCGTCTGCGATGTTACCAGAAAATGAATATGACGGAGCAAAAAAAGTTTTATCAGCAGCGGCTATGACTTATCTAGCAGCAGCATTTACAGCAATTATGCAATTGTTAAGATTGCTATTTTTAGCAAATAGAAGAAATTAAGAGGTTAAATATAATGGCAAATGCAAGAAAAACAGCATTAACTGCACTAGTTAAAATAGATGTAGAGCAAGCATATTCAAATATCGCTTTAAATAATGCTATAAAAAATTCTCAGCTAACATCACTAGATGCTAGTTTCTGTTCAGCACTAGTTTACGGAGTATTAGAAAGAAAAATATCAATAGATTATATTATAAGTAATTATTCTAAAATACAAGTTCAAAAGATAAATAAAATTGTTCTAAACATTCTTAGAATGGGTGTTTTTCAAATTGTATTTATGGATAAAGTCCCTAACAGTGCAGCAGTTAATGAATCTGTTAAACTTGCAAGACTTAAAAAACAAGACAATGCAACTGGATACATTAATGGAGTTTTGCGTAACTTAACTAGAGCATCAAACCCATTTAGGCTACCAGATAAAAAAGACAAATTAAAGTTTTTTAGTGTAAAATATTCTTTACCAGAAACAGTAGTAGATTTATGGATAAAAGAATATGGACAAGATATAGCAGTTAAAACATTTGAATCTGTTTTAGGTAGACCACCAATAACTATTAAAGTGAATACAAATTTAACAACTAAAGAAAAGCTTACGGCTAGACTTATTGAAAATGATATTGAAGTAGAAGAAGTAAGTTTTCTAAAAAATGCATTGTGGTTATCACATACAGGCTCAATAGAGGAATTACCAGAATTTAAAAAAGGTATGTTTTATGTACAAGATACAGCCTCTCAACTATTATGTGAAATTGCAAACGCTAAGCAAAATAATGTTGTAACAGATGTGTGTGCATCTCCTGGAGGAAAGACATTTAGTTTATCTATAGCGATGAATAACACAGGTAAAGTATATGCATACGATTTGTTTGCACATAAAATAGAGTTGATTACTAAAACAGCTAAAAGGTTAAAGCTTAAAAATGTTGAAACAAAGATTAGAGATGCACAAAAATCTAGCATAGGAGAAAAATCTAATATAGTTCTTTGTGATGTTCCTTGTTCTGGATTAGGCATAATAAGAAGAAAACCAGAGATAAGATATAAAGAGGATTTAGGACTTAATACACTTCCAAAAATTCAATACGAAATATTATCTAATAGCAAAAAACTAGTTGCAAAAGGTGGAATATTAATTTATTCAACTTGTACTCTAAATCCTAGTGAAAATAATAAAGTAGCAGAAAAATTTTTGAAAGAAAATAAAGATTTTGTTAAACATAAAATTTCATTACCAAAAGGTATTAAAAGAACAATAAAAGAAGAAGAAAACGAAATAACTTTATTTCCATTTGAAAATAATACAGATGGTTTTTATATAAGTGTGTTTAAAAAGGTGTAAGGATATGCAAGATATTAAATCTTTAACTATAGAAGAACTTACAACTTCAATTACTGAATTAGGGTATCCGTCATTTAGGGCAAAGCAAATTTTTAAATGGTTACATGAAAAATCTGTAACTACTTTTGGCGAAATGCTCAATATTCCTAACAATATTAAGGTTAAATTAGCTGATTTATATTACATTTCTGTAGCAATTGTTGAAAAAAAACAAATTTCTTGCTATGATGGTACTATTAAATATTTATTAAAACTTTATGATGGGCAATATATTGAATCTGTTTTGATGAAATATCATTTTGGTTATACAATATGTATTTCAACTCAAGTAGGGTGCAGAATGGGTTGTACATTTTGTGCAACTGGTCAAAACGGATTTAACAGAAATTTAACATCTGGGGAAATGATAGCTCAAATTCAATCAGCACAAATTGATAACGATATTAGAATTTCTAATGTTGTGCTTATGGGTATGGGTGAACCACTAGATAATTACGATAATGTTTTAAAGTTTTTTGAGTTGTTATCAGCAAAAGATGGGCTGAATATTGGAATGAGACATATAACACTCTCAACTTGTGGTGTTGTAGATAAGATATATAAATTAGCAGATAAAAAACTTCAAATAACGTTATCAATATCACTACACGCACCAACAAACGAGCTTAGAAAAACAACAATGCCAATCAACAACAAATATTCTATTGAAGAATTAATAAAGTCTTGTCGACATTATATAGATGAAACTGGAAGACGAATATCTTTTGAATATGCAATGATTAAAGGGCTAAACGATAGTGAAAACGATGCAAAAACTTTGTCGAGCTTACTAAAAGGTATGATGTGTCACGTTAATTTAATTCCAGTAAACGAAACAAATGGAGCAAACTATAAAAAAAGTGAAAATCTTAAAAGGTTTAATGCTGTATTAGAAAAAAATGGTATTAATTCAACTATCAGACGAACATTAGGTTCAGATATAGATGCATCTTGTGGACAACTTAGAGGTAAAAAACTAGACGAATTGGAAAAATAATGTTATAATATAGTTTAAATTGATTTTAAAGGAGGTAACGGCTTGGAAATTTATCTAAAAAGTGATATCGGATTAGTTAGAAAGACTAATCAAGATGCTTGCAAATGTGGCAGTTTTGAAGATGATGTTCTCTGGGCTGTTGTCTGTGATGGTATGGGTGGAGCTAATGCTGGTAATATTGCAAGTAGTCTTGCAGTAGAAACTATAGCATCAAAGTTAAAAGAAAAGTATTCAAAAGATTTAAACGAAGAAGAAATTTATACTTTACTTATAAAATCAGTAAAGTATACAAATAATTTATTATATGAAAAACAATTAGAAAAACCAGAATATGAGGGTATGGGTACTACTTTAGAGTTAGTTTTAATAAATTCTAACAAAATTTGTGCAGTTCATGTAGGCGATAGTAGAGTTTACCTTATAAGAGATAAAAAAATAAAGCAGTTAACTGTTGACCATTCTTTAGTTCAAGAAATGGTAGATAGTGGACAAATTACTCAAGAAGAAGCACAAACTCACCCAAAAAGACATTTGATAACTAGAGCATTAGGAGTTTATCCACAGGTTAGACTCGATTATATAGAAACTTCACTAGAAAAAAATGATATCATCATTATGTGTACAGATGGTTTAACAAATTATTTGTCACCACAACAGTTAGTGGAGTATGTGGCAGAAAGAAACGGTAGAGTTTTAGTAAAAAAATTAGTAGAAAAAGCAAAAGAATTAGGTGGAAGTGATAATATAACAGTATCGGTTATATTTAACTAAATAGGGAGTGTTAAGAAAGTATGGATAAGTATTCAGGTAAAAAACTAGACAGGCGATACGAAATACACGAGCTAATTGGTGTAGGTGGTATGGCTATGGTCTATAGAGCGTATGATACTATAGACGATAGAACTGTTGCAATTAAAATTTTGAAAGATGAATTTTTAGATAACGAAGAATTTAAAAGAAGATTTAAAAACGAATCTAAGGCAATTGCTGTTTTAACACATGAAAATATAGTCAGAGTGTATGATGTGAGTTTTGGAGATGTAATACAATATATCGTTATGGAGTATATTGACGGAGTTTCGTTGAAAGAATATATTGAAACTCGTGAAGAAATAAACTCTAAAGTAGCACTTCAAATAACAGTACAAATCTTAGAGGCATTAGAACATGCGCATAATAAAGGTGTAATTCATAGAGATATTAAACCTCAAAATATTATGCTACTACCTAACGGGACTATCAAAGTAACAGATTTTGGTATTGCTAGATTTTCAAGCACTGATACTAGAACTATGACAGATAAGGCTATAGGTTCAGTTCATTATATAGCACCTGAGCAAGCAAAAGGTGAGTTTACTGATGGTAGGTCTGATATATATTCAGTAGGTGTAATTCTTTATGAAATGATTACAGGGAAATTACCTTTTGAAGCGGATAATGCAGTATCAGTAGCGATAATGCAGTTGCAATCAAAACCTAAAATGCCTAGAGAAATAAATCCAGCTGTGCCTATAGGTTTAGAAGAGATAACAATTCAAGCTATGCAAAAAGACCCTAATAATAGATATAAATCAGCAAAAGCAATGCTTTCTGACATTTTAGATTTCACAATGGACGAAAGCAGAATATTTGGTTACAGATATATATTACCTGAACCTAAAAATATTAAAAAAGAAGCTATAATTAGTGATGACGATATGCAAGTTAATCGATACAACACCGGAAATATGGCAAGTTTTCAAGACGCAGCAGAAAAAAGAAGGTCGCCAGCATCAAGTGTATTAATAGGAACACTTATCTCACTAGCATTAGTATTAGTAGTGTGTGTATCTATTGGTATATTTAGTGCTTTTCAGGGGGACGTTGCAACAGAGGTGGAAATTCCTGATTTAGTTGGAATGAATATTGATGAAGTTCAAAATAACCCAGAATATAAATTTACATGGGAAATAAAAAACACATATGATGAAGAAAAAGAAATAGGCGAGATAACAGACCAACAACCAGAACCTTCTGCAAAAACAGTTAGAGAAGGGTCAGTGATGATATTAACAGTTAACACTACAGAAACAGCAGTATCAGTGCCATATGTTAATAGAGAACCAGAAGAAACAGCAAAACAAAAAATTGAGCAAAAAGACTTAAAAACTAAGATTGTTTACGTGGAAAATGAAGATGTAGCGACTGGTATGGTGGTAGATACCTTGCCAAAAGCAGGAGTGCAAGCACCAATAGGTACAGAGGTAACTATATTTGTATCTAAGACATTGTTAAAAGACGAAAAACCAGTTGCAGTACCAAATGTAATTGGAAAAAGTTTAGAAGATGCAACAGCTCAGTTAGTAGATTTAGGTTTTGAAGTTGATTATGAATATAACGAAGTAGTTGATAAACCTGAAAACACAGTAATAGGACAAAGTCCACTTTATGATATAGAACTTGAAAGAGGGTCAACAATCGACCTAGTAGTGGCAAAAGGTTTAACAAAAGAATCTACAGTTAAAATTTCAGTAAATCTACCAGAAGATGTAGAGAGCGAAGTGTTTGTAAGAGTTACTGTAGACGGAGTAGTAGATGAAAATTACTCAAAAACAGTAGTGCCAATATACAATCCAGTATACGAAATTGAAGTTACAGGAGAAGGACAAGTTAAGGTAGTAGTTGACTTAGATAGTAAAATCTATAGAGAGTATGAAGTCGACTTTGAAACTCAAACAGTAAAAACCATTGAGTATGAATACGAAGATGAAACAGAGTATGTAGAGCCTACAACAAGTTTAACAGACCCAATATATGATGGAGAAGACACAACAGATGATTCTTCAGATGACAATTGGTGGCCTTTCTAATGGATAAAATAGAAAATGGAATAATAATAAAATTAACAGGCGGTTTCTATTATGTAGAAACCGCCGAAAAGGTGTATGAGTGTAAAGCTCGTGGGAAATTTAGACATAAAGATAATTCACCGTGTGTAGGTGATTACGTGGAGTTAGAATTTCAAAAAGAGGGATACACACTAATTAGTGAAATTATTGATAGAAAAAATAGATTAGTGCGTCCGGCAGTTGCAAATATAGATAAACTTTTTATCATAGTGTCAACGTGTAGCCCATTGCCTAATACTCTAATTATAGATAAAATAATAGCATCAGCTATAAATAAAAATATAGAGCCTATTATAATTATTTCTAAGATAGACTTAGCACCATATCAAGAGATAAAGAAAATTTATGAAAACACTGGATTTAAGACTATTGCATATAATGGTGAAGATAAAAATAGTTTACAGCAAATAAAAGATTTACTAAAAGATGGAATATCTGTATTTACTGGAAATTCTGGAGTAGGTAAGTCTACATTACTGAATTTTCTATTTCCAAATTTAGAACTTCAAACTTCTCACACTAGTAAAAAATTAGGCAGAGGCAGGCATACTACAAGAACAGTTGAACTGTTCAAGACTGACGGTGGATATGTTGCAGATACACCAGGTTTTTCAAATATGGAACTTGAGAGATACGAAATCATAAAAAAAGATGAAATACAATATTGCTTTCCAGAATTTGAAAAATATTTAGGTGAATGTAAATTTAACTCTTGTGCACATATCAAGGAAAAAGGGTGTAAAATCATTGAAGCACTAGAAAACGGTGAAATAGAAGAGTCTAGATTTAACAGCTATGTAGCAATGTATAACGAAGTAAAAGACATTAAGGAGTGGCAACTGAAATGAGTGGTAGATGTGTAATAATTTCAGCTGCTCCAATAGAAGACTATAAACATATAAGCGATAATGTGCGAGTTTCTGATTATGTAATTTGTGCTGACGCAGGTTTTATAACAGCACAAAAAGCAAATGTAAAAGTTGATTTAGTAGTAGGTGACTTTGATTCATCAGTTGTGCCTGAAAACGCAGAAAAAGTTATAAAACTTCCAATCGAAAAAGATGACACAGATACATTTTATGCGATAAAGTATGCTATAAAAAAAGGGTACAAAGACTTTTTGCTATTAGGTAGTATAGGTGGTCGCCTTGACCATACTTTTGCAAATTACAGTATACTAAAATATCTTTATGATAATAAATTAAAAGCAAAAATAAAAGATGAAAATACAGAAATATTTTATACAAGAGAAAACTTTGTTATAGAAAATAAAAAAGGAAAAACATTATCTCTTTTTCCTTTTGCTTGTGATAAGTGCAAAGTATCTTATAATGGGTTTAAGTATCAAATTAAAAATCACATTATAGAAAGTAATTTTCCTATTGGAATAAGTAATATTATTATTGATGATTATGCAATTATTGATGTTCAAAGTGGTGGAGCATTAATTATAGTTTTAAACAAAGTTTAAAACTATGTCATTAACTTATATTTTGTATTGTAAATTTTACTAGCTTTTTCCCAATCTACAACCATAAACCATGAATCAATATAAAGCCCTTTATGGCATATATATTGACTGTTAAAACTATGCTCCCAAACATCTAAGTTTAATATTGGCTCAAGTATTATTAAAGGTGGCGTGCTTTGTTTTTCTGTATTGATTATTTGTATAACCATATCTTTGTTAAATGTAAGCCACGTATAACCACTTCCTTTTATAGACATAGCATAACTCTTTATGGTGTCTTTAAATTTAGAAAATGAACCAAATTGTTTATCTATAGCGTTTTTAAACTCACCACTTACGGTGGTGTTTCTTTTTTGACTCATACTATTAAAATATATCTCATGATTATATATTCCGCTTGCATTATAGTTGATTACATTTCTAAGCTCCTTTGGAAATTGCTCCGTATAGACTACTAATGCTTTTAAACTCCAGTCTTTATATTGTTTATATTCTTGTATGCTTTGATTTAAATTTTCAACATACTGTGAAACATTACAAGTATGATGATTATATAATAATTCTGAATTTAAAAAAGGCTCTAAAGCATTATATGGGTAATTAAGTGGTGTGAGAGTAAACGGATAGTTGTTATTCATAATAAATCACAACCTTTCAAAATATGGTTATAGATTATTATATGATATGTAAAAAATAGAAAGGTGTGAAATTTGTGAATATATCTCAAAAAGCTGAAAATAGCATAATAAAAAAATATAAAAAGACAATTTGGAATAAGTTTATAGGTGGACTAAAAGATTATAAATTGATTTCTAAAGGCGATAAAATAGCTGTATGTATTTCTGGTGGCAAAGATTCTATGATACTTGCTAAATGTATGCAACATTTGCAAAAGTACAGCGAGGTAGAATTTGATTTAAAATATATAGTTATGGACCCTGGATATAATAAAGAAAACTTAGATAGAATAAAGGAAAATGCAAATAAATTAGAAATACCAATAGAAATATTTAAATCAGATATTTTTAATGTAGTAGAGTGGGGAAAAGGCTCGCCATGTTATTTATGTGCTAGAATGAGAAGAGGGTACTTGTACAAGTTTGCAAATCAAGTGGGTTGTAATAAAATAGCGTTAGGACATCACTTTGATGACGTTATAGAAACTATTTTGATGAGTATGCTTTATGGTGCAGAAGTTAAAACTATGATGCCTAAACTTCATAGCGAAAATTACGAAGGTATGGAGCTTATAAGACCACTTTACTTAGTTAGAGAAAGCGATATAATTTCGTGGAGCAGATATAATGAGCTTGAATTTATAAGATGTGGTTGTAATTTTACAAAAGATGAAGATACACAGGAAAACTCAAAAAGAGCAGAAATAAAAAATTTGTTGAGTGAGTTGAGGAAAACGAGTAAATATATAGATATGAATATATTTAGAAGTGTAGAAAATATCAGCTTAACTACAATAATAGGATACAAAACATCTCAAAGTGAAGAAAAACATAGTTTTTTAGATGATTATGATAAAAGTGAGAAAAAATAGAAATTGTGCAATAATTTTAGTTGTGAAAATACTTGAAGTATAAATTATAAAATGGTATAATTTGTGGAGTATATTTTTATAAAAGTTGGCGAAATTAATTTTAAGAGTAATAAAAAGTATAAATGATATATCAACTTAAAATTAAGGAGCAGTAATATGAGTAATGCCAATAAAAAAAATAAAAATACTAATATAGTTAATAAATCTAAAATGGAAGAAGAACTTCAAGATTTAGAAGAAACAAACCCTATAAATGAAAGTAACTCAGACAGAATAGCAGAAACAGGCTCAATTACCACAAAAAGTGGGACATACCTAATACATTGTTTGACTATTATCGGACAGATTGAAGGGCATACGATTTTACCTTCACAAAACAAAGCAACAAAGTATGAGCATGTAATACCACAATTAGTAGCTATTGAAGAAGAAGAGCGAATAGACGGCTTACTAATACTACTAAACACTGTTGGTGGAGATGTTGAAGCTGGTTTAGCTATTGCAGAGCTTATATCTGGAATGAAAAAACCTACTGTTTCTATCGTTTTAGGTGGTGGTCATTCTATAGGTATTCCACTAGCTGTATCTGCAAAGTATTCATTTATAGCACCGTCAGCATCTATGACAGTTCACCCAGTAAGGTCAACGGGATTAATGCTTGGAGTGCCTCAAACTTTCGAATATTTCAATAGAATGCAAGAACGTATAACAACTTTTGTAAGTCAAAACTCAAATATACCTCATGAAAGATATAACGAACTTGCTATGAATGTAGGTGAATTAGTTTTAGACGTAGGTTCTATATTAGAGGGTGAAGACGCTGTGGCAGAAGGCTTAATAGATAGTGTAGGCACATTTTCAGAAGCTATGCAAAAGTTAAAAGGTATGATAGAAGCAGATAAAGCATATGAAAAAAGACAGGCTAAAAGGAAGAGTATAAAGCCTAAAGCATAAATTAAGAAAAAATAGAGATGTCGCATTGATGTGATTGAATAACATACAATTGTATGAATGCGACAGATTTTTTACATATTATATCAATTAATAATTTTGAGAGGATTTTTACATAAATGAGTATATTAGATGCGATAATTCAAGGGGTTATTCAGGGGTTAACTGAGTTTTTACCAATATCAAGCAGTGGACACCTAGCTATTACACAACATATTTTAGGAGTTACGGAAAACAATTTGTTTTTTAGCGTTATGCTACATGTAGGTACTTTAGTATCGGTGTGTGTAGTGTATCATAAGTTGTTAGCAAAATTAATAGTTTCGTTTTTTCTAATGGTTAAAGATATTGTTACAGGTAAATTTAAATGGAGTGAAATGGACAAAGATAGAAATATGGTAGTTATGCTTATGATTGGCTTAATTCCGTTGTTTATCTTGTTTTTACCAGTTCCGTTTTTTGGCAATTTATCTATTAAAGATTTAGCAGAAGTTTGGTCTGGTAACACTGGTTACTTTATCATAGTTGGTATCTCTTTACTATTTACAAGTACACTTTTATCAGTTGGTATCATAATGAATAAGTTTACTGCTAAAAAATATAAAGACAAAGGTATAGTTAATAAAATAGGTGCTGGAAGACAAAAATATAATATTCTAGATGCTCTATCAGTAGGTTTTGCTCAAGTTTTTGCAGCTATATTACCAGGACTTTCTCGCTCTGGCTCAACACTGTCAATAGCTCAGCTTAGAGGAATTAACAAACAAGTAGCTTTAGATTATGCTTTTGTTTTAGGAACTCCTGCTATCTTAGCTGCAGCACTTCTAGAAACTAAAGATGCAATAGATGCTAATGCACTTGCAACAGTCGACCCACTAGCTGTGGTTATTGGAGTAGTCACATCAGCAGTAGTAGGGCTGTTTGCAATAAAACTGTTTAAGTGGATGCTAGCTAAGGATAGAATGATTATATTTGTTATTTATACAGCAGTTATAGGTATTGCTGTTATCGTTATAAGTATTATAGAGATTTCAAGTGGTGTAAATATTTTTACAAACGCACCGTTAACATATTGATAAATGAATTGCGATAATTATTAAATTTGGAGGGATAAAGTTGGCTGTTAAAAAAGGTACAAGTAGTAATGTTTCAAATAGACCTAAAAAGTCTACAGCAAAAAGTAATGGAAATAACACTAGCACAAGAAATACTACTAGGCAATCAAATAAAATCAATACTCAAAAACCTAAAAACCAAGAGACAGCTAGAAAAAATAAAACAGAAGACCAAGAGTTATTAACAGCAAAAGAGAGCAGAATTAAACAAACAAAAGCTATCTTATTGTTATTAGCAGGCGTTTTGTTGTTTTTAATAGTTATATTTCCTGGTGAAAATTTATGGACATTTGCACATCAAGTAGTGATTGGTTTATTTGGTCAAACTGCAATTGGTGTACCAATTGTGATGATTTTTATTGCAATAGTAATTGGTTCTGAACGAAAAATACATACAAAAATAAGAAGCAAAGTTTTACTTTCTTTTGGAATAGTGATGTCGCTTTGTACATTGATATATATTGCGAGTGTAGAGGATTATATGGGAGAAAAAGATTTCTTTACACAGATACAAAACTTATACATAACAGCTAATCAAGGAGAAGGTGCCGGTGTAGTAAGTGGCCTGATTGGAATACCACTAGATTATGCAGTAGGTCAACAAGGAGCGTTTTACATAACAGTGCTAGCTTTAGTAGGTTGTACTATTTTCTTGTTTGGTATAACTATAAAAAGTGTATTTGAACTTTTTGGAAAACCAATTTCAAAAGCATATAACAATTATTTAATATCTAAAAGCCAGAAAAAAGAAGATGATTTACAAAAAATTCAAAATGAAAATAATGGTGTAAATAGAAATAAAAATATCAAAGACAACAGACAAAAATCAATCTTTGAAAATGAGGATTTTTTACTTGAAGACAATTTCAAAGAAGATAGGGTTATTGATATTAAGCTTGACGGAGAAGAGAAGAAGACAAGCGATAAAGCAGAAGATTTAAAAGACAAAAGAAATGATTTGTTATCTAAAGCATCACAGATGTTTAATAATAAAAAAGAAGAAAAACACGAGGATAAAAAGCAAGAACCATTAGCAAGTTTTGCAGCGAAAACTGTAATGGAGAACAAAAAAACTCCTAAAAAACCAGACCCAGAGCAATTACAACCAGACCCACAAACTGTCAAAGTAGAACTAAGTGACTTAGAAATGGAAATAAAACAAAATGCAAATGAAGATTCTGGGTATCGCTTTCCACCAGTTGAGCTGTTAGTACCAAACTATACTCAAAGCGAAGACGACTTCGAAGCACTTACAGCTGACGGAGAAAAACTAATAACAGCATTAAATAGTTTTTCAGTAAGAGCATCAGTTACGAATATTTGCAAAGGTCCATCAGTAACAAGATTTGAGGTTCAACCAGCACCAGGTGTTAAAATAAGTAAAATTACAAGTTTAACAGATGATATAGCACTAAACTTAGCAGCGTCAAACGGTGTTAGAATAGAAGCACCAATACCTGGTAAACCGGCTATAGGTATAGAAGTCCCTAATAAAACTATAACTACAGTTTCTATGAGAGAACTTATTGACTCGCATCAATTTAAAAGAGAGAAAAGTAAACTTACAGTTGTGTTAGGTAAAGATATATCTAATAACATAGTGTCAACAGATTTATCAAAAATGCCACATCTATTAGTTGCCGGAACTACTGGTTCTGGTAAATCGGTTTGTGTAAACTCTATTTTACTAAGTCTGCTTTATAAGGCAAAACCTAGCGAGGTTAAATTGTTACTTATTGACCCTAAAATGGTTGAGTTTTCAAAGTATAAAGGTATACCACATTTGTTAATACCAGTTGTAGCAGATGTAAAAAAAGCTGCTGGTGCGTTAAATTGGGCAGTAAACGAAATGACTGAACGTTATAAATCATATGCAGCATATAACGTTAAAGATATAAAATCATATAATAATATGGTTAGTAAATACCATAAAAAATACGCTGATTTACCGTCTGATATGCCAGTAGAGGATAGACCACTTACAGAAGAAGGCTTGCCAATACCAGAAAGCAAAATGCCACAAATAGTAATAGCGATTGATGAACTTGCAGACCTTATGATGACAGCCCCACACGAGGTAGAAGAGTCTATATGCAGACTAGCACAAAAAGCTAGAGCTTGTGGAATGCACTTAGTAATAGCAACACAAAGACCTAGTGTAAACGTAATTACAGGTGTAATTAAAGCAAATATACCAAGTAGAATTGCACTTAAAACATCATCACAAGTAGACTCAAGAACAATAATTGATGTTGCAGGTGCAGAAAAATTAATTGGTAAAGGCGATATGTTGTTTGCACCAATAGGCTGTAATAAACCTTTAAGAGTACAAGGTTGTTTTGCATCAGATGAAGAAATAGAAAATGTAACGGGATATATTAAAAAGTCTTATCAATCTGAGTATAACGAAGAGATAGTAGAAGAGATTGAAAAAATCGCAGCTACACAAATCACAGTAAAAGGTAAAGATGATTTATCAGATAGCTCAAATGATGAAGATAGAGATGAAATGCTAGAAACTGCTATAAAACTAGTAATTGAAGAGGGTCAAGCATCAACTTCACATTTGCAAAGAAGATTAAGACTAGGTTATGCAAGAGCTGGCAGAATTATGGATACTATGGAACAAATGGGAATAGTAGGGCCATCACAAGGAGCAAAACCTCGTGAAATATTAATGTCACATCAAGAATGGCTAGAGCGAGAACACATGAAGTCTGAATAAATTATACTCAATTAAAAGTTAAACATAAAACCTATTAAAAGATTGTAAATTTCTTATAAAAAACATTGCATTTGCAGAAAATGTATGTTATAATACTAAAGCATTACGCACGCTAAGTAAATTTATCAGTTAGGTGCTGTAGCTATACAGTTTGCTGAATAAAGTTAGCGGAGGATATAAACCTAAGGAGGAAATAAAAATGTCAGTAATTTCAATGAAACAACTTTTAGAAGCAGGTGTTCACTTTGGACATCAAACAAGAAGATGGAACCCTAAAATGGCTGAATACATCTTCACAGAGAGAAATGGTATTTATATCATTGACCTACAAAAAACAGTTAAAAAATTAGAAGAGGCTTATGCTTTCATTCGTGACGTGTCTATGGACGGCAAAAATGTTTTATTTGTAGGAACAAAAAAACAAGCTCAAGATTCTGTTAAAGAAGAGGCTATTCGTGCTGAGTCTTACTATGTTAACGCTCGTTGGTTAGGTGGTATGATGACTAACTTTACAACAATCAAAAGAAGAATTGAGCGTTTAAAACAATTAAGAACAATGGAAACAGACGGTACATTTGAATTATTACCTAAAAAAGAAGTAATCAAGTTAAATCTAGAAATAGAAAAACTAGAAAAATTCTTAGGTGGTATTAAAGATATGAAAGAAGCTCCAGGAGCTTTATTCATAGTTGACCCAAGAAAAGAAAGAATAGCAGTTGCAGAAGCTAAAAAATTAGGTATTCCAATAGTAGCTATTGTTGATACTAACTGTGACCCAGACGAAATTGACTATGTTATCCCAGGTAATGACGATGCTATACGTGCAGTTAAATTAATTGCAGGAACAATAGCTAATGCTATTATCGAAGGTAGAGAAGGCAGAATGGGTGCAGCAGCTCAAGAAGAAAAAGAAACAGAAGAAACAACAGAAGAATAATTTAATTTTAAAGTTAAAATAATAGATGGGAAAGATTAAGAGTTTTCCTAATAGATGTGTAATTTATTTTGAAAGGAATGTTTATTTATGGCATTTACAGCTAAAGACGTAAAAGCATTAAGAGATAAAACTGGCTGTGGTATGATGGATTGCAAAAAAGCTTTAACAGAAGCTCAAGGCGATATGGACGCAGCAGTAGACTTTTTAAGAGAACAAGGACTTGCAAAAGCAGAGAAAAAAAGTGGAAGAATTGCAGCAGAAGGTGTGGCTTATGCTACTACTAACGAAGATAACACAATCGGTGTTGTAATTGAAGTTAACGCAGAAACAGATTTCGTTGCAAAAAACGCAGATTTCCAAGCATTTGTAAACACTTGTGCAGTTACAGTTATGGAGCAAAATCCAGCAGACGTAGCAACATTATTACAATGCACACCAGCAGGTAGCGAGCTAACAGTAGAAGCTATGTTACAAGAAAAAGTTTTAACAATTGGTGAAAACATAGTAATTCGTCGCTTTATGCGTTATGAAGGACCTTGTGTAACTTATATTCACGCAGCTGGTAGAATTGGTGTTATGGTTAAATTTGATACAGATATCAAAGCAAATGATGCATTTGTTGCATTTGGTAGAGATATCGCAATGCAAATTGCAGCTGTTAACCCATCATTCTTAAATAAAGAAAGCGTATCAGCAGAAGAGTTAGAGCATGAGAAAAAAATACTTACAGAATTAGTATTAAACGAGGGTAAACCTGCTCAAATCGCTGAAAAAATCGTTATGGGTAAAATTGGTAAATTCTACAAAGAAAATTGCTTAATCGAGCAAGCGTTTGTTAAAGAACCAGATATATCTGTACAACAATATGTTGAAAGAGTAGCTAAAGATTTAGGCGGCTCAATTAAAGTTGTTGACTTTGTACGTTTTGAAAAAGGCGAAGGCTTAGAAAAACGTGAAGATAATTTTGCAGAAGAAGTTGCAAATATGGTTAAATAATTTAGATTTTTATAAACCCTGCTTTGCTAATTAATTGCAAAGCGGGGTGTTTGTTTTATATTATTGTGTTCTTTAGTCGTTGTAGATATATAGCATATGAAATTATATTAGTCTCGCTTAGCCGTCTATAATTTCGCATAGTTGAGTTAAATTTAATAGGAATATGACAATATACCAATCAAATTTACCTTGCACTACAAAATTTTATTTCGACTATCCGTAAGAAAATAAAAGTTCAAATGCTATATGTTAAACGAAAGATTAGTTTGGAGATTGTTATATGAAAAAAGATATTAAATTTTCTGTTATCATACCAATGTATAATGCACAAAAATACATAAGAAAAACTTTAAAAAGCGTACTGAATCAAACATATATAAATTATGAAGTGATTATTATTAATGATGGTTCTACTGATAATAGTTTGTCAATCTGTGAAGAGTTTAAAAAAGCCGATAAAAGAATTATTATTCATAACAAAAGTAATGAAGGCTTAGCAAAAGCAAGATTTGATGGTATAAATTTAGCTAATAGTGATTATATAGTTTTTTTAGATTCAGATGACTGGGTTGTATCTACAATGTTAGAAGTGTTTTATAAAAATATCTTAGAATCAGGTGCTGATATATTGCAAGCAAGTTTTAATTCTAAGTATAGGTTTTTATCAAAAAAACAAATAAAAAACAATTGTGAATTTGAAGCCAATGAGTTGAGAGAAAAATATTTAGCTGATTTATTGGGAGCAGGTAATGTAGATACACCTTTATTTATATATGCTTGTGGTAAAGCGTATAAAACTGATGTTTTGAAACGTAATATGATTTTTCATAAAAAATTTCTTCCATTTGCCGAAGATGTTTATATGAATTTAATAGTTTATTCTGATAAAAATTTAGGTAAAATTAAAATTTTAGAAAATAGATTATGGTATTATAGAAAAGGCGTTGGGCTGTCTAGTAAGCAAGATACTTATAGATGGATTGATAATTATTTGTTAAAAAATGATGCTTTAACAGATTTTTTAATCGATGTTGATGCATATACTGACGAGATTATATTTAAAGCACATCTTGAAATAGTATATATTGCAGTTAATGTGTTTTTAAACGAATATGATGAGAGTAAAGATGAAAGCATTGTGTTCAAGAAAATTTCAGAATATTTTTCTAACCCATTGTGGGTTAAAACACAATCTTATTTTAAAAATATTTGTACTCAATTAGATGAAGAAACTAAAGTTTTTGCTTATAGTTCTCCAGAACAATATATGGAACATATTAAATTAATGCAAAGTCAAATTACTAATATAAAAAGAATTAAAAGTAAATGTTCAAAAATTATAAGAAATATAGTGTAAAGCAGACATAATAATTCTCAATGTTTTATGATTTAGGCTTTGACTGTTATAAAAAATTAAGAGGTGATATTTTGATACCTAAAATTATTCATTATACATGGTTTGGAAAAAATGAAATGCCCGAAAAAGCAATTGAGAACTTGAATAGTTGGAAAAAACATTGTCCAAATTACGAGTTTAAATTGTGGAATGAAGATAACTTTGATGTTTCATCACATGAGTTTACAAAATATGCATATAAACTTAAAAAATATGCATTTGTTTCTGATGTGGTAAGATTATATGCAGTATATACAGAAGGTGGCATATATTTTGATTTAGGTGTAGAGATGTTTAAGTCAATTGATGACCTAGTAAATTCATGCGATGCTTTTTTTGCTTTTCAAAATGAAATTTTAATTACGACTGGACTCGGGTTCGGAGCTGATAAAGGTAATATAATTGTTAAAAATATGTTAGAAGTATATAATAATATAGATATAACTGAAGATACAAAATTTTCATCAATTGCTTGTCCAAAGTTTAATACACAAACTTTGGTGAAAATATGTCCTCAAATTAAGATGAATGGGATGGCTCAAAATATTGATGGTATTAGATTATTATCGTGCTCTGAGTATTCAACAATGTTTAAAAATATGGGTTTTAAATCTTGGGTAACTGATAAAGAGAAAATTGTAATTCGTGAATATAAAGATACTGCATTAAAAAGGTTTTTAAAGAAAGAAAAGTTTATTAGTTATTGTAATAGTCATAATAATATACTGTCTAAGGCATATTTGTTTTTTACTTATGAACTATTAGAGTATGGGTTTCTTCATTATCTAAAAAAACTTAAAATAAAATTGCAAAAAACATAAGAAGTATAGTATAATGTAAAGCAGAGAGAATTATTCTTTCTGCTTTATTAGTTTTATAAAATAAATTTCGGAGTGATGATTTTGAATATACAAGAATTACAAAATAACAATCAAAAAACTGCATTTATTGCTATTGTAGGAAAAGCAAATGTAGGAAAGTCTTCTATACTTAACAAATTGTTAGGTCAAAAGATTGCAATAGTATCTAGCAAGCCACAAACTACTAGAACTAGAATTATGGGTGTTTTAACTGAAGAAGAAACACAACTTGTTTTTATAGATACTCCTGGTATGCACAAACCTAAAACTAATTTAGGGGACTATATGGTGCGTACAGTAAATCAATCTTTAGTAGGTGTTGATGCTTGTCTTTTAGTTGTTGAAGCATTAAAAGACATATCAGAAATAGAAGAAATGCTAATTGATAAAATTATTAAAAATAATATACCAACAATACTAGCAATTAATAAAATAGATATGATTAAAAATAAAGAGGAACTTATTTTAGTTATTGAAAAGTATAGTAAAAAGTGTGACTTTAAAGCAATTGTACCAGTGTCAGCTACAAATGAAAACGGTCTTGATTTGCTGAAAAAAGAACTTAAAACACTTGCACAAAGTGGAGAACATTTTTTTGAAGAAGATACTTTAACAGACCAACCAGAAAGAGTATTAGCAGGAGAAATAATTAGAGAAAAAATATTACGACTAATGAATAAAGAAATACCACATGGCACAGCTGTAGTAATAGAAAAAATGAAAACTAGAGAAGATAGTTCTATAGTAGATATAGAAGCAACAATTTACTGCGAAAAGGATAGCCATAAGGGAATAATAATAGGTAAAAAAGGTGCTATGCTTAAAAAAGTAGGAACTTATGCAAGAGAAGATATGGAAAAATTCTTTGATTGTAAAATCCACTTAGTATTATGGGTTAAAGTAAAAGAAGATTGGCGTAATAGAGATGGAATACTTAGAAGTTTAGGATATGATAAAAATAATTTTGACTAATATTTATTTTTTAAATCATAATACACATAACGACAATTTATGAAAAATGATGTATCTAAACACTAAATTAACATCTTTAATTTTGTAAAATTATTACAATATTTGTTCTACAATTTACACGCTATAACAAACTATATATAGTGTATACTTATCTTATAGGAGTAATTCCTAATTTTAAGTAAAGGTGTGATTGGTGTGCGTGATTTTGACCCGTGGAACAATTTTTTACAATCAGGTAGTATATTTGACTATTTAACTTATAAAAATTTGCAAGAAGTTGACGAAGAAAATGGAAGCGTCAATGAGGGTTTGGCAGAGGAGCCAGAAAATGAAAATCAAGACAGATGGTTTAGTAATTAAAGAACAAGATATAGGAGAGCAAGACAGACTTTTAACTATATTAACTAGAGAAAATGGAATTATAAGAGTTTTTGCAAAAAATGTAAGGAATATAAAAAGTCCCAAAGGTAGCTCAACAAGACTACTTTGTTACTCTTCTTTTGTAATATACAAAGGAAGAGATACATATTCGCTAAACGATGTAGAATTGATTGATATGTTTATACCACTTAGAAAAGATATAATTAAAATGTCTTTGGCACAATATTTTTGCGAACTTGCAATGTATTTTGTTGGTGAGAATATGCATTCTGAAATGTATTTAAGATTGATTTTGAATGCTTTATATATAGCAGGGAATACAAATAAACCACTAGGGCTTATAAAGTCGGCAACAGAACTTAGAATGTTGTGTCTAGCAGGTTATATGCCCAATTTGATTTATTGTAATGAATGTAATTGTTATGAAGACGAGCAAATGTGTTTTTTACCCAAAAGAGGTTTTTTAGTTTGTCTTTCGTGTATTAATGAAAATGAAGAGTATAGTAATGAAAGAATTATAAATTTAGGAATGGGTGCAACTACTGGTATGCGTCACTGTATATATTCAAAATTCGAGAAACTGTTTAGTTTTGATTTGTCAAAAAATTCGCTTGAGCTGTTAGAAATGGCTAGTGAAGAATATATGGTGAATATATGTGAAAAAGTGTTGAAAACTTTAGATTTTTATAAAGTTATTAGTAGTTAAGGATTAATTGTTTTAAGGTTGAAAGGGATTAAAATGAACAAACATTATAAAGTATTAGAATTAGATAAAATTTTGAATATGCTTGCATTAGAAACATCGTGCTTAGATGCCACACAGCAAGCACTTAAAATAGAACCATCTCTTGATTATCAAGAGGTTTTAAAATTACAAGAAGAAACTAAAGATGCTCATATGTTGATTGCAAGATTTGGTTCGCCCTCTTTTGGAGGTGTTAAAAATGTTACATCTTCTTTAGCTAGGGCTAATGCTGGTGCATCTCTAACTATGGGCGAGTTGCTATCTATTGCAGAAGTATTAAGAATAATACGCTCTTTATCTCAGTGGAGAGATAAATCGATTAATATAAAAACATCTTTAGATTTATTATTTGAAAACTTAACTCCTAATAAATACTTAGAAGAAAAGATAAATAACTCAATTCTTTCAGAAAATGAGATGTCTGATAATGCTTCTAGTACACTTAGGCATATTAGAAGAAAAATTGTATCCTCATCTTCAAAAGTTCGTGATATATTAGATAAAATGACCAGGTCGCAGAAATATCAGAAGTATTTGCAAGACTCAATTATTACTATGCGTGGTGGACGTTTTGTAGTGCCAGTTAAAGCTGAGTGTAAGGGTAGCGTAGAGGGTTTAGTTCACGATACTTCATCTAGTGGTGCGACTTTGTTTGTAGAGCCTATAGCAGTAGTTGAAGCAAATAACGAAATTAGAGTTTTACAAATAAAAGAGCAAGAGGAAATAGAACGTATTTTACTTGAGTTATCTGTTGAGGCAGGCACATTCTATGAAGCTATAGTTGGTAGTTATAATAATTTAATTGATTTGAATGTAATATTTGCGAAAGCCTCATTAGCTTACAAAATGAATGCTTCAATTCCAATTATTAATAATGATGGCATAATCAACTTGAAAAAAGCACGTCATCCATTAATAGATAAAAATAAAGTTGTACCTATAGATATAACTTTAGGAGAAGATTTTGACACTCTAGTAGTTACAGGACCTAATACCGGTGGTAAAACTGTATCGCTTAAAACGTTAGGACTTCTTACGCTTATGGCAATGTGTGGGCTTATGATACCAGCTTATGATAACAGTAGGCTATCAATATTTAAAAACATACTTGCAGATATCGGAGATGAGCAAAGTATAGAACAATCATTATCTACATTTTCTGCTCATATGACTAATATAACTAATATATTAAAAATAGCAGATAATTCATCACTAGTGCTAATTGATGAATTAGGTGCAGGTACAGACCCTGTAGAGGGTGCAAGCCTTGCAATAGCAATACTGGAAAAACTTGCTTTATTAGGTGCAAAAATTGCATCAACTACACATTATGCAGAGATAAAATCATATGCACTTAGAACTCCTAGAGTTGAGAATGCTTGTTGCGAATTTGATGTAAAAACATTAAGTCCTACATATAAACTTCTAATTGGAGTTGCAGGTAAATCAAATGCATTTGCAATATCAAAAAGATTAGGAATAACTGATGATATTATAAATAGAGCAAATGAGTTAATATCTAAAGAGAGTAAAAACTTTGAAGAAGTTATGCAAACGTTAGAAAAGAAAAGACAGAATTTAGAATATCAATTAAAAGTAGCTAGAGATGAAAAGAGAAAAGCTCAAACAGATAGACAACAAGCACAGGAAGAATTAAAAAAAGCAAGAATAAAAGCTGATGAAGAGATTAATAAATCTAAAGAAAAAGCGCAGCAGATAGAGGCTAAAACTAAAGCTCAAGCATATGCAATAATTGATGAACTAGATGAGCTTAACAAGAAAAAGCAGAAATTAACTAGTGAAGAAAAAGCAAAACTAAGAGCTGGAATAAAATCAATGGAAGAGAGTTCAGACCCAGTTGTAGAGAATAAAAACAGTGGATATAAACTACCTAGAAAATTAAAAGTTGGCGACAATGTGCTGATTTATGATATTGATAAAAAAGGTGTAGTTGTAAAGACAGAAAACTCAGCAGGTGAAGTAATAGTTCAGGCAGGGATAATCAAGACTAAAGTGAAAGTTGAAAATTTAAGACTAGAAAAAGCTGAAAAAGTGCAGTATCAATTATCAAATGCACCTAATAGAAAAACTAAAGGGTTTAGAAATGTAGCAAGTATTAAAGCAGTTACTGATGTTGATTTACGAGGAATGACAGCTATGGAAGCTATTATGGAACTTGATAATGCTATCGACCATGCTTTACTTGCAAATATGGGACAAATCACTATAATACATGGTAAAGGTACAGGAGTGCTTAGAAAAGAAGTTCACGTACATTTAAAACATCATAAGGCTATTAAGGAATTTAGATTAGGTGTATTTGGCGAGGGAGAAAGTGGCGTTACAATAGCATTGTTAAAATAGGAGGTTTTTGTTTTGGAAAATAATGATAAAAAAGAGTATTTAGACGGGTTTGAAGGCGACACAAAAACTAAAGGAAAAAGTAAAATAACCTTAAAAAGAGTTATAATTACAGTATCTATAGTGTTGGTAGTTATCGTAGTAGGTGTAGGAGCAACGTCCATATGGGCTATAAATCAAGCATCTAATTTAGATGATTTATCAAAACTTGATGCTCAACCAAGCCAAGATTTAATAGTTACTCTTTGTGAGTCTGTAGTTTTTGGAAACGAAAAAGATATTTCGAATGTGGAACTTAATTCTTTTTTAGTTTATTCTTTTGAAGAATATGATAAACAACTCAAAGAACAAATCGAAAACGGAGAAATTGAAAATATATCTGATGTAAAAGTAGATGCTGTTGCTGTTTATTTTCACGAAAACTCACCAAGTGAAATATACGCTAAAGTATTATATAAAGAAGATGTCTATGTGTTTTCTGCTAAAGCTGATATAGTATTAGATTCTAAAAGACAAGAGTTTGAAATAAATATTTTGGAAACAAAAATAGGTAATTTAGAAATACATCCAAATATCGTTTTAGATGTATTATTCGATAATGATGCTATTAAAACTTACACAGATATTTTAGAAAGAAGCGAAACTACAGTAATAGCAC
Organism: uncultured Eubacteriales bacterium; assembly: GCA_964369405.1. GTDB lineage: Bacteria > Bacillota > Clostridia > Oscillospirales > Acutalibacteraceae > CAYJFG01. The sequence goes on from CAYJGB010000005.1 coordinate 46,346, forward strand.
CATCATATATTGAAGAAGAGTTTCTAGGTCAAACAATAACGTTTGAAATTAAAAAATATGAAGAAAAAGAGGGAAGAGTATCTATCCTGACAACATCAGCATCTGATATAATAGGTGAATATTTAACAGAGCTTATAAGTGGGATATTTAGTTGATATATTTATATAACAGAAAAGGAAGTTTATAATGATTAAAAAATATTTAGAAGCAGGCAGAATAGTAGGGACTCATGCATTAAAAGGCGAACTTAGAGTAGAAGTATGGTGCGATAGTGTAGATGTGTTTTGTGGGTTGACAAATTTATATTACGAAGAGGGAAAAACGCAGATAAAAGTAAAATCTAAAGTACATAAAAGAATAGCAATAACAAAAATTGATGGGATAGATACAGTAGAACAAGCAGATATGTTAAGAGGAAGAATACTGTACCTAAATAGAGAAGATTTAGAGCTAGAAAAAGATGAATATTTTATACAAGATTTAATAGGAATTAGTATAAAAGATGTAGATACAGATGAGTATTACGGAAGACTTACAGACGTAATAAAAACTGGTGCTAATGATGTATACGAGATGAAAACACAAGAGGATAAAACTATATTAATACCAGTTATTGATGAGATAGTAAAAGAAGTAGATGTTTTAAAGGAAGTAGTTCTAATAAAACCGATGAAAGGGCTATTTTCAGATGAAGATTGATATAATAACACTTTTCCCAGAAATGTGCGAGGCAGTATTATCAGAAAGTATAATAGGAAGAGCTAGAAAAAACAATCTCATTGAAGTAGAATGTCATCAACTTAGAAATTTTGCTTTCGACAAACATAAAAAAGTTGATGATTGTCCATTTGGTGGTGGAATGGGAATGCTTCTAATGGCAGAACCAATAGCATTATGTTATGAAGATATAATTAAACAAAATGATAAAAAACCACATCTGATATATATGTCGCCTCAAGGTAAAACATTAACTCAAGAGAGAATAAAAGAACTATCAACAATGGATAATATATGTATACTGTGTGGACACTATGAGGGAGTAGACCAAAGAGTAATAGATGAGTATGTAGACGAAGAAATGTCAATAGGCGATTATGTTTTAACGGGTGGAGAATTACCTGCTATGGTTTTAGTTGATAGTGTAGCACGAATGGTAAAAGGCGTTCTTTCAGACGAAACTTGTTTTACAGATGAAAGTCACTTTGATAATTTGTTAGAATATCCACAATATACAAGACCAGCTGTTTGGAGAGATAAAGAAGTACCTTCAGTGTTGTTGTCAGGACATCACTTGAATATAGCAAAATGGAGAAGAGAAAAGTCTATTTTAAGAACTAAAGATTTAAGAAAAGATATGCTCTTAAAAGCTAATTTAACTAAAGAGGAAAAAGACAAATACTTGTAAATTTTTACAAATTATGAACAAATTTAAAATAAAATTAATAAAAAAATATCTTCGAAATATAAAAATGATTAATTTTTTTGTGTAAAATACATAAGAAATCTAAGTTAAATCTAGTGCGAATAGTTTATCAAACTGAATTTTCTAAATACTGTTGACCTTAGTTTTCTTTGTGTTATAATATACTAGAAGATAATAAACAGGCTTTAAATTTTAGCCGAATTTATATTGTGCGTATTAAATTAAAATGATTGTTTAGGAGAGATTTTGTTATGGTAGTTAAAGACGTAGAAGTTAAAAATCAAGTTGGGTTACATGCTAGACCAGCAACATTCTTTATTCAAAAAGCAAATGAGTACAAATCATCAATTTGGGTTGAAAAGGAAGAAAGAAGAGTTAATGCTAAAAGTCTTTTAGGTGTTTTATCACTAGGTATTGTTGGTGGAACAACTATCAAAATTATTGCTGATGGCAATGACGAAGACAGTGCTGTTTCTGATTTAGTAAGTTTAGTTGAATCTGGTTTTGCTGAATAATCTAGACCAAATTAACGTCAAGTTTAATAAACAATTTGCAGGGTGGATTTTATATCCACCCGTTTTTGTGTATACTAATAGTGTTTTGTATGGATTTATTACTTTGTAAAGTGTGGTGTGGATATGTCTGAAAAGTTAAGTGTTCTTCGAGAAAAATCTATGAAATTACCTCTTTCTTCTGGTGTGTATATTATGCGTGACAGTAGCAGAGAGATTATATATATCGGTAAAGCAAAAGCTTTGAAAAATAGAGTTAGTCAATATTTTGGAAGTCAGAATAATCATAGTGAAAAAGTTAGAAGAATGGTTTTGAACGTAGAAGATTTTGATTATATTATTACTGATAGTGAATTTGAAGCTCTTATTTTAGAATGTAGCTTAATTAAACAGCATAAGCCTAAATATAATATTTTGTTAAAAGATGATAAGGGTTATAGTTATATTAAAATCACAAAAGAAAAATGGCCTAGAATAAAAGATGTAAAGCAAAAAGATGATGAAAATGCGTCATATTTAGGTCCGTATTATAGTTCGCATTATGTTAAAAATGCAGTTGACGAAGCCAGAAAAATTTTTAGATTGCCAACGTGTAATAAGGATTTCGAAAGAAAAGTAAAAAACAAGCGACCTTGTTTGAATTACTATATAAAACAATGTTCAGCACCTTGTTGTGGAAAAATTAAAAACAAGGATTACCTTGAAAATTTTGCAGATGCACTTGAATTTGTAAAGGGTGGAAGTTCTTTATCTATAAAAGATTTAACAGATAAAATGCACGAGGCTTCTGAAAATATGGAGTATGAAAAAGCAGGAAAAATAAGAGATAGAATTGTTGCTATAAAGCAAATGAAAGAGCGACAAAATGTAATAGTTAACAATGTGAAAGAACAAGATGTAATAGCACTTATAAGAGATGAAAACAAGGGTTGTTTCCAAGTGTTAAAGTTTAGAGAAGGTAAACTAGTTGATATGGAACATTTCATAATTAAAGATGTAGGAGAGCCTATATCAGCAAGGTTTGAATTTATAACACAGTATTACACAATTAGAGAGGAAATACCAAAGCGAATAACATTAGATGGTGAAACCGAGGATATAGACAATTTGTCAGAGTGGTTAAGCGGCAAAAAGGGGGAGAAAGTGTTTATCACTATACCTCAAAAAGGAGAACAACTACAGATAGTTAATATGTGTAAAACAAATGCAGCAGAAAGATTAGCACAAGAAAAAGGTGTAACTGGAAAACAGATGACAACATTAGATGAATTATCAAAAATTTTAGGGCTAAACAAAGTACCAGTTTATATAGAGTCTTACGATATTTCTAATTTATCTGGTAGTGAAAATGTTGCTGGTATGGTTGTTTTTGAAAACGGTGTTCCACTTAAAAGTGGTTACAGAAAATTTCAGATTAAAGGATTTATAGGACAAGATGATTATGCTTCTATGAAAGAAGTTATAAACAGACGACTTAACGAATATGAAAAGTTAAAAGCTGAAAATAAAGAAGATAATACAGGTTTTGCTAGACTTCCAGATTTGATTTTACTTGATGGTGGCAAGGGTCATGTGGGCGTGATAGAGCCGATTCTTAAAGAGCGAGGCTATAATATACCTGTGTTTGGTATGGTTAAAGATAATAAGCATAAAACAAGAGCAGTAACAAGCCTTGGTGATGAAATATCTATAACAAATAGACGCAGTATATTTACGTTGATATCAACTATTCAAGATGAAGTTCATAGATTTGCAATAGGGTATCACAGGCAAAAAAGAAGTAGTAATACTTTTAAAAGCTCACTTACAAACATAGATAAAATAGGTGTAACAAGAGCAAAAGCACTACTTAAACATTTTGGAACAATTAAAAATATAGAAATTGCAGATTTAGAAGAATTAGAAAATGCTCCAAAGATGAATAAAGAGAGTGCAAAGGCAGTATATGACTATTATCATAGTTGACAATAATATCAATAAATGTGATAATTAACAGAGTTATTAAAAAGGTGATGATTATATGAGAGTAATAACAGGCTTAGCAAAAGGTAGAAGATTAGAAACGCTAAAAGGTGATGATGTACGCCCGACAACAGACAGAATAAAAGAGGCGATATTTAGTATAGTTCAGTTTTCGCTACCAGGTAGAAGTTTTTTAGATTTATTTTCAGGTAGCGGACAAATGGGGATAGAAGCGCTTAGCAGAGGAGCTAAGGAATGTGTATTTGTTGATTTTAATAAAGAAAGTATAGAAGTGATTAAAAGAAACTTAAAAAACACAAAATTAGAAGAAAATGCAAAGGTTATAAATACAGATTATAACAGTTTTTTAGACAGAACTATAGAAAAATTTGACATAGTGTTTTTAGACCCACCATACAGAGATGGAATTTTGCAAAATGCACTGCAAAAAACAACTAAAATTATGAATAAATCTGGAATGATTATATGTGAAAATCCACAAAATGAAGAATTAGAAGAAGAAATTAATGATTTTAGACTTGACAGAATGTATCACTATGGTAAAATTAAAATTAGCATATACTGTCATAAGGATGTGATTGAATGATTAGAAAGGTTATATGTCCTGGTAGTTTTGACCCCGTAACATTAGGTCATATTGATATAATTAGTCGTGCATCTAAAATGTTTGATAGTGTAATTGTAGCAGTTTTGAATAATTATGATAAAAATGCTACTTTTACAATGGAAGAAAGAATGGAATTACTTAGAAAATCTACTTCTAATATTGAAAACATTGAAATTTCAGCATTTAGCGGATTGTTAGCAGAATATGCAAAAGAAAAAGATGCAATTGCTGTTGTAAAAGGTTTAAGAGCTGTATCAGACTTTGAGTATGAATTTCAAATGTCGATAACTAATAAAAAATTAAACCCATATTTAGAAACAGTATTTTTTACATCGAGTGCAGAAAATATGTATTTGAGTTCTAGCATAGTTAAGCAAGTAGCAAAACTAGGTGGAGATATTACAAATTTTGTACCTGAATGCATTCATGATGAGATTAAGAGTAGATTGTATCAAAGCAAATAAAATGCAATATTAAGTTGATTAAAATATATTGAGTTAATGTAAGTAAGATGTAATAAAGAAAGGGTTGACAAAGATGAAAGTAGAAGATTTATTGGCAGAATTAAGAGAGGTAATTGACGATGCGAAATCAATACCATTAATGAGCGGAAAAATGTTAGTTAACGCTGACCAAGTAAAAGAAATCTTAGATGATATAGAAGACACATTGCCACAAGAAGTAAGACAAGCAAAGGCGATAGTTGCAGATAGAGCACAAATAATTGCAGACGCTAAGAAAGAAGCAGATAGCATAATAAGAACAGCAGACGAACGTAAAAAAGCATTAGTTAATCAAAACGAAGTAGTAAAACAAGCACAAATAGAAGCTAATGAAATTATTACAGAATCAAGACTTAAAGCAAAAGAAATAAGAAAAGCAAGTAATGATTATGTAGAAGAATTAATGAGACAAACTGATGAGTTTATGACAGCACAAACAAACGAAATCAAAAAAACAAGACAAAACTTGAAATCAACACAACGTGCAAAAACACAATAAGTTAACATTTTAAAAGCTAAACAGCAAGAATTTATGTCTTGCTGTTTTTTTTGTGCCACTTTTGTGAAAATCAATATTTAGTGTGTGTCGAATTATGACACACACTATGTAGAAATATATATTTTTTTCGGCAAAATAATATAAAAAACTTTGTAAAATTATTGCTCTTCCTATTGATTTTTGGAACACTATGTAATATAATAGTGTAACAAAGTGACACGCAGTGGCACTTGTTGGCACAAATTGGATAATTATTACATCATTAGATACGGAAGTGGCGTTATGTTTACGGGGACTTATCAACATAACTTAGATGCGAAAGGTCGCATTATTATGCCGACTAAGCTTAGAGATGAGCTAGGTCAAACTTTCTATGTCTCAAGAGGTATTAATACTGTCCAAATGGGTAAGGTATGTTTGCAAGTTTATCCAGTTGATAAATGGGAAGAATATTTAAAACGTATTGACGAAAGACTACCATTTAACAAAGCTCAAAGTTTAAAAAGAATTATCTGTGCTGGAGCTATTCAGGTTACTCCTAATGAACAAGGTCGTATTTTAATACCTGCTAATTTAAGAGAGTTTGCAGGGATAGAAAAAGAAGTTGTTATTATTGGCTCAGATACTATTGTTGAAATTTGGAGCCTTGAAAACTGGGAAGAAATTTATCAAAATCAATTTGATAATGATGATTTGTCTGAATTATTTGAATTACTCTAAATCTTATATTTAGGAGGACAAAAATGGAATTTAATCATATAACAGTTCTCTTAGATGAAACTGTAAGTGCTTTAAACATCAAACCAAATGGGATTTATGTGGATGGCACAGCAGGTGGTGGAGGTCATTCAAGCGAAGCACTAAACAGAATGGAAGATGGTATGTTAATATCTATCGACCAAGACCCAGACGCTATTGAAACGGTTACAAAAAGATTTATGGGTGTTTCGAACTCTACAATTGTAAAAGCAAATTTTAGCGAGATTAAACAAGTGGTAGAGGGTTTAGGGTATAGCAAAGTTGATGGCGTTATGCTAGATATTGGAGTATCTTCAAAACAGTTAGACACAGTTGAAAGAGGATTTTCATTTCATCATGATGCGCCACTTGATATGAGAATGAGTCAAGAAGGAAAATCGGCATATGATTTAGTTAATACACTACCTTATGCAAGATTAGCCGAGATTATCAATTGGTATGGTGAAGAAAAATTTGCTTCATCAATTGCAAAAGCGATAGTAAAACAAAGAGAAACTCAGGAAATTAAAACCACATTACAGTTAGCAGAAGTTATTAAAAGTGCAGTACCACAATCAGTAAGAAGAGATGGACATCCAGCAAGAAAAACATTTCAAGCAATAAGAATTGCAGTTAACGGAGAACTTGACAGATTGACCGAAGGTTTAGAATCATCGTTTGAGATTTTAAACAAAGGCGGAAGACTAGCAGTAATAACATTTCATTCGTTAGAAGATAGAATAGTAAAGCAAAAAATGGCATCACATTGTAAAGGTTGTACTTGTCCAAAAGACTTTCCAATATGTGTATGTGAAAACAAACCAAAGGGAAAATTAGTAAATAAAAAACCAATTGAACCTACAAAAGACGAGGTTTTAAACAATCCAAGAAGTAGAAGTGCAAAGTTAAGGGTTATAGAAAAATTGTAACAGAATTGTAAATTTTTCATTAAAAGTCTTTGACAAACAATTGTATCTGTAGTAAACTATATATTGTGTTATAGATTGAGAAAATCTATACCAAAACATATTATATAGAATTTTATTGTAAGACAAATATTGTCTAAGTTATCATATATATTACAAAGTGTTACAAAATAATGTGAACTGTTTTTTGAAATAAAATATTTCAAATTAAAAATCAAAATTAAAAATTTAATTAAACTAACTAAAAACAAAAACTTATTTAATTGATTATATACAAAAATTGTGTTTGCGATTTTATAAACACGAGAGCTTTTTTAGATATAGAGGTGTGAAAAAAATGGCATTTGATAAAAAAAATGTTGCATATGATTTATCATTGTTTGAGGCAACAAGTGATGTTAAAACTAGTAAAACTAGTTATAGAAGAAAAAACAATAATGTAGTAAATATTCCAGAAGAAAATTTAAATAAAGTACATAAAAGAAAAATAAATCCGGCTAAGTTAATATCTTCAATAATGATTTCTGTTATTGTAACTGGAGCTATTGCACTTATAATTCAGGGTCAAGTGGAACTTACAGAACTTAACCAACAAATAAGCAATGCTACTGAACTTAAAGCAGATTTAGAAAGTTTAAACACACAAACTAGAATGAAAGTAGAGTCAAAATACACACCTACTTTGGTTGAAAGTTATGCTTTAAACGAACTAGATATGCAAAAAGTAGATTCATATCAAAAAGATTACATAAGATTTTCTCAAGGAGATAAAGCAGAACTCTCAGGAGAAGAAAGCGAAAGTGTATTTGATACAATTTCTAATTATATTTCTGAGCTATGGTCATAACTTTAAAGATTTATTAATAAACATATATATGAGTTGAATTGGTTGTAACATAAGACAGATTTACTGTTTTGTAGTAGTTAGTATTAGGACGTGGAGAAGTTGCGTTTAGTCCTATCTAATTTGCGTTACAACCATATTTTTATATAGTTAAGAATATATGAATAGCTTGTGCTAATATTATAAAAAAGGAGATTGTTTTAGTATGGCTAAAGGAGCAAATACACAGTTGATTAAAAGATGCGTAGCTATTGGAATTATAGTAATTGTACTAGGTTTTGGTAGTGCGATTTTAAGAATAGTTTCTCTAGGCGTTGTTCACGGAGAAGAACTGCAAACAAAGGCAGTTGAACAACAACTTGTAGATACAGCTATTACTGCTAGAAGAGGAACTATATATGATGCAAATATGAATACTTTAGCACAAAGTGCAACAGTGTGGAAAGTTGTATTGGCTCCTATAAATTTTGAAAACGACGAAGAGCGAGAAATTGTTGCTAAAGGTTTAGCAGAAATATTAGATTTAGACGAAGAAGAAGTATTTGAAAAGACTCAAGAGCAATCATATTATGCTGTTATAAAAAATCAAATAGAGTCTGATGTTAGAGCAGAAGTTTTACTTTTTGAGGAAGAAATTGCAGATAAAAATGATATTACAGGTGTTATTGACTTGTTAGAAGACTATAAAAGATACTATCCATATAGCACACTTGCATCATCTGTGTTAGGTTTTACAGGTTCAGATGACCAAGGTCTTGCAGGTATTGAGTATCAATATAACGATGAATTAACAGGTACACCTGGCAGACTTGTAGAAGCTAAAAATGCAAATGGTACAGAAATGCCATATCCATATGAGCAAAAAGTTGATGCTGAAGATGGAAACAGTTTAGTGTTAACAATAGATTTAACGTTACAACATTTAGTAGAAAAATATTTAGATGAATATAATGAAATGCATAAAGTTTACAATAGGTCTGTTGGAATTATGATGGACGTAAATACTGGAGCAATTTTAGCTATGGCATCACAAGGTGGGTTTGATTGCAATGACCCATTTACAATAGCAGATGAAGAAGAAGTGAAAAGAATTGATGCTCTACCTAGTGAGGAGCAAGCAGAGGCAGAAAACAATGCATTACAAAAACAATGGAGAAATAAAGCGATTTCAGATACTTATTATCCAGGTTCAGTATGGAAAATTATGACATCTGCTATGGCGTTAGAAGAGGGACTTGTAAAAGATGATTCAACATATTATTGCACTGGTTCATATGTACCGTATGAGGGAGCAATAGCACTTGGTTGTCACGATAAAGAAGGTCATGGAGTTCAAACTTTTGATGAAGCTGTATGTAATTCTTGCAACCCTGCATTTATGCAAATAGGAAACCAATTAGGAGAAGAAAAATTCTGGGAATATTATCAAACATTCGGATTTTCAGAAAAAACTGGAATTGACTTACCAGGTGAAGCAACAGATATCTTCTTTAGCGATGACGGTAGTATGACTCAAATGGACTTAGCAGTTGCATCATTTGGTCAAAACTTCTCAGTAACACCAATTCAAATGATAACTTCAATATCAGCAATAGCAAACGGCGGAGATTTACTACAACCATATTTAGTAAGTCAAATACTTGATAAAGATTTAAATGTTATAAAATCAACAGAAACTATTGAACAAAGAGAAGTTGTTTCAACAACTACTTCAGACAGAATAAACGAAGTGTTAGAGAAAAATGTTGTAGAAGGTTCAGGACAAAATGCTTATGTTCAAGGTTATAGAATAGGTGGAAAAACAGGTACAACAGAGAAAAAATTTGATGCTAATGACGATGGAGAAGATGACTATATTGCTTCTTTTGGTGGATATGCACCAGCAAACGACCCACAAATTGCATTGCTAGTATTCTTTGATACTCCTACAGATGGCATATATTACGGTAGCCAAGTAGCAGCACCATGTTTTGCAGATATTATGGAAGAAGCACTTCCTTATTTAGAGATAGAAACTCAATATAACGAAGATGAGTTATCAAAAATAGATAAAATAGCAGGAAACTATACTGGTTTAAGTGTAGATGAAGCAATTGCTGATGTTACAGCTGACGGATTTACACCAATAGTAAAGGGCGATGGTGATAAGATAGTATCTCAAAATCCACCAGCAAACGATAGAATACCTCAAGACGGAACATTGGTACTATACACAGATACTACATCATCAGATAGTGATAAAGTGACAGTGCCAAACTTAATAGGGTTATCATTAACAGATGTAAATTATGTAGCATCACAATATGGGTTAAATATTAGTGTGTCTGGTGCGGTTGAAGATGACACAGGAATATCAACATCTCAAAGTATTAGTGAGGGAACACAGGTAAACACAGGAACAGTAATTCAAGTATCATTTGTTTCAGATGATAATTACGGTTCACAAGTGTTGTAAAAAGGGGAGGAATAAAAAATGTCTGAAGCAGTTAACACGATTATCAGAAAAGAAAGCACAATAGCACTGATTAGTGGAGAGGAAAAAACACAAAAGTGTTTAGAGTTTTTAAAAAAATGTCTTGCGTACAGTGGGGCAGTGATTACAAGCGAAAATGTATCGATAAACACAAATAATGCACATTGTTTAAGCGAAGTAACATTTGAATATAAAGAAGTACATGACAATTTAGTTATTGTAGCTGATGAAACTACTCGAAATCTAAGCGAGGAAACTTTAAATGATTTTGAAGAAGTTATGATACCTTATAATTACAAAAATGATGAATATCAAAATATCAATGGAAGAGTAATAAAATATTCGGCTTGCGATTATGATGCAGATGTAATAGCAACAGATATAGTTGATAATGAAGAAACAACAAGTTTTAAGATGCTTTCAGGTGGAGCGAAAACAGATATTATAATTTGTTCAAAGACAATTCTTCCAACTGAATGTTTATTAGCGATTATCTATGCAATGGTTAAAATAGGTATGGACTTAAGCGATATAGTTAAATTGATGTCAGAATTATAATATTGGAGGAAAGATATAATGGACGCTTTGTGGGTTATTATTGCTGCTTTAGTATCGTTTGCTTTAGCAGGTATTTTAGGTAAATTTTTTGTACCGTTTTTAAGAAAACTAAAGTATGGGCAAACAATACTTGATATAGGGCCTAAATGGCATAAAGCTAAACAAGGCACTCCTACTATGGGAGGGATTATATTTATAATAAGCTCAGTAGTAGTAACTGGTTTGTTGATTTTAATATTAAATATAGTTACTGTAGGTTCTAATACTTCAGCTATTCAAGAGGGCTTAGCACTAGCTTCAATTAACACAATTAGAGTTGTTCAAGGGTTATTAATGGCTATTTGCTATGGCGCAATTGGGTTTATAGATGATTATATTAAAGTTGTTAAGAAAAGAAATTTAGGACTTACATCTTCTCAAAAATTATTGTTACAATTTTTAGTAGCTGCTGGATTTTTATTTTCTATATATATGACAGGAGGTACTAGTGCTACATTAATACCTTTTATAGGTGTTGTTGATTTTGGTATTGCTTATTGGATTGTGTCTGCTATTGTTATAGTTGGAGTTGTTAATGCAGTTAATTTATCAGATGGAATAGATGGGCTTGTAGGTTCTATGACATTTTTTGCATCATTAATATTTATGTTGATTGCAACTCTTATGACATCTCTTGGAACTGGTATTATGGCAGCTGCACTTGCCGGTGCATGTTTAGGATTTTTATTTTGGAACTTCTACCCTGCGAAAGTTTTTATGGGCGACACAGGCTCACTTTTCTTAGGAGGGTATTTGTGTGCATTAGCATTCATGATAAATATGCCAATTATCGTAATACCAATAGCTATAATATATATATTTGAAATGTTTTCCGTAATATTGCAAGTAGGATATTTTAAAATGACAAAAGGAAAAAGATTATTTAAGATGAGTCCTGTACATCATCATTTTGAGATGTGTGGCTGGTCAGAGATAAAAATAGTAAGTGTGTTTAGTGTAGCTACAGCAGTAGCAGGGATTATAGCGTTACTGTGTGTTATATTTGGAATATTATAAAAATATATTATAAAGACAGATTATAATAAATTACTTACTGTAGCGTTTAAACTTTTTTGTTGTCGTAAGATGACTAGAAAAAATAATAAAAGTTTATATGTTATAAAATTAGGTTGGTGGTGTAAACAAGTGCAAATAAATTATCCTATACAATATGATTCTCAAAGAAGAAGAGAAGAGCAAGAGAAAAACATAAAAGAAAAATCAAGATTAAAATATGCAGTTGAAAAAGAAACTCAACAAAAAGATAAAAATGTGAGTGAAGATAATAAAATAAAAAAACTATTTAATGACTTTTTTAGTGGGATATCTGGAATAGACCCAATTTTCTTAGTTACTGTAATTGTGTTAATGGTTATAGGACTTATAATGCTTTATTCAGCAAGCTATCCATCTGCTTACTTTAGTGGAGAAAATAGTAATTCATATTTAGTTAGACAATTAGGCTTTGCAGTTATAGGTATTGTTGCAATGCTTTTTTTAGCAGTTTTTGATTACCATAAATTTCATAAAATGGCTGTTGTTATAATGGGTATTGCTATGCTTTTAATGGTAGTAGTTTTGTTTATGCCGTCTGAATCTGGCGTTAGACGTTGGATTGGAATTGGTCCAATCACAATTCAAGCATCAGAGATTTTAAAATTTGCTGTTGTTTTGTTTTTAGCTCATTGGAGTTCTGTCTATTTTTATAGAATGAATACTTTTAAGCATGGTGTTTTACCAGCGTTGATTATATGGGTAAGCTCAGCGATACTTCTGTTTTTTGAACCTCACTACTCTGGTATAGTTATTATTACTTTACTTATATTTGTTATGATGTTTGCTGGTGGAGTTAAATTAAGATATTTTGTTATAGGTGGAATAGCACTTGGTGTTATATTTTTAATTGCTTACTCTACAGGATTGCTCAGTTATGCTATGGAGCGTATGGGTGGTTGGGGTCAAGCACTTATTTATACAACTGATGATATGTGGCAAGATACGTGGCAAACTAGAAACTCAATGTATGCTATAGGCTCAGGTGGTCTTTGGGGGTTAGGTATTGGACAGTCAAGACAGAAATATTTGTATCTCCCAGAACCTCAAAATGACTTTATTTTCGCAATTGTTTGTGAAGAGTTAGGTGTTATCGGTGCGAGTGTAATACTTGCTATCTTTGCATTTTTAGTTATTAGGGGCATATATATATCAATTAAAGCTAAAGATAAATTTGGTACACTTTTAGGAATAGGCATTACTGCTCAAGTTGGTATTCAAGTTGTGCTTAATATATTAGTTATTACTGACTGGCTACCAAATACTGGTATCAGTTTACCGTTTTTTAGTTATGGTGGCAGCTCGCTTATTATGCTTTTAGCAGAAATGGGTATAGTGCTATCGATTTCAAAGACATCATATATCAATAAAAGATAATTATAAAGTGGGTGTTGTTGGTTGAGAATTTTATTTGTAGGTGGAGGTACGGCTGGACATATTAACCCAGCTATTGCAGTTGCAAATTATATAAAACAAAAAAATCCAGATTCATCAATTCTGTACATAGGTGCAAAAGGTGGAATGGAAGAAAGACTAGTACCTCAAGCAGGTATTGAATTTAAAAGTATATCTGTGTCAGGGTTTAAAAGAAGTTTTTCACCGTCTGCTATTAAACATAATGTAGGAACAGTTAAAAAAGCAATTACATCAAGTGGAGAAGCTAAAAAAATTATTAAAGAATTTAAACCAGATTTATGCATGGGTACTGGTGGATATGTAAGCGGTCCTGTAGTTAGAATAGCTGCTAAAATGGGTATTAAAACTATAATTCACGAGCAAAATGCATTTCCTGGAGTTACTAATAAAATGCTTTCTAAACATGCAAAGCAAGTTATGTTAGCTATGCCTGTAGCTCAAGAGAGATTTCCTAAATATGCAAAATGTGTAAATACAGGTAATCCAGTTAGAAACGAAATTATACTAGCCGATAAAGAAAGCTGTAAAAAAGAGTTAGGGCTTGATAATAGACCTGTTATATTGTCTTTTGGTGGTAGCTTAGGTGCTAGAAAAATCAATGAAAATATTGCTGATTTAATAGTAAGAAGTGCAAAAGACGGTAAGTATCAAATAATCCATGCGTATGGTCAGTATGGTAGATGGTTACCAGACTTACTTGCTGAAAAAGGTGTAGATATAAGCAAATGTAGCAATTTAGATATTAGAGAATATATTAATAATATGTCAACTTGTTTAGCAAGTGCAGATATAGTTATTTGTAGGGCTGGTGCTATAACTCTAAGCGAGTTACAAGTGCAAGGGAAACCTTCCGTATTAATACCTTCACCAAACGTTGCAGAAAATCATCAGTACCATAATGCTATGAGTATGGTGAATATGAATGCTGCAAGTATATTAGAAGAAAAAGATATAACAGAAACATCAATTACAATAAAAGTTGATGAAATATTAAACGATAAAAACAAATTAAATCTATACAGCCAAAACGCAAAAAAAATGGCAGTGACAGATGCTAACCAAAGAATATACTCAGTTATAAAAAAAGTTATAAATGGTACAGTATATTAAAAATCAAGCATAAAAATCAAATTAGTAACATAATATCTAATTATTGCATAAAATATGAAGTAAGTACTTTTATTAGCAATTGGAAGGATGTTGTGTATGCCTAAATTTGTTATAGAAGAATCAAATAGATTAAATGGAAGTATAACAGTTCAAGGAGCAAAAAATAGTGCGCTACCAATTTTGGCAGCCACTATATTATGTGGTGATAGATGTGTGTTACATAATTGTCCTAAATTATCTGATGTAGAAACTTGTATTAAAATATTAAGATATTTAGGAGCAGATGTTTTAAGAGATGGAAATACAATTACAGTAGATACTAAGTATATCGATAGGTTCGATATTCCAGACGAGCTTATGCGAGAAATGAGGTCGTCTATTGTGTTTTTAGGTGCAATAGTCGCACGTATGGGAATGGCTAGATTATCATTACCTGGTGGGTGCGAGTTAGGGCCTAGACCTATAGACTTACATTTAAAAGCTATGCGACTTTTGGGTGTCAAAATATTAGACTATTATGGTATAATAGACTGCGAAACACCAAACGGCATAAAAGGTAGTACAGTGTCGCTGTCTTTTCCAAGTGTAGGAGCGACAGAAAACATAATGTTGTGTGCAGTGCTTGCACAAGGTACAACTATTATCACTAATGCTGCAAGAGAGCCAGAAATTTGTGACCTTGCCGACTTTTTAATCGGATGTGGTGCGAAAATTAGTGGAGCAGGAGAAGGTACAATTTATATTGATGGCGTAGAAAAATTAAGTGGATATCAACACAGCATAATACCAGATAGAATTGTAGCAACAACATATATGACAGCTACAGCAATTACTGGTGGAGCAGTTGAACTTAAAAACATAGTAACAAATCATTTGAGTGCAATAATACCGATTATAGAAGAAACAGGTTGTACTGTTAAAATCAACAGAAATAGTTTATATATAAAAGCCCCATTTAAATTACGCAGTCCAAAGATAATTAGAACAATGCCGTACCCTGGATTTCCAACAGATGCACAAGCTCCACTTATGGCAATGGCGACAATGTGTGACGGAACAAGCTTGTTTGTAGAAAACATATTTGAGAGTAGATATAAGCATGTAGGAGAACTTACAAGGCTAGGAGCAACTATAAAAGTAGAAGGCAGAGTAGCAGTTGTAGAGGGTGTAGATAAGCTGTATGGTGCAAAAGTAGAGGCTCAAGATTTAAGAGGAGGAGCAGCACTAGTAGTAGCAGGACTTGCAACAAAAGAAAAAACTGAGATAAATGGTATAAAATTTATTGAGCGAGGGTATGAAAATTTGGAACTAAATTTATCATCAGTAGGTGCAAATATAAAGAAAATATAGTATAATAAGTAAGATATGCGTAATAGATTAATTAGATAGTAGTTTAAAGGATGTATATAAATGGATAATAGAGAGAATAGAAATAGAGGTAGTAATAACAGACAAAGCGAGAATATAAACAGAAGACATAGAAGAGTTAGCAAACCAGAAGATGAAGAGTATGAAAATCTTGCAAAAAGAAAAACAAGAGTATCTGATAAACCTGTAGAGCATGAGTTTTACGTAGATGAAAGAAAACCAATATCTAATGTTAAGGCTAAAAATTCAAAATCAAATCGCAAGAAAAAAGAAAAGAAAAACAAACCTCCTATGTCTCAAAAAACTAGAAAAATAATAAATATTGTAATATGTTCAGTTATTATATTAGTAGTAATAACAGTAGGGGTTATATTGTCACTTACAGTGTTGTTTAGAACTGAAAATATAACAGCAGAAAAATCTAAGCATTATTCAGAAGAGCAGATAGTAAGTGCCTGTGGTATAGAGTATGGAGAAAACTTATTTACTAGCGATAAAAAAACTGCTGAAGAAAAGATACAAACGCAGTTGCCTTATGTAGAAACAGCTGAAATAAATATAAAAATTCCAGACACATTAGTAATAGAAGTTGTTGAAGCAAACCCTGCATATGTAATTGAGAATAATGGCGAATTTATTATTATAAGTGGAGAAGGTAAAGTGTTAGAAATAGCACAAGAAAATACTTTTGATATTCCATTAGTAAAAATAAATGGTAAAGTGATTGCTAAAGCAGGTGAAATAGTAGAGTTTGAAAAAGATTATATTTTCAGTGCAATAACAGAAATTAATAAAAGTATAGAAGATAACAAATTTTATGGCATTGAAGAAATAAGTGTTGAAAGCTCTACAAATATTACACTGAATTATAGCAATAGAATTAAAATAATTTTAGGATTGCCAATTGATATCGAATATAAAATAATTACAGCTAAAGAAATCATAGAACAAAAACTAAGTAAAACTGATATAGGTGTTTTAGATGTGTCTGACTGTAATAATGATATAAAAGCATCATACTTCAACCCAGACCCAACAGTGTTTGAAGAAGAAGCAAAAGAAGATGATGACAATACAGAAGAACCAACTCAAGATGTTACAGAAGAGTCAACTGAATATCAAACTGAATATCAAACAGAGGAAACAACTTCTACAGAGTATACAACAGAATATGAAACGGAGTATCCAACACAAGAGGAAACACAAGAAAGCACAACAGAATACTATACAGACTATGTTCAAGACGGCAGTAGCTATGAACAAACAACAACTGTAGATGAAAATATTTATTATTAAAGCAAATAATAAGAGTATTTAAGCAAAAATTAAATAAAATGTTGTATTTTACGAAAAAATTTAAATTAAATATTGAATTTTTTGTAATCTTATGATAAAGTATATAGTAGACTTGTTGTAATTGTATTTTAAAAGTAAAATATAAATTGAAGATAAAAAGAAACAGTCTTTTATAAGGCTTAAATTTAGGAGGAATTTCAAATGGCTTTTGAACTTGAAAGAGAAAATAGTAATAGTGACCCAATAATTAAAGTTATTGGTGTAGGTGGTGGCGGTGGAAACGCTGTTAATCGCATGGTTAAAATGGGTGTACGTTGTGTAGAGTTTATCGCTGTTAATACAGATGACCACGTTTTACAATATTCTAGTGCTTCTCAAAAAATTAGAATTGGAGAAAAAGTAACTCATGGTAAAGGTGCAGGTTCTAAACCAGAAGTTGGTAGAGAATCAGCAGAAGAAAACAGAGAAGAAATTACAGCAGTATTAAAAGATGCTGATATGGTATTTATTACAGCTGGTATGGGTGGCGGAACTGGTACAGGGGCTGCTCCTATAGTTGCTGAAATAGCAAAAGATATGGGGATACTAACAGTTGCGATTGTAACCAAACCATTTGCTTTCGAGGGCAAAAAACGTATGGCTCAAGCAGAAGCTGGAATAGCAGCACTTAGAGCTCACGTTGATTCATTAATTGTTGTTCCTAATGAAAGATTAAAATATGCTACAGAAACACGTATTACTCTTAAAAATGCATTTGACTTAGCTGATGACGTTTTAAGACAAGGTGTACAAAGTATTTCTGACTTAATTTTAATCCCTGGTTTAGTAAACTTAGACTTTGCTGATGTTACTGCTATTATGAAAGATGCAGGCTATGCACATATGGGTATAGGTTATGCACAAGGTAAAGATAAAGCAGAAGAAGCTGCAAGAATGGCTATTACTAGCCCACTTTTAGAAACTTCTATAGACGGAGCAAAAGGCTTAATTATAAATATAACAGCATCTCCTGATATCGGCTTAGATGAAATAGATGTAGCATCTACTATGATTTCAGAGCAAGCAGACCCAGATGCAAATATTATTTGGGGTTCTGTTCTTAATGAAGATATGGAAGATGAAATGAGTGTAACTGTTATAGCAACAGGATTTGCAACTTTTGGTGTAGAAAAAGAAGTTGCAGCACAAACTAACTCAAGAATTGGAGCTACAAGAAATACTGCTAGACCTAGTAGTAATACAAGAGTTCCACTAACATCTCCAGTTACAGATACTTACAGAGCACCAGCCCCACAAGCACCAGTTCAAGATGTTCAACCTAAAAAAGCTAATGTAAGTGATGTATCAGATGATGACGATACTTATTATGATATAATGTCAATCTTTAATCGTAAATAAATTTGTTTTATTCTATAACAAATATACTTGTCCTATCTTATTAAATTAAGATAGGACGTTTTTTTGCGTATTATTATACTTAACCATAGTTAATTAAATACAAAAAAAATACAAATATTCGTATAGTTTGATTGTGAAAATCGCATATAAATACTTGAAATTGTTTAGGTTAATATGGTATAATGATTAGGTGGAAGATAATATATTTTTTAATTTAAAGGAGAGTTCAAAATGAGATTTAAAAGGATTTTAGCAGGGGTTTTAAGTACAGTAATGCTTGTTTCGGCAGTTACATCAAGCGTGTATGCTGTAACGACTGACGATGTTAGTACTGGTTACTATAATCAAAGTGAAAGTTATAGTACCTATAGTGGACAGGACTTAGGAGCAACATATACAAAATCATCTACAACTTTTAAAGTGTGGGCACCAAGTGCTTCTAAAGTAGAATTAAAGCGTTATACTACTGGTTCAGACAGTGAGCCTGGTGCAGCAGTTATTGGCACACAAACAATGACTAAAAACACTTCAAGTGGTACATGGTCTGTGACTGTTAATGGTGACTTAAACGGCACATATTATACATACTTAGTTACTGTAAATGGACGCACTCAAGAAACACAAGATGTGTACTCAGTTGCTACAGGTGTAAATGGGGATAGGTCTATGGTAATTGATTTAGATGAAACTGACCCAGACGGTTGGCAAGAGGGTCAACATGTTATGACAGATAATGCGACTGATGCAGTAGTTTGGGAAGTTCAAATACGTGACTTCTCAATTTCAGATACATCTGGTGTAGCTGATGAATACCAAGGTAAATATTTAGCGTTTACTCAAAGTGGTACAAAAATAAATGGTTCTGGTGATATGGCAACTTGTGTTGATTATTTAGTTGAACAAGGTGTTAATTATGTACATCTAAACCCAGCGTATGATTTTGGTTCAGTTGACGAAACTAGACTAGACACTCCACAATATAACTGGGGATATGACCCTGTAAACTACAATGTACCAGAGGGTTCATTCTCAACAGACCCATACGACGGTGCAACAAGAATAACTGAATTTAAACAAATGGTACAAGCTCTACACGATAGAGGAATTGGTGTAATTATGGACGTAGTTTACAATCACGTGTATGATGCACTTGACTCACCGTTTGAAAAAACAGTACCAGGCTATTACTTTAGAATGGGAAGTAGCACAACTTTCTTAAATGGTAGTGGTTGTGGTAATGTAACAGCATCTGAAAAAACAATGTTTAGAAAATATATGATAGATTCAGTAAATTACTGGGTTAACGAATATAATATTGACGGTTTCCGTTTTGACTTAATGGGTTGTCACGATATTACTACTATGAATATCATAAGAGATGAACTTGATAAAATTGATAGCAGAATATTAATGTACGGTGAGCCTTGGATGGCTGACTGGAATGGTGGAAATGGATTACCTAATTCAGAAGTTTGTATATTAGATAATGCTTCACAAATTGATAGTGGCATTGGAATGTTTAGTGATAAAATTAGAAATGCTATTAAAGGTGGAAACGATGACGCATCAACTGGATATATTCAAGGTGTAACAACTGTTACTAATGATATTAAAGCTGGTATGATGGGTGGAGCAAGCTCAACATTTGGACAGTGGTCTAAACAACCTAGCCAAGCTGTAACATATGGTTCTGCACATGATAACTTAACTCTATGGGATAAAATATTAATATCTAATGGTTCATCTGACTACGACGGAACTAATCAAACATATCTACAACAAAATAAATTATCAGCAGCGATAGTGTTAACTTCTCAAGGTATGCCTTTCTATTTAGCTGGTGAAGAATTTGCAAGAACTAAATATGGTGACCACAATAGCTATAAATCACCTGATAGTGTAAATAAAATTGATTGGACTAGAACACAAAAGTATAGTAACTTAGTAGCATACTACAAAGGACTTATGGAAATAAGAGCTAACTATTCTCCTTTCAGAGACCCTACAACTAATTCACTAAACACAACATACTTTACAGAAAATGGAAGTGCTATAGGTTATACAATACAAAATAAAACTTCTAATGCTTCTAATGAATGGAGTACAGTTGCTGTATTAACAAATAACTCATCATCAACAAAAAATGTAACATTAAAAGTTGGTAGTGGATATTCTCTACCATCAAGTTGGGTAGTTATTGCAAATGGAGATACTGCAGGTGTTGAAAAAATAAGCACAGTTAGTGGCTCTTCGATTTCAATTCCAGCAAGAACAGCTATGATTCTAGTAGACGAGCAAAGTTTTAACAATACTGTACTTCCAGAAAGCACAAAATATACAGTAAAAGTTGAGCATATTAATCAAGATACAGGTGAAGTTTTAAAAACAACTAATACATCTTATAAAGAGGGTACAACATATAGAACTCAACCAGACCAAGATATTTTATTTGATTATAATTTAGTAAATACAGTTGGAGAAACAGAAGGTACAGTAACTTCTAATGTAGAAGTTAAATATTATTACACTCCAGACACAACACCAAAATACAATTTAACTGTAAAATATGTAGACCAAAGTGGAATATCTATTGAAGAGGATAAAACCGATAGATTAAAAGAAGGGGATACATATAACGAATCATTTAAAACAATAGCAGGTTATGAGCTAGATACTGACAAAATTCCAACTAATACATATGGAGTAATGAATTCAGATGTAACAATAACATACACATATAAAGAGTCAGCATCAAGCAATGTAAAAGTGCATTATTACAATGGAAATTCATGGAGCGCACCTAGATTATATGCATATGATGATTCAACAGCTACAACAAAATTACTTTCAGGAGCATGGCCAGGAACAGTAATGCAAGGCGACAATGAGTCTGGAAATAATTGGTATACATACGAAGAACTAGACGCTCAAACAGCTAAAGTTTTGTTTACTGATGGAGGAACAAATCAAGAACCTGGAGTAAATCAACCAGGATATCCAGTAAGCGGAGAAGTATGGATTAAAGATGGAGTAGTATCATTTAGTGGTAAAGTAGTTGTTAGCTATTTAGATAAAAACGGCAGCAAACTAGCTGATGACCAAATAATCACAGGAACAAATGTAACTTCAAGTGATACATACACAACTACAGGTATAGATGGGTATGGTAATCCAACAATAATAGGAAAAGCTAGTGGTACATGGTCAACACAAACACAAAATGTAATTTACATTTACGAAACATCAGAGCCACCAACAGAGCCAGAAACAACAACACCTCCAGTAACAGAACCAGATACAACAACACCAGTTACAATTACATATATTTTAGGTGATGTTAATAGTAACAGTGCAGTAGATCTTGTAGACGTACTTTATTCACAATCTTATTTAGTTGGAAAAATAGATTTAAATGAAATACAAGTGCTTGCAGCTGACACAAATCAAAGTGGAAATGTAAGTATAGCAGATGTATTAGAAATACAAAAATATTTAGCAAGAATAGAAGTACATAATCCAATAGGAGAAACAATTACAGTTACAAATTAAAAAATAAAAGAAGATAAAGACAGCTGTCGGGCAATGCTTGACAGCTGTCAAATTTTATGTACAAGTTAAACACATTTTAAATTGTAATATTTACATTATATGTATTGTTTTTTTATAGTATATATATTATAATTAATAAATAAAGAATAAACGGAGGATTTTTAATGGTGAAAAGTAAAAGAATTAAAACGATAATTAGTTTAATTGCAGTTATGTCAATGCTTTATTTAACAACAATAAGTGTATTTGCAGCGACTGTAAAAGTAAATGGCGAAGAAGTGGAAACAGGTGACACTATAACTTATGTTTTAAAGCTAGAAGATGTTAAAGATGAAAAAGTTATGGGAATTAATGTAAAGATTGAATATGACTCAGATAGTTTGGAAATTATTAAAGATACAGTAACTTTACCAGCTTTTAATGATGCAGTATTTAATCTTGATGAAGAAGATGCAATATATTTTAATGCAGCAAACATTAGTAAGGGCTACGAAGTTACAGCTGATACAATAGCATTTTCAGTAGCGTTTAAAGTTTTAGATAATGCAAAAGAAGATTTAAAGATAGAGGCAACTATTGAAGAAATATATGACTCTGTTGATGCAAACGGTTTACCGGTAGCAGCAGAAGGTTATAATGTCAATGAAACTATAGAAGAAGGAACATTATCAGATATAGTTAAACCTACTAGTTTAGAAGAAATTGAATCTAGTGTGAGTGCTGCTGGTGGTGGTATAACACCATCAAACTCATCTATCTTTGGCGATACTAATACAATAATTATGATAGTTGGTGGAGTTGTTGTAACTGTATTAATAGTAGTAGTTGTAATTCTTACAGTTAAGAAAAAGAACACTGTAGGTCAAGAAGCTGATGCTAATGAGAATAATGACGAAGATGAAGGTGAAGAAGAATAAAAAGTAGTTTGTATATTAAATAAGAAACAATAATGGGGTTGTATCATTTTGATACAACCCCAAATTTTATGAGTTTAAATTATTATTCGTTTTCAGATTTAATGTTGAAAAATTTAGTAATTAAAGATGGTCCAAATTCAGTATAGTTTCCAGTTTTACTAGCACTTTCTTCATCAAATATCATTACATTACTATCAACTAAAAAATTATTTCTATATATTAAATATGGTACAGCGTCGTTTGTATGTGTTTTAATGTTTAGTGGAGTAGGGTGATCAGGCAAAATCATTATTGCATAATCTTCACCTATTTCATTTAAACCATCAATTAATGGTACAAGTATCTGTTGGTCTATTTGCTCAAGAGATTTTACTTTATTATCTCGCTCACCTCGATGACCACATTCGTCTGGTGCTTCTATATGTATATATATAAAGTCTTGACCTCTTTTAAGTTCCTTTATACCAGCAGTTACTTTACCATTATAATTTGTATCAATATAACCAGTAGCTCCTTCTACTTCACAAACATTCATTTTTGCACAAATACCAATACCTTTTAGTAAATCAACAGCAGATATTATAGAACCTTTTACACCAAACTTTTCTTTAAAACTATCTAGTTTAGGTTTTTGTCCTTCACCCCAAAGCCAAATTGAATTAGCAGGTTTTTTGCCATTTTCCACTCGACTTATATTTACAGGATGATTTTTTAACAATTCATAACTTTTAAGCATTAAATTATATATTTTTTCCACATCATCACCTGTAGGTAAATGCTGAGCAATCACCTTATCAGAAATATCATGTGGAGGTGTAAACTCGCCTGGGTTAGGATTGCCTTTGCTCCAAACTAGACAATGTCTGTAGCTAACACCACTGTAAAACTCAAACTCTTCATCGCCTAAGTTTTCTTGTAGATAATCAATTAACTTTTCTGCATCTGAAGTCGAAATATCTCCAGCGCAGTAATCAAGCATAGTTTTATCAGCGTAATTTTCTTCATCAGATAAAGTTACTAAATTACATCTAAAAGTCACATCATCATCTTTTAAGTCAATACCAATACTTGCAGCCTCAAGCGGAGAGCGACCACTATAATATATAGCTGGGTCATATCCTAAAACAGATAAATTAGCAACATCGCTTCCAGGTTTCAAACCGTCAGCTACAGTCTTAACAAGACCTACTTCAGAAAGTCTTGCTAAACTATTCATACAAGATTTGTTAGCTACTGTCATAGGGGTAGCGTTGTTTAAAGATGCAAGTGGTAAATCCGCCATACCATCGCATAAAATCACAGCATATTTCATTTTATCACCTTTTCAAATTAATCTCTATAATATTATAAACGTTTTAGTGAGTAAAAATCAATACTTATAGAAAAAATAATGATAAATAATATAAAAATAGTTGTAAATAGATGAAAAAAAATGAAATTACGCATAATTAAAAAATTCATATACATAGAGTAAAATAAACTATAAAAATATAAAAATATAGTAACTATTGCTAAAACAAAAAAAATGTTTCGGTAAAACTAACAAATACATTACAAAAAAGAATAAAAAACAGTAGAAAACATTATAATAATATTTAAGAAAAACTTAAAAATATTAAATCTAATCAAAAGAAAGGGTTTTTTGAAAAAAATCGATATTGACAAATTTTTAACAAACTATTATAATTATGTTAAGCTTTAAAAATGAAAAAGAAATATTAAATTTTTTGAATTTATGAGGAGGCCATTTTTATGGAAAAGAAAGAAACTGTTGTAAACGAAGTTCCTAATATTGTTGATAGCGTTGATGCCTTAGTAGCTAGAATGAATGCTATGAGAGAAGCTCAAAAAGTATTTGCTACTTATTCTCAAGAACAAGTGGATAAAATATTTTTAGCAGCCGCTACTGCTGCTAATAAAGCTCGTATCCCACTTGCTAAAATGGCAGTGGCTGAAACTGGTATGGGCGTTGTAGAAGACAAAATTATTAAAAATCATTATGCTTCTGAATATATTTACAATGCTTACAAAGATACTAAAACTTGTGGCGTTGTAGAAGAAAACAAAGCATTCGGTACTAAAAAAATAGCTGAACCAATTGGACTGATAGCAGCTGTTATTCCTACTACTAACCCAACTTCAACAGCTATATTTAAAACACTTATTTCTTTAAAAACAAGAAATGCAATCATCATAAGCCCACATCCAAGAGCTAAAAACTGTACTATTGCAGCAGCTAAATTAGTTTTAGACGCAGCAGTTGCAGCTGGTGCTCCAGAAGGTATTATAAGCTGGATTGACGTACCATCACTTGAACTTACTAACGAAGTTATGAAAGGTTCAGATACAATACTTGCTACTGGTGGTCCTGGAATGGTTAAAGCAGCTTACTCATCAGGAAAACCTGCTTTAGGTGTTGGTGCTGGTAATACTCCAGTTGTTTTAGATGATACTGCTGATGTTAAAGTTGCAGTTAACTCAATAATTCACTCAAAAACTTTTGATAACGGTATGATATGTGCTTCTGAACAATCAGTTACAGTATTAGCGCCAATATATGATGAAGTTAAAGAAGAATTTGCAAAACGTGGATGTTATTTCTTAAAAGGTGAAGAACTAAATAAAGTAAGAAAAACAATCATTATAAACGGAGCATTAAATGCTAAAATAGTAGGTCAATCTGCTTTCACAATTGCTAAATTAGCAGGAGTAGATGTACCAGAAAAAACTAAAATATTAATCGGTGAAGTTGAATCTGTAGACTTATCAGAAGAATTTGCTCACGAAAAACTATCTCCAGTACTTGCAATGTACAAAGCTGAAACTTTTGATGAAGCAATTGCAAAAGCAGAACAATTAGTAGCTGACGGTGGTTATGGACATACAGCTTCATTATATGTGCACCCATCACAAACAGAAAAAATGGCAAAACATCAAGCAGCAATGAAAGCTTGTAGAATACTTGTAAATACTCCATCATCTCACGGTGGTATTGGTGATTTATATAACTTTAACTTAGCGCCATCACTTACATTAGGTTGTGGTTCTTGGGGAGGAAACTCAGTTTCTGAAAATGTAGGAGTTAAACATTTAATAAACATCAAAACTGTAGCTGAGAGGAGAGAAAATATGCTTTGGTTTAGAACACCTCAAAAAATATATTTCAAAAAAGGTTGTATGCCAATAGCTTTAGATGAGCTAGGTAATGAAATGAATAAAAAGAAAGCATTTATTGTAACTGATACTTTCTTATATAAAAATGGATATGCTAATGCAGTAGAAGAAAAACTAGACCAAATGGGAATACAACATACTTGTTTCTATGATGTAGCACCAGACCCAACACTTGCTTGTGCTAAAGAAGGTGCAAAAGCAATGCAATCATTTGAACCAGATGTAATTATTGCATTAGGTGGTGGTTCAGCAATGGACGCTGCTAAAATTATGTGGGTACTTTATGAGCATCCAGAAGCAGATTTCTTAGATATGGCAATGAGATTTATGGATATTAGAAAAAGAGTATATCCTTTCCCTAAAATGGGTGAGAAATCATCATTTGTAGCAATACCAACATCATCAGGTACAGGCTCAGAGGTAACACCATTTGCAGTTATTACTGATGAAAGTACAGGAACAAAATATCCATTAGCAGATTATGAACTACTACCAACTATGGCTATTATAGATGCAGATAATATGATGGACCAACCTAAAGGTCTTACAAGTGCATCTGGAATAGATGCATTAACACACTCATTAGAAGCGTATGCATCAATGCTTGCTACAGATTATACTGATGGATTAGCTTTAAAAGCTCTTAAAAATATTTTTGGATATTTACCATCAGCATATGAAAACGGTGCAAACGACCCTATAGCTCGTGAAAAAATGGCAGATGCATCAACACTTGCTGGTATGGCTTTTGCAAACTCATTCTTAGGAATTTGTCACTCAATGGCACATAAACTAGGTGCATATCATCACCTACCACATGGTGTAGCAAATGCATTATTAATAACTGAAGTTATGAAATTCAATGCTGACCCAGTGCCAACAAAAATGGGAACATTTTCACAATATGAATATCCAAATTGCTTAGCTAGATATGTTGAATGTGCTAATTTCTGTGGATTTACAGGAAAAACAGATGAAAAAACATTTGAAAACTTCCTAAAAGGTATAGAAGATTTAAAAGCACAAGTAGGCATTAAGAAAACAATAGCTGAATATGGAGTTAAAGAAGAAGATTTCTTAGCTAACTTAGACCAAATGGTAGAAGATGCATTTGATGACCAATGTACAGGTGCAAACCCTAGAATGCCATTAATGACAGAAATTAAAGATATTTATTTAAAAGTATATTACGGTAAATAATTTAGTAATTATATAATTAATTTAAAATACCAACCTTAAAAGTGTTAGTGCAAAACTAGCATTAATGAGGTTGGTATTTTGTCATCGTTTTGTAATAATAAGCGTACATATATGAACAAAAAATTAATAATATATATATATTCATTGAAACAAGTTCAACTATTAACTATGTATGAATTAGATGTAAATTTATTATTAATTATAGTTATTTTGCTTGTGATTTTTTGAAAACTATGATAAACTTTTGATATCAATTAAAAAATACCTTTGTTATGAAATTTAACAAAAAAATTACTTAATTCAATGATTGAGAGGCGTAATTATGAACACTTTTGAAAACAGAAATAAACTAATCCAAATGACAAACCCTTACGACTTTTCTAATACTAATGATTTATTTGTATCAAGTTTAAAAGAAACAATTAATCATCATATTGAAAATAATAAATTTTTCAGCGATTTATGCAAGTTAAAAAACTTTAAAGTTTCAGACTTGAATACAGTTGATGACATAGTGAAAATTCCACCTGTTCATGCCAATTTTTTTAAATTGTATGAGTCACTTTCGATTGATAGAAAAGATGTAGTAGAGCATGTAACAAGCTCAGGAACTAAAGGACATAAAAGCCAGATGTTTTTTGACAAGGATAGTTGGGATTTTGGTCAAGATATGATTAAAACTGAAATGAGTTATTTTAATTTTATATCAAATGAACCAACAAATTATACTCTATACACATATGAACCGACACAAGAAAGTAAACTTGGAACAGCTAAAACAAATGTAGGATTACTTCAATATGCACCAGTTAAAGAAAAATATTTTGCATTAAGACATAATGGCAGAAATCATGATTTTGATGTGTATGGAGCTATTCATAAATTTCAAGAATATGAAAAGGATGGTGCACCAGTAAGAATATTTGGCTTTCCGTCATTTTTATATTTTACTTTAAAGCAGATGAAAGATATGAATGTGCCGAAGATTAAACTTAATAAAAATTCTATGACATTATTTGGTGGTGGTTGGAAAGGAAATGCAGATAAGCAGATACCTAAAAAAGAACTTTATAGTTTGATAGAAGAAATGCTTTCAATACCTAATGAAAATTGTCGAGATGGTTATGGTTCAACTGAACATTCAGTACCGTATTTTGAATGTGAAAATCATAATTTTCATGTGCCGATATATTCTAGAGTTGTTATAAGAGATTTTAAAACTTTAGAGCCTATAGGATATGAAAAGGAAGGTTTATTAAACTTTATTACACCTCATTTGCTTAGTGTTCCGGCTGTATCTGTACTTATGGGAGATAAGGCAGTTTTACACAGAGCAGAAAGTTGTAGTTGTGGTATTAATACTCCTTATATTGAAATTCTTGGTAGGGCAGGCACAAGTAAAACGAAAAGTTGTGCAATAACAGCAAGTGAATTATTAAAAAGATGAGGTAACAAGTTATGAATTATATATATAGGGGACAAATTAAAACAACTGATAATCTAGCATTAGAGCTTGAAAATATGGAAAAAACACTTGCAAATGACTTAGGTGGTACGTCATTGCCACTACGCAAAGTTATAAATGCATTAGATAAATTAAGTGCTGTGTTAAAATCTGATAAAGATTTCTTAGTTAAAGAATTAATAGAATATGGTATGACACAAGATGAAGCACAAGGAGCAAAAATTGGTGCATCAAATATTTTAGATAAAGATGAGTTGTATACTAAGGTTAATAGAGAGTTATTTGAAACACCACTTGAAATATGCAGAAGAGAATCAACAGATGAACAATTAGAGGGTTATTTGAGCTTAGGAGTGTTAGGGCATGTAACTAGTAGTAACAGTCCTATATTGCCGTTTTTAAGTGCCGTTGAGGGTCTTTTAACAGGTAATATTAATATTATAAAGACATCAAGAAAAGGCAGTGATATAACAATAAAACTTGCTCAAAAATTATGTAGTATTTGCAGTGAGTTAAGCCCTTATATGTATGTGTTGCCGATTTCTTCAAAAGATGAAGAAAACCTTAAATTAATGTTTAATTGCTGTGATGGTATAGCTGTGTGGGGAAGTGAAGCAGCAGTAGAAGGAGTAGCACAGTTAGCGCCACAAGGAATAAGAATAATAAACTGGGGTCATAGAATTAGTTTTTCTTATATAACTAAATTAGGAAATACAAAAGAAGCACTTTTGGGAGTTGCTCAAGATGTTGTAATAAATGAACAACAAGCCTGTTCAGCACCTCAAGTAGTATATTTTGAAACTGATAGCAAAGAAGAACTTTTAGTATTTGCTAAAGACTTATTTAACGCACTGAAAGAAGTATCTTCAAAAAAACCATTACACAATATGACTAATGAAGAAGTAGCAGAAATTACAATGCATACTGAAATTGCTAAACTTAAGGAAATTATGGGTGATGGTGCTTGTCTTGATGGTGGAGATTTTAGAATATACGTAGAATATGATAATGAATTAATTTCATCACCATTATTTAGAACAGTAATATTAAAACCGATTAAGAGAAAAGATATTATCATAGCACTTAGACCATTTAGAAGTTATCTTCAAACAGTAGGATTATCTTGCGACACAACAGAAATAACAGATTTAACTAATAAGTTTGTAAGAGCAGGTGTAACTAGAATAACTTCTACAGGAAAAATGGTAAACGGCTACACTGGTGAGCCTCACGATGGTGTATATGCATTGTCAAGATATGTAAAAAGAGTTAGTGTGTCAAGTGATGTAATACCTAAATCTGTTATGGAGTTTAACGAACTTAACGTTGATATTGAAGCTCCGTTTGAAAAAGATACACCTATAATGAAAAAAGTAGACTTTCATAATGAAAAATCAAAAAAATCAAAAGAGGGATTACTCATTATAAAAAGTGGTGGAAGCTCAGGAAAAGCGATTTATGCACCTCATACATATAATGATGCAAATATGACGTATAAAACAGCAGCAAGGGCAATTATAGCAGCAGGTGTTGACCCTAAAAGTGATATATGTATGAACTTGTTTTACAGTGGAAACTTATATGGTGGGTTTATCAGTATGTACGAAGCGTTAAAAATTGCAAATGTTACGCAACTACCAATGGCAGTATGTAAAGATTTGGACTTTGTAGTAAAAGAGATAATAACAAATAATGTTAATGTGTTGATAGGTATGCCGTCATATTTAAATGAATTGTTTTCAGAAAAAGAAAAAGAATTAAAAGCATATGGAAAAATTGAAAAAGTTTTATATGCAGGAGAACATTTTAATCCAGTTCAAATTGAGAATTTAAAAGAAAATTTTGGAGTTAAAAGTATAAAATCACTAATATATGGTTGCAACGAAATTGGTTCTATCGGATATGTTTGTGAGCATTGTAGTGGTTCACAACATCATCTGTTTTCTTCAAAATATATGGAGATTTTAAAACTAGATAGCGATGAGCCTGTAGAAGGTGAAGAAATAGGAAGAATAATACTAACACCAGTAGACCAAGAAAACACAACAGTAATGCGTTATGAAATTGGTGATATAGGTAGATATATTTTAAAGCCATGTGAATGTGGAAGATTAGCTCCTAAGTTTGAGTTGTTGGGTAGATATGGTGATTCATTTAAATTTTCAACAAATTTTTTAAACGCTCAAAGAATTAAAAATATATTATCAGAAAAACTTAATTATACAGGTTGGATACAAATATTATTAGAAAATGATTCAAGAGAAAATATGACAATTAAGGTATTAGAAGACTTACCAAACGCAGTAGAAGTTTTAAGTGATAATTACTCAGATATTAAAATGTGTTTAACTTTTAACACAGCTACTATAAAATGTGTAAAGTGTAATAAAGATGAATTTGTTTTAAGTTCTGGAGGTGGAAAGGTATGTCTAATATTAGACAAAAGAATGTAAATAAAGGAATAGTATTTTCTATATTTACAGCTATCTTAATTCCTACCATACTTACAAATTTAGTCACATCAATTAGTAGTTTTGCAGATGCAATTATTGTAGGAAACTTTTTAGGAGAAGATGCACTTTCTGCTGTAACATATAATTCACCGGTGTTTATGCTAATAAATACTATTGCTGCTATATTGGCAGTTGGTGGTGCTACTGCAATAGGCGTTTTAGTTGGTAAAGGTGATAAGCAAAAAGCTAATGTTGTATTTTCTACAGCTATAACTTTTGGTGTTTTAATCTCTTCTGTTTTAGCAGTTTTAGGCGTAGTCTTTATTGATAATGTTGTTTTAATGCTTGGCACTACTGCCGAGTCTGTTGACTTTGTAAAATCATATTCAATAGTTATAGTCAGTGCCATTCCAGTGTTTGTTTTAAATATATCTTTTGCGTTTTTTGTAAGAAATGATGGAGCACCTAAAAAAGCTATGGCTGGAATGTTAAGTGCTATTGTAACTAACATTGTTTTTGATATCATCTTTATTGGTTTTTGTAATACAGGTATTGCTGGTGGTGCTTATGCTATGGTTCTAGCACAATTTGTAAGCCTTGCAATAATATCAACTCACTTTTTTTCAAAAAAGAATACGCTTAGATTTAAAATATCATTTAAAGTTAAAACCTTACTTCTTATAATTAAAAATGGTATTAGCACATCTATGACATTTGTCTATCAGTTAATTACAATGCTTACATTAAATCATATTATTTCTACAATTGCAGGTAACGATGGTATGGTAGTGTATACTGTAGTTTTTAATGTTAACTTAATTGCAATGTCAATTTTTGAAGGGCTGTCACAGACAATTCAGCCTATTGTAAGCGTATATCATGGCGAAAAAAATCAAAACGCTATCAAAAAGACTATGAAATACGCTTTGATTGCTGGTGGTATACTTTGTATAACTGTAATATTATTAGTTGAATTATTCCCACATGGATTTACTCATTTGTTTGGTGTTCCTGAGGAAAGCTATATGTTTAGTAGTTCGATTACAGCAATTAGGATTGTTGCTCCTGCTATGATTTTTATGACTATAAATGTTTTACTTAGTTATTATTATCAGTCAAGAGAAATACGCTCCATTTCGTTTGTAATAGTTATTTGTAGAAATTTAATTTTGTTTTTATCAGGTATAATAATTTTAACATCTATTTTTGGTATTAATGGAGTTTGGCTTACTTATGGTTTTGCAGAAATACTAACACTAATTATTGTAGTTATAAGCAGTAAACTAATGTGTATTAAAAATAAAAATCTTAATGGATTACTATTAATGCAAAAAAATAAAAACTCAATATATTTTGAATTTGATTTAAATAAATATAATGAAAATTTTGAAAATAAGATTAAAGAGTATTTATTAAAAAATAATAAGAGTATCGATTTAGAACAGCAAATCAATAATAATTTACATGTTATTAATAAAGAAATTTTAAGTGAATTAGAGAATAAAAACAATGATATAACTGGCTCAATATATATGAGTATTGATGATACAACAGGGAATGTTGAGCTTCAATATTGGTATAGTGGCAAACTTTTTAAGCCAGTTGTAGTAGAAAACATTTCTAAGTCTAATGTAAATAGCTCTTATTTAACAGTTTTAGCAAAAAACAGACTTACTTTACTGTATGAGGTGGTATAATGGGAAAAAAAGAAGAAATATTTGAAGATAGAATATTAAGCTTAGAGTTTGATAATTACCCAATTATGGTGGGAATAATAAAAAACACAATTACAAATGTAGTTAGCAAATTAGATATAGAAACAAAAGTAAAAGAAAACTATATTAGAGTAACTACTAACATATTAAAAAGAAGAATGAAAGAAGCATATTGTGAAAAAGGTACTTTTTATTTAGATTTATATATAGAAAAAAATGAGCTTGTGTTTTCACTTAGAGATTTAGGTTCACCGTATTTTTCGATGGGAAATTTAATTTTGGAAGATGGAATCAAAGAAATGATTCAAATGATTAAAACAGAAGAACAGCAAATTAAGAATAATATTTTTGCTGAAAAATTAGGGAAAGACGGTCAACGAGTGAAGTTTAAAATCAAGATAAATGATAGTGTAAAGGTATTAGTACCTGAGAAAAAAGAGTTTGAAATATTAGATACTAATTTTTCTTTAAGAGAAGTAAAGGTAGATAGACTTGTAGAAATAAATGAAGCTATTAATTGTATTCATAATGAGTATAAATATTCATATGCATACGAAGATTTATACAAGCTAAATAAGTTTAAAAGTAAAATAATATCTGGTGAAATGTTATCATACTTAGTGATAAACGAGCATAAACAAGTAGCTGGACATTTTGCGTTGTTTCAAAGTGATGTGTTTAAAAATATGCCAGAGCTTGCAACGGTTATTGTTAGAAAAGAGTTTAGGGGAATGCATATAGGTGAGAGAGTTTTTGAATATGGTGTTAACGAAGCAATTAGACATGGTAAGTCAGCACTATGTGTACAACCAACAGCGTATCATATAGGAACACAAAAAATTTGTAATAGATTAGATTTTACACCTACAGGATTTTTGTTTCAGTATGTAAATGAAGATATTCAAAGTGAATATAATACTAAAGAAACTAGACTAGACTTAGCATTAGGAGTAAAGTTGTTAAAGCCTCAATCGTTTAGAATATACTGTCCGTATATTATTAAAAATTTAGTGTCAACCATTTTTAATCATATGAAGTCAGATGTAGAATTTTTAACAGAAAAAGAAACATATGAAGAAAGCGTTATGAATGTAGCTGTAAACGATAGAATGAAATCAGCAAAAGTCGTTGTTGAAATTGCTGGTGATAATTTTGAAGAACGTTTAGAGGAAGTTTATCGTATACGCAAGCAACATAAGCTAGAAATGGTTGAAGCAATAGTATCTATGGAGAATTTTTCTATACATAGTGCATTTATAAAATTAAAAAAAGCAGGGTTTATCTTTGCAGGAATAATGCCTGGTAGTGATAGTGGAGTATACTTAATAATGCAACATTTATATGAAAGAATGCCTAGATTTGACGAAATAGTAACAATAGAGCCGTATACATCATTATTAAAAGAAATTAGAGAAATAGATGAATATATTGAAGAGGATTTTTAGATAAGGAGTAAATATTATGAAAGTTTATGACTTAAAGTATATTGTAGATTACGCAAGAGAAAACTCGCCATATCATAAAGAACTATATAAAAATTTACCAGATAATTATACAATTGAAGATATACCTCTGTTAGACCAAGACGATTATTGGAAAAGCGAAAAATCACATCTTACAAGAGAACAAAGTGATGGACATATTTTCAGAAGTGGTGGAACGACTGGTAAACCTAAATACTCATACTATTCAAAGGAAGAGTGGGAAACATTTTGTGAGGGTACAGCTATAAACTTACCTAAAGGTGGACTTAAAAATGGTGATAAAATAGCAAATTTATTTTATTGTGGTGCATTATATGCAAGTTTTGTATATACTTTTTCAATGCTATCGATGTCACCAACATCGCCTATACAGTATAGCCTCACTGGTAATTTAGAAAATAAAGAGATAATTGAAAATTTAAAAAATTTGAAAATAACTCATATTTCAGTGTTTCCATCAAAGTTAATGCAAATTATTGAATGTATAGAGTTGAATAATATTACTGGATTAAGTGTTGAAGTTGTATATTATGCAGGAGAAATGTTATATCAAAATCAAAGAGATAAAATATGTAAAGTTTTAAATAAAAACATTGAATTTCGTTCACTAGCATATGCGACAAACGATAGTGGGTTAGTGGGTTACTTTGACAAAGACTGTGATTTTAGCGAGCATAGAGCAGTTGACTTATTAAGTGTTTTAGAACTTATAGATGAGGATACAGGTGAAGTTATAACAGAAAAAAACAGACCTGGAAAATTATACATTACATCACTTTATAGAACGCTAATGCCAATAATTAGATATCCAGTAGGGGATATGGCTGAATATACAGAAGATGAAAATGCTAATAGGAAATTTAAATTGTTAGGACGTAGTGGAGAATCTATAAGAGTAGCGCTTGTTAATTTAGCACCAAGTCAAATATATTCAATAATTAAAAATGTAGGTATAGAATTTGATGAAGTTCAGTTGATTTCTACAAGAAAAGATGGCAAAGACTTATTAAGTGTTTATATAGCTGTAAAAAATCCTAATGAATATACTAAAAAAGATGCAAGGGAAATACATTTGAAATTATTAGAACAGAAAAATGAATATAAACTGGCAGTGGAATCTGGAGTAGTTTGTGAAATAGAAGTTCATTTTTGTAAATTCTCTGAGCTTGAGTTTAATGAAACGACTGGAAAACTTAAAAAAATTATTGATAGAAGACAATAATATATAAAAAATAGGGGCTGTAGCAAATGATAAAAATCATTTGCTACAGCCTCTTATCGTTGTAAAAAAAATTGGTATCTGTGATTTAATACAGATACCAATTATAAATGATATATTACTTGTTTATAAATGAGCTTACTAGAACTTCTAATAATTCATCTCTTTCAAATTTGCTTATTATGTTTCTTGCGTTTTTATTTGTAGTAATATATGTTGGGTCTTCAGATAAAATATATCCAACAATCTGATTTATAGGGTTATAACCTTTTTCTTTTAAAGCAGAGTAAACTATAAGTAACGCCTCTCTTATTTGTGCTTCTTTTTCGAAATTTTTTGGAAAAACCATTGTTTTATCAAACATAATAACACCTCCATTACTTATATTATACAGTATAATTTGAATAACTTCAATACTAGAATGTTAACAATTTATTAATTTTAGCTTGATTTTGCATAAAAAACTTGTAAACTTAACAAAATTATGATATGATTTTATTAAGTAAATGAGAGGTGTAATTTATATGGATATTGTTGTTGAGCAGATTGTAAAGAAAGAAAAAAATATTAGAACTACTTTGACGAAAGTTTTAATTATTTTAATTTTGTTTTTAATTCCTGTGGCATTTTATGGGATTTCATTATTAACATTTGAACCATATTTTATTATGGTTGGTTTTTTTCTGTTTGTATTTGGTATATATGTTGCGTGGTATTTAATTACATCACTAAATTTAGAGTATGAATACTGTGTTACTAATAACGATTTAACTATTGATAAAATCATTGCTAAACGTAAGAGAAAACGCATAGCAAGTGTAGAGATAAATAAAATTGAAGATTTTGATAAATTATCTAATATGAACTTGAGTGATAAAAAGTATAGAAAATTCTTTTTTGCAGGTGATAGTGATAATTCAGAAGAATTATATGCTTGCGTATTTGACACAAAAAAATATGGAAAGACTTTTTTAACGTTTTCACCTAATGAAAGAGTTATGAATAGTATGAAACCTTACTTAAAGAAAGATATAGTGTTAAAAACATATTACAATAGAAGTAAATAATATTAATTAAAGCCGTCGATTTAATCGATGGCTTTATGGTTATAATAGGGAGGTATAATTATGAAAGTGTTATCAGCACAACAGATGAGAACCTTAGAACAAAAAGCAGTAGATAAAGGCGCAACTTATTTTTTGCTAATGAAAAAAGCAGGGATAGCAGTAGCAGAAATATTGATAGATAGTTTTAATGTATCTAGAAGAGAAAAAGTATGCATTTTATGTGGTAAGGGCAATAATGGCGGAGATGGATTTATTGCTGCAAGTTATTTGAAATCAAAAGAATTTGATGTTGAGATAATTTTAGTTGATGATGAGGCAAGCACACTTGATTCAAAAGCAGCATATGCAAACGCTGTAAATAACAAAGTAGCTGTATGGAGATTGTGGGAAGAGGAAAACAGAGTTTATGAAAAAATTGAAGAATGTGACTATATAATAGATGCTATATATGGAATTGGATTTAAAGGTGAGCTAAGTTCAAACTTAAACGCATTAGCGAATAATATTAGTGTTACTAATAAGAAAGTTTTAAGTGTAGATATTCCAAGTGGGATTGAGTGTGATACAGGTAAAGTGCATAATGGTGCATTTGTAGCAGATATTACAGTGAGTTTTACAACATATAAACCTGCACATTTGTTATATCCGTCAATGGATTATTGTGGTCGAGTGATTTTAGCACAAGTTGGTATTGATATCAGCTTAGTTAACATAAGCCCTTATGAATTTAAAACTATAGAAGATGAAGATGTTTATTCCAAATTACCTATAAGAAAAATATCATCTCATAAGGGAACATTTGGTACACTACTTACAATTTGTGGTAGTTATGGAATGAGTGGGGCAGCTGTAATGAGCATAAAGTCAGCATTGCTTACTGGAGTAGGATTAGTTAAATCAGTAGTACCTAATGATATATATAACATTGTAGCAACTAATTTAGTACAGCCAGTGTTTATACCACTTGATACAAAAGAAACAGGAAGATTTACGGTTGATAATGCTCAAAGTGTTATCGAAGAATTTAAAAACAGCAGTGCAGTTTTGCTAGGTTGTGGCATATCTAACGAAGAAAAAACAAATCAATTTGTATATGAATTACTTAAAAATATAGAAGTTCCAATAGTTATTGATGCTGATGGAATAAATGCAATTTCAAAGCATATAGATATATTAAAAGAGTTAAAATCAAGTAAAATAATTATAACTCCACACCCAGCTGAATTAGCCAGACTATGTAATGTAGATGTGTTAGAAATTCAAAATAATCGAGTTAAATATGCTAAGTTAGTAGCAAAAGAACATAATATTATAGTAGTTTTAAAAGGAGCTAAAACAGTTATTGCAAATTGTAATGGAGAAATATTTATAAATGTTACGGGCAATGCAGGTATGGCAAAAGCAGGCAGTGGAGATGTTTTAGCAGGTATGATTGCATCATTTGTAGCACAAGGAGTAGATATGTATAGTGCTGCTAAATGTGGAGTATATTTGCATGGGTTAGCAGGAGATGTAGTAAAGAAAACTAAGGGTGAAATATCTATGCAACCTACAGATGTGATAGACGTTTTACCAGATATATTAAAATAAAAAGAAACGACGTATAAAACACATTAATAGTAAGAGGTGTAATATGCGTCGTTTTATTATTGTTTTATGTTTAGTTATAATGTTATTATTATCATCTTGTACTGCTAAAACTTCAAAAGAAGTTAGTGTAGTTCTTAATTTTTCAGCAACAGTCGATGTAACAGAAGGTGCAGAAAAATATACTTGCGAAATTATAAATACTGATAAAGATATCTCAAGCATATTAATAAAAAGCCCAGAAAATCTAAATGGGATAAATTATAAATGGAATGGCAATTCATATGCTATAGAATATAAAGACCTTTTTTGTGAAAGTACAGTTGAATATTTGCCTAAATCAGCTTTTGCAAGTATATTGATTGACATATTAAAATATATAAAATCTCCAGATAATATAAAAATAGTTAGTACAGATGACGATATAACTACTTTTATTGGTGAAAATAAAAATGGAAAGTTTACTATTGAATGTAATACTGTTGATGGGCTGATTTCACTAATAGAGATTAAAGATTTAGCATTGCGTTATGAGTTTAGTAATCAGATAATAAGTTAAAAATAACCCTCTTAGTTTTTAAAACTTACTAAGAGGGTTATTAAAATTATCTTATTTTAGTGCGTTTAGTAACTCGTCAGTTTTATCTAGCTTTTCCCATGGTATATCTAAATCTTCTCTGCCCATATGTCCATATGCTGCAAGTGGTTTATACTTCGTTTCTCTTAATTTAAGCATATCAATTATAGCAGCAGGTCTTAAATCGAATACTTTTTTAACAGCGTTTGCTAGTTCTTCGTTGCTGTATTCTGATGTTCCAAAACTATCAACCATTATAGATACTGGTTTAGCTACTCCGATTGCATATGCTAGTTGAACTTCACATTTTTTAGCAATTTTTGCTCCAACTATATTTTTAGCTACATAACGTGTTGCATATGCTGCACTTCTATCAACTTTAGTTGGGTCTTTCCCAGAGAAAGCACCACCACCATGTCTTGAAAAACCTCCATAAGTGTCTACAATGATTTTTCTACCAGTTAAACCACTATCACCAACAGGTCCACCTATTACAAATCTGCCAGTAGGGTTTATGAATATCTTTGTGTTTTCATCAATTAACTCAGTTGGTATAATAGGGTTAATTACATATGATATTAAATCTTTTCTTATTTGCTCTAAAGTAACATCTTCATCATGCTGAGTTGATACAACGATTGTATCAATTCTTTTTACTTCGCTGTCGTTATACTCTATTGTTACTTGTGTTTTTCCGTCTGGTCTTAGATATTTTAGTGTGTTGTCTTTTCTTACTTTTGTTAGTTGTTTTGCTAATTTGTGTGCAAGAGAAGCACTCATTGGCATTAGTTCAGCTGTTTCATCACACGCATATCCAAACATCATACCTTGGTCACCGGCTCCGTTTAAGTTGTACTTGTCTTCTTCTCCGTTTTTAAGTTCTAAACTTTGGTTTACTCCCATTGCTATATCTGCTGATTGTGAGTCTATTGAAGTAAGTACAGCACAAGTGTTGCCATCAAAACCACACTTAGGGTCATTGTATCCTATCTGACAAACAGTTTCTCTTGCTATCTTATCAATATCTACATAGCAATCTGTAGTTATTTCACCCATTACATGTACTAAACCTGTAGTTGTTGTAACTTCACACGCTACGTGTGCGTTTTTATCTTGCTCTAAAATTGCGTCTAAAACTGCATCAGATATTTGGTCACAAAGTTTGTCTGGATGTCCCTCAGTTACTGATTCAGATGTAAAAAAATGTTTCATCATTATAAAAATCCTTTCGTATTTTAAATTACTAAGCTATAAAATAAAATCCACTTTTCAGCATACCGAAAAGTGGATAAAAACTCATCTTTCGGTTAAACCGCAGGATTTAGCACCTTGCATATAGCAGGTTGCCGGACTTCATAGGGCCTGTACCCTTAGTCACTCTTAATAAGTAGATGTTATTAAATTATGTTATAAATTATATCATTTGTTAGAAAAAAGTCAATGTTATAATTCTACAAATTTATATATTTTTTAACTTTGAGAACTATTATAATTATATAGTTCCGTTGAAAACTAAGAATAATAATATGCAAGTAGATAATGCAACAGTAGCTAAAACTATAGATATCAAATGAGATTTTTTAGTAGTAGAGGCGATTGTTTCTGATTTAGGTATAAAATTCAGCCTTTTAAGAATACCCATTAACGGAAGCATTATAACTACTAAAGTGCTATTTATACCACCTTTAATCAAGTTAAATGGTAGAAACAGAGGAACAAGCATTTGAACAACAGCATCTCTTGGGATACCCATATAAAGAGGAGTTATTAAATAATTCCATAAAATCATAATAGCAGTCATAAGTAAAGTGCTAATAACTAAGCCTAAAATTACAAATGGGATAGATTTCTTTTTCTTATAAAGTATAGCTACAGGTAGTATGAAAGCGACAGATGATAAAACGTTCATAATTAAGCCGATAGGACCTGTTGAACTAATAGTGATAAACTCAATAAGAGAAACGACTATTGATAAAATAATACCAGCAACAGGTCCGTATACTAAAGAGGCAAATACAATAATAACATCTTTAGGCTCGTAACTTAAAAAGTCAGAAAATGGAATACGAAAAAAGAATACACATAAGAAAGCCAAGGCAGCTAAAAGAGCCAAAGTGCAATACTTTTTAGTTTGAAAAGACCTGATTTGAGAAGGTGTGATGCTTTTTGATTGACTGTTTAACATAATAAATACTCCTTTTTTGTTCGGGAAAACAAAAAGAAAACTCCGCAAAAAATGCGGAGCGAAATACAAAATAACTGCATCTTCTTTCATCCGGACTATACCGTCGGCTTTGGAATCACACCAAATCAGCTTTACGCTCACGGGCTTATGCAAAAATGCAATTACCGTCGGTGGGGAATCTAACCCCGCCCCGAAGATTAAATTTTAGTGTAAGAATATCTTACATATATATAATATAGAAAAAGAAACGAGTTGTAAAGCAGTAATGCAGTATATTTTAATTTTAAAATATACTACAATATATAGTTCGATAATCTGCTGAGATAAAAAAGCATAAAAATTAAAACTTTATACATAAAAAATTTTGCAATTTAAATAAATACATGGTATAATTTCTTTGTATAAGTTATTATTATATGATTAAGGTGAAAAAATTGAGTAAAAATAAAAAAATAATAAAAATTGTGAAACCGTTAGATTTTTTAGTTATATTTTTTATAATATTTGTAGCTTCAATAAGTTTAATTTCGATGTTTTATAATCAACCATCAAATAATCTTACAGCTATAATTAAATATGACGGAGAATTAATGTACACATACAATTTAAATGAAATAGAAGAACCAATTAATGTAACTGTTGGGGAAGACCTAAATGTCAATATTTTAGTCGAGAGCGACGGAGCAACTGTTATCAGTTCAGATTGCAAAGATAAACTTTGTGTAAAAGCCGGTAAACTAAAAAATCCTGGACAAGTATCGGTTTGTTTACCTGCAAGGGTAACTGTTGAAATTATAGATAACGAACGTAGCAGATTTGATGCTATTGTAAGGTGATATAAAATGGAAACTAGTAATATAAAATGTTCTAAAAATATAGTTTGGATAACTCAAACAGCAATGCTTAGTGCAATTGCAATCGTGTTATCTGTTGTAGAGTCAATGCTGCCACCACTACCTATTCCAGTACCTGGTGGTAAACTTGGATTATCAAATATAGCTACATTGTTTGCAACGCAAAATTTAGGTATAAAATCAGCTTTGATAATAGTGTTATTTAAAGCATTGTTCGCTTTTATTACAAGAGGTACTACTGCTTTTGTTATGAGTTTATGTGCAGGACTTATAAGTACACTTGTAATGTACTGTTTTATTATTTCTAACGGAAACCACTTTGGATATGTTGGAATTGCTGTTTTTGCTGCAGTTGCTCACAATGTTGTACAGTTAAGCGTTGCAGCTGTATTAACGGATTCAGCAGTGTTTTATTATTTACCAGTATTGCTTATTGTAAGCGTTGTAGCAGGAGCAGTTACTGGAATTACAATGGGATTGATAATGCCCATTTTTAGAAAGATTAATTTTTTAAAAACAAGTTAATTTCAGGAGGGATTATAATGTTAGATATTGAACAATTAACTAGCAATATTTTTTTGATTGTATCAGCAATAATCTCTTTAATTGTAATTTTATTATTTAGAAAACTAAACAGAAATACTTTTAATAAAGAAAAGTTTGAGCAAAATGTGAAAAAAAATCTTAACTACCCATATAAAAAATTTAGAGATATATTTAAGGGTAAATTTAAGATAAGTAAAGTATTTATGATACTATTAATAATAATTTTTACAGCTATAGCCTTTATGTTTTTATATGTAAATTTTGGTATAGTTTTAGCTACAGTGTTTTGCATACCAGTTGCATTAATTACAACTTTGATTTTTACGGAATTTATATGGTTTTTAGCGTTTGTAATAAGAAAAATAATTGCTATAGAAAACTTAAAAATGAATACTTTGTTTTCGCTTGTAATTACAATGCTCATTTTTGTTTTTATCAATATATTTTTAATTGATATTCAAAACAACGCATATACATTTAATTTAGCTGTTTATAATTTAATGTTTTGTTATGTAATAATTGTATTTTTATTTATTCAATTGCTTCAAGAAGCTATGGAAAGTAGCAATAGAACTTTAACATTTAAAAACTTGTGG
Source organism: uncultured Eubacteriales bacterium (assembly GCA_964369405.1). Taxonomy (GTDB): domain Bacteria; phylum Bacillota; class Clostridia; order Oscillospirales; family Acutalibacteraceae; genus CAYJFG01. The sequence goes on from CAYJGB010000005.1 coordinate 89,680, forward strand.
AAATCTGCATTTTTGATTATTTTTCTCTTTTTGATTGTTTTGTCTATGATGTCTTACGTTGCTTTTGTTTTTGATGAAAATTCATTTAGTGGATTGAATATTAATACTTATTTTGATTTTTTCTATTATACTTGTGTTACATTTGCAACTGTCGGGTTTGGGGATATTGTTCCAATAAGTACATATGCTAGGGGGGTATGTGTACTTACAATCATCACAAGTATACTTTCTATAACAATTTTACTTAGTACAGTAATAACAGTAAAAAAAGTAGATGAAAATTAATTTTTAGGAGTGGAAAATGTGGGAAATCCATTTATAAAAACGTCTGATAAAGGAACAAAATACATATCGCACGATTGTTCATTTAACAAACTTGTGTTACAAAAACTGCCTATATTAGGTGTTGAGGATAGTTTAGAGGGGAAAACATTTGAAAAAATTTTCAGTGTAAAGTCTATTGTTAAAGAGATAGAAAAAAAGAAAGAACTTTTAAACATTGAAAGTGATGAAATAGAACCAAACGATATTATTACAGTGTTAAACCTTACTAAGTCTGAAGATATAGAGGTCGCGAAAAGAGCTAAAAAAATTGTTAAAAAGTTTGGTTATAGATTAGGTATTATATTTTTAACTCTTAGGGTTGCTCATATTGAAAATAGACAAGCTAATAAGAGTTGGACTGAAGATATGTGGGAGTATTTTAAAAAGCTTGATGATGTTTTATTAGTTGGTGGACTAGCTAGTGGAGAAATGGGAGAAAAATTACTGCCATATGTTTTAGAAATTTTTGAAAAAGCCCATACAAAACCATATAATTTTATAATGTTTGAAAATGCATCAATGGTTGGGGTAATGGGTTGTGCTACTGCAATAAAGCAAAGTGATAGTGTTAATTTAGTTTTAGATATGGGTCATACAAATATAAAAAGACTCTTAGTAATTAAGTCTAATGGAGAGTTTAATGGAACTAAGCTTTTACCAACAGAAAAAAGCAAATATGCAAATAAGCCGAAAGAAAAATTTGTAATCGACCCCATCAAAGCAAAAAAATTACATAACTATTTAGTAAATATAATAATAGATGCCTATACTAAAGGCGATGAAATATTAAGTTTATCTGACGAAATTATAATAAGCATTGCTAATTATGTAGTGGATGGTAAACTCGATAATCAAAGAGGAGGTTATGCAAAACTGTCAATACTTGGCGAAAATTATGCAGAGATACTTGCAGAAGAATTGTCAGGAAGATTGAGAAAAAAAATAAAGGTTCTACTTGTACATGATGCTACAGCTGTAGCAATGTACTTTAATGGATATAAAAATGCAACTTGTATAACATTAGGGACAGCATTTGGAATATCCTTTACAGATATAAGTGATTAAAAAATTAATAACAGTTAATAACAATGCAAAGCATTGTTTAAATAAATTTTATTTGGGAGTGAAAATATGTCAAATTATTATAATCAAGAAATTGAATGTATGGGCAGAGAAGAACTAAAAAAGATACAGTCAGAAAGACTAGTTAAAATGGTGAAAAATTGTTATGAAAATGTTCCACTTTATAAAAAGAGGTTTGATGAAAATAATATTTCGCTTGATGATATAAAATCAATAGATGATATTTCTAAATTACCATTTACTTATAAAGAAGATTTAAGAGATAATTATCCTTTTGCAATGTTCGCTGTTCCTAAAGATGAACTCGTAAGAGTGCATGCATCGTCTGGAACAACTGGAAAACAAACAGTAGTAGGGTACACTAAAAATGATATTGACATTTGGTCAGAGGGTTGTGCTAGAGCAATTGCAGCAGTTAGTGGAACTAAAGAAGATTTTGTGCATATCTCTTATGGATATGGGTTGTTTACAGGTGGATTGGGGCTTCATTATGGAACTGAAAAACTTGGAGCTACTGCAATACCAGTATCAATAGGCAACACTTCAAGACAAGTAACTATAATGCAAGATTACGGTTCAAATATTTTATGCTGTACTCCATCATATGCGATGTTTATAGGCGAAACCATGAAAGATATGGGTATAGACCCTAAGACACTACCACTAAGAGCAGGCATATTTGGTGCAGAAGCATGGTCTGAAAATATGAGAAAAGAAATAGAAGATATTTTAGCTATTAAAGCATATGATATATATGGGTTGTCAGAAATTGCAGGACCTGGAGTGTCTTATGAATGTGAAGAACAAACAGGACTTCACGTGTGCGAAGACTTCTTTTACCCAGAGATAATAGACCCAGAAACAGGAAATCCTTTACCAGATGGAGAGTATGGAGAATTAGTGTTTACTTGTATCGCAAAAGAGGCACTACCGTTAGTAAGATACAGAACTAAAGATATTTGTAAACTAACTCGAGAGAAATGTTCATGTGGAAGAACATTAGTTAAGATGTCAAAACCTAAGGGTAGAACTGATGATATGTTAATCATAAGAGGAATTAATGTATTCCCATCACAAGTAGAACACGTTTTACTGTCATTAGATGTTACTCCAAACTATTTAATTACTGTAGATAGAATAAATAACTTAGATTGTATGGAAGTTCAAATTGAGATGACAGATGATTTATTCTCAGATACAGTAAAAGAGATAGATAAACTAGAAAGAAAAATAGCAGGAGCAATGCAGTCAGTATTAAATATATCTGCTAAGATAAAACTAGTAGAGCCAAAAACACTACCACGTTCAGAAGGAAAAGCTGTAAGAGTAATAGATAAGAGAAAATAAAATATAAAATTTAAATTTGGAGGTTTAATGTTATGAAAATACAACAACTGTCAATATTTATAGAAAACAAATCAGGTAGACTTTCAGAAATAATAGAGATATTAGTAGAAGCTAATATTGATATTAGAGCAATGTCAATTGCAGATACTAGCGATTTTGGTATTTTAAGATTGATTGTAGATAAACCAATAGAGGCTAAGAAAGCGTTTAAAGAGTTAGGTTGTACAGTATCACTTACAAGTGTAATAGCAGTTGGTTTAAAAGATAAACCAGGACAATTTTCAAAAGCATTAAAAGTGCTTAGTGCAAATAATATTGATGTAGAATATATGTATTCTTTTTTAAATAGAGTAGAGAATAATGCGTATGTTATACTAAGAGTAAGTGATGAAGATAGAGCAATTGAAGCATTTAATAATAGTGAATTTAAACTAATGGGTGAAGAAGAGATAAATATGGTTTAAATCTTATAATGGGGTGTTATTATGAAAAAATTACTATTTGTGAACGCTTGTGTAAGAGGTGAGTTATCACGAACTTTAATTTTAGCAAAAGAGTATTTAAAGCAAAAAAATAAGAATAATGAGTACGAAGTTATTGAAATAGACTTAGGAAAGTCAGACTTAAAATATTTAAAAGAAGAAGATTTTGTTAATGATACGCAAAGCACACCATTAAAAGTTAAATATGCCAATCAGTTTGCAAGTGTAGATGAGATATTAATTGCAGCACCTTTTTGGGAATTTACATTTCCAGCAGTACTAAGTTGTTATTTTGAAATAGTATCAGAAGTAGATGTTACATTTAAATATAGTAATAAAGGCTCAGTTGGTTTATGTAGAGCAAAATCGTTAACATATATTTACACTAGTGGAGATAATATTTCAGAACTTGATGATGTTGGTACAAAGTTACTTAAGAGATTATGTGATTTATATGGGATAAAGAAATTTAATTCTTATTATGCCAAAGGGTTAGATATATTTGGTAATGATGTTCAAAGTCTAATCGATAAAGAAGTAAAACGAATAAAGAATGAATTAGAATAAATAAAAACAGCTATCCGATTAAGGATAGCTGTTTTTACTAGTGTAATTATATATTTAATACTAATTTTGCCATTTGGAAATATACTAAAAGTGAAAGTGCATCAACACAAGTTGTTATAAATGGACTTGCCATAACAGCAGGGTCAAAACCAATTTTCTTAGCAACCATTGGAAGAATACAACCTACAATTTTTGCGATTATTACAGTTATAATTAACGTCACACACACTACAAAAGATATTTCTAATGGTACTTTGTCTATAAATGTTAGTTTTAATAAATTAGCTATAGCCAAAGATACGCCACATAAGACTGCTACTCTAAATTCTTTCCATAATATAGGTATCAAATTTTTAAATCCTAGCTCATTTAGAGATAAACCTCTGATAATTGTTACAGATGCTTGACTTCCAGAGTTACCGCCAGTGTCCATAAGCATAGGTATAAATGCAGTTAATGTTACTTGTGCGGCTAAGGCATCTTCAAATGATGTTATTATTATACCTGTAAAAGTTGCTGATATCATCAATAATAATAGCCATGGTATACGTTTTTTCCACGTTTCAATTACTCCAGTTTTCATATACGGCTTGTCAGTTGGAGTAATAGCTGCCATCATCTCAATATCTTCTGTTGCTTCCTCTTGCATAACGTCTATAGCGTCATCAACTGTTACAATACCTACAAGTCTGTTATCGCTGTCTACTACTGGAATTGCTAGTAAATCATATTTTTTAAATAACTGAGCAACTATTTCTTGGTCGTCCATAGTATTTACAGATATAACTCGCTCTTCCATAATTTTATTTATTACACTATTCTCATCTGAAAGCAGTAATGTTTTTATCGAAACTAGTCCTATTAATTTTCTGTTTTCTGTAACATAACAAGTATATATTGTTTCTTTATCAACACCATTACGTCTAATATGCGTTATCGCTTGTGTTACAGTCATAGTAGGTCGCAAATTAACATATTCTGTTGTCATAATGCTACCAGCACTATCATCTGGGTATTTTAGTATCTCGTTAATTCGCTTTCTAGTGTCAGGGTCAGCTTGTTTAAGTATCCTCTTTACCACATTTGCTGGCATCTCTTCTATCAAATCAACTGCATCATCTACATATAATTCATCTACTATTTCTTTAAGTTCATTATCACTAAAGCTATGTATTAATAATTCTTGATTTTCGTCGTCCATTTCTACAAATGTTTCTGCTGCAATTTCTTTTGGTAATAATCTAAATAGCAATGGTAGTAATTCGTCGTCTAAACTATTTAAAAGAGTTGCTATATCTATAGGTTTTATTGTTATTAATATATCTCTAATAGTTGTATATTTTTTTTGCTCTAATAGTTGCAAAATAGTATGGCTTATTTGCGGTGAGTTGTCCATATTAAAATTCCTCCTATTAAAAGTCTTACTAAGAAATTATAACTCTATTAGAAATTAAAGTCAATTTATTTATGAGTTTATATTAAATTTTACAAGATTGTTACATTACATTAAGTATTATAAGAGATTATAAATTTATGTATTTCTTGATTAGTATAAGATTTACCACAACTTAAGTTATGACAAGGTATTAAATTATATAAGTCATTGCAATTTTCAAGTTCAAAAAGAGCCGAGGCAAAATAAGTATCGCTAAGATTTTTAGGTTTAATATGTATGTAAGGAGATGGTAGTTTAATTTCAAATTTATTAATAACAGTGCAATTTAAATTAACTGCTGGTAAAAAAGGAGTAAATATAAAAGTTTTATTATTTGTTGGTAAATAAGAAGTGATTTTGTCTGGAGAAAAAATAATATTACATCGAGATAAAAAATTAATATTGTTGGATATATTAATATATATACCGTATTTTTCAAGAATATCTTTTGCCAAACTCGAGTAGTAATCGATGTTTTCAGTATAAACAGTTATGTTGTTAGTGTGATTGTGAATGAGATTTAAAATATCGAGATTGCCACATTTATCTAAAATACCGATATTAATTTTATGATTATTTTTTGGCAAAATTGATAGTAAATTTATAAATGAATTTTGACAAAGTATTTCATTATAAATAGTGGGTTTAAAATGAGATATTCCAGAAGGAATTGAGATAGTATTTTCTAACAATAAGTTTGAAAAATCAGAAGGAAGCTCTCTTATAATTTTATTCCACTTAATTAATGTAAAATTATCTTCGTAAATTATATTTTTGATTTTAAGATTGTTAAACTCATACGTGTAGATACTAACATCGTTATTTTTAAAGTATGAGTTTATTCGTTTGAAAAATGATTTTTTATCAATGTTATTATTTTTTTTTACTTCTACTGAATAAAGCATAAATACACCTCCAAATAAAATTACAAGTTTATATAAATAATATGTTACTAGTAATCTAATTATGATAATAAATCATAATTGACAAAAGTATAATATAGTGATACAATTTTTATATGTAAGATATATAAAATGAAATTGGAAGGATAGGGGATAATGTGGGGACTTCTTATAAAATTTTAAAGAAAAAAATTAAAAAGTTATTAGAATTAATATTTTTAATTAATTATTATGAAAATAAAAAATATGTCGAAAGAATAGAAACTCAAGTAAAAGAAGCTAGGAGTAAAGGTAATGGGTGTATTTTTATAACTAATGTGCCAGGACATGGTAACTTAGGTGACCACGCTATATATTTAGCAGAAAAACAATTTTTTGAGGAAAATTATCCAGATAAATGTATAGTTGAAATACCAACAATGAACTTGAAAAGAAATATAAATAAATTTAAGTCGATAGTAGAAAAAGAAGATTGTTTTTTTATAACTGGTGGTGGGTTTATAGGAAGTTTGTGGAAATGGGAGCAACGCAGTGTAAATACTGTCTTGTTAAATTTTAGCGATAACCCTATAGTGATTTTTCCACAAACAGTATACTTTTCGCCAGATAAAGAAAGTATGTTAATAGAATTTAAAAAATTAATTGCTGATTGTAAAAAAATTGAATTTTGTTTAAGAGATAAAAAATCATATAAGTATGTAAAAGAAAATAGAATGATATCAGAGGATAGAATTCATTTTATGCCAGACATAGTTACGTACTTAAAATATGAAGGGGATATAAATGAAAGAAAAGACGTTTTATTTTGTATGAGAGATGATAAAGAAAGAGTTAGCAACAGTAAATTAGATGAAGTATGTAATTATATTGTAGATAAGAATATATCTATAGATAAAACGGACACAGTAGTAATTGAAGATTTAGATTACACAAAAAGAGAAAAGTATGTAAAAAATTTGCTTAAAGTGTTTGCAAAGCATAAATTAGTAGTTACAGATAGATTGCATGGTATGATATTTGCCGTTATTACAGGTACACCATGTATCGCTTTTGATAGCTTGAGCAAAAAAGTAACAGGTGTATATAATGCATTTTTAAAAGAAATAGATTATGTAGTATGTATAGGAGAAGGGGATACAGTAGAGTTAAATATAATAGATGAATTTTTAGAAAAAGAAAATTGTAGTTATGGCAATGAATATTTAGAAGGATATTATAGTTCGCTAACTGAAATATGTGATAAATATTTAAAATAGAAAAATAATATATGGCGTACTTTTAAAATATAGTGCGTTATATTTTTTACAAACATTGTCACTGAATATTAAATTTAGGTTGACAATATATTTATTGTTATGTATAATGGATTAGAAATGAAGGTGAATTTATGGAAAAATCTAAAAATAAAGTTAATTCAATTAAAAATACTAAAACATATTCTATTGTACTCATTGCCTTTTTTACAGCATTAACTGCTGTATTCTCTCAAATCGTTATTCCTATAGGTCCTGTACCTATAAATCTAAGTTTATTAGCAGTTTTTATTGCTGGTGGACTTTTAGGAATATCAAAAAGTGTTATAAGTCAAGTGGTTTATTTACTGCTAGGTGCAGTTGGTATTCCTGTTTTTGCAGGGTTTAGTGGTGGAATAGGAATACTAATTGGCCCTACTGGTGGGTATATAATAGGTTATGTGTTTACTGCATTAGTAGTATCGTTGATTTTACATAAATTTAATAAGAAAATATATCATATATCACTGTCGTTAGTGGTAGGGCTTTTAGTATGTTATATATTAGGCACATTATGGTTTACTATTGTTACGAGCACTCCGTTTATTGATGCTCTTTTTATATGTGTAATACCTTTCATAATAGGAGATGTATTGAAAATAATAGTTGCAACAACTTTAATTCATAAATTAAAAAAAATTGTTTGAATTTAATTTTAAATTACTTCAGTACTATTTAATAACAAATTACTTGTAGACAATTAAAAATACTCGTGTTATAATGCAAAAATAGAAGTTGTCTTCTTATTATTAATTATATGTTTTGGAGGAAATTTAAATGAAAAAAATAGTAGCTATAATTTCTGCTGTTTCAATCTTGTTACTTGCAGGGTGTTCTACACAGTCTGGAGATACTAATACAACTACTGCTCAACAAGATGTTAATGTAGATGAAAAATTAGAAATATTGTCAGAAGCATATACATATCTTTACCCATTAGTGATAATGGATGCAACTTTGACAATGCAAACAAATTCAGAAGAAGCATCACCAGCAGGTGCACCAATTAATCAATTTACACATACTCAGGAACTGAGAAATGCTGACACAAAAAGTGTAGTAACACCTAATGTAGATACATTATACTCAACAGCGTGGCTAGATATATCAAAAGAGCCTATAATATACACAACACCCGAAACTGACCGTTTTATGCAAACTCAAGTGTTAGATGCATGGTCAAACACTCCAGAAGTGATAAGTGAGGGTGGAGCTTATATGATAGCTACATCAGACCAAGATGTAGAAACTCCAGAAGGAGTAACTAGAGTTGATGTGCCAACGAGTATGGTATGGTTTATATGTAGACCGGTGCTAGATGGAGATGATGACTTATCGAATGTAGTGAAGTTACAAGAGCAGATGTCATTAATACCACTTAGCGAATATGATAACGCTGAAGAATATAACCCACCAAAAGGTGAGTTTAAAGAAGAAAATGTATATGTTCCAGTAGATAAAGTAAATAGTATGAGTGCGAATACATTTTTCAACTTAGCAAATGAATTATTAGTAAATAATCCACCAGCGACAGAAGATGAAGAAATAGTAAGTAAAATAAAAGAATTGAATATTGGAGCAGGTTTAACTTTTGATAGTACTAGTATTATAGAAGATGAAAAAGAATTTGAAAACACATGGGAAGATATAAAAGAAGAGTGTTATACAAGTTGGGCTAAGTCATCAGAAGAATTTAGTATAGAAGCAGGAAATTGGACATACTTGGGTGAACCTATAGGAAATTTTGGTACTGAATATGAGTACAGAGCAGCAACAGCATTAAAAGGACTTGGAGCAAACCCAGTACAAGTGGCAATGTATCTACAGGCAAAAGTAGATAATAATGGTGAGTCTTTAAGTGGAAAAAACACATATGTTATACATTTTGATGAAACACCACCAGTATTAGAAAAAGGTTTTTGGTCTGTTACTATGTATGGTGATGATAATTTTCTAGTAGATAATCCAATTGACCGATATGTAATAAATGACCGTTCAGATATTGAGTATAATGAAGACGGTTCACTTGATATTGTAGTATCAGCACAAGCACCAGAAGATGATAGTAATTGGTTACCAGCACCAGAAGAAGAATTTCATTTGTGGCTTAGAATATATTCACCAGATGTAGATGGGATTTATGATGGTTGGAAAACACCTACAATAGAAGTGCAATAAATGTAAGAATTACGCAAAAGTTTTACTCGAATTCTCATCACAGTATAACTGGCAGTAACGTAAAAGTTTTGTCCACTTTTTCAAAAGTGGTGGAGTTTGAGGTGAAACCTCAAGGTCTTGTCGGCAAGGTTTACCTTGTCGGCATTTTTTCGCAAAAAAAAGCACCCTTTTATAGTGCGATTTTTATGTAATTAGTGTCAATATATGGAATTTAATTTACTAGTCTGTTGTTCTGTTATACATTGTTATAGGAAAAACTACTTGCAAATGTAAAATCCAATATTACAAACTCTATCAAAATTATATTATATCCAGAACTTTGCACAATTTAAGGGGAACCCCTAACAGAACGTGGGTTCCCCTCTTGAACAGTCCACTGGACTGTTCAATTCACCCTTCCTGCGTTTTTTTACGCTTTAGGTCAAGGGCAAGACCTTGAGGCGTTGCCTCAAACTCCACAATTTTTTGAAAAAAATTGAGTAAAACT
>CAYJGB010000006.1:0-90402 GCA_964369405.1 uncultured Eubacteriales bacterium
AAAACGCAGTTTAATAGATTGGCTACTTGAATGATAAGTTTAAACTAATTTATATCACCCTCAAAAAGTGTGCTTTGTATACTTTTTGAGGGTATTTTGCTTTTAACATCTATTTATAGTTTTATATATATACTTACTTCTTGACTTTATATCGCTATAGAGATATAATTTTATTAAAGTGAGGTGTAACTTATGAAAAAAATATTATATCATGGTTCGGAAACGATTATTAAAACCCCTATATTTGGTAAAGGTGGGATTAATAATGATTATGGCAAAGGTTTTTATTGCACAGAAGAAATAGACCTTGCCAAAGAATGGGCATGTGCAAAGAACACTGATGGGTATGCAAACATTTACGAGATTGATTTATCAGAATTAAATGTACTATACCTAAATGATGATAAATACACTATTTTACATTGGCTGGCTATTCTTGCAAAACATAGAACTTATTGGCAAAGAGGTAGTATTTCAGAAACAGCAAAAAATTATATTGAAGAACATTATTATATAGATGTTTCCACTTATGATTGTATTGTCGGGTATCGTGCTGATGATTCATATTTTACATTTGCACAGGATTTTGTATCTGGAGCAATATCTCTTAGTAAGTTATCAGAAGCGATGTATTTGGGTAAACTTGGCGAACAAATAGTAATAAAGAGTGAGAAGGCTTTTAGCAAGCTAGAATATTTAGGGTGTGAATTTGCACAAAAAGAAGAGTTTTTTGCAAAAAAATCTTCTCGTGATAAAACTGCTCGGAAAGAATATAGAAAAAGTAAAAACACAGCACCAAACCCTAATGATACATTTATCATTGATATTATGAGAAATGGTGGTGACTTGTAATGCGTTCATATAATGAAGATTATCTTTATAACGCACAAAATAATATAGGTAATATGCTTGACTTTGCAGTAAATACTTGTGAACTCGAATTAAAAATATTTTGGAATATGTTTTTAGTATCTAAAATAGATGAGCAAATAGAAAAAGGTAACACAAAGTATTTAGCTGGTGTTTCAGGCTGTGAACTTACAAAACTTGTTTGTAAAAAATCTGGCATAACAATAACTACAGAAGATGAAATGTATATTGATAAGTCTGGAGAATACTGGACAGGTTGGGCAATTGCTTATTATCAGTGGTATAGTAATAAAAAGTTTTCAAAAATAACAAAAGCCGTCCCTATTGATGAAATTCTATCAATGTATAAAACTATGCACGAGGCTGATGTAAGTACTTTTATTGCTGTTATGGATGCTAAATTAAAGGCTTATTATATTGATACTAACCTTAAAAGAATGAGAACTATATACGGCTACTCTCAAAGTGAGCTTGCACAAGAAAGCGACGTAAGTTTAAGGCAAATTCAGCTTTTCGAGCAAAGACAAAGAGATATAAACAAGGCACAAGTTATAACTATTGCAAAACTTGCTAAGACTTTAACGTGCGAGATAGAGGACTTAATGGAATAAAGATTATATTAAATGCAGAATAATAAATTTAGTTACTTACTTAAATATTATAATTTAAATATCTTGGCCCTACACAAGTAATATAGCATATGACCTTTTTATTAATCGCATCTATCCGTCTAAATTTTTATTTCGACTATCCTAAGACAAATATAAGTCCAAATGCTATATAAAAATTATCAACATCAATTAATTATCACAATCCACTAGCTTTCCCCAACCACTTGTGGTACTATGTTGTACTTGAGAAGGAGGTGCAACAATGCCACAAACACTAGACAATCTATATAACATCTATTACAAGAAACCAAACTTATTAACCCTTAATAAATCTATCGAAGAAAATCATAAAATCTTAATTAAAAATTTATCCAAAGAGGATAGAAAAGTTGTTTTAAAAGTTATTGATGCTCTGAGTATGATTTGTAATTATCAAACTCAAGATAGCTTTACACAAGGCATTAAATTAGGTGTTGAACTTACAACGAAATTGCAAAATTATAACGACCACAGTTTTGAAAGTGATGAACTCAAAAACTGTGGTCTATCTTTTATGCCGACATATGGTGAAAAGGAAAGTTAGGTTTTACAAAACCAACTCTTGTCAAAAAAATATGAAAGTTATATTCTGTGATATTATAAATTTTATCACTAAGCTAATTTAACCTCTAATATTAAATTATATATCATTGTTTTGCTAAATTCAATGAAAAAATGCTATGTAAATTGTATCAGTCCTATAAAATGTACAATTGGTTTAATCTCCAAAAAATATACTTAGAAAGCCTTTAAATTCAGAAAATAATGTTATATAATAACCTCACAAGGCAAACGCTTTGAATAAAATAAGCCCTTGGGGTTACACTTGTGACCTCGTCGTTCGTGGTTGCCCCTAATTCAACTTTTGTCTCTTAGAGGAGATTGCCACGACGTCATCGGAATAATGGTGCCGGTTAAGGCTTGCCGTTAGTAACTTTCCTTAGGTGGAAAGGTAAAAATGGAAAAGACCATAAAATATGGAAATTCAATAATTTATGTAAATGATGAGGTAGCACAATTTCTTGAAAAAGACCGAAAATTGATACAAGCACAATGCAGAAGCGACAGTCGCCATCTAAGTAAAAGTAGTTTTGAACAGGTGGAAACAACTGCTAAAAGACGCATTATTGCAGACCCAATTTTCAACATTGTTTCAAGAAACCTCACGCTTGAAAAACTGCATAAAGCTATAGATACTTTATCTGCAGATGAAAAGGATTTAATTTGTCTATACTATTATAAACATTTAACTATGGAACAAATTGGAACTTTGTTTGGAGTAAGTAAAATGGCAATATCAAAGCGACATAAAAAATTAATTTCCAAACTACGAAACCTTATGGAAGCATAGGGTTTCGTTTTTTTATAAAAATTTTTAATTTTTGGTTTACAAACCTTATATTAGTGTCCTATATAGTATAGAGATAAATTTACAACATAGATTACATCGTTTGGCTGATGCCTTTTTTAATCTTGATGTTTGTAAATTTACCTCTACACTATTATTTTATTATGGAGGTTAAATTATATGGAAAACAAGCTACAAACAATGGACGCACAAACTTTAATGAACACACCATTACCTGCTTTAAGGTTTTTTATTGATACTTTATTACCACAAGGGTTACATGTGTTAGCAGGCTCACCTAAAATAGGCAAGTCGTGGTTATCGTTATGGTTAGCACTACAAGTTTCAAAAGGAGAAAAGATATGGGGGTTTAGCACATTAAAATCATCAGTATTATATCTATGTCTAGAAGATAGTTTTGCTAGAATACAAAACAGATTATTTAATATAACTGATGATGCACCATCAACATTACACTTTGCGATAACTAGTGGTAAAATTGGTAATGACTTAGAATGTCAGATAGAAACGTTTATTAAAGAGAATGAAAACACAGGTATCATAATTATAGATACCTTACAAAAGGTAAGAGATAATACAAACAACGCATCAAATTCTTACAGTAAAGATTACGAAGATATTGATGTCCTAAAAAAACTAGCTGACAAATATTGTGTAGCAATACTTCTAGTGCATCACTTAAGAAAAACAAATGATACTGACCCTATCAATATGATAAGTGGTTCAACAGGAATTAGTGGAAGTGCAGATACCAACTTTGTTTTACAGAAAGAACAAAGAAATGACACAACTGCTAAGTTAATATGTGTAGGTAGAGATACACCTCAAAGAGAAATATATATTAATTTTAATACAGATACATATCTTTGGGAGCCGTTAACAGAAATTGAGGTGAATAAAATTACAACTCCAAGCGAGATAGTTGAACTATGCAATTATGTTAAAAAAAATAGTACGTTTAATGGTACAGCTACAGAACTTAGCGAAAATTTAGCAACATATACAAGTCAAGAGTATTCTCCGTCATCACTCAAGAAAAAAATAATAAAGTATATATCCGAGTTGAGCAAAAATGGAATAACGTATACAGATAAAAGAACATTTAAGAGAAGAGAGTTTAATCTTGAATATGACGCTATGACAGATATGACGCTTAAAAGAGATACTTCTTTCTGTGATATTAATGTGTCATAAGCGTCTTACGTGTCTAGATAGTTTAAGAAAAGCAAATTTACAGAGTTGTTATGCAAACAACGCCTAATTTTGGGGTTTTGTCTTACAAGTGGTATACTTACTCGAAAAAAATTAAAAGCCCACAAAAAGGCAACAAACAGAATACTAAAGAAGATGTAACCCATACAAAAGTTACAAACTGTGCTTTAGCTCTTTCACCCCTTCAGGGGTGGCAAGCATAGCATTTGCATATACGCAAATGTCATTATCTTGGGCAGTAGCCCATACCCACTATTGATAAATTAAGAGAAAGGAATTTATATATGAAGAAAAACAAAAATTATGCTTTTAGGATAAGCGAAAAAGATTTAAACAGAATAAAGCAAAAAGCTAAATTAAGCAAAATGACAACAACAGATTATATTACATATTCAGCTTTAAATAAGAAGATAATTATAATTGATGACTTGAAAAATATAATCACACAACTGAAATATATCGGAAACAACTTAAATCAAATAACGACTCTTGCCAATATGGAAAAACTTTATGTTGTTGATTTAAGAGAGATAAACCAGTCGTTATTATTAATTCATAACGATTTAAAAAGGTTGAGTGAATTAAATTAATGGGGATATTTAAAGCTGTAAGAAATAAAAATCAAACTGTAAGCGATATGAAATTTACAATTAAATACATTACTAACCCAGAAAAAACAACTGTAAATTATAATATAAGTTTAAATAGTGGTGTGAATTGTAATGCCAATACTGCGTTTGAAGAAATGATGATTACTAAAAATCAATTTAGAAAAGCAGATAAAAGAATGTTTTATCAATTTGTGCAGTCTTACTCAAACGACACTAAGTTAACACCATTAGAAATTCATAACATAGGAGTTGAGTTTGCAAAAATACAATTTTCAGATTACGAAGTTTTAGTAAGCACTCATGCTAATACAGACAATGTACATAATCATATTTTAGTAAACTCAGTAAGTTTTAAAGATGGAAAAAAGCTACATCAAAACCATTCAGATTTAGTTATGCACAGAAAAATAAATGATGAACTCTCTTTAAAATATGGAGAGCATTTTTTAAAGCCATATGAAAAAGGAGCGAAACATAAAAGTGTATCAACTAAAGAATATAGAAGTGCAATAAAAGGAGAGAGTTATAAATTTGAATTGATGAATACTATAGATGAATGTATGAACCATAGTAAGAGCAAAGATGACTTTATACAACTGATGAATTATCAAGGGTACGAAGTTTTGTGGACAGACAGCAGAAAATACATAACGTACACAACACCAACTGGCAAAAAATCTCGATGCAATAAACTACACGAGAGTAAATATTTAAAGGAGAATATGGAAAATGAATTTAGAATACGAGAACAAATTATCGATAGAGGACTTAAAAAAGAAGAACAAAAAGACAATAATATTAAATCAGGAACCTATAGAAGTCAAAGGTATGCAAGAAATTTTACAAGAAGTAGAGTTCCATTTTATAGCACTAAAAGAGTTGTACCAACTGCACGAGGAGATTATGAACAAAATGTCGACAGCGTACAAACAAGAAAAATCACAGCAGATAGTAAGCGATATTTTGACACAACTTCAAACGATGAACAGCATACTTCTACAGGATGGGAAGAATACAGACAATGTTTTTATGAAAATCCAAAAGCAAATTCGACGTATAAACAGAGCAATAACAATACTATCAGTAGTAATAATAGTTTTAGTTCTATTAGTAACAGCATACTTAATATGGGGAAATCCTTAACTTTTCTTACAAGCTCAAACAATATGAATACTAATAGTTTAAGTCCTCGAGTAGAAAGCAAACTATATTATAAAATTAAAGAAAAGAAAATAGCTCAAGGTCATAACGAGAAAGATAACAGCGAACACGACTTTGACCTTACAATGTAAAAAATTTTAACAGGTATAAGCTTGTCTATGTAAGCATATTATATAACAAGCTTATCATTGGAGGTGAGAACTACTGACTCAAAAACAACTTAATATAACTTTTCATAATCCAAACACAACAACAGATGTTTTATTAAACACTTTAATAAACATATCGGCACAAGTAGCATACAAAAAAATAGAAGAAAGCATAATACATAATCATCAAAAAGAAAGTCAGGCAGAAACACAGTAAATTATTAAACACACAGTATATCGAAATTAAGATATGCTGTGTGTTTGAATTTAATATAAAATAATGTTTGTTACATATTGTGATAGATATTATATTTTTTATGAGTATAATTAAAAATATATCAAGAAGTTTAAAAAACCTAAAAGGAGGATTTTTATGAATATAGTAGCATATTGCAGAGTATCTACTGATAAAGAAGACCAACTAAACAGCTTAGAAGTACAAAAGCAATTTTTTGAAGAGTACGCACAACGAAACAGGTATAACCTAGTAAAGATATACGCAGATGAGGGAATATCTGGAACAAAGATTAAAAACAGAGAGGAGTTTAAAAAGTTATTAAAAGATGCAAAAAGTAATATATTTGAAATGGTAGTGGTAAAAGACATAAGCCGATTTGCAAGAAACACAGTAGATTTATTATGCAGCACCAGAGAACTTAAAAGCTTAGGGATAGAAACAACATTTTTGACATCAAATATGACAGTCATAGGACAAAGTGAATTTGTATTAACAATATTTGCAGCACTAGCACAAGAAGAGAGTGCGAACACATCAAAAAGAGTTAAGTTTGGAAAAAAAGTAAATGCACAAAAAGGAAAAGTACCAAATATAGTGTATGGATATGACAAAATAAAAGGAGATTACTTTAACTTAACAATAAATAAAGAAGAAGAAAACGTAATAAAGAGAATATACAATTTATATTTGACACAAGGGTATGGAGCTAATAAAATATCTCAAATACTAAATGCTGACGGAATACGAACGAAGAGAAATTGTAAGTGGTCGCAAAATGCAATAAGTAGGATATTAACAAACGAGCTATACACTGGAACAATAATAAATGGAAAAGAAGAAGTAAAAGACTTTCTAACAAGTAAGCGAGAGAAAAAAGATGAAAACGACTGGTATGTGGTTCATAAGGAAGAACTAAGAATAATAGATGATGAAACATTTAAAAACGCACAAAATTTATTAAGAGAAAGAAATATAGCGTTTAATATAAAGCACGAACGACAAAGTAATAAGCATCTATTTTCAACATTAATACGATGCACAGATTGTGGTTATAGCTTTAGAAGAACACAAAGAGTATACAAGAACACATATACAAGTTGGGTATGCAGTGGAAGAAATGCAAACGGTGTAGACTACTGTAGCAATATGAGTAAGATAGATGAAGAAGAATTAAAGAATGAGATAAAAACATATTTTCTAAATATATTGAACCAAAAGGAACAAGTTATAAAAACTATAGTTAAGGAATTTGACAAAGTATATAACAATAGTGATGATAATAAAACGACAGCAAAGACTATAAATAATAAAATAACTAAATCGCACAACAACCGAAAAAAGTATATGGAGATGTACGAAGACGAGTTAATAACTAGAGAAGAGCTCAGAGAAAAAATGAGTTTAATAAACAAAGATATAGAAAATTTAGAAAGAGAATTAAAATTAGTAGAAAGTAATTTAAGCAAATCAGAACAATTAGAAAATGTAATAGAAGACACCTTTAAAAATATAGATAGCATATTAGATATGGATAAGATGACAAACGCACAGTTAAAAAAGATAATAGAGAAAATAACAGTTAACGAGCAAGGCAAGGTAGATGTGTACCTAAAACTACTATCAGATATAGGGCTAGAGCAAACAGTTCTGATAAGCAATAACCAAACATAAAGACGTAAGCGAAAGATTAAAAAAAATAAATCCGACATTGTATATAGAAGTTAAAAGAGTATTAGATGTAAATAAATCACAACGACATATAAGAGGAGGTATTGCAACTAGAAGAAAATACAAAGGTATATAGTAAAAATAAACAGCTTGTAAAATATAACTTAAAATTAAAATTTACTGAATGTAATATATAATAAAACAAAAGGACAACTCTTTTCAGAGTTGTCCTCATTTTAAACTAAACTTTGTAGTCTATAACAAATCTTTATATCAAATTCTTTATATCAAAATCTTTATTATACTTCTACTTGCACCATATCACCTACTGGATATAATGTATCCATTTGTGCAAGTGCTTTTTGCATTTCTATTAAATCTGCTAAGTCAACTTTACCGTTGCCATTAACATCAGCTGCTGCTGCATTTTCTGTTGTTAAAGTTATTTGTTTTGTCATTGATTTTTGACCTTCAAATACGTCTAACAATGAAATTCTGCTATCACCATTTGCATCACCTAACATAACTGTTACTGTTGTTACTGGAGATGTTGTTGGTTGTGCTGTTGTTGGTGTTGTTGGTGGGGTTGTTGGTTGTGCTGTTGTTGGTTGTGTTGTTGGAGATGGTGCAGAATATACTGACCACTCGTAGTTTGCTTCAAACAACATGCTATTACCTTCTAATGCTAAACCAGGCTCTTTATCTGCTGGGTATCTATTTGATGCTGATGGTGTTTCACTTTCTGTGAATACTACCATTCCGTTTTCAAATCCTGCTGGTACATCTAAAACATAGAATCCAGTTGTTGAATCTAATGTCATTAGTTCGCCAGGCCATGGTGCATTTGCTGGAGTTGTGTCTGGGTCGCCCTCAGCACCAACTACTGCATCTGAGCTAGCTGCGTTTTTGTCAACTTCAACACTACTTGTCAATGCTGATGCATCCCATGCAGTACCATTGTATTTTCCATTTGTTTGTGAACCATCTAACCAGTAACCTTCTACGCCACTTAATGATAGGTCAACTGTTTGTGATGAACCGTTGTTGAATATTACGCTTGTAGCGCCACTTGGAATATCAATTGTATAATTTTTTTGTCCGAATTGGTTTTCCTCGTATTGTGTCATTGAACTTCCTGGCCATTCTGAACCTACAGTACCACTGCTGTTAAAGAAGTATGCATTTACATTGCCCCAGTTTAGGCTGTCTGTAAATTTAATTGTTGTTCCTGTTGGGTCTGGGTCTGGGTCTGGATCTGGGTCTGGGTCTGTTCCACCACCACCATCTACGTCGTTATAGATGTAGCAGTAAACTTGGCTCCAGTTGTATGAAGAGTTATCAAAGTATACTCTTTGTACTTGACTTGGGTCTACTTTTGTATATGTGTATGTTTCTGTGTCTGATGTTCCTTCTGTGCCTGTTGCTTTAACAGCTACAGTTGTTTTTGTTCCGTATGCTTCTCCAGCACCGATTGTGATTTTTTGTCCGTTTGTATAGCTTTGGAAAGAACCACCATCGATTGAGTATTGACCAGATGTAGCATCGTCAAAACTTAATGTTAATTGTAATGAGTCTGTTTTGTATGAGCTTGAACCAGGTGATACTGATGCTGAAGGTCCTGATGTTATAGCTTCGCCATTGTAAACTACAGCTATACCAGTACTACCTATTTGTCCACTGATTTGACCATTAGAAACTGTGAATGTGTTTCCTGTGATTTCATCTGTGTATGTGCCATTAGCCATTTTGTTCATTGTCATGTTAACTGATGTTGAACCTTGACCAGCTACGTTTGTTAATACAACGCCACCTGTACCACGTTCTACAGCTACGATTGATCCATTTGATGAAACATAGTCATTTTGTCCTTCAAAATAGTTGTTAAAATGGTTTATAGCTGCAACTTCTGGGTTAGCCCAACCATTAACTGCTGCTGCACCTAAAGAATCACTAAATCCGTTTGGACGAGCAAGGTACATACCACAAGAACCGTTTCTTGTACCAACGATTGCCCAAGTTCTGTTTAAGTCGCCTGTTGAAGCATATGTTGATTCTCTGCTATCGTTACCATATGTATCGTGAGATTCATTCCATACTACTGCTTTGCTAGGGTCAACTGAACCATCTTGCATAGAGAAGTCTGTTCTTTTTGCACCACTTGCATTACGGTTTTGAACACTATGTCTGATGTCGTTACCTAAGTTATTTAATGTAACGCTCATATGTTGTGTATATTGATCTAATACGCTTTGTCCACCAGCTGTTTTATCTAGGATTTCACCATAGTGGTAAAGGTCAACGCCTTTAGAGCTTGCATAGCTATCAATAGCACCGATTACTGATGGCCAGAAATCACTACCTACACCAACATCATTTGGTACTTCGATATGCTTTGCTCCGTCAAAACGGAAACCATCTGCACCAGCGTCTACACACTCTTTTAAAAATGCGATTTCTTTATTTTGAACTTTTTTGCTAGCTGTGTTTAAGTCAGGAAGTCCACCCATGTTAAGTTGAGTAATTTCCCAACGGCTATTCCAGTCAGATGTACTTCTTGAAACATCATGCCAACAAGTAGAGTCATTTCTTAATTCTGGGTCAACCGCACTAGAAATATCGTTTCCTGTTTGGTTACCTGTGTGGTTTAAAACTGCGTCAACGATAACTTTAATACCGTATTTTTCAGCTTCTGCACACATTGCTTCAAATTCTGATTTGTTACCTAAAGCACTGTTTCCTGTGTTATCAATGTGGAACCATGCTGGTTGATAAAATACCCACCAACCACTTACTTGTTTACCAGATGTACCTTCTTTTGCTTGTTGAATTGGAGAAGTTTGGATTGCTGTAAATCCTTGTTCTGCAATTTTCTTCATGTTTGCTTTTGTTGCGTTGTAAGACCAGTTCCAAATTTGTAAAATTTGACCGTCTTGCACGTCGTCTGTTAGACCGTAGTCTGTAGCACTTGTTTCTTCAACATCTTCTGTAACAGCACTAACAGTAACAGGGATTGCTACCATAGCTAGAGCTAAACAAAGAGTAATGATTAAACTAAGTACTCTTTTAAATGATTTTGTACTTTTCATCGTTCTGCCTCCATTATTTTTCAAAATTGTGGTTATCCTAAAAACCTTATTTATAGAATAACATATTCATAAATAAGTTACAATTGACGTGTAAGACAAATATATACATATAACATTGTTTACAATTACTATAAATAGGTAAAACATATAGTATAATGTACATAAAGTAGTGTTTTTTTTGAATTTTTTATTTTTTCAATTTTTTTAAAAAAAGTCTTGCAATTTCTATTTTAATGTGTTATAATACATAAGCAGTCGAGAAACGACAGCAATAAAAGTTGGTATTGATGACACTGAGGGTACACCTGTTCCCATCCCGAACACAGAAGTTAAGCTCAGCGGTGCCGAAAATACTTGGCTGGTGACGGCCTGGGAAAATAGGAAGATGCCAACACTGTTAACCACCTATATAGTAGGTGGTTTTTTTGCGTAAAAATTTAGCGGGCTCTTTGTCAAGTGTTGGGTTATCTATAAAAGGTGATTTCTCAAATGTAAAGCTAGCTATAAATTAGAAATTACAAAAGATGCTATTATATACTCTTTTTTGTAACTTTCTTTTTAATGCTTCAATATAAGTATTGCGACTTATAATTTAGCGAATATTTAAAAACATAATTTACATAATAGATTGAGTTGTGTTATAATTCATACAAGATTAATTGGAGGTCTATTATGAAAAGAAAAGTATCTTTGTTATTAATAACCATTTTGTTTGCTTCAATATTTATATTAGGTTGCACTTCATCAAGCGAAGACATAAAAAACACGCAAGAATTTTTTGCAATGGATACAATAATAGATATAACAATATATGGAGAAAATTACGAAAATGCATTTAAAGAGTGCAGCAAGGAGTTAAATCGACTAGATAAATTATTTTCTGTAACTGATGAAAACAGTGATATATATAAGATAAATAATTCTAACTCAGAAAGAGTTGAAGTGAATAAAGATACATTAAGCGTAGTTACTTCAGCAATAGAGCTATCAAACATAACAAACGGTGATTTTGATATAACAATATATCCACTAGTAGAATTATATGGATTTACTACAGATGAATATTATGCACCAACTCAAGAGGAAATAGACGAGAAGTTAAATCTAGTAAATTATAAAAATATTATAATAGATGATACCTCAATCGCCATTGATAAAGGAATGGCAATTGATTTAGGAGGTATAGCAAAAGGTTATGCAAGTGGTAGTTTGAAAGAGATTTTAATAGACAATGGAGTCGAAAAAGCAATAATTAGTTTAGGTGGTAATGTAGAAACAGTAGGGATTAAGAGTGATAACGAAAAATGGCAAGTAGGAGTGCAAAACCCAGAAGCTGAAGATATAATTATGACATTAGCAGTAGGAGAAACAACAGTCATAACATCAGGAGCATATAGAAGAAATGTAACAATAGATGGAGAGTTTTATCATCATATAATAGACCCTAAAACAGGAAAACCTGCTGATAGTGGAGTTAAATCAGTGACAATAGTAGGAGATGATGGAGTTCATGGAGATGCACTTTCTACAGCGTTATATGTTAAAGGAGAAAAAGAAGGAATAGAGTTTTTAAAAGAAAATAAAGATATTAAAGCGATAGTAATAGCTGATGATAATAAAATATATATAAGTAAAGATTTAAAAGAAAGTGTAAATCTAGAAGAAGAATATAAAGATATTTATCAGATAGAATATGTGTAAAAGGTTAGTTGTCATCTTCGACAAAACAAACTGAATTGCATAAAAACATAATTTGTAGGGTCTGTTAGTGCGACAGCCCCTTTTGCAGCAAGTGCTGATTGCATAACATTTGCAGCTTGAGCCAGTGTTGAAAGAGGCTGAGTGAATAACCTCACATACAGCATAAAAGCAACGATTACACCAAAAGAAATTACGCCATTCATAGCTAAAACAGCACCCACAATACATACTGCAACATAGGCAAAGTTGCTGACAAAACTCATAATTGGCATCATAAGACCTGAAATAAATTGTGCTTTCCACGCTGATGTGTATAAATTGCTATTAAGATTAACAAATTCTTCTTCACATTCATTTTGAGCATTATATGCCTTAATTACCATATGTCCTGAATAAATTTCTTCTATATGACCATTGATTTTGCCGAGTTTTGTTTGTTGCTCGCTAAAATATTTTGCGACTTTGAGATTAGTATAATTATCAGCGAAAAACCAAGTAAAGAAGCCAAAATAGCACTGTTGCATATTTGCAACAGTGCTATTTTTTATATTCAGTTGATTTGACCCACATGGTCAGAATGTTTCTTTATCAGTGATTGCATTTTACGTTGTCACGTTTATGTTGTGATAAAAATTTAGTAAAACATCAACCTAGTTTTATAACCCCCATAATATTGAGTGCTATAAACACAACGCCACTTATAACAGTTCCTATAATATCATATTTAATAACTTTTGACTTAACTTGCTTTGCTTTTATAAAATTCCCAAATACATTATACCTAGAAATTTGTGGTACATAAAATAATGCTATTAAACCTAAGACAATGTTTCCTAATAAAATAGAACATATAGTAAAAATCAATGGAAAAGTTATTTTAACAGCATTTGGCGAGTTAGAATAATCATTACCCATATATCCTTTTTTTAAGCTTTTTTTACTAGTTCTATTCTTACTACTCTTTTTAATATCTTTTTCTTTAATACTATTATTAGTGTTTATAAAATTTTCCTCTATATTACCTAAATGTGTGTTGAATGGATTTTGAGGTGTCGGATAATCATTTAAATCTTTATTATTATGCTTGTTAAGTGGGTTTTGTGGTGTCTGATATATATTTTTAGGCATAGGATAACTGTGGAAGTTTTGCTCAACGGCTAAATCTTCCACAGGCTGAAAACATTTAGGACAATATATATATGGACTTTTAAGCTCTGCTCCGCATTTTTTACAGTACATAGTACAACTCTCCTATAATATTATAGTCTAATCGTACTATATTTGTATTAATGTGTCAATGGTTAGATAAGTTTTTATCAATTTTGCTTTCTTACTATTTTGTAATCATCGTTTAATTGAAAGTAATTACAACTTTTAACGTTATATTGCAAAAATTTTACCATTTCATCTTCGTCTAAATTGATGTTACAATATGAGTACTCATATATTTCATCATATAGGTAATGTACACAGTTGTCGCATTGTGTGTTATCTGACATATTATTCCCTCTTTATCTAAATTAAAATATATAGCTTTATTGTGCTATATACTCTACTATCTGTTCTAGTTTCATACTTCTTGAGCCTTTTACTAGTATCACGTCGTGTGGTTGTAATAATAACTTTATCTCTGTTTTGGCTTCATTTATATCTTTATACCAATATGCTTTATTCATATTTATTTTACTTATCAATTCTTTTGCTAGTGGGCCTATCGCTATTAATACATCTACTTTTTTACTCTCTATATACATTCCCACTTCTTGATGTAGTTTAACCTCGTTTTCTCCTAGCTCTTTCATATCTCCTATTATTGCTACTTTTCTGTTTTCGAAGTTTACAAGCGTATCTATTGCACTTTTTACAGATACAGGATTTGCATTATAGCAGTCATCTATTATTGTGTAATTATTAGCTTTTATTATATTTGCTCTGCTTCCTACTGTCTTGTAATTTGCTATTCCGCTGGCTATTTCTTCTTTTTCTAATTTGAACTCTTTACCTATTGCATAGGCACACAGTGCGTTGTTAATCATATAGTTTCCTATTGACGGTATATGCACTTTTATTTGCTCTTTTTCACTGTTGAGTATACAATCTATACCATCAAGCCCAGAGTTCTCTATCTCTGTTGCAAAATATTCATTGTTATCACTTATCCCATAAAAAATCGGACTGTTTTCTTTTACTTCTTTTATACTTCGTAATTTTTCATCGTCACCGTATAAAAATACTTTACCTCTATTTTGCATATACTCAAACATTTCTGTTTTTGCTTTTAATACTCCGTCTTTATCCTTTAAATTCTCTAAATGACAATCTCCTATGTTTGTTAGTACACAGTAATCAGGCTTTACTATCTTAGATAAGTTTGTCATCTCTCCAAACCCAGAAATACCCATCTCTATAACTGCTACTTGTGCATCTTTATCCATATCGAATATTGTAAGAGGTACTCCTATCTCGTTGTTGAAATTGCCTTGTGTCTTGTGAACTGCATATTTTTGAGATAACACTGAATATATCATTTCTTTTGTTGATGTTTTTCCAACACTACCACTTATACCGATAAATGGGATATTAAACTTAGTTCTATAGTATGTTGCAATGTCTTTTATTGCTTGTAATGTTGATTTTACTAAAATATATGGTGTGTTTGCCGAAATGTTGTCAATTCTTTTTTCACTAACGGCACATATTGCACCGTTTTCAAACGTTTGATTTATGTAGTTGTGTCCGTCTACACGCTCGCCTTTAATAGCTATAAATAATGTTCCTTTTATAACTTTTCTGCTATCTATAGCTATACTGCTTACTGTTGTATCCTTAAGTGAAACATCGCCTATAAATTCACCGTTACAAGAATTTGCTATTTCGTTGAGTGTTATTTTTTTCATATAAATTTCCTTACTTATACTTATTAAGTGATATTTCTATTATCTTTTCGCATAATTGTGCATATTCAAGACCTATCTCTTTTGCCTCTTGTGGAAGTAGACTTGTCGGTGTCATTCCTGGCAATGTGTTTGCCTCTAAACAATAAAATTTATTATCACTATCTAATAAAAAGTCTATTCTGCTGTATGCTTCAAGTCCTAACGCTTTATATACTTTCTCAGCTTCAGATTGTAATGCATTTGTAATATCACTATCCAATATGGCTGGGCATATCTCTTCTGCGTTTCCACTCTGATATTTATTTACATAATCATAAAAGCCCTCTTTTGGGATTATCTCTATTATTGGCAATGCTTTACCGTCTAATACACCTATTGAAAATTCTCTTCCCTTTATAAACTGCTCTACTAGAACCTCTTTTTCGTACTTAAAAGCAAGGTTCATTGCGTCTTCAAAGTTTTTTTTGCTCTCAACTATCGTTACACCTACACTGCTACCTCCGTTACATGGTTTAACTACACACGGGAAATAGGTCCAGTTTTTAGATGTATCTATATCACTGTACACTGTTCCTATCGGTGTCGATAAATTATTATATATAAGTATACTCTTTGTAATTCCTTTGTTCATCGCTACTGCACTGCCTAAATATCCACTACCTGTATATTTTATACCAAGTAAATCAAAAGTTGCTTGTAATTTTCCGTTTTCTCCCTCTTCTCCATGAAGTGCCAAAAAACTAATATCAGCGAATTTACAAATTTCTTCTACATATCTTCCTAAATATGAATTTGACTCGTATTTTCTTAGTTTCTTTATTTCTTCTATATTAGGAATATCTTTTTTAACGCCTAAATCCTTTGAAAAATTATATCCGTTTTTAAAAAGCTCTTCTATATTACAAGTTTCGGTTTCCTCGTATCCTGTAAACACATCTAATAAAACAACATTGTGATTATTCTCTTTTAACGCATTAGCTACCATTATTCCAGATGTTATCGACACATCTCTTTCTGTGCTTAGACCACCACAAAGTACAACTATATTCATTATGCGACCTCCAAATAAATGTAAAGTAAAATGTAAATCAATAGTATAATTTAATTATTCAAACTATATTATAATACTATAATAGAAGTTTTGCAAGAAAATATGACTGATAAAAATATGAAAAAAGGATAGTAATCTGACAAAACGAAAAAACAAACAGTTGTAAAAAACTAACAAAACAATCACACAAAATATGTAAGAATTAGTAAAATTATATTTTATCTCAATTTTGTTGTTGTCAATTTTATACATATATGCTACAATATATGCATTATCGATGTTATAATTGTTTAATTAGTTGAAATATTTATTAAAATATGGAAGGGGATTATCATTTTGAAACAGTACGATGCTAAAAAAATACTTAATATTGCTCTTGCAGGTCATGCAGGCTCGGGGAAAACTTCTGTAGCAGAGTCAATGTTATATCTATCTGGTTGCTCAGATAGACTAGGGAAAATCGGAGAAGGAAACACTATTTGTGACTTTGACCAAGAAGAGATTAAAAGGAAAGTATCTGTAGTTACAGCAGTTGCACCTGTTGAATGGAAAAACTATAAAATTAATTTAATAGATACTCCAGGGCTTTTTGACTTTGAGGGTGGTGTTTGCGAAGGTATTAGAGCTAGTGATACAGCTCTTATAGTGGTGTCTGGCAAAAATGGAGTTAATGTAGGTACTGAAAAGGTTGTGCAAAAAGCGACTAAAGACGGGCTTACAAAAGTATTCTTTGTAAACGGTCTTTGTGACGAAAGTGCAAGATTTTACAGAGTATTCGAAACTTTAAAAACAAAATTTGGACCATCTGTTTGCCCAGTAGTAGTACCGTATATAGTAGATGGTAATGCAAACTGTTATATCAACTTGCTTGAATATAAAGCATATCTATACGAGAATGGAAAGATGACACAAACATCAATGCCAGATATGGGCGATAGATTAGACGGTTTAAGAACAGCTATAAATGAAGCTGTAGCCGAAACTAGTGATGAGATGTTTGAAAAATATTTTAGTGGAGAAGAGTTTACTCCAGAAGAAATAATAGTGGGTGTTAGTACAGGTGTTAAAAACGGAACAATAAGCCCAGTGTTCTGTGGAGATGCTCATAATACATTTGGAATAGACCAATTATTAAACGGGCTTATATGGTTAGCACCAAACGCAAGTGATAAAGCAAACGAAATAGGTCTTGATGTAGATGGAGAACCAGTAGAGCTTACAGTAAATGAAAACGGAGCAGCGGCAGCAATAGTGTTTAAGACAATAGCAGACCCATTTGTAGGTAAGTTATCATATTTTAAAGTAGTGTCAGGAAAGATAGCACCAGAAATACCACTTATAAATATGAGAACAGGGGAAACGCTGAGAATAAATAAAGTAATGTCGATAAGAGGCAAAAAGTACGAAGATATGAAGTGTATTGTTGCAGGAGATATTGGAGCGATAGCAAAGCTTAG
This sequence comes from uncultured Eubacteriales bacterium, assembly GCA_964369405.1. Lineage (GTDB taxonomy): Bacteria > Bacillota > Clostridia > Oscillospirales > Acutalibacteraceae > CAYJFG01. Next base: position 18,121 of record CAYJGB010000006.1, read on the forward strand.
TGGAACAAACACAGGTGACACATTGTGTGCACCAACACGAAAGGTAACACTTGATGCTATAGAATACCCATTACCAACGTATCAAATGGCAATATATCCTAAAACAAAAGGCGAAGAAGATAAGGTAGCACAAGCAATTTTTAAAATATGCGATGAAGACCCAACAATAAAATTTGAAAACAACGCAGAAACAAAACAGATGTTAATATATGGACTTGGAGAACAACATTTAGATGTAGTAGTGTCAAAGATTAAAAACAAGTTTGGAATAGATGTATATTTAGAGAGTCCAAAAGTAGCATATCGAGAAACAATAAGAGCAAGTGTAAAAGCACAAGGCAAGCATAAAAAGCAAAGTGGAGGACATGGACAGTTTGGCGATGTGTGGATAGAGTTCCAGCCAAGCGACAGTGACAGCCTTGAATTTACAGAAAAGATAGTAGGAGGAGCAGTACCAAAAGGATTTTTCCCAGCAGTAGAAAAAGGCTTAAAAGAGAGTATTAAAAAAGGAGTACTTGCAGGGTATCCAGTAGTAGGGCTAAAGGCAACATTATATGATGGTTCGTATCATCCAGTAGATTCTAGTGAGATGTCATTTAAAATGGCAGCAACAATAGCATATAAAAATGCGATGCCAAAAGCTTCCCCTGTACTATTAGAGCCAATAGGAACATTAAAAGCAAAAGTACCAGAAAACAATATGGGCGACATCATGGGAGAAGTAAACAAAAGACGAGGCAGAGTAATAGGAATGACACCATGCGAAGACGGAAGTCAAATAGTAGAAGCGGAAGTACCGTCAGCACAGATGTTTGATTTTACAACATATATGCGACAACTAACACAAGGAAGAGGAAGTTACACATTTGAGTTTGTAAGATACGAAGATGTGCCAGTGCATATAGCGCAAAAGATAATAGATAGCAAGAAAGAGTAGTAAAAGTTTAGTTTACTTTTTCATCGCAGTTTAACCGTTAGTAACGTAAAAGTTTTGTCCACTTTTCAAAAGTGGTGGTGGTTTAAGGATTTGCCTCAAGGGTTTATTACTTGACTAAAACGTGACAACATAAAAGTTTTACTCAATGTTTTTCAAAAAATTGAGTAAAACTTTTCTTTTGTTAATATTTAAATTTTGAAGAAAAATTAGGCAAAACGTTACTCTGTTTTCTATACCTCAGTAATCTTAATTTTTTCAAAGTCTATTCCTGCTTGACCCTCCACTATGTCTTTTATCATTATTATATTTTCATCTGATAACTGTCCTTTACTTACTACTATGCTACATTCTCCATTTTGTATAAAAGCTAAACATTCATTTATTCCCTTTGCTTTTATTAAACTTTCTATGTTCGTTTGTTGTGCTACTATTTTTGCAAGTAGGGCTGCATCTTCTAATGCTTCTTCTTTTAACTTGTCATCACTCGACACTGCTTCTAATATCTCTTTTGCATCGTCTATTATCTTATCTTGTGTCTTTTGTCGTTCTATTGTTGCACTAGAAAAATATTCGCTCGTTTCTTTGCTCGTTTCTACAGAGCTTTCTTCGTTTTCTTTATTATCATCACTTGTATCTTCGGCACTGCTATCTGTCGAACTGTTTACAAACTCTGCTTGCCCTAACTCTTTTGATGATGTTTCTACCTTAGGTGCTGTTAAACTATCTGTTGATGAAAACTGCCAGTTTAAATACACTGCCGCTCCTAATGCCAATACTAATGATGCAAGTACTAATTGTCTTTTTCCAAATTTCATTTGATTATATCCTCCTAATTATTTTGAAAGTTTTGTTACACATACTTTGTTTGTTGATATATCTAATGCTTTTGTTACTGCTTCTAAAACTCTTTGTTCTACTTCTATATCATCTCCACCCTCACATATTACTAACACCCCTCGTATTTTTGGCTGTATTTCTGTTACTGTCACCAATTGTTCTTCTCCGTTTGATAATCGCAATATTACATTTGTTTCTTCTCTACTTATTGAGCTTTCATCTGCACTTTCGCCACTTGCGTTGTTTGATACACTGTTATCGCTTCCTTTATCGTCTGTTGCATATACATACTCAATACTACTATCTACTGTAACCATAATTTTTGTTGTTCCTGCTCCCTCTATTGAGGCTATCATATTACCTAGATTAGTTTCTGTATCTTCCTTATATGTAGCTATAAATTCAGTTTCTGAGATAATATTTTTTTCTGTATCTGTAACTGTTTGATTACTATTATCAAACTCGAAAAACGATGATAAAAATATTAAGAGTATTCCTATTATTCCACATACTATGATTATTGTTTTTGATTTAGAACTATCTAAGAATTCTTTTATTTTATCAGCGATTTTAAAATCTCCTTTTTCTGTCGACACTTTTATAACCTCCTATATCTTTACATCTACATCAAGATTTAAAGACTCCTCTAAACTGCTTTTTATTTTATACACATCTTCCTTATAACTGCTATCAACTGTAACTATAATCTTTGATATAACTACTCTTTCGTTTTCTGTTTTCGTAATTATTTCTATGTCCTTTGCACTGCAATCTATTAAACTTAATTGTTGCTCAACTACTTGAGTAATACTTTCTCGTGTTATGTTTTCTGATATGTTTTCTATATCATTTGGAAAGTAATCTTCAACGCTGTTATTAATGTTTATGCTGATTAGTTGCTCATTTATTCCAGTAGCGACAGACTTTAGTGGAATAATTGTACAACATAGAATAAACACGCCTAAAATGAATTTTAGAATTTTATCCATCGAGCCATTTGGTGCTATAAGCTCTATCAACATACAGATAGCAGCACATATGCAAATTGAAGTTGCCCAAGTATATATATCTGTCATAATTTAACTACTCCCTACAAGTATGATTAATGTTGAACTGATGATAAACACTGCTAAAAAACAGAGTAAAACGGCAAGCAAAGTTGATATTACTTTACTGCTATTGTTTAGAATTTTGCATATGGGCGATACATTAAAGACTTGTCCTATTGCACTGCATATATTCAAGGTGAATAGCCAAATAATACACTCAAAGATTACAGGTAAAAAAATAATGGCACACGCTATAATAATAAAAACTCCAATACCAGATTTGAGCATAGTAATACAACTTTGAACTGTTAAGAACGCATCGCTTAATGCACCACCTACTAAAGGCACAACACTACTTATAGCAAACCTAGTTGCCCTAACACTAGTTTTATCAGCAACAGCACTAATAATAGTTTGAAAAGATAGTACAGACACAAATATAGACATAATAAAAGTTAAAATCCATTTTGTGAGTTTAGAAAAAATATCGCAAACACCGTCTAAATTTATTTTATTAGACACAGCAGAAATTATAGAAAGACTTAAAAAAATGTTCATTAAAGGGATAATTATATTTGCTGAAGTTAAAGTTACAGCCTGACCTGCACCCATCATAATATTGTAGTAAGAAGCACCAGTTAAGGCATTGCCACAAGCGATTAAAACGCCTGTTAATATTGGAATATATAAAAGCATAAAATTAGCAGATGTTTCAATAATTGAGCTTGCTGTTGCTATACACTGAGTAATTGGAAAAACCAAGACACAACTAACACATAGAGTACCCACAATAGATACAATACCTCCTAACGGTTTATCACTAAGAGATGTTTTCATACTGTCGATTAAAGCACAAAGAAGCATTATACCGATAACTTGTATTATTGCAGTAACAGGAGCTGAGCTGTTGTCTGAAAACAGATTGATTAAAAGATTTAGTATTGCTCCAAAGCTTAAAGAGTTAAGCTGAGAAAAACTAACAGAGCTTATACCTAAGTCGTTTAAGTATTCTTTTGTATCTTCAGGTAGTGCATAGTAAATATCGTTTGCATTGCTTTCCTCTAGCTGTTTGTTATATATATCGTCTGTTGTTATGTCGTTTTCTGTTGCGTTAACATTAGGAGTACAACAGAAAAAAACAATTATAGATATTATTAAAAAAATAATAAGTCTAATTACAATTTTATACTTTTTACAAATCATATGTATTCTATTCTTCATAATTTTAAAATCCTTATTTATCCTCCACCAATTAAACTTATGGCAGTTGAAGTTATTTCTTCTATCATAGGCAGAGAAATTATAACTATTAATAATTTACCGGCAAGCTCTACCTTGCTTGCAAGTGCTGTTTGAGATGCATCTTTACAAGCGTCTGACGAGAACTGACAAATAAAACAAATTCCAAGAGCTTTTATAAGTATGCTAGTATACTGAGTAGATATATTAGCCATTTTAGCAAGATTATTAATTTGATTAATTACAGGGTTAATAAAAGAGAGTATCATTATAAAGATAATAATACCAGCACCAACTGATAGTAGTGTTGAAATCTCTGGGTTATGCTTTTTAATTGTGATTGATAATACAGTAGCGACTATTGCACAAATACATACTGATAATATATCCATAATCTACAACCCAAAAAGAGATTTAATAGTATCAAACAAATTGCTAATCTCTTGAATAATCATAAGCAATACAACTATAAGCCCTGCTAAAGTAGTCATCATTGCTTGTTCTTCTCTTCCTGCTCGTATCAAAACTTGATTTAATACAGCTACTATTATTCCTATTGCTGCTATTCTAAATATTAAATCTATATCCATTTTTATACCGTCCTATTTTTTAGATTATTAAAATGAACAAACATACAGATAATGATGCTCCTAATGTTCTGTATAATTTAACATTCTTCTCTTTTTCTTTTTTTGCATTTATTAATCGTTGACTTGCTAAGTCTATATAAAGCTCGCAATGCTCAATTTGTCCTTCTATATCAGTTGTTCCAAGCGTCTGCCCAAATTGTTTTATTATATCTTTATCTTCATTTGTAAGACCTATGTGTGACGGTATCTTTTTTAATGCATTACACCATGCGTTGTAGTAACTGCTTTGTGACATTTCTTCTCTACAATCCTCTATAAATCCTACTATCATATTTTGACTGCTATCTACATTAAGTAGATTATATACATTTGATGAATTATATCTAATCTTTGTCTTTAGTGTTGTTAAGTAGCTTACAAATTGCTCCCAAAATACTACTCTGTTAATTAGCCTTTGAGAAATTATTAAGCTTATAAAAATTACTCCTACTGCTAAAATTATCGCTCCTACTATACGTATCATTTAAAAGCTCCTTTACTGTTATTACTTCTTTTATTTCTCCTACTTGCTCACGCCCTTTAAAAAAAACTATCTTCTCAAAAGCACCTGTTTTTATTAACGCTCTCCCTTGTGGTTTTTGCATTAGCTCATGTGCATTTGTTGCGTGTATACTAGCTACTATACTTACACCAGCATTAAGCCCTTGCTCAATAGCTTCTATATCTACTGTTGTCCCGACTTCATCACATATAATTACATCTGGCGACATACATCTTACGGCTTGTAATATACCCTCGCCTTTTTTATAGCCGTCTAGTATATCGCTTTGCCCTAAATCGTTTTGACTTACTCCCATATGTATACTGCCTATTTCGCATCGTTCATCTATCACTGCAATTTTTTTTGAGTACCTGTTTGATAGCTGTCTTGCTAAATCTCTAAGGACTGTTGTTTTTCCACATGATGGGCAACCACAAAGTAGTAAACCATTGCTATTAACTCCCACTCTTTTTATAAGCTCGTCTGCACTGCCTATAATCTGCCTTGATACTCGTATGTTTATCGAGGATATATCTTTAACATTTTCTATTTTATCTTTTTTGTAGACTGCTGTTCCACAAATTCCTACTCTATGTCCACCTTTGATTGTTATATATCCGTTTGCTATTTCATTTTGATAGCTATAAACTGAATATTCACATATGTTCTCAAACGTTTCTTTTATATCAGCCTCACTACATAAAAGCATTTTACCATTGTATATAGTAGTAACAGCACGTTTATCAGTCGTTATATAATACATTTTATTAGCACAATATATTGCAACAGGTTTGTTAATTCTAAGCCTTACTTCTTGTGCTTGTGATTTTATAGTTTGTGGAATTTCTGAAATAATTTTATGTAAATTAAAACTCAACTTACTAATTGCACTGCTAAAATTGTCTATTGATTTTATACTATCCATAATTTTTAAGCTCCTTTAATTCTTTGATAGTTAATTATATGGACAACTTAAATAAATTAGAACAATAGAAATAAAAACATATAAAACATTGAAAAAATAATACTCTTAGTGTAGAATACATATAGTGGACAGAAAAAAGTCACAATTTTATATTACTAAAATCAGGAGAGTATTAATGAGTATTTTAAACGTAGAAAATTTAACACATGGCTTTGGAGATAGAGCTATATTTAATGATGTATCTTTCAGACTATTAAAAGGCGAGCATATAGGATTTATCGGAGCAAATGGCGAGGGTAAATCGACCTTTATGAATATAATAACAGGCACATTACAGCCAGACGAAGGGACAGTAGAATGGTCTAAAAATGTAAGGGTAGGATATTTAGACCAGCACACAATGCTTAAAAAAGGAACTACAATACGTGGAGTATTGGAGTCAGCTTTTTCGTATTTATTTGATTTAGAAGAAAAAATGAATGATATTTACGGAAAAATGGGCGATGTAACAGAAGAAGAAATGACTGAGATGTTAGAAGAAACAGGAGAAATACAGTCGATATTAGAGCAACAAGACTTTTATAATATAGATACAAAAGTAAATGAGATTGGCAGAGCGTTAGGTTTAAATGATTTAGGTTTTGAAAAAGATGTAACAGAACTTTCTGGAGGACAAAGAACAAAAGTGCTTTTAGGCAAGTTGTTTTTAGAAAAACCAGATATATTATTATTAGACGAGCCTACAAACTATTTAGACGAAAGTCATATAGAGTGGTTAAAACGATATTTAAACGAGTATGAAAATGCGTTTATATTAATATCTCACGATATACCATTTTTAAATTCTGTAATCAATTTGATATATCATGTAGACAATCAAAAAATAGATAGATATGTAGGAGATTACAATAAATTCTTAGAAGTATACGAGATGAAAAAATCTCAAATGGAAGCGGCATATAAAAAGCAACAACAAGAGATAAGCGAGCTTAAAGATTTTGTGCAAAGGAACAAAGCACGAGTATCCACCAGAAATATGGCGATGAGCAGACAGAAAAAGCTTGATAAAATGGATATAATAGAGCTTGCAAAAGACAAGCCAAAACCAGAGTTTAATTTTAAAGAGGCAAGGGCTGCGTCTAAGTTTATATTTGAAGCGAAAGAACTAGTAATAGGGTATGACACACCACTTTCAAAGCCACTTGATATAGAGATGTTAAGAGGGCAAAAGATAGCACTAACAGGAGCAAACGGAATAGGAAAAACTACACTACTTAAAAGTATATTAGGGTTAATACCACCAATAAGTGGTAAAGTTGAATTAGGAGATTACTTAGAGATAGGATATTTTGAGCAAGAGGTATCTTATGATAATACAACTTGTATAGAGGAGATATGGAAAGAGTTTCCATCAATGCCACAAAACGAAGTAAGGGGAGCATTAGCAAAATGTGGACTTACAACAAAGCATATAGAGAGTATGGTAAAAGTGCTAAGTGGAGGAGAGCAAGCAAAAGTAAGACTATGTAAATTAATAGGACATCCTAGCAACATATTGTTATTAGATGAGCCTACTAACCATTTAGATGTAGATGCAAAAGAAGAGTTAAAAAGGGCTTTGATAGCGTATAAAGGTAGCATACTGCTAATATGTCATGAGCCTGAGTTTTATGAAGATGTAGTAACTGACGTATGGAATTGTGAAAACTGGACAACAAAATTATTTTAAGTTTCATCACACCCTAAACGTAAAGAGGCTGTCGCAGATGATTTTACTCATTTGCGACAGCCCCTTTATATTGCTAACAATTGTAGTTTTATAAAAAAATTTAGTAATTTTTACACCATCACATTATTATACTTAGTGTCATCATTTCTTCTAACTTTTCGTATATATCTTCTTTATCTTCAAATGGTAGTGGATTTTCTCCTTTTCCTACCTCTATTGTAAAGGCTGGTTTCTTAAACTCCTCTATAAACCAATCTTTAAACCCTCCTCCTTGTGCTAGCCCCTGTGCATGACTTAACTCATACCCACTACTTTTTGACATTATGTTTGCCATAAGTTTTGCTCTGGGTGGCGTCTTTTTGCCAAATTCCCAATATATCTCCTCACCTTGACTATGGAACGCCAATGCATGCCTTATATTTCTGCTTTTGCAATAATTTACTATCGCTTTTGTTTCTGGTTCGCTATGTGCATATTCTCCTCCATACCTTGTCATCGCTCCACTCTTTATTCCGTTTTCTCCCTCTAATCTATGTAGTTGTTCCCACTGTGCATCAAAATTATGGTTTATATCTACTCCGTTTGCATTCGCTTGCCATTTCTCTGTATTTCCTCTTGATACTCTTTCTACAAACTTTTCATATCTTCCGCTACTCATTGCTCCTCTACTTGCTATCTCTACTCCGTCTGGGTTTACACATGGCACTACTACTAGTCCTCTTCTCTTTAAAAATCTTTCTACACATATTTCACTCAAATTTCCTCCTGTTCGCACTGTGTCGCATAGATTATCTAAAAATTTAAGCAGTATATACGTTGTTATTGACTCCATTCCGTGAAATGCTCCACAAAATAATATTTGCTCCTCTGGGTTTCCTATCGATAACGCTTCTATCTTTCGCCCACAGTGGCTATTACCTATAATCTCACTCTTAATAAAATGATATTTTCTAAGTAACTTGCTTATAGTTTCATATCTTTCTTTCTCGTCAACATAATTTTTCTCTAAAATCATTTTTTCCACCTCTAATTTTATACTTTTTTTAAAAAAATTTTTACTTTCTAAATACATATGTGTTATAATAAACATATATGCATATAAGGAGATTGAATTATGAACTTAATTGAAAAAACAATTGATAGTAAATTAGTGTTTGATGGTAAAATAATTAAAGTATATTTAGACACCGTAAGTTTACCTAATGGCAATAATGCTAATAGAGAATTTTTAAAACATAATGGTGGTGTAACTGTTTGTGCAATTACTAAAGATAATGAGTTACTTTTTGTTGAGCAATTTAGATATCCTTATAATGAAGTTGTGCTTGAACTACCTGCTGGAAAACTAGAACTCGGCTCATCTCCACTAGATAACGGTAAAAGAGAACTCGAAGAAGAAACAGGGGCTGTCGGTACTTCGTATATGTCGCTAGGTAAAATGTATCCCTCCCCTGGATACTGTGGCGAGATAATTCATATGTATTTTTGCAAAGTAGATTGCTTTAAAGATATAAACCTTGATGAAGATGAGTTTTTAAACGTTAAGAGAATACCTCTGAATAAAGCTGTTGAAATGGTAATTAATAATCAGATACCAGATGCAAAAACTCAAATTGCAGTATTAAAAACAGCCTTACTGATAGATAAAGGAGTAATATAAATTATGAATATCAATCCAGTTGTAATAATAGTAGCAATAGCTCTTTATGCGTTTGTGTTGGTGTACTATATAATAAACAGACCTAAAAAACCTATATTTACAGGAACATCAATATTTATGTTACTGATATTTTTAGGTTTTACATATATAATAAATCTTGGAATAACAGGAAACAGTGAAGACGCTCAAAATGAGTTTGTACGATTTATGCTATCAATTTTAGTTGTTAATACTTCAGAGAGTGCCACAATTAGCGAGCGTGCATTTGAATCGTATGCAACTATAGATATTGTATTAATGGTAGTTTGTTTTATATCTATGATACTTGAAGTAAAATATTTATTCTCAGAAACAGAAAAAATAAAGAAAATAAAAGAAACAATAAAGAAAAAAGAAAAAGAAATTGAGCTTGAAAAAGATATGGAAAATGTTTCTAAAGTGGAGAACGAGATATGAAAACATCTTACAAATTAGAAAAGAACATAAAAAGTACAAGTGTAGCGTTAGGTTTTTTTGATGGCGTGCACCTAGGTCATAGAGAGCTAATAAAAAATGTTGTTAAGTGCAAAGAAAACGGTTTAGTGCCAACTGTTATAACATTCGATAAAAACCCTCTTGAATATTTTAAAGAGAGTGCAAAAGAAAAAATTTCATATTTAACAACTAATGATGAAAAGGCTGATATATTTAAAAGCTTAGGCATTGAACAACTCTATTTCTTAGATTTTTATAAAATAAAAGATTTAACAGCTTATGAGTTTGTATCTCAAATTTTAGTTGACAAATTAAATGCTAAAAAAGTTTTTTGTGGTTTCAATTATCATTTTGGACAAGGTGGCAACTCTACTGCTCAAAATCTAAAAGAGATATGCAAGAGTTTTAATATTGAAGTTATTTCTATATCTCCAGTAACATATAAAGATGAGGTTGTAAGCTCAACTAGAATAAGAAAAGAGCTGTCTAATGCAAATATAGAAGAAGTTAACAATATGCTTGATAGATGTTTTTCTTATAATTTTGTTATAAAAAAAGGTAATCAAATTGGGCGTACAATACATACACCTACTATCAATCAGCCGTTTCCTAAAAATTTTGTGTTGCCTAAATTCGGTGTGTATGCTAGTGCTGTCGAGATAGAGGGTAAGCTATATTGTGGAGTTACTAATATAGGGGTAAAGCCAACAATAGGTAAATATAATCCACTCTCAGAAACGTGGGTACCACAAAAAGATTTAAAAGAGCTTTACGGAGAAAAAGTAAAAGTAAGATTATTAAAATTTTTAAGGCAAGAGATTAAATTTGAAAATATCGAAAAATTGCATAAGCAAATAGTTATTGATTCACAGAAAGCTGAAAAGGTATTTGAATCCTCAGAAATTAACATATAAATCATAAAAAAGATACTTAATCATATACATTAAGTATCTTTTCTTTTGGTGGTGCTTATATGATAAAAAAAACTATATGTATAATATTAAGTATTTTTGTTTTGCTAGGTGGATTTTCAATATTAATAGGAGCAAGTAAAAGTAATAATGATTATATAAAGTATGTTGAGTTTAATGTAACCTATGAGGCTTTAAAAAAAGCTATGCAAGCTGATATAGATACATATTATGAGGATATACATATAAACTGGATAGATACTCTTGCATATTTAGGAGCAAAATATGGTGGAGATTTTAAAAAGTATAAAAGTTCTGACTTAGATAGTATAATAGAGAAGCTAAAAAACGGCGAGAAAATAAACACCATAACTAAGGATATGGAGTATTTTAATTATTACAAAGAAGCATATACAGCTGTATTAGATGGATTTTTAGGAACGTATACAGAAAATGACGAAAGCAAGTACGGATTAATAGTATACAGCCCTATAGCAAAGACTTTTCCGTATAGTCATTATGATGATTTTGGAGCAAGCCGACAATATGGTTATGACAGAATGCACCTAGGGCATGACTTAATGTGTGCAACAGGCACGCCGATAATAGCAATAGAAAGTGGAATAGTAGAGATAATGGGTTGGAATGAGTACGGAGGTTGGCGAATAGGGATACGTAGTTTAGATAGTAAAAGGTATTATTACTATGCACACCTAAGACAAAACAGACCATATCATATAGATGTAAAAGAAGGAAGTATAGTAACTGCTGGAGATGTAATAGGATATGCAGGTAGAACAGGATATAGCAAAGAAGAAAATGTAAACGGAATAGAAACAAGCCACTTACATTTGGGGTTAGAGTTAGTGTTTGATGAAAGTCAGAAAGAAAGCGAAAACGAAATATGGATAAATTTATATGCAATAACAAAATTATTATCAGAAAACACAAGCAGTACGACTAGAGTGGCAGAAACTAAAGAATATTATTCAAACAATGCGATAAAAATAGATGAAAAATACATTAAAACGACAAAATAGAATAAATATATTGACATAATATGTTTTTGTTAGTAAAATATATTAGATAGAAACATCAAAAATTAAAGGAGATTTTAAAATGAAAAAAATTATAGCTATAGCGTTAATATTAGTGTGTGTATTCTCTTTTACAGCATGCACAACAGATGCACCAAAAGAAGTAGATTTAGAAAAAGTTATGCAAGATATAAATACACAATGTAACATAACAAATGCACAAGCACTAGAAATAGAAGATTTAGCAAGCTATTACTTAATTATGGAAAGTTCAGTAAAAGCATTTTCAGCAGAAATAGACACAACAGGAATTACTGAAATAGTATTAGTAGAAGCAATTAGCGAAGAAGCAGCAGCATCAGTAGCAACTGAGCTTGACAAACGTTTACAATCAAAAGTAAGCGAAGCTGCAAGTTACGAGGCAGAATTACTAGATATAGTTAAAAATGCAGAAGTTAAAACAAATGGAAACTATGTAAGTATGATAGTTTGCGATGATATAGACAAAGCAAACGAAGTATACGAGCAAGCATTTGCATAAGAATAAATTATTATTAATAATTGCAATTAAAATGTTAAGGGTTGTATCACAAAATTAGAATTAATATATAATTTTAAATTGTGATACAACCTTTTTAAATGATAAGTTTAAATCTTTAAAAGGAGAATATTATAAAATGGTTTTTTCTAGCCTGTTGTTTTTATTTTTATATTTACCGGCTGTTTTATTAGTGTATTATATTACACCTAGAAAATATAGAAATTTAGTTTTGTTTATAGTTAACTTAATATTTTATGGGTGGGGAGAACCTATTTTTGTCTTGCTTATGCTGTTCTCCACTGTTGTTGACTATACTCACGGATATTTTATTGATAAATATCGAAGTAAAAAGAATATCGCAAAACGTCTAGTTATATCTTCAATCGTTATTAACTTGTCGCTACTTGCATTCTTTAAATATTCAGGGCTTATTACAGATACTCTAAATGTCTTACCTTTTCTCAATATAGCTCCTCTTGTTATTCCTTTACCTATAGGTATTTCATTTTATACGTTCCAAACTATGTCCTACTCTATTGATGTTTACAGAGGCGATGCTCCTGTTCAAAAAAATATGATTACCTTTGGTACGTATGTAGCACTTTTCCCTCAACTTATCGCAGGGCCTATTGTTAGATATAAAGATGTTGCATATCAATTAGACCATAGAAGAGAAACTTTAAATCAGTTTATTACTGGTGTTAAACTCTTTTTAATTGGTTTATCTAAAAAAGTTTTAATCGCTAATCAGATGGGGCTTTTATGGGATAGTATTAGAGAAAACAGTGGTACAAACGGTATGTTAGGTAGCTTTATTGGTATTGTCGCCTACTCATTCCAGATTTACTTTGACTTTAGTGGGTACTCCGATATGGCTCGTGGTTTAGGTAATATGCTAGGGTTTGAGTTCCTTAAAAATTTCGACTACCCTTATATTTCTAAAACTATTACAGAGTTTTGGCGTAGGTGGCATATTTCGCTTGGTACGTGGTTTAGAGAGTATGTTTATATTCCGTTAGGTGGTAATCGTAAAGGCGTTAAACGTATGGTGCTAAATTTGGCTATTGTATGGTTTTTAACTGGGCTATGGCATGGTGCAAGTGTAAACTTTATTTTGTGGGGTGTATACTTTGGGTTAATCCTCATTATGGAAAAACTGTTTTTACTAAAACTACTTAAAAAACTTCCAAACGCTATTCAACATATATATGCGTTAGCTCTTATTATCATAGGTTGGGTTATATTCTTCTTTGAAGATTTTACAGAGATGCTTAACTTCTTTGGCGAGCTGTTTAATCCGTCCGGTGGATTGATTGGACAAGATACTTTAGTACTTGTTATATCATATATACCATTACTGATTGTAGCAATTGTTGCATCAACTCCACTAGCATATAAACTCTATGAAAAAATTAAGTATAAAAGCTGGTGCTTTATTCCAGAAACTACACTTTGTACTTTGTCTTTAATATTATGCACAGCTTCCCTTGTTAGTCAAACATATAATCCGTTTATATATTTTAGATTTTAAATTTGAATAGGAATGAAAACATATGAAACTTAAAAAATTAAAAAAATTCCTACCTGCTTTAATATTTTTAATATTCATAGCGTTGATAGGATTATTATTCTGCTTTGCACCAAAGAGTGATTACTCATCAAACGAAAAAAGATATCTTGAAGATTTTCCCGAGTTTACATTTGATACTCTAATAAGTGGAGAGTTTGGAGAAGATTTTGAAACATATTTAGCAGACCACATAAGTGGCAGAGATTTTTTTGTAGGATTAAATGCATATTATGATGTTGCTAGTGGTAGAAATGGTTCAAAGGGTGTATATTTAGGCAGTGATGATTACTTAATAAACGACCCTGTAGACGAAGATAATTACTTAGCTTTAAATATAGAAAAATTAAAGTCATTTTCTGAAAAGAATGATTTAAATAGCACATTGATGGTTGTACCAAGCACAGGTTATATAATGGGAGATAAACTACCTAATAACCACTATGAGTATGACGACAATAAGTATTATGAGATAATAAAGAAAAACAAAGGCGACTTAAACTTTATAGATTTAAGAGATACTTTTGAAGAAAAAGCAGAAGAAGATGTAAAGCTATATTATAAAACAGACCACCACTGGACAACAGAAGGTGCATATATAGCATACGAAGAATATTGTAAAGCATTAGAGTTAAATCAAACACCGATAAGCGATTTCGACATAAAAAGTTATGATGATTTTTATGGTACAACATATTCGACAAGTGCATTATGGCTGACACCAAGCGAAAGCATAGATGTGTGGTATAATAAAAATTATAGTGATAATATAAGTGTAGAGATAGTAGAAGACGGCGAAGTTAAGAAGAGTAACAGTATGTATTATCTAGACCATCTAGAGGAAGACGACAAGTACCCAGTATTTCTAGATGGAAATCACAGCTTAGTAAGAATTAAGAACAGTGAAAGCACAGGTGGAAAGCTATTAGTTATAAAAGATTCGTTTGCACATTGTTTTACACCATTTTTGACTGATAATTATAGCGAAATTATAATGATAGATATGCGTTATTATAAAGAAGATGTATCTAAACTTGTAGAAGAAGAGAATATAAAAGATACATTAATGATATACGGGCTAGACAATTTAAGTTTAGACACAGATATAAGATGGTTAAAATAAAATTATTCATTGCAACATAAATAAAAATAGTATATAATAAAATAAAATATTAAAATGTGAAGAGGAGAAAAAATTATGGGTTTTATTATATTAGGATACATATTTATATTGTTTGATTTTACAATTAACAATTTTGACATTATAAACGATGTAATTGGATTTATTTTTATTTTAGTAGGAGTATTTGCATTTAAGCATACAGAATATGTAAATTTCCCAAAAATCATACCATTAGCAATAGTAGGAATGATTTCAAGTGCAATTATACAATTTACTATGAGTACTATTACAGACTTAACTATATTTTCGATTACACTATCTATAGTAACGCCAATACTATTAATATTGATATCAATGTATATTGTAAAAGGTGTAAAAGAAATAGAAGATGAATACAAATCTGATTTAGGACACAGGAAGTTAAAAATACTTTGGACAGCTGATATAATAATATTTGCATTATGTATGCTGTTTGAATATACCCTTGTATGGTTAAGCACATCACATAGTGTTATATTATTTTCTGCATCGGCTATAGTGTTAGGTGTGGGAAGATTAGTCTTAGAAATTATATTTGTTATATATCTTTTCAAGACAAGTAGACTGATTAAGAATAATTCAAATTATAATACAGTAGAAGAAGATAGTTACGAAAGATATCAACATATTAAAGACACTAAATATGGAGAATACGTAAAAAACATTAAGAAACCCGAAGCTAACGAAGATGATAACGACGATGAATACAACGAAAACGGCGAATACGGAGTAAACACAACAATAGATACTATTAATACGAAAGATTAAAATTTATAATATTGTTTTAAAGAGGAGCATTCTATATGCTCCTTATTTTTTGCACAAATTATAACAGAACAACAAACCTGTAGGGGCGAAATCCATTTTCGCCCGTTGTTTTTTATATAGCACAATGTAAATAGAATAATAATCAACGGCAGCATATGATAATCTATCCCCTACTAATATCATTTAAATTTGTACAAAAATATGGGAGCATATTATATGCTCCCATACAAATTGTGTTTTAAATTCTGTGCGAATTTTACATCAATATTATTGTATTATTAATACTTTTACATCTTGTGCTCCATCTAATAAGTCAAATGTAACTACTCCATTTGTGTTTGCATTTCCAATTGCTGATACATTCTCCATTTGTACTCCTGCTTCGTATATTACATTTTTTTCTGAATAAAATTTATATGTTAATTTTACATTATCTATTCCACCTGCTCCAGATAATGGCGTTGTACTCGTTTCAAACTCTGCTTTGTCTATTCCTTTATCAAAGTTTGTAAACTCTTTCCAACCAGTAGCGTCTTTTATTGCTAACTTTAACTCGTTTGTAGCACTTTCAAATATTGCAATACTATCTTCTTTTGCTGTATTATAACTAGTATTCAAGTATGTTATTTTATCTCCTACTACTGAATTTTCAACTTTTACAGAAGTCGCTACTCTTGCTCCTTGGTGTATATACTCCATTGTGTTTACTGATACTTGAGAGTTTATCGAAACAGAGGAAAGTGTATTATGTGCAGTTATAGCTGACCATAAGATTGCAAGGCTTACTGTTGATAATATTCCTAACACTGCGACAGTTATTAATAATTCAATTATTGTGAAACCTTTTTTACTCTTATTTATCGGTGTAATTCGCTTTAACATTTTTGTCTGACCCTCCTTAGTTATCTGCTTCTACTGTTGGTGCAAAGCCTTCTATAACAACATATTCTGTATCATTATAATAGACACATACTAAAATTTTAGTCCCTAACATAGATACTGAATTAACTGTGTTGTTATAATCTAAAATAGCAAATTGCTTGCTACCATTCGAATGAGCTAAAGGAAAATCAACGCTAGCTAATACATTTACATATTTTGCGCCATCAACTACATTTAGTGGTGCACCTACTGCTACATTGTTTTGATTTTCTGAAAATGTTTTCCCAGACATCTCAACTATTAGCTCATCAGCTATGTTTTGAGCCATCATAGACGCCTCTTCTCTTTTAGTATCTGTAAAAACAGATTCTTGCGATAAGATTATTGCAGAAGCAGTAGACACTACAACCATAACTATAATTGCGATAGATAACACAAGTTCGATAAGAGTAGCACCTTTTTTATTAACAGCTATCATGAGAAAACACCTCCTGATAATACAGATTTATCTACATTTTTAACTTTACCATTTGCTTTTGCAAGCTCATCTTTAAAGTCTAAGATATCAACTTGAGTTTGAGTTTCGTATTTTCCGTTATAAATTACGAAAGATCTATCTTTGTTAAGTGTACCGTCATGATTATAAACTAGAACATTAACATCTGTTTTAAATATAATTTTATTATCGTAAGTAGATGACGATGAATTTGCACCTAGTTTTAAAGAGCCAGTTGCATTTCCTGTTGCGTCTAAGTTTACAACATAGTCAGTACTTGCAAAAGTTATGTCGCTACTGTCTAAGACAATGTAATTACCTTTTATGAATAGAGGGTCACCATTGTCGCCTTGAGCCCACCTAAAGTTTATAGCGTTGGCAGTATATGTATATGGTGCTGAAGAACTTGATGAAACATTAAATCCATTAGTGGTATTTGTAAATTCACTATTATGACCTACTGCATTAAAATCAGCTTCGCTAGTTACAGTATTATCATTATTAGTAGCCGTTCCTGTGTCCGTTCCTTTCTTTGCACCAATTAGTATATCTGTTACATTTGCTGTTGTGCCAGCAGTTGTCATACCATAGTTTGCAGGGTTTGTAAAGAATTCCTTTGCATGTTGCGATAGCAAGTTTATACCACCGTTTGTAAACTCGTTCATAGGTATTTGATAAGTACCGGCAAATATTACATACTGTGACGAACCATATTTTACAGTTGTGTCGTTACTAAAATAAACTGTTAGTCTGTTTTCGCCTGCTCTAGGTTTAATCCAATATCCTGTAGTGTCGCCGACTGTGCCTGATATTATACTTGATGAAACTACTTGTAAACCCTCGTCGTTATTAAGTCGCCATTCATCAGTCTGATTATTGTATATCCAAATTTCACCAGGTTTTATTCCAGTTAGTGTATTTACATTAAATGACGGATTTGAGCTCATTCCTTGTGGAGTAAATCCAAAGTCTGCTTTGTTACGAGAGCCTGTGAAATCTATGTAGTATAAGTAATATCCTTGAGCATTAATATACTCCATTTGCTCATTTTTCTTAATTACATTTTTTATGCCTCCAGAAGTTTCCTCATAAATCATACCAGAAACTTCGTTCATCATACTGTCTACAGGTGCCCAGTTTGCATAGTCTTGTAAAACTATAATCGCTTGGTCAGCTGTTGGAGTTAATGCACTACCTGTGCTACTACTGCTATCAGTAAGTTTAGGTTGTAGACCATAGTCGATAGCACGTCTTATTTTAACAACTATAGAGTTTAGCTGTGATACAGTGACAGATGCATTGTCATAGTATGTCATAGCTGTAGTATGTAGAGATTGTAACTCTTGTATTGAATCGTCTGTATACTCGATTGTTGAGTTATTATATGGGTCATCTTCTGTGTATGATGAACTTTTTAAGTAAGTTCTAGCTTCTCTAATAATATCTGCATAAGCTAAAACAGCAGATGAATAATTTTCTAAATCGTCTGTAGCGTTTTCATAGTCTGCAACTGTGGAGTATGTTTTACCTTTGTAATCATTTACTTTATTTTGAATAACGTCCATTGTATTTACTGATGGTATTAATTTATCTGAGAATAATGCAATATTCATAGCAGCAATAGCTTGATTGTATGCTCTGTCGAATGCAACTTCAGGGTGTATATATGTATCCCAACCAGAATTAGCATTATAAAGAACTTCATCTCTTACACCAGTTAAAGAAATTTTTGGTGTTTGCATTGGTGTGTTTTCGTCTGTTATATCCCCATGGAAAATTATATAAGGTGAACTACTAGGAACTTCTATATAATATTTTTCAGCAATGTCGTCTTCTTGAAGTACTACAGATTTGCTCCAGTCTTTCTCCTCAAGACCCCAAACACAAGCATAAACATTGCTCCAACCCTCTGTATTTTCAAAGTAAATTTTTGTTGTACCTTGAGCATAATTTTCGTCTGGGTCAAATGTGTAAATAGATAAGTCGTCATATTTACCATTAGTGTCAGTAGTCTTAGTGTCTAATGTGATGTAAACATCTCCAGTTAAAGATTTAATCTCGACTGTTTCATTAAATTCACCTGCTAAGTTTTTAAATTGTAAGCTATATTCGCTATTGTCATCTGTAGGTATTTTATATGTATACCATTCGTTATAGTATGTAGTGTCGCTGTTACCGGCTCTTTTACTTTCAAATCCGTAGTAATTATAACTATCATTTACATAATTTCCACTAGCGTCTTTTCTTTCGTTCATATATATGTTGTAGTACTGTACTTTCTCGCCTTGTCTATTAGCCATACTACCGTAATTGCCCGTTGTTGGAGTTTTTCCAGCACCAGATATATCATTATATGTTTGATTTAATGTACTTTCACCATTATTAAAATCTGA
This sequence comes from uncultured Eubacteriales bacterium, assembly GCA_964369405.1. Lineage (GTDB taxonomy): Bacteria > Bacillota > Clostridia > Oscillospirales > Acutalibacteraceae > CAYJFG01. Next base: position 37,859 of record CAYJGB010000006.1, read on the forward strand.
CCCAACTTTATAGCAGTTTATACCAGTGCTATCGTATTTATCTAAACTAATATTTTCCTTTTCGTTGTGTCTATCTCCATTATCATTTTGTCTTGCAATAGAAAACGCTTTTATATCTGCATTTGGTATTTGTATTCTCCAAATATTTTTATCAATTTCGGTAGCAAATGTATATGGAATAAAAGTATTATCATCTTTGATAAATTCAACTGCTACTTTATAATCATCGGTTTTTACAAAATTACAAGCCGAAGTATCAATATATAAATATGTATTGCCTGGGAATTGTGCTTGTGTAGTTTCGTCATCTGTAGTCGCTAATTTTTCAATATTAACTGTACTACTTTGAGTATTGTTACTTATTGACATATTAGACACATTAGACACATCTAATGTACTAACAGTAGATATCTCAGAAATTAAATCATCTGTAGTTTTAGCTTTATCAAAATTAAAGATGTTTAATATATCTGTAAAGATATTTTTTACACTATTTGCAAAGTTATATGAAACACTTGCTGTGTATACTGGTAGTTCATTTACAGTATAAGAGTCAAAAGGCAAGCTACTAAATGAGTTGCTGTTTAGTTGTGTAGAAGAAACCTCTGTCCAAGTATTGCTGTTAAACTTTTCTTCTATTTGTGCATCAGTTAAAACCTCTTGACTGTCTATATTGTTGTTATAACTATTAGCATAAAATATTTTGTTTTCACCATTTAAGATATAATGATCATCAGTATCTATTTTGTTATTATCACCATCTAAATTATTATTTTTATTAAATATTACTCCTATTTTTTTATCTTTGTATTCTTCAAAAATATCAATTTTCCAAATAGTTTGGCTACCCTCATTAGCAACTTTAGTCATTCTTTTTTCATCGTTGTTGTTATTATCATATCCACCAAATAATTTATCTTCTGTACCGTCAATCCACGCATATACTAATGGTGCTATTGTTAAATTGGTAGATAAATAAATTGTAGTAACTGGATATGTAGTTATTGCCCACACTGCTTTTAACTCTATATCTCTATCAACCACTATTGTGTTGTGTTCAGAGTCAGGTAAAATTACGATATCATCACCGTTACTATCTATATAAGACCAACCTAAAAAATCACTACCCTCTTTAAACACTTTACTTACTGGCACTGTTACTGTTTGTTCTTGTTCAGTTCCATTTTTAGGTACTGCAACATCTTGAGGAGGGTCTCCTTCTCCTCCGTTTACATTGTAGCTAAGAACATTTAAATTATCGTCTTTTTCCCAAACTGCATATAGTTTAATGCTAGTTTTGCTATCTGTAAATGAAGATATTGAAATTTCTTTACCTGGAGCAAATTCATCTTTTGCCTGTTTGCCATTTTCTACATCTGTCCAACCTAAGAAATTATATCCCACTTTATACATATTGCCTTGATTAGCAATAGTAATTGGTTTATTAGTAGTTACTTTTTGAGTTGATGGTGCATTACCTCCACCGTTTGAGTCGTATGACACTGAGTAATCTGCCTCTTCCCAAATAGCGTAAAATCTAATCTCTTTATTAACAGCGTCATTAGGGTCAACTGTATAGTATTTAATATTTTCATCGTCTGACCATGGTTTATATTCTCCGTCTGTAGCATCTTTATCAAAGTTCCAACCTAAGAATGTATAACCCTCTCTAGGTGACATATTAGGGAACTCGAATATGTCGCCATTATCTCTTGTATATGGGATAATAGTATCTTTATTATCTGGGCTATCTACTTTATTTTGATAATTTAGTATTATTGAATACTCACCAGGTGTAGGTGTGACATTTGATGTATCGTTAGTAACCTCGTATTTAATTTGAACATCTGGAGGAGTTCCACCTACTAGAGCAAGACCTTTTACATTTACTGTTTGATACTGTCCAGCTGATTTATCGCCCCAATTTGTAAATACTTTGTTTGCATCATCTTCTGTCTTTTTGACAGTAGGAGATAAGTTTTTATCTAATGCAATCCACAAATCGTCTTGAGAGCTACCTAATAAATCAGTAAGAGAAAATACTGGGGTTCCTGATGTGTTTTTTAGAGTTAAGTCGAATGTGCTTGAAGTTGGTATTTTAATAGTGTACCAACCAAAACCCTCGTATTGTAATGCCCCACCTGTGTATGGGTCACCTGCAACTCCTTGAGCTACCTCCATTGATGTTAGTAAGTTTCTATCTTCTATTGCATTAGTAGTTACTGAGTATCCATTCAATTTTTGTCCAGTTGTAGTGTTTCCTGTGTCTTCTGTAACTCTTAAATGTACTGTTGTGTAATCAGCCTCTACATAAGATGTTAAAAACTCTGTTAATGAATTTGACTCTTCATCTTTCAACTCCCAATTCAACTTATCGTTAAAATTTTTGTCCTTATTATTTAATGTTATGTATACATCTTGAGTTTCTCCTGCATTTTCTGGCACTGGCAAATTAAACATCTCTGTAGTTTGTGCATGCCAGTTTTCTGTATTATTATCTAAACCGTTTCTAAGTGCTCCTTTTTCTGTAACTATTGCATTAAAGTAGTCTATTTCGCTATCTGTAATAGTAATAGTATATTCATACCAACCATTACCCTCGTATACCATAGCACATTGTGGCCCTGCTATGTTAGCATCACTAGATACTACCCAACTATATGATAGTAATGTAGATAGAGAAGAATCTCTAGCCTCACCTATATTGTCGTCTGGTGGAAATTCGTTTTGACCTTCTCCGTATGCCCAAGTGTATAGGTAAGGTGGGTCTAAAACATCTGGTGGAGTTTTTAAAACTCCATTTTCATATTCTGCACCTGTCCCACCTGGGTATGGTTTTACATGTACTGTTACATATCTGTAAGGGTCAGCGGTGTCTACTTTTCTAACTGCTGTTGAAATTTTGTAGTTTGAGTCATACCCTACATTATAAGTACATACTAATGTTGTTGTGTTTTCGCCTGTTAAACCTTTATTAAAATATTTTGAATTTGCTGTTAGTGTAAAAGTGCCTGTTGCATCATCTAAACTTGCTTTTACATATGTTTCGTGAGTTTTTGCTGTTGTTTCGCTTCCTATAATATCAACAGGTGAAGTGCTAGTTTCGTCTAACGCACCATTGCTAGACGTTATGCAAAAATATTCATCTGTAGTTGGCAAGTTAGCAGATTGCATATAATATGACTCTGCCATATTAAGTGCACTTTTAGCATTAATATAAGCCTCATTTTTTGTGATGTCACTAGCCGTAACAGTCATGCTAAAAGACGCAATAACAATTAAAGAAGTAACAAATATTAGAAGAACAGCCGACAAAACAACTGCAACGACTAAGCTATAACCTTTTTTTGAATTTTTCATAAATAAATTCAACCCTTTCAACAGCGCTTTTATATTTAAAAACATTTCTCGCATTTTAAGATAGTATTATCCTTAATATTATATAACAAAAAACTAATTTTGCCAATAAAGAACAGAGAAAATTATTCGAAAAAATGTACAAACTTTTGTAATGAATTTGTGCAAAATAATATTATTTTATTCTAGTAAAATATTTTTCAATATATTATTAGTAGTAAAAACAAGCTAAATAAAGCATAAAATCACTATTTATAAAAAAATATTACAACTTTTGTGTAATTTAAACAAAATGAGGGTTTGTTTTTCTAAAACTAATTTGCTATTTTTTGTTGACTTTTTAAAATCTAGAGTTTATAATACAAGCAATGGCAATTTTAAAAAATTGGATTTACATATGCTAAAAATAAAGTTATTTGCGTGGTTAAATATATTAACTTTATATAAAAGCAACATTTAACGACAATTTTTTACATTTGCAACCAAATTTCAATCAATCTATAAAAAAATTAGAAAAAGAAAGAGGTACACAACACATGACAAGACAAATTACAATCATGCAAAAACTTCAAGCACAACAAGCAAACAGAGGCTCTAAAAAAGGTTTTACACTTGTAGAAATCATCATAGCAATTGCTATTATCGCTATTTTGGCTGCTATCGCTATTCCAATTATTGCTACTACTATTGATAATGCAAATAGAAACACTCTTACAAGTGATGCTACAACTATAGAATTGTATTTAAAAACAGCTATTGCTGATGTAAATGCTCTAAATGGTGCTGTATATGGTACTGAAACGCTAAATGCAGCTTGGGCTGCAGCAACACCTGCAAACACTCTTACTCTAACAGAAATTCTTGATGCAAACGGTTTAGCTGGTGTAGATTTAATTAGAGGTGATTTTGCATTAGCTATAGGAAATGGTACTGGAACTAATGCTGGGGACTTAGAATTAGGTGAAATTGAAGCTTATGATACAGGTGGTGCTCTTCCTGGCGGTTCTATTTTGCTTGATGATACTGACACTATTACAATTAGCAACGTTGGTGTTTTGACTGTAGCATAATTAAACTATTACTAACAAGAAATTTTCATTTAACAACGTGTCAACTTTTGTTGATACGTTGTTTTTATTTTACCTATTATTTTACAAAGTTTTAACACTCTACATTATACTACTGCAACACACTACAAACACCAACAAAAGCAACCCATTTTACTGGATTGCTTTTGTTTTTATGTACTATTTAATTTTATTTGTCTTGTATAATTTTATACTTATTCCCTATTTACCAAACATTTGTTCTTTTATTATCTATTTGATGGGAAGAATGGTTTTAACGCTGCTGCTACACCTACTATTGGCATTGTTTGTAACACTATTCTACCTGGTCCTGTTACTACTGTGTTAAATATTCCTTCGCCACCTAAGAACATATTTTTAACGCCTGGCACTGTTTTAACGTCCATTGTACAAGTTGCGTCCATCATTGCTAAGTATCCTGTGTCTACTACCATTGATTGCCCTGCTTCTAGTACATATTCTTCGCCATGTCCGTCTATCTCTAAGAATACTACTCCACTACCACTTACTTTTTGCATTATAAAGCCTTCTCCTCCAAATAAGCCGGCTCCTACTTTACCTCTAAAATGTACTGATAATTCTACACCTTGTGTGCCTGCTAAAAATGATGACTTTTGACATATTACTGGTGTGTTTGGTGTTACTTCTATAGCTTTTATACAACCTGGAAAACTACTTGCAAATGCTATTTCTCCTGCTCCACCCTCTGATGTGTATATGTTTTGGAATATTTTATCTCCTGATAATGCTCTCCCAAACATTTTGCCTACTCCGCCACCTTTTGTTTCCATTTTCATATTTGGTGACATCCAACACATTGCTCCACTTTCTGTAATCATTTGTTCACCTTGGTTTAACTCACATACTACTGCAGGCAAGTTGCCTCCTATTATACGATAATTCATATTACTTTCTCTCCCTTTTTATAATTTTTTATTGTTTTGCAAATTCTTTGCTACTACTATTTTAACATTTATAGTTTTACATTGCAATATTTTTATATAAATTTTACTATTTTTACCTTTATTTTTATATCCACTTTAAACTTCTTTTTCCTTTATACTATTGAAATTTTATCTAAAATATACTATAATTAAGTAAATATTAATAAATGGGGTGCATTTTCTATGGGTTTAATTAGAGAAGTTTTAGATTTAGCCGGTAACACTATTGGTGGGGCTATTGCTGACCAATGGCTTGAGGTTTTAGAGCCTGACGGTATGAGCGATAATCAAGTTTTAGTTCCTGCTAGAACTGTTCATCAAGAAAAAAAAGTTACTTTTGGCAAGCAAAAAACTGATAATCGTGTTTCTAACGGTTCTGTTATTCATGTATACGATAATCAACTTATGATTTTAATTGATGGTGGTAAAATTGTTGACTATTCAGCCGAGCCTGGTTACTTTAAAGTTGATAACAGCACTGCTCCATCTATGTTCAACGGCGAGTTTAAAGACACTTTAAAAGAAACTTTTGACCGTTTTAGATATGGTGGCAGACCATCTACATCTCAAAGAGTTTTTTATATAAACACTCAAGAGATTAAAGGTATTAAATTTGGAACACCAACTCCAATTATGTACTACGATACAAAATATGATGCAATGTTCAATTTAAAAGCGCATGGTACATATTCTATCAAAATAACAAATCCACTATTATTCTACTCCGAGGCTATCCCTAGAGATTCTATAATGAATAACAGTGCAGTAGATATAAAGGACATAAACGAACAATATCTATCTGAGTTTTTAACAGGTTTACAAACAGCTGTAAATAACTATTCAGCAGAGGGACAGAGTGTAAACTACATACAAAGCAAGACTACAGAGCTTACTAAACATTTAAGAGATGTATTAGATGAAGATTGGGAGCAATCAAGAGGAATGGTAGTGCATTCAGTAGGTATAAACGGAATATCGTTTGATGAAGAGTCTAAGAAGATAATGGCACTACGAAATAAAGGAGCAATGCTAAAAGACCCTAGCATACAAGCAGGTTATGTAGCAGCCGGAATAGCAGACGGAATGGCAGCAGCCGGAGCAAACGAGGGTGGAGCGATGAACGGATTTATTGGCATGGGAATGGCAATGAACAACGGCTCTAACATATTAGGAGGCTACCAACAGCAACAGCAAGCACAACAACAGCAACAAATGCAACAACAGGCACAACAGCAACAAGCACAACAACAACCAGTTCAACAACAGCAACAACAAGCACCACAAGCAGTGGCAGGTTGGGCGTGTGAATGTGGAAACACTAGTAACACAGGCAAATTTTGTAACAATTGTGGCAAACCTAAGCCAGTTGTAGAAGATAACTCATGGACTTGCTCATGTGGAAGTAAGAACAATGGAAAGTTTTGTCAAAACTGTGGAAGTCCAAAAGAGGTTAAATGTAGCGAATGTGGATTTACACCAGAGGGCAAACCAAAGTTCTGTCCAAATTGTGGTAATAAATTTTAATTGACACAAATTATAAGAGAACAACAAACCTGTACGGGCGAAATCCATTTTCGCCCGTTGTTTTTATATAGCACAAATTATAAAAGGACATCAATTATATTTTAAATTCTGTACAATGCCAAACATTGTTTAAGGGTACATTTTTTTTGGCACAAAAAAGTTACCTCTTTTTCTCCGTTGGAGAAAAATTCACCCTCAAAAAATCGCAGAGGCTAAAGGTCAAGGACAAGACCTTGAGGCGTTGCCTCAAACCCCACAATTTTTTGAAAAAAATTGAGTAAAACTTTTATGTTATCACGATTTAACTATGATGAAAAATTGAGTAAAACTTTTGCGTTGTCTTGTTTGAAGTTTGAGTAAAACTTTTGCGTTGTCATGTTTGAAGTTTGAGTAAAACCTTTAGTAAAACTTAGTGACTTCACTATCATTTTATTGAAATTTAAATTATACTTTCTAGTTTTAACCTACAAAAAACCCTTCTGGTATCACTACCAAAAGGGTTTTGTAATTCTATGTGAATAACTTAGTAATTAAACTTTTTATAAAGTTTATATCAATTAAGCTTCTTCTCTTTTTCTACGTGTAACAACTACTACACCTGCTGCTAATAATAGGATTCCTAATAATGCAACTACTGATGTGCTGTCACCTGTTACAACTTTACCACCTGAGCTATCATTTGTTGTTGGAGCTACAGTTGGGTCTGCTGCTGTTGTTGTTTCTTCTTCAACTGCTGTTGTTTCTTCTTCAGTAGTTGTTGTTTCTTCTTCAACTGCTGTTGTTTCTTCTTCAGTAGTTGTTGGTTCTACTGTTGGAGCTACAGTTGTTGGTTCTACTGTAGGACCTTCAGTTGTTGGCTCTTCTGTAGGACCTTCAGTTGGTTCTTCTGTTGGTTCTTCTGTTGGTTCTTCTGTAGGAATTTCAGTTGTTGGTTCTTCTGCTGCATAGAATACTTCAATTTTTTCTTCAGCTGGTGTAAATCTAATTGTAACTGTTGTTCCATCAGCTTCAACTACTGCATAAGCATTTCCGTCTGCTGATGTTGGGTCACCCCACTCTGTTCCCCAAGCTGTTCCTTGGATAACTTTGAATGGATACTCACCAATGTAGATGTTAGGGAAAGAAATTTCCCATACGCCTTCGCTTACTTCAGTCATTTGACCTTCTGGAGCTGCTGGATCCCAACTAACACCGATTAGGTCAACGCTACCTGCTACTGCATATGTGAAGTCTGTTTTCTCATAAGCTGCTGGTGAACTAGCTAAAGCTATGCCAGTTGCTGGGTCAAATGTAACTGTGATATCTGATACATCATTTGTATAGATCATTTCATTTGGCTCGCCTTCAGCTTTTAGACCATCTTTACCATATGTGTTATCCCATGTACCATCAGTAACTTTCCAAGGATATTCTCCTGCTGGGATATTTGTAAATACTATTTTGTATGTTCCATCTGCTTGCATTTCCATTTTGCCTTCGTCTGACATTGGTTGCCATGCTACACCAACTAATTCAGCAACACCTGCTACATAATATGCAGTTTCTGTTTCTGGAGCTGTTGTTGTTTCTGGCTCTGTTGGAGCAGATGTAGGATCTGTTGGTGCTACTGCTTCAACTACTGTTGATTCAGAAGTTGTATAGTTTGCATTTGGGAATACGTAGCTTGGGTCAAACGCTAGAGCGTCTGTAATTACTGGAGAAATTGATGCTTCTCCTGGTGCTTTTACTGTAAATACTAATTGTACTAATTGTGTAGTATCGCCACTCATATCTAGAGCTGCTGCTTGATCTATTGTTGCATAGTTTGCATAGAAAGCAGATTCTCCATCGTTTGGATACAAGTTAATAAGTTTCATGCTTGTAGCTGTTGGTGCAAACAATACAGGCATATACATTGCTTTATTTTCTTCGAATCCGTCAGCAAATGCTTGCTCGTATGCTAAAACGCCACCTGTGTATTTAACACTAAAGTCTAATCCAATAATATCATCATCAGATTGCATATTTAATGTGTAAACTATTCTATCTCCAACATTAGCAACTTGTCCGTTAACCATAGCTGTTTGTGCAACTGGTACTGTTGTTGGTTCTTCAGTTGTTGGTTCATCTGTAACTGGGTCAGTTACTACGTCTGTTGTTGGTTCTGCTGTTGTTGGTTCTGCTGTTGTTGGTTCTGCTGTTGTTGGTTCTTCTGTTGGTTCTTCTGGTTTTACTGGAGTTTCGTCGTTATATGTAACAACGAATTTTTTAATGTCTGAGTAGAAAGTAATTGTAACGCTTGTTCCATCAGCTTCTACTATTGCACGAGCATTTCCATCAGCTGTTGATGGGTCACCCCACTCTGTTCCCCAAGCTGTACCTTGAACAACTTTGAAAGGATACTCACCTATAAAGATGTTTGGGAAAGTGATTTGCCATACATTTGGGCTTGTTTCTGTCATTTGACCTTCTGGAGCAGCTGGGTCCCAGTTTGCACCTATTAGGTCAACGCTACCTGCTACTGCATATGTAAAATCTGTTTTCTCATATTCAGCTGGTGAACTAGCTAATGCTACACCTGTTGCTGGGTCAAATGTTATTGTGATGTCAGATACATCGTCTGTATAAATCATTTCATTTGGGTCACCGTCAGCTTTAGGGCCGTTTTCACCATATGTGTTAACCCATGTGCCATCTGTAACCTTCCATGGATATTCCCCTGCTGGGATATCTGTGAAAGTTATTGAATATGTTCCATCTTCTTGCATTGTCATTGCGCCTTCGTCTGACATTGGTTGCCATTCTACACCAACCAAGCTTGCTGGACCTGTTACATAATAACCTGTACTAGCTTCTTCTGCTGCAAAGTTCACTGCAGAAATTGAGCACATTGCTACAACTAGAGCAAGTGTCAAAATAATACTAATTACCTTTTTTTGTTTACTAAACATTTTTTGAATTTCCTCCTTAAATAAATTAATGCCTTTGTTAGCAATTCTATTATATAACAACTAAATTAAAAAATCAATAAAATTATTACAATTTGACACCTTTTTTCAGTAAAAACAATCAAATTGTATGTTTGTCACAGTTTTTATAGATTTTATTTAGTTAATATAACCGTTGGGATTGTTCTTTTGCCAGTTCCATGAATCTTTACACATATCTTCTAGCGATTTTTCTGCTTTCCAGTTCATTTTTTCTAGCGCTTTTTTAGCATTTGCATAACAAGTTGCTATGTCTCCTGCTCTTCTTCCTTTTATTACATATGGTATTCTAAGCTCGTTTGATTTCTCGAACGCATGTACCATATCTAACACACTGTAACCTGTTCCTGTTCCTAAGTTGAATATTTCTACTCCCTTATTATCTTTTGAGTAATCTATTGCACATACGTGTCCTTTTGCTAAATCTTCTACATGTATATAGTCTCTCACACCAGTTCCGTCGTGTGTATCGTAATCATCACCAAAAACATTTAATTCTTTTAACCTTCCTGCCGCTACTTGTGTTATGTATGGCATTAAGTTGTTTGGTATGCCTTTTGGGTCTTCTCCAATCAGTCCACTTTTATGTGCTCCAATAGGATTAAAATATCTAAGCAATATAACAGTAAAATCTGGTTCTATATTTGCTACATCTGTAAGTATTTGTTCTATCATGTATTTTGTCCACCCATATGGGTTCGTACAACTTGTTGGCATACCCTCTACTAATGGTACAGTTTCTGGTATTCCGTATACTGTAGCCGATGAGCTAAATACTATTTTATTTACTTTGTATTTTTTCATCATCTCTACTAATGTAAATGTTGTATTTAAGTTGTTTTTGTAGTACATTAATGGTTTTTCTACAGATTCGCCCACTGCTTTTAGTCCGGCAAAATGAACTACTGCTTCAAAGTTATGTTGTTTAAACATTTCGTCCATTGCTTTTTCGTCTGCAACGTCTAACTCATAAGTTTTAACATCTACACCTGTAATCTCTTTTATTCTTTTAATTACTTCTGGATTACTATTGCTATAATCATCTGCAATTATTGGCGTGTACCCAGATTCAATTAATTTAATACAAGTATGACTGCCAATATATCCCGCTCCGCCTGTTAGTAAAACTTCCATTTAAGACACCCACTTTACTAAAATTTATTAGCATTACAACTGCTATAATTATATAACATTATTCGTATTATTACAATCGCTACATAATGGTTATTTTTTTTCCATTATACTATATATAGTAATAAACATTTTTTTCAACAAAATTTTTATTACAAATTATATTAAAATATATTTTGCATGGTAATTTTTTCATCAATTTTTTCTATATGACTTGTAACATTTATTTAACTATTAATTCACCTTGCACACAGCCTTTTAACCCTGCTGCGTTAGACTCATCTGTATCTATATGCATAGCTGGTGCAAAATTTTCATGCACTCTTACTACTACATCGCCAAATATTATGCTTCTGCCGTTTTCATCTGTTTTTACTGAAACAATTTGTTTATCTTTAACGCTAAATTCTTTTGCATTTTCTGGTGTTAAGTGAATATGTCTTTTTGCAACTATTACACCACAATCAATTTCTACTTCTCCACAAGGTCCTTTTAGTTTGCAACCTGGTGTACCCTCTATATCTCCACTTTCTCTAATTGGAGGAATTATTCCAAGTTTTCTAGCTTCAGTTATAGCAAGTTCAACTTGTGTCGCTGGTCTAATTGGCCCTAATATTGTCATAGGCAGTTCGCCTTTTGGACCTACAACTACTACTTTTTGCTCACAGGCAAATTGTCCTGGTTGAGATAAATCTTTTTTATTTGTTAAAGTAGCATCTTTTCCAAATAAAGTTTCTAAGTGTTCTTTCGAGATGTGCAAGTGTCTTGCTGAAGTTTCTACTAAAATTTTCATTTAAATAACCGTCCTTTATTTTATATACAATATTCATTCTAACTTTTATATTCTACAACTAATTTCTAGCTTTTTCAAGATAAATTTTATATTTGTATAATCTTTTATTTTAATTTTGATTTTTATTGCTATTTATGGTATTATTTAATTAAATTTATAGTGAGAGTGAAAAGATTATGGAAGATTATTTTAAAGATATGATAGATAGATGTAAGAAGTGTAAAAAGTGCAACCTAAGCGATACCAGAAACAATGTAGTGTGGGGATATGGTAACATAAATTCTGAAATTATGTTTATAGGTGAAGCACCTGGAGCAAACGAAGATGAAATAGGTACTCCATTTGTGGGAAGAAGTGGCAAACTTCTTGATGAAATGCTTAATAATATAGGTTTAAGCCGAGATAAAAATATATTTATATCAAACATAGTAAAGTGCCGACCACCAGAAAACAGAAATCCTAGAACTAACGAAATAAATACTTGCATAGATTGGCTATATAAGCAAATAGAAATAATTAACCCTAAGCTAATAGTATGCTTAGGGTTAGTGCCATCAAAAAAATTAATTGATAGGAATATAAAAATTACAATTGACCACGGAAAATTTTATGATAAAAACAATATATTGTACACACCGTTTTATCATCCGTCAGCACTTTTAAGAAATCCAAACCATAAACCGATATCGGCAAGCGACTACGAAAGTTTACAAATAAAGATAAAAGAAGTTTGCAATCATACATATTAACACTTGTATAATTTTTTATACAATGATATAATTTAATGACAAAAACTAAGTATTAGGAGAGCAAATATGAAAATACAACAATCTGCAGAAGACTATCTAGAAACGATATTGCTACTAAAAGAGAAAAAGGCAAATGTACGTTCAATAGACATAGCAATAGAGTTAAATTATTCTAAACCTAGTGTAAGTGTTGCAATGAAGAAATTAGAGGAAAACAATTATATTACTCGTGATAGTTTAGGTTATATTTCTTTAACTGAAGAAGGTGTAAAAGTTGCATCTAAAGTATACGAGCGACATACTTTAATATCGCTGTTTTTAATAAAAATCGGAGTAAGCCCAGATGTTGCAAAGGACGATGCTTGTAAACTAGAACATATAATTAGTCAAGAAAGTTTTGAAAAATTAAAAGAACATTACAATAACTTATAATCCAAAAAATATAAAAGTATCACTCTAAAAACAATTTGTATATTGATAACTCTTTTTTTAACGCATTAATTATCCCTAAACCTAAAAATACATCGTCATTGCTATATACTCTGTATATGTCTTTGTCGGTGTAATTGTTTTTTAATGAGGTTCTCATAAGCTCTAAACCACCACCGTTTTTAAATCTTTGGCTTTGTTTTTCTGATACTTGTACATTTTTATATTCTTTGAATAAACTTTGTGTCGGTATCATTCGTGACTTAACGTCACCGTTTTCCGATAATATTTTTAAATCTTCCAGTGTTATGCTCTGGCTTATGTCATATCCACAAGCCATTGTTCGCCTTAACTGTGTTAGCACTCCACCTGTTTTTAAATCTCTTCCTATATCATCTATTAAACTGCGTATATATGTTCCTTTTGAACATTTAACTATTAATGTTCCTTCTCTGCTTTCTTCATCATAACTTTCAAGCTCTAATCTGCTTATTGTTACTTTTCTTGCTTCTCTTTCTATCTCTATGCCTTTTCGTGCAAGGTCATAAAGTCTTTTTCCGTCTTTTTTTACTGCTGAATACATAGGTGGCACTTGTAATATGTCACCTATGTATTTTTTTATTTCGTTTTCTATATCTTCTTTACTTACTCGCACATCTTCTTTTTCAGTCAATACTGTTCCTGTTATATCTAATGTATCTGTTGTAATTCCTAACTTGAAATGTGCTAAATACTCTTTGTCGCTATCTGGTAATAGCTCTTGTGCCCTTGTTGCATTCCCTAATAATAACACCAGCACTCCTGTAGCCATTGGGTCGAGTGTCCCTGTATGTCCTATCTTCTTCTGTCTACAAAGTCGCCTCATTACTGCTACTACATCAAAGGAAGTATAATCTTGTGGCTTATCTATTACTATAACTCCGTTCAAAAAATATTCTCCTTTTTATTTTAATGCTTCTATTGCTGTTTGTATCATTTCTATTTTTTCTATCTCTTTTTGTGCTTGCATTTTTACTGTTTCTACTACTTTTGCTGGTGCTTTTGCTACAAATCCTGCATTGTTTAGCTTTCCTTGTGACTGTGCTAATAATTTTTTTGTAGCCTCTAATTCTTTGTTTAATCTTTCTAGCTCTTTTTCTTTGTCCACTAGCTCGTCCATTGGTATGTAGATTTTTGCTTTTCGTGTTACTATTGTTACGGCTCCCTCTATATCAAAACTATCTGATATTAACACTTCGCTTGCAAATGCTAGTTTGTTTATGAACGCTACACCGTTTTCAAAAATTCCTTTTTCTTCTGTTGCTATGTACACTTTTGCTTTCTTTGATGGTGGTACATTCATTTCACTTCTGCGTGTACGTATCTCTTTTATTGCTTCCATTATAGTTTCCATCTCTTCTACTGCTTCTGGAAATTCATAATTTTTGCTGTACTCTGGGTATTTTGTAGTCATTATTGTTTCGCCAGCATTAGGTAGTGTTTGCCATATTTCTTCTGTTATAAATGGCATAAATGGGTGTAGAAGTAGTAACATTTTATCAAGAACCCATACTAACACTTGTCTTGCGTTTTGTGCTGATTTTCCATCTGTTTGAAGTCTTGCTTTTGCAAGTTCAATATACCAATCGCAATAACAATCCCATATAAAATCGTATAACTTTTGAACAGCTATTCCTAGTTCATGTTTTTCTATGTTTTCTGTAACTTCTTTTGCTACATTATTTAAAGTACTTACTATCCATTTATCTTCAGTTGTTAAAGTTTCTGGCAATTCGTTTTTAACATCATAATCATCAATGTTCATATGTACAAATCTTGATGCATTCCAAAGTTTATTAGCAAAGTTTCTGCACGCTTCTATACGTTTTTCTGTAAAACGCATATCGTTTCCTGGAGAATTACCTGTTGCAAGGAAAAATCTTAATGAATCTGCACCATATTTCTCTATTATCTCTAGTGGGTCTATGCCGTTACCTAGAGATTTAGACATCTTAACACCGTTTTCGTCACGGATAAGCCCATGTATAAATACTGTTTTAAAAGGTACTTCTCCCATTTGCTCTATTGATGAGAATATCATTCTAGCAACCCAGAAGAAGATAATATCATACCCTGTAACTAGTGTGTCTGTTGGATAAAAATATTCAAGTTCTGGAGTTTTGTCTGGCCAGCCTAATGTGCTAAACGGCCATAATGCTGAAGAAAACCATGTGTCTAGTGTGTCTTCGTCTTGTTTTATGTTTGTGCTGTTACATTTACAGCAATTTGTCGGTGTTTCTTTGCTAACTGTAATTTCTCCACAATCGCCACAATAGTAAGCAGGTATTCTATGTCCCCACCACAACTGACGTGATATACACCAATCTTTTATATTTTCCATCCAGTGGAAATACACTTTTTCAAATCTTTCTGGTATAATTTGAGTTTCTTTATTTTTAACTGCATCTATTGATGGCTTTGCTAGTGGTTTCATCTTAACAAACCATTGTTTAGATACAGAAGGTTCTACAACAGTTTTACATCTATAGCAAGTGCCTACATTATGTGTGTGAGGCTCTATTTTTACTAAAAATCCTTGCTCATCTAAATCTGCTACTATTTTCTTTCTAGCCTCATAACGCTCTAATCCTTTATATTCTAAAGCGTTTTCATTCATCACTGCTTTATCGTCCATAACGCTGATTATCGGTAAATTATGTCTTAGTCCTACCTCAAAGTCGTTAGGGTCGTGTGCAGGTGTTATTTTTACTACGCCAGTACCAAAATCTTTCTCTACATAAGTATCTGCTACTACTGGAATTTCTCTGCCTACTAGTGGTAATGTGATAGTTTTTCCTATTATACTTTTATATCTTTCATCTTCTGGATGCACTGCTATCGCTGTATCTCCAAGCATAGTTTCAGGACGTGTTGTAGCTAGCTCAACATATCCACTACCATCTGTTAACGGATACTTAATATGCCAAAAATTGCCTTCTTTTTCTATAAAGTCGACTTCAGCATCAGATATAGATGTACTACAATTTGGACACCAGTTTATAATACGCTCTCCACGATAGATAAGACCTTTGTCATATAGACGAATAAAAACCTCGTTAACAGCCTTTGAACAGCCTTCGTCCATAGTAAAACGTTCACGCTCCCAGTCGCAAGAAGAGCCTAGTTTTTTAAGTTGGTCAGTAATTTTACCACCATAAACTTTTTTCCATTCCCACGCACGTTTTAAAAACTCGTCTCTACCTATGTCATCTTTAGTTATGTTTTCAGCTTTCATCGCCTCAACAATTTTAGCCTCAGTCGCAATAGATGCATGGTCTGTACCAGGAACCCACAAAGCTGAGTATCCTTGCATACGTTTAAAACGAGTAAGAATATCTTGTAAAGTGTTATCTAGAGCATGACCCATATGTAATTGTCCAGTGATATTAGGAGGTGGCATAACAATAGTATAAGGTTTTTTATCGTTATCTACTTCTGCATGAAAAAAGTTACCTTTCATCCAAAAATCATAAATTTTATCCTCAACTTCTTGAGGGTTATAGGCTTTTGCCAAATCTTTAGCCATAATTGTGACTCCTTTAAAATAGAATAATAATTCAATCAACGTAAAATTGAATACAAAAATACCAATACATTATACCACTAGAAAAAAATTTTTTCAACAAGAAGAAATTGAAAAAACGAGGAATAAAAAATAAAAATCGGCAAAAACTGTATATATGATATAATTTGTGAATAAATTATAAATTTTTCAGAAAATCATCTAAATAGATTGACATTTTTGAAAAAAATGGTTAATATATAAATATGATAAATATATAAAATTTTTTGGAGGTTTTATTATGTGTAAACACAAACTAGGTATTTTAATAGCTGTAATAGCATCAGTAGCAGCAATATGTGCAGCAGTAACTGCAATAGTGATAATAAAAGAGAAAAAGAAAAAAGATAACGAAGAGTTGGAAGCATATTTAGATTGCTCTATACAATAATAGAGATGTGCAAGAATTGAGAGTTTAAACAGGAGGAATTATTATCCTCCTGTTTTTTTGCGTTAATTTTGTGCAAATTATAACAGAACAACAAACCTGTAGGGGCGAAATCCATTTTCGCCCGTTGTTTTATATAGCACAATGTAAAATGGAATAATAATTAATGTATGAACATATGTCATTAATCTACAAATAACATTCATAATTCTGTACAAAATTAACGGGAGCATATTGAATGCCCCCCTACAAATACTTGTTAATATTAACATTAGTGCGACAGCCCCATTTAATAATTAACACCTATCTCTATCGCTTTATTATTAGCTTCTAATAAATGTTTTTTTGAGTCTGGTACACATTTTTCTATCGCTTTGTTTAATGCTTCTCTACTACAAAAATTTGTTTCTTTATATAATTTTCCCACCATTACTATGTTAGCAAGTCCCTTTATACCATTCTCTTCAGCTAGCTTACTTGCTGGTATATAATGTACTGTTACATCTTCTCTTTCTACCTTTACATCTATTAAATAGCTATCTATTATTACTACTCCATTTGGCACAACTGTATCTATGAATTTTTCATAAGATGGCTTATTCATTGCTATTAGTACATTTGGGCTTAACACTAAAGGCGAACCTATAGCATCTTTACTTATACAGATACTACAGTTTGCTGTTCCACCTCTCATCTCAGGGCCGTATGATGGTAGCCATGAAATTTCTTTATCTTCCATTAATCCACCATATGCTATTACTTTTCCACCAAATAATATGCCTTGTCCTCCAAAACCTGCAATTATCATATTGTAGTCTTTTGTCATTTTGTGCTACCTCCTTTTTCTCCGTCTTTGTAAACTCCTAACGGATAATACGGAAGCATATTTTCTTGTAACCATGTTATTGACTCAACTGGATTTAATCCCCAGTTTGTTGGACATGTTGACATTATTTCTATAATTGAAAAACCTTTTTTATTAATCTGATTTTCAAAACCTTTTTTAATAGCTTTTTTTGTAGCGTTTATATTTTTTATTGTATCTACTGATGTTCTTTGTGCTAATGCAACACCGTCTAGTGTAGATAATAACTCACATACTCTAATTGGAAAACCTGCACTCTCTATATCTCTACCATATGGTGATGTTTGTGTTACTTGGTTTGGTAATGATGTTGGTGCCATTTGTCCACCTGTCATTCCGTAAATTGCATTGTTTATAAAGATGATTGTTATGTTTTCTCCTCTTGTTGCACTGTGTATTGTTTCAGCTGTTCCTATTGCTATTAAATCTCCGTCGCCTTGATATGTGAACACTATATTTTCAGGGATTGCTCTTTTTACTCCTGTTGCAACGGCTGGTGCTCTTCCGTGTGGTGCTTGTATCATATCGCAATTAAAATAGTCATAGTTCATTACGGCACATCCAACTGGTGCTACTCCTACTGTGCTACCCTCAATTTCTAACTCGTCTAATATCTCTGCTATTATTCTATGTACTATTCCATGTGAGCAACCTGGACAGTAATGCATTGGTACATCTGCCATAGCTTTTGGTTTTTCAAATACTATTGCCATTACTTTGTACCTCCTAGCATTTCTATTTTCTCTAATATCTCTTGTGGAGTTGGTATTATTCCACCTGTTCTACCAAAAAATTCTACTGGTATGCTACAATTGATTGAAAGTTTTACATCTTCTATCATTTGACCTGTGCTCATCTCTACACATAACATGCTTTTTGCTGTTTTTGCTACTTTTTGTAGTACATCTGTTGGAAACGGCCATAATGTGATTGGACGTACAAGTCCTACCTTAATACCTTTGTCACGTGCCATATTAACAGCACTATGTGCAACTCTTGAAGATGCACCGTATGCTACTACTATATAATCAGCATCTTGTGTTAAGTACTCCTCAGCCATTTGTTCCTCAGCTTTTATTGTTTCGTATCTTTTGTAACGCTCAATTATCAGTTTTTCTAGTGCTTGAGGCGTTAAGTAAAGTGAATTTACTACATTATGCTTTCTTTTGTTTTTATGTCCATCTATTGCCCACTCTTTTTTAGGTAGACTTGTAACAGCATCTGGAATTTCTACAGGCTCCATCATTTGTCCTAACATTCCATCTGCTAAAATCATAGCAGGTATTCTATATTTATCGCCTAAATCAAAAGCCGTTCCTACAAGATTTACCATTTCTTGTACTGTTGATGGTGCAAAAACTAATATATGAAAATCGCCATGACCACACGCTTTAGTCGCTTGAAAGTAGTCTGCTTGAGATGGTTGAATACCACCTAAACCAGGGCCACCACGTTGTACATTTATAATAAGCCCAGGAACATCGCTACCAGCCATATAGGAGATAGTTTCTGTTTTTAAGCTAATACCAGGTGAACTTGAACTAGTCATAGCACGAACACCGGCAGATGCTGCACCTAAAACCATATTTATAGCAGAAATTTCTGATTCTGCTTGTATGAATGTGCCACCGATTTTAGGTAATTGCTTTGACATATATGCAGATAGTTCAGTTTGAGGAGTTATCGGGTATCCAAAAAAGTGTTTACAACCAGCTTGAATAGCCGCTTGAGCTAAAGCCTCATTGCCTTTCATTAAAAATCTTTCAGCCATAATAAATCATCTCCTTTCTTATCTTTCAACAACAATTGCAACATCTGGGCACATAAGAGCGCAAGATTTACAACCGATACATTTATCTTCATCAATTAAAGTAGCTGGGTGATATCCTTTAATGTTGATTTTATCTTTAGATAAAGCCATAATTTTTTTTGGACAGGCATAAACGCATAGTCCACAGCCTTTGCAAATGTTTTCATATACAGTAACTTTTGCCATTCTAAATCCTTCTTTCGTTTGCGTTATAACATTTAGATTTTAAAATTTAAATGTTAAATCAATTAAATGGTGGTTTAACAATTATATCAACAGGTAAAAGACTTAAATTTTCGCTTTGCATATCACAATAGATATTTTTAGGACAAGAAGTGAGTGCAACAGGAAGTTTTAAGAGTTTAGCTGTTTGTTTTGCATAGTCTAAAGAATTTAAGATAGTTTCTTTAGTCGTTAAATTCTGCAAATGTGAGTTGTTTATAATCGCAGTTGCCTTTATTTTTGATGCTTCTTCTATTTCGCTTAATAGAGCTTTTGCTTCTTGTGGAGTAGATGTTAATGCTCGGTATTTGTTTATAACGTAATATGCGTTGTATTTTTCTAAAGAATTTATTTCCTTAGAAAATCTACCTAATGCATATGCTCCAACATCATCTCCACCAACATCTACTATAGTGTAACGTGATGTATCGGCAAAAACTGAATATATTTGAGGCGACAATGATGGAGTATCCATATTAGTTCCTAGTGACTGTGGAGAAATAACATCAATATTATGTTTTGATAAAAATTCTTTGTAGTCGCCTGAGCGAAAATATGGGTTTACAACATCTAAATCTACAATTGTAACTTTCTTATTGGTGCTTGCAAGTGATAAGGCTAAGTTAATAGATAAATTAGTCTTACCACTTCCATAATGACCATATATTATTGTGAATTTTTCAAACACGTTTAATTTATTCATAATTATAAAGTCGCTAATGCTTGCTCAATGTCTTCGATTAAGTCGTTTACGTTTTCTATACCTACTGAAAATCTAACCATATTTGGTGCAACGCCTGCTTCTATTAGTTGCTCGTCAGATAATTGTCTATGTGTAGTGCTTGCAGGGTGAAGAACACAAGTTCTTAAGTCTGCTACATGTATAACCATTGCTGCTATTTTTAGATTTTCCATAAATTTAGCAGCTTTTTCTCTGCCACCTTTAATAGCTATAGCCATTACGCCACAAGTACCATTTGGCATATATTTTTGTGCTAATTCATAATATTTATTTCCCTCTAGTGAAGGGTAGTTTATCCATTCTATTTGTGGGTGGTTTTCTAAATGTTTTGCTATTACTAATGCGTTCTCACAATGACGCTCCATTCTTAGTGCAAGTGTTTCTAGCCCTAAGTTTAGTAAAAATGCATTATGTGGAGATGCTTGAGCACCAAAATCTCTCATTAAGTGAGCTCTTGCTTTTAAGATATATGCTAGGTTTCCGAATTTTTCTGTATATACCATTCCATGGTATGTTTCGTCTGGTGTAGTTAGCATATCAAATTTACCTGATTTTGCCCAGTCAAAGTTGCCACTGTCTACAATTACACCACCTAAAGATACTGCGTGTCCGTCCATATATTTTGATGTTGAATGTACTACAATATCTGCACCAAACTCAAAAGGTCTAAAGTTTATTGGTGTTGCAAATGTGTTATCTACTATTAGTGGTACGTTATGTTTATGTGCTATTTTTGCATATAATTCTAAGTCTAGTACTATCAGAGTTGGGTTTGTTAAACTCTCTGTAAACACAGCTTTTGTATTTTCTTTAAATGCACTTTCTATCTCTTCTTGTGTAGAGTCTGGTTTTACAAAAGTAAATTCTATTCCTAAATCTCTAAGCGTTTTGTTAAATAAATTAAATGTTCCACCGTATAACGCACTTGAGCATACTACATGGTCGCCTGCTTTGCATATGTTTGTTATTGATATTAATGAGGCTGCTTGTCCTGATGATGTTAGCATTGCTGCTACTCCACCTTCTAAGTCTGCTATTTTCTTTTCTACTGCATCTAGTGTTGGGTTAGATAATCTTGTATAAAAAAATCCAGCCTCGTCTAAGTCAAATAATTTGCTCATAGTTTCTGCATTGTTATACATAAAAGTTGTACTTTGTGCTATTGGCACAACCCTTGACTCTCCGTTCCCTGGTGTATACCCTGATTGTACACATTTTGTTTCAATTGAATTACTCATAATTAATTACCTCCGTTGAATAGTTTAGTTATTAATTCTGCTATAAAATCTACACTAAATATTGCAAGTGCTGCTAATAGTATAAATGCTAGAGCAGAGATTATTCTTACAGCTAGTCTTTTTTTCGGGCTCATTTCCTCAGAGTCTTCTTCTTCGTTATTTTTATTATTTCTATCTATTGTATATGTTTTTTCTTCATTTTGTGGTGTGTGATTTTCTTCTATATCTAGTGTTGATATGTCGGTGTCATCATCAATAATTTGAGAATCTGTTTTAATTGCTCCTATACCTATTAATATATCTACAGCTTGCTCATAAGCACAGTAAGGTACAGAAATTCTAACTTTATTATTAGCTTTACCAGTAAGGTCTTCTGAACTATTTTCTTTTTTTGCTTTTTTCTCAATACAAGGTATGTTGTTATCTTCTAAAGCAGCAACAATTCTTGAGCGTTCAAAACCATAAGCACTAATAATATAAACAGGTTCATTATTATCAATCTCTTTAACAAGAGGTTTCTTACAATCGCTACAAATAGCACCTTTTTGATAAAGAGTACCACAACGTTTACAATATTTCATAAAAATAAAATCCTCCAAAACATAAAATAGATAGAGCAATATAAAAAAGAGTATAATTCTCTTAAATACCATATTAACAAAGAATTAAAAAAAAATCAAGCAAGAAAATTTCGAAAAAGGTATTGACAAGAATACTTGTCACATGTTATACTCTGGTTGTTGATTGACAAGTATTCTTTACATAGGAGGTTGTTTATGCCACTTTTTAACAACTTAAAATCGCTTAGAGAGGGTAGAAATATTTCTCAAAGTGAATTAGGTAAACTTATTGGCGTATCTAGGCAAACTATTAGCTCGATTGAACGTGGGGACTATCACCCGTCTGTAGTTCTAGCTTTAAAAATTGCTTATATATTTAACACGACTGTAGAACAAATTTTTATATTTTCGGAGGATTGATGATAATGAGTAAAAGTAAAAATAGTAAGAGTAAGACTATCAGTAAAAATAATAAAATAAATTTGGGTATTAAAGTGATTGTTTTTAGTATAATTGGAGTTGTATTAGCTATAATTGCTTTTACAGTTGCAGGTTTAGTTTTTATATATGGATATGATAGAGAATGGTTTAATGATACAATGAATATGCTGAAGGTTGACTTTAATTCACCTAATATGGCATTGTTAATTATAGCAATGATTTGTTTTCTAACTTTGATTTTTGTAATTGGCAATATGATGATTGCAAAGAAAAAAATAGAAAATGAAAATTTTGATGATAGCGAAAATAGTTATTATAGCAAAAACAGTACCAGATTGTCTGTTTTATGTGGTTTTTCAAACATAGTATTAATAATAACTATTACATCTATTTTTTTAACTCTGCAAAATAGTATGAGTTCAGATGTCGTTGTGAATAATAGAATATACATTTATTTAATTAATTGTGTAAATTCTTTGCTATCAATTTTGATACAGGGTATCTTGTATCAAAATATTATAAGTAAAGTACAACCAGAAAAATATAACAATATATTCTCTTTAAATTTCAATTCTAAATACTGTGACTCTTTAGATGAATATGAGTTTAAGAAAAGTGGTAAATCAGCAATTAAATCAGTTGGTATGATAAGTTGGTTATTTTTTGCTTTGTTGGGAGTTGGGATTGTTTTTCAAATGAGTTTGCAATATTACATAGGTATAACCCTATATCAAGTGGTGTTTATAATAGTTCAAATTGTAAATAACGTTAAAAACAAAGTCAATTTACCTTAAATTTTTTTTGCATCGCTTTCCTTACGGTCGCCCACGAAAATAAATCGAAGATTTATTTTAAAGAGCCACCACTCACTTTCTGCTTGCTTTTAGATTGGTGGTGGCTCTTGTTGTGCAAACGAAGTTTGCACCGTGGGCGACCGTAAAAGCACTCTGCTAACTTATAAGTCACTTAAACTATGAACAAATTGTTAATTTTATCTGCTTTTAATTGACTTGCAAGGTTGATTGTAATAAAATAAATCGAACTCAGAAGTTAAACTTAACCTTGAGTTAAAATAATAATTTGGAGGAATTGACTATGTTTGCAGCTTTACTAGAATTAGCAGGAGCATTAGCAATAGGATGTTCGATGTTCGCTGGTGTTATGGGTACAATTTGGGCGTTATGCACTTTTTGAAAATTGAAAATAAATTATGATATAAAAGAAAACTCTAATTTTTTACAAACCATGTAAATTTGTTAGAGTTTTTTTGTTTTAAATTTTTTGAATATTTAAATTAAAAACTCTAAAAATAATTATCTATATTATATTTAAGAGGTGTTTTATTATGTTTGATAATTTTAACTATTCCACAAGAAAAAAAATAAGTCCTTTCTCTGTGTTTATAATTAGTCTGATACTAGTTATAATAATTTCTGCTGTTATTGCTATTATTGCTAATAATATGATGGTTAATGCAAATGTGTCTGACGAACAAACTGATACTACTGTTTCTACCGTTTACTACGTAAAAGAATATGATGGTAAAATTGCTGTATTTACCGATTTAACAAAACCACCTGTAGAGATTACAGATACTCAAGTGTTTACTTTTCCTCAGGCTGATATAGATTTACTAATGGCTGGAATTAAGGTGGATAGCGAAAAAGAATTAAAAAGGCTTTTAGAAGATTACTGTAGTTAAGTATATGTTTTTGTAGATAATATATAAAATATCGTTCGTTTTATCAGAAATTAGCTCACGATTACTAATATTCGACATTATG
This sequence comes from uncultured Eubacteriales bacterium, assembly GCA_964369405.1. Lineage (GTDB taxonomy): Bacteria > Bacillota > Clostridia > Oscillospirales > Acutalibacteraceae > CAYJFG01. Next base: position 62,491 of record CAYJGB010000006.1, read on the forward strand.
TTTAAATTTATTTTGTTGACAAAGTTTAAAAAAAATTATAAAATTAGTTAGACAATCAAAATAAATTTGAGAGAGGGCTTTTATTTGATTACTAACACTAAAACAATTGCGATAAATATTGAAGATGATTTTTATAATAAATTTACTCAAGTTCTTGAAAATAGCTATACACTGTTTTCTAAAGTTGAACAAAATATGCTGATAAAATCAAAAAGATTTAATTTATCTATATCAGAAATTCATATGATTGAAGCTATAAACAGAAACCCTGTCGAGGGAAAGCTCATAGGTGAGCTTGCAAATGACTTAATGATTACACCGTCGTCTGTGACTATTGCTGTTAATAAACTTGTTAAAAAAGGCTATGTTGTTAAAATGCGTGGACTAAGCGACGGTAGACAAACTTATGTAAAACTTACTCAAGAGGGTAAGCATGTTGATAGAATACATAAAAGGTTTCATAAAAGTTTAGCTAAAAGCATTACCAGTGGTATGACAAGTAATGAGAAATGCTTACTTTTAGATTGTATTAATAGAATGAACGAGTTTTTAAATGTGAGAGTTAAGAAAATGGAGGGTCTTAAAAATGAGTTTTAATATTATAGGGACAGGAATGTCTGTTCCCTCAAAAGTAGTGACCAATGATGACTTATCTAAAATAGTAGATACTAGTGATGAGTGGATTCAACAAAGGACAGGTATTAAAGAAAGAAGAGTATGTACTACTGAAACTATTACAGACTTATGTGTAAATTCTGCTAAGATTGCACTTGAAAACGCAAACATTAGTGCAACTGACTTAGACTTAATTATCGTAGCTACAATATCTTCACAATACTCAACACCGTCACAAGCGTGTATTGTTCAAATGGAGATTGGGGCTAAATGTCCGGCTTTTGATATAAATGCTGCTTGTAGTGGTTTTGTATATGCACTTGATATAGCAGATGGTTTTTTTGCTAGAGATAGAGTAGAAAATGTTCTTGTAATTGCAGCAGACCAACTTACTGGTATGGTGGATTTTGAAGATAGAGGAACTTGCGTACTGTTTGGTGACGGTGCAGGTGCTGTAGTTTTAGGTAAAGGCGACAGCTTAAAAGCTATCAGCCTTACTGCTAAAGGCAATATTAATGCGCTGTTTGCTCCTAAAGGAGAAAACACATCTCCATTTATTACATATGAAAAACATCAAAAACCTGTTCTTAACATGGACGGACACGAGGTTTATAAGTTTGCAGTATCGTCAATGGTTAGAGAGATGAAAAAAGTTATAAAAGAGGCAGGACTTACTCAAGATGATATTGATTATGTTATACCTCATCAAGCAAATGAGAGAATAATTGATGCTGCTATCTCTAAACTTAATATACCACCTGAAAAGTATATTAAGAATGTTAGCTACTTTGGTAATACTTCAGCGTCTTGTATGCCAATAGCATTAAGTCAAGCTAATGATAAACAACTATTTAAAAAGGGCGATAAAATTTGTCTTTGCTCTTTTGGTGCAGGGCTTACTACTGGTAGTTGTGTTATAGAATGGAAATAAACTTTTTAATTTTGGAGGATACATAAAATGATTAGTACACCTATTAATGAATTGTTAGGGATAAAATATCCAATATTTCAAGGAGGTATGGCTTGGGTAGCAGATGCTTACCTTGCAGCCGGTGTTAGTAATGCTGGTGGGCTTGGAATAATTGCTGCTATGAACTCAAACGGTGAACAACTAAGAGAAGAGATAAGAAAAGCTAAAACGCTAACAGATAAACCTTTTGGAGTTAATGTTATGCTTATGAGCCCTTTTGTTGATGAAGTGGCTCACGTAATTGTTGAGGAAAATGTTCCTATAGTTACTACTGGTGCAGGTAACCCTGCTAGGTTTATGAAACTTTGGAACGAGGCTTCTATAAAAGTTATTCCAGTTGTTCCAAGTATAGCGTTAGCAAAACTTGCTCAAAGAAATGGTGCGTTTGCTGTTATTGCTGAAGGTGGCGAAAGTGGTGGACACGTTGGTGATTTAACTACTATGGCTTTAGTTCCTCAAATTTGTGATGTTGTAGATATTCCTGTTATTGCAGCAGGTGGAATTGCAGACGGCAGACAACTTGCAGCTAGTTTTATGTTAGGTGCTGTAGGCGTTCAATTAGGCACTAGGTTTTTAGTTGCTAAGGAATGTACAATTTCTCAAGAATATAAAGATAAGATTATTAAAGCTCGTGATATTGATACTGTTGTAACTGGTAAACGCTTAGGACATCCTGTTCGTTCAATAAAAAACTCTTTTACTAGAGAATATATTAAATGCGAATACGACAGCTCAAGTGTTAGTGATGAACAATTAGAAGAAATGGGTGCAGGTGTTTTAAGACTTGCTAGCCGTGAGGGTGAAGTTTCTAAAGGTTGTGTGTTAGCTGGTCAAGTTGCAAGTATGGTTAAAAAAGAACAGACTTGTAAAGAGATTATTGAAGAATTGTTTGAACAAGGTGAAAAAGTTTTAGGAGGTGCTAACAAATGGGTAAAATAGCATTAGTATTTTCTGGACAAGGTAGCCAATATATTGGTATGGGTAAAGAGCTTTATGAAACTTCTAATGAGGCTAAAAAGGTTTTTGATTTAGCTGATAGCATTAAAAGTGGTATTTCTGATATGTGTTTTAGTGGCGAAAAATCAGATTTAGACAAAACTATAAATACTCAACCTTGCGTTTTTACTGTCGACTTGGCATCAGCTTATGCTGTGAATGAGTTAGGTATAAAACCTGATTATGTTGCAGGCTTTTCATTAGGAGAAATACCAGCACTTGCATATAGTGGGATGATTAGTAATGAAGATGCTTTTAAATTAGTTTTAAAAAGAGCTGAGTTTATGCAAGAAGCTACTACTGAAAAAGAGGGTGCAATGGCTGCTATTTTAAAACTTTCAAGCGACAAAGTGGAAGATATTTGCAGTAAACTTGATGATGCGTGGGCTGTGAATTTTAATAGTCCTGCTCAAACTGTAGTCGCTTGCAGTGAAAAAGTTATTGATGAGCTTTTAGCTTTAGTAAAAGCTGAAAAAGGCAAAGGTGTTTACTTAGCTGTTAGTGGGGCTTTTCACTCTCCTTATATGGATAGTGCAGCTCAAAAATTAGGTGAATATCTAAATGATGTTCAGACATCTAATCCTACTACAGAGATTTATTCAAACGTTACAGCCAAGCCGTATGAGGGTGATTTTAAATCTCTTATAACTAAACAAGTTAACAACCCAGTAAAATGGCAGACTATAGTAGAAAACTTAATTGATAATGGTGTTGATACTTTTATAGAGGTAGGTCCTGGAAAAACTCTTAGTGGTTTAATTAAGAAGATTAATTCTTCTGTTACTACATATAATGTTGAAAATGCCAGTGGTTTAGAAAGTTTAAAAGAGATATTATAAGATATAAGTGAGGATATATAAATGGATTTTAGTGGAAAAACAGCATTGATAACAGGTGCATCACGAGGAATAGGTAAGGCTATAGCATTAAAATTTGCAAGTTTAGGTGCAAATGTAGCTGTTGTTTATGCTGGAAACGAAACAAAAGCACAAGAAACTAAAGAAGAGATAGTAGCATTAGGAGTAAAATGCAATACATACAAAGTAGATGTATCAAAGTTTGATGAATGTGGAACACTTGTAAAAAGTGTTATTGAAGATTTTGGTGGGATTGATGTTTTAGTTAATAATGCTGGTATTACTAAAGATAGTTTAGTATTATCAATGAAAGAAGAAGACTTTGATAGTGTTATTGATGTAAATTTAAAAGGTGCGTTTAATATGATTAAACATACATATTCACCATTTATGAGAAAAAGAAAAGGTAGAATAATAAATGTTACATCTGTAGTAGGTATTACAGGAAATGCAGGGCAAGCAAATTATGCTAGTTCTAAATCAGGGTTGATAGGGCTTACAAAATCAGTAGCAAGAGAGCTTGCAGCAAGAAATGTAACATGTAATTGTGTAGCACCTGGATATATTGAAACAGATATGACAGATGTATTAAGCGATAAAGTAAAAGATGCAGTAATATCAACTATACCTATGAAAAAGATAGGTAAAGGTGAAGATATAGCAAATGCAGTAGTATTTTTAGCAAGTGAAGAGGCAAGTTATATTACTGGAGAAGTGCTAAAAATTGACGGTGGAATGGCAATGTAAAGCCATTAATATAGATGAAAACAACCGTTTTAAGGTCGCCCGCCAAATAAATCGAAGATTTATTTGGAGAGAACCTCCACAACATTATAAAAATCAAGTAGGATTGTGGAGGTCCTCGAAAGAGCAAACCCGAGGGGTTTGCTCAGGCGGGCGACCTAAAACTAGTACATACTAAACTTAAAAATAAAAATATAAATTAGGAGCGTGACATAATTTATGAAAAGAGTTGTAGTTACAGGGTTAGGAGCAGTTACTCCAATAGGAAACGACGTAGAAAGCACATGGAAATCTGCTAAAAATAGCGAATGTGGAATAGACTATATAACAAAATTTGACACAGAAGACTCAAAAATAAAAATAGCAGCAGAAGTTAAAGACTTTGACCCAACATTATATATTGAGAAAAAAGAAGTAAGAAAAACAGACTTATACACTCAATATGCAGTGGCAGCAGCTACACAAGCAGTAAAAGATAGCGATATTTTAAATAAAGTAGACCCAGAGAGATTTGGCGTGTATGTAGGCTCTGGAATAGGTGGAATGTCATCATTTATAGCAAACTGTAATGGGTTAGAAAAATCAGGACCTAAAAAAGTATCTCCATTTTTTGTACCAATGATGATAAGTAATATTGCATCAGGTACAATTGCTATCAACTTTAACGCTCGTGGAATTTGCCTACCAATAGTAACAGCTTGTGCAACAGGAACACACTCAATAGGAGAAGCTTTTCATGCGATAGCAGGTGGTTATGCAGATGCAATAATCACAGGAGGAGCAGAAGCAACAATTAATCCACTATCAATAGCAGGGTTTACAAATTGTAAAGCGTTGTCAACAAGAAACGACCCTAAAGACTCATCAATACCATTTGATAAAAGACGAGATGGTTTTGTAATGGGAGAGGGAGCAGGAGTAATTATATTAGAAGAGTATGAGCATGCAATAGCAAGAGGAGCAAAAATATATGCAGAAATATGTGGATACGGAAACAGTTGTGATGCACACCACATAACAGCACCAGACCCAGAGGCAAAAGGAGCAGTACAAGCATTAAGACTAGCAAGCAAGGAAGCAAAAATAACAGATAAAGATACAGTATATATAAATGCGCATGGAACAAGCACACCACCAAACGACAGAATAGAAACAATGGCAATAAAAGAAACTTTTGGAAAACACGCTTACGATATGTATATAAGTTCAACAAAAGGAATGACAGGCCATATGTTAGGAGCAGCAGGAGGAGTAGAAGCAATATTTGCAATATTAGCATTGAAAGAAGGCGTATTACCTGCTACAATAGGATATAAAGAAAAAGATGAGGATTGCGACTTAAATTATATACCAAATAAAGCGATAGAAAAACAAGTAGATTACGCAATATCAACATCGCTAGGATTTGGTGGACATAATGGAAGCATAGTATTTAAGAGAGTATAAAAAGGGAGATAAAAGCAATGGCAATGTATAATATAGAAGAATTAAAAGAATTAATAGAAGCAGTAGACACATCTAGTTTAACAAAATTTAAAATAGAAGATGGAACAGGTCAAAGTATAGTAATGAGCAAAAAAGATGATGTAACATATGTAACACCACAATATGTTCAAGTGGACGCACCACACAATACAAGTCCAGTAACATTACCACAAAACACAGTCGTAACAGAAACAAGTATATCACAAACAGAAATTTCAACATCAAGCGATAATATGGCAGTAATACCATCACCAATGGTAGGAGTATTTTATTCAAAACCATCACCAGATGCAAAACCGTATGTAACAGTAGGTACAAAAGTAAATAAAGGTGAAGTAATTTGCATAGTAGAAGCTATGAAATTGATGAACGAAATAACAGCAACACAAAGTGGAGTAATAGCAGAAATTTGTGTAAATGATGGAGATGTAGTCGAATTTGAGCAACCATTATTTAAATTAAAATAAAATAATACAACCTTTTTGAAAGGATAAAATAAAATGAATCAAGAAGAGATAAAAAAAATAATTCCACATAGAGAAGATATGTTACTAGTAGAAGAAGTGGAACTTATAGATGAAGTAACATCAAAAGGAAAACTAAAAATAAGAGGAGACGAGTTCTTTTTAAATGGACATTTTCCAGGTAACCCAGTAGTACCAGGTGTAATATTGTGCGAAGCTATGGCACAAGCAAGTTGCGTATTAATAGGCGACAAAGCAAAAGGAGCAACACCTTACTTTACAAAAATGGATAATGTAAAGTTTAAAAACAAAGTATTACCAGGAGATACATTAGTATCTACATGTAAACTTGTAAAGAGCCGAGGAGCATTTTATTTTATAGAAGCACAAGGTTATGTAAACGATAAACTTTGCGTAAGTGCAGAATTTGCATTTGCACTTGTAAAAAACGAAGAATAAAAAATACTTCTATTTAGGAGGAGCAAAATGTTTTCAAAAATTCTTATTGCCAACAGAGGCGAAATAGCAGTTAGAGTTATAAGAGCTTGTAGAGAGATGGGAATATCTACAGTAGCAATTTATTCAAAAGCAGATAAAACAGCAATGCATGTGCAGTTAGCAGACGAGAGCTACTGTGTAGGAGGAAGTCAAGTAACAGATAGTTACTTAAATATGCCAGCAATATTAACAGTAGCAATAGAAACAGGTTGTCAAGCAATACACCCAGGGTATGGGTTGTTATCAGAAAATGCAAAATTTGTATCACTATGTGAGCAATGTAATATAGAATTTATAGGGCCTACATCTAATATGATATCACTATTAGGTGACAAAGATATGGCAAGAAAAACTATGAGAGAGGCAGGAGTACCTGTAACTCCAGGTTGCGATATAATATCAGACATAGAAAAAGCGAAAGAAGAAGCAAAAAGAATAGGTTTTCCACTATTAATAAAAGCACGTTCAGGTGGTGGGGGCAGAGGAATTAGACGTGTTGACGAAATAAAAGAATTTGAAAATGCGTTTAACAGTGCATCTAGTGAAGCTCAAAGTGCTTTTGGCGATGGTGCAGTATATATGGAAAAATTTTTAAGCCCAGTAAAACATATAGAAATGCAACTACTATGTGACAAGTATGGTAATGTGTTATGCTTAGGTGAGCGTGAATGTTCAGTACAAAGAAAAAATCAAAAGTTAATAGAGGAAAGTCCGTCACCAGCTATAGATGATAAAACACGAACAGAAATGATGGAAGCTGCTAAGAAAGCAGCATTAGCAGTAAATTATATAAATGCAGGAACAGTAGAATTTTTACTAGATAAAGACGGAAATTTCTATTTTATGGAGATGAACACAAGACTTCAAGTAGAGCACCCAGTAACAGAAATGGTAACAAGCATAGATTTAGTACAGTGGCAAATAAGGATAGCAGCAGGTAGCGAATTAAATATATCGCAAGAAAACGTGTATATTCATGGTAATGCAATAGAGTGTAGAATAAACGCAGAAAATCCGGACTTTAATTTTAGACCAAGTTGTGGTAAAATATATAAGTTACATATTCCTGGAGGGCCATGCGTAAGATTTGACACAGCAATATATCAAGATTACGACATACCACCATTTTACGATTCAATGATAGGAAAACTTATTGTACAAGCAAGAACAAGAGAAGGTGCAATACGTAAAATGAAGATGGCACTAAGTGAGCTAAATATACACGGAGTAGACCATAACAGGAATTTACAAATAGAGATATTATCAGACCCAGAATTTATAAACGGAACATACACAACAGATTTGATGCTAAGAAGAGAAGAGAGAAAAAAGCTACAAGAACAATCAACATTTGATATTGAAAATATAGAATAAAAAGGAATGTTATAGATGTTTAATGGTGATATATTTACCTTTTTAAAGCCAAAAAACGAGCTTGAAGGTACAGTTAATACAGAAAACGAAGAAATATCAAAACCATATGTGCCAGATACAATGTGGGTAAAATGTCCAAAATGTAAAACATTGTTATTAGCATCAGATATGGAAGAAAATCAAAAAGTATGTAGTAAATGCAATTTTCATTTACGACTATCAGCAAGAGAGAGAATAGCTTTAATAAGTGACAGAGATTCATTTGCAGAATTTGATAGTGAACTAGAATCAGTAAATATATTAAGTTTTCCAAATTACGATGATAAGTTAGATAGCAGTAAAAAAGCTAGTGGAGAAAAAGACTCCGTAATAACAGGCAAATGTAAAATTGGAGGACATAATACAGTAATATGTGCAATGAACCCAGAATTTATGATGGGGAGCATGGGAACAGTAACAGGAGAAAAAATAACAAGAGCATTCGAGTATGCAACAGACAACAAATTACCAGTAGTAGTATTTACAGTGTCTGGTGGAGCAAGAATGCAAGAGGGAATATTATCGCTAATGCAAATGGCAAAAACAAGTGCAGCGATAAAAAGGCATAGCAATCAAGGGCTACTATATATAACAGTATTAACAGACCCTACAACAGGTGGAGTAACAGCAAGTTTTGCAATGGACGGAGATATAATAATATCAGAACCAAATGCATTAATAGGATTTGCAGGACCTAGAGTAATAGAACAAACAATAAGACAAAAACTACCAAAAGATTTTCAGACAGCAGAATTTTTAATAGATAAAGGTTTTGTAGATGCAGTAGTAAAAAGAAAAGAATTAAAAGACACATTAGCAAAGTTATTTAAAATACATGGAATGTGATTAATTCATAATTCATAATTGATAATTGATAGTTCATAAAAATTAATTTCCTAATTTTAAAAGAGAGGAATGTAATAAATATAATGAGTAGTGCATTTGAAAAAGTAACACTTGCAAGACAAAACAACAGACTTACAACTATAGATTATATAGATAGCTTATTTGGCGACACTTTTTTTGAGTTGCATGGAGATAGACGTTTTGCTGATGACAAAGCTATAATTGGTGGAGTTGCAATGTTAGGAGAGCAACCTGTAACAGTTATAGGGCTTGAAAAAGGACGTGACACTAAGGAGAGAATGGAGCGAAATTTTGGCTCAGCACATCCAGAGGGTTACAGAAAAGCATTAAGACTTATGAAACAAGCAGAAAAGTTCAATAGACCTGTGTTATGCTTTGTAGATACAAGTGGAGCTTTTTGTGGAATTGGAGCAGAAGAAAGAGGACAAGGTCAAGCAATAGCAGAAAACTTAATGGAAATGAGCGACCTTAAAACACCAATACTTACAATATTGATAGGCGAAGGTGGAAGTGGTGGAGCATTAGCATTAGCAGTGGCTAACGAAGTGTGGATGCTTGAAAACTCAGTATATTCAGTAATATCACCAGAGGGTTGTGCAAGTATACTGTGGAAAGATTCAACACGAACAGCAGAAGCGGCAAAGGTGCTAAGACTTACAGCACAAGACCTATTTAAAATGGAAGTAATAGAAAGAATAATTAGAGAGCCTAGAAGTAAAGAAAGCAAAATGTTTGAAAGTTTAAAAGCGTTAATAGGTAAAACTTTTGACAAATATCAAGATATGAGCAAGGAAGAATTAGTAAATCATAGGTACGATAGGTTTAGAAAGTATGGGCAAACACCAAGTGTAATAGATTTTGACTAATTAAAGAATATAAAAAGAATATAAAAAACACATCGAATTTTATCGATGTGTTTTTTATATGTTTAAAGAACTTTTATTTGTAAATCGAGTAAAACTTTTGCTTATCACCTACCAACAACAAAAGAGCTGTGTCAAAAATTTATCTTGACACAGCTCTCTTATCTGTTTATAGAGTTTTTTCAGCAACTCTATATGTAAAAACAATAACATTGCTTTATTGTGTGTAATTTTTCCACATAACACGAATACTTTAATCCTTTATAACTCTTGCAAGCACTATTACTACACCTATCATTATTAATGACATCGCCATTGGAACTGCTATAAAGTCTAAGTTCATTATAGTTAAGTATGTTGCTACAAATAATATAGCTATTGCCGATATTACCGCTACTTTATTATATGTATCTCTTTCTTTTTGGCTGAGTGGCAAGTTATTAACAGACTCAAGTGGTGCATATAGTGTAATTAATATTACACTTGCAAATGCTAGTAATAAAATAACCCACGTTATCTGGTGAAGATTAATCATTATTACACCTTTTATTAATAGCATAAAAAATGTTATTGTACATATAGAAAACATATAACATCTAAGTGGAGTCTTGGCATGGTATCCACCAGTGAATTTTCTCACTAAAATAAAAGACAAATAAAAAATAACACTCTCTAGTAAAACATTAAATAACAACCCTAAAGCAATAGTAGAAATTATATGAATAGTTGAATTGATAGTTATGTAAACAGCATATTCAAAAATTTCTACTCTGTTATTGTTTTCAGTGTTTTCGCATAAAGAACAGGCAACTTTTTTAGAAAATTCTTTAATCATTTAATTTTTTTGAATTCATCTAATGCTTTAGGTGCTTTTGGTTGATGAATAATAAAACAACCACTAGAGTTTGAATTCACAGTTAAAACAAGAGTAAGCATAGCAATAGCAGAAGGTGCTATTCTAGTTAAAAAAGTTCTCAACATAAAAAAAATCTCCTTTCATAATAAATTAGTTATATTGTAGCACTAATTATATAATTTGTCAATAATTGGTAAAATTGGTGTTGTTTGATAATTTTGTAAACTGTTCTAATTTTTTGTATAATTTTAAATATATTTTCGTCATTATACATATATTTATATGCTGTTTTATTTTTTTTTACAGCTTTTTAAGTAATTTATGTATATTTTCTCAGTTTTTGCCAATTTTACCATTAAATTCGCCTATAATTTTATAATATCTCACAATTGTTTTTATTAGTTTTTATTACATCATTTTATTATGTTCTTACTACAATAGTGACAAATTTATACTTTTGTCTTATAATTAGTTATTGGGGGGAATTATTGTGAATGTTTTAATTTGTGATGATGATAAAAATAGTATTATTCTTATAAACAATCTTCTTAAAGATTACTCTTTGGTGCATGATTGTGCATTTGATATTTACTCTTTTATTAATTCATCTGACGTACTAATCGACGATAAGCATTATGACATAGCTTTTATTGATGTGGAAATGCCAAAAGTAAATGGTTTGGAGCTTACTAATTTTTTGCAAAAGAAAAATCCTAATATCGTGGTTTTTATTGTAACGTCCTATGAGGGGTATTTGGACGACGCTATGGATTTAAATGTTTATAGGTATATTTCAAAACCTATAGACAAAACTAGATTTTTTACTAGCTTAAACGGTGCATTAAAATTATCTAGGCAGGCTACAGATGTTATTGTTGTAGAAACTGGTGATAAAGTTGTAAGTCTTCTTACTATTGATATTTTATTTTTAACAATCGATAAAAGACATACTATTTTTACAACTAAAAATGGAATTTATGTTTCTAATAAAAATTTTGAGTATTGGAAAAAAGAACTTGAAAAATTTAATTACTTTGCACAGTCGCATTATAGTTATATTGTCAATTTAAAGCATGTTATAAACTTTGATAGAACTAATATAACTTTAGTAAACGGTTGTGAAAATATTAATGCTCCTATTTCAAGAAGTTTTTTTACTTTGTTCAAGACTAAATTCTACGATTATATGGGAGGTACTGTATGATAGAAATTATTAGTTACATATTTGTATATTTAGCAGAAGTGTTTATATCTCTACTCTACTTTGATAATAAGTACGAAAGAAAGAGAAGAATAAAAACTGTTATTCTTTATGCAATTATTACAACTACCATACTCTACTTAATTAACTTTCTTAATATGCCTTATATCAATTTGTTAGCTTTTCTTGTACTTAATTTTTTGCTAATTAAAATCTCTTACAACGCTAGTTTTGTTTCTGCAATATTTAGTAGCATTATTCTATGTGTTTTTATGGTAAGCACAGAACTTGTTATGTTGTTTATTCTATATCTTTTAAATATAACTACATCTGTTTTCCAATCAAACGGCGACCTTATTATTTTGCAAGCTGTTTTAACAAAAACCACATACGTGCTTTTTGTGTTTATTGCTGCAAAAATCGCATCGAAAGAAGAAACAAGAAAAAGTTATTTTAAAACATTACTTCTTTGTCTTTTGCCGATTTCATCTATTATGCTAATTGTTATTAATATAGATATAAATGTACTTTATGACATCGACGACGATTTAAAGTTATTATTTTTAACAGGTAGTGTATTAGTCTTAGTATCTAATGTAATAGTATTTATATTCAATGAATTTACAATTAAAACTAATATTAGGTATACACAATTATTATTAGAACAGCAACAAGTAATGGAAACTAGCAAATATTATGACCTTTTAAAAGTTCAAAATTCTAACCAAAGAGTATTAATGCACGATATTAACAAACATTTAAAGTCAATAAATCAATTTACAACTGTTAGTGACGATAAAAACGAGTGTATTTTAAAAATTCAAAATTATTTGAATAATATAGATAAAGCGTTTAGTATAAGCAATCAAGTTGACTATACTAATAGTCCTCAACTAAATCTTATTACATATAGATACAAGGAATTATGCACTAAAAATGATATTGATTTTCATATAAGTATTAGAAATTGCGATATTTCGTTTATGTCTTCTCCAGATATAACTGCACTTTTTGATAACCTTTTAGAAAACGCATTTGAAGCTAGTTTAAATTCCGAAAATAAATATATTAATTTTTCTATATATGTGAGAAATACTAATTATTTAATTGTTCACATTAAGAATTCTTATTTAACCACACCAACAATTAAGAACAATAATTTTGTAACATCAAAATCGTCAAAAGATGTACACGGTATAGGAACAAGAAGTATAAAAAAGGTGCTCAAGAAATATAATGGGATTGCAAACATTACATTTGATGAGGATATAAAAGAATTTTCTGCAATAATAACTTTTAATTTATACGAAGTAAGCAAAAAAGTTGAAGTGGAGTCAGTATGAGATATAAAAGCAAGGTTTTTAGAAAACTTGGATACAATGTAATAAGGCTTATTAGCAGCGGTGTACTACTTATATTTTTTATATATTGTTTAATCTTTAATCAAACATTACCTTTTAACTTACCAATTCCAATATATATTGTAGCAACTATATTTTATGCAATATTCCCACTAGGAGATATATTTGGTAAAATATTTAAGCCTTTGTACAAGCAAAAATATGCAAAAAAAAATTATATTCCAAAAGAATATAATGAAAAAGAATTTAAAAAAGCAAAAAGGCGATATGATATAGGTGCATTAATATCAATAGTTTTGTGGTTGATTTTTATGATTATGATAGGAATTTTACATTATAACAACATCTTAAATGATATGTGGATACTTACTATCTTTGGATTTTTCAACTTTACAATATATTTTGCAATATTCTTTTGGTGTCCATTTGATAAAATATTAATAAAGCCTACTTGCTGTATGAATTGTAGAATATTTAACTGGGATATGTTTTTCAATTATAGTTTTTTAATTTTTATCCCAAACATATTTACAATAACTTTAGTAGTTATATCTATAGTATCGCTTTTAAAATGGGAAATAACATATTATAAGCACCCTGAAAGATATTACACAGCAAGCAATGCAAAGTTAAAATGTAGCAATTGCACATTAGAACATTGCAGAAAAGGCAAACCTATTGTAAAACGTTAGTAGCATAAAATTTAAAATTCACTACATAAAAAATACTCGAATTCTAAAAATTCGAGTATTTTTTTGTTTCTTTTTATATACTATTTTTTCTTTTTCTTGCTACTATTACTACTCCCACTGCCATTAACATTATTATTGTTAATCCTACTACTTGCACAGTTCTTGTATCTGATGTGTTTGCTGTTCCTGAATTATTTGTAGGTGTGGTTGTGTTATTTTCAGTTGTGGTTGTATCCTCTTGAGTTGGCTCTTGAGTTGGTTCTTGAGTTGGCTCTTGTGTTGGCTCTTGTGTTGGCTCTTGCGTTGGTTCTTGTGTTGGCTGTTCTGGTGCTTCGTTTACTACTTCTATTCTGCCTTCTCCATATGGATTAGCATACTCCTCACCTATCACTCCATTTAAATTATCTTGTACATATGCCATTAACACTTCGTTATCTACCATATACTTATCTTTTACTATTTCGCAATTTGCAAACATAGACATACCGTCACCAGCATATACCAACATATAATCATGCGATGCTAATATATATTCTTTTTCTAAGTCTAGTGGTTCACCATTTATCATTACATCAAATACTCTGTTTTCTCCTGACACTTCTACAAATGAACCTAAATCATCTACTATTACACTTGATTTTACTGCTGTGTTTATTTTATATGTCATTCCCGATACTTGCATAAATCCCCCACTATTATCTGGGCTGTCTTTTGCTCCCATCTCTAGTGCGTCTAGTATCGTTTTACCTGTTACTTTTATCGACATTGCATTGTTTCCATATGGGTGCACATCTATTATATCACCATATGTTATGTCGCCCTCTTCTATCTCTGCTCGTATTCCTCCAGCATTTACCATTGCAATATCTGCTCCCAATATCTCTTTGTATGCATCTGCTGTAAAATCACCTAAGTTTGTTTCTTTATTTCTTATTATAAATTCATCTGTTTGAGGGTCGTTTGTTACTAGTGTTTCTTCACTGTATCCTATTACTTCATTTAGTAATACTTCAAACTCTGCATTTACTTTATCAATCTCAGCTTGCACTGTTGCATCTTTCTTTGTGTAGCCTGTTTCTGGGTCGCCTGATATAAGCTCTGCTTTTATTGTTCCCTCTTCGTTGTTGATTGTTATTTTTCCTAAATTTTCAAACTTTGAACCTGTTTGATTTAGTATTACATCTTCGCCATTTTTGTTTTCCACAAGTTGGTCATCTATTACTGTGTGTGAATGTCCGTCTAACATTACATCTATTCCTGTTGTGTTCTCTATTACATCTGTTGAGCGATATGGTTCTGACCCCTCGTCAACTCCTAAATGTGCTATTGCTATTATATAATCTGCTCCATCTTTTATTGCGTTATCTACTGACTCTTGCACGTTTTCATATAATGGTTGTCCATCTCCACCTTCGCAAAAACCATATATTAAGTTTCCGTTTTCATCTTCAAAGTACTTTGGTGATGTTTTTGTTATTGTTTCTGGAGTAGTTATTCCTACATAACCTACTTCAAAGTCACCATAATCTACTATATCATATCCATCATATACAGACTCGTTAGTTCTCAAATCCATAAAATTACTTGATATTATTTTTGCATCAAGCTCATTCATTAAATTGAAAAACTGTGGCATTTGATAGTCAAACTCATGATTTCCAGGTGTGAAAATGTCATACCCTACTGTGTTCATTATTTCGATTATCGCTTCTCCTGATGTAAGTTTTCCTATCGACCCACCTTGTAATGCATCTCCTGCATCGACAAGTGTAACGTTTTCTGCTCCGTAAATTGCTTCCATATCGTTTTTATAGGCTGCTACACCAGCAAAACCCATATCTTGTTCTATAGCACAATGGGTGTCGTTAGTATGTAGTATTACTACCTCGTTTTCAGCACTTGTTTGACCTAAATCTGTTTGAGCAGATACAATATTTGATGTAACTACAGACACACCTAAAAAAGTAACTACTAAAGAACTTGTTAAAATCTTTTTAAATAACATAAATATACCTCCAAATTTTTTTTCATATACAACTCTATTATATTGATATATAACGAAAAAAGCAAGAAATTTTTTTATTTTATTTAGTTGCAAATGCAACTACAGTGTGTCTAGACAGGCTTCGAAAAACTAGTGCAAGACAAGGAATAAAACTTACAAATAACTGAATAATACGGGTGTATATGAGGGCAATTTGTAAGTTTGTATGACGAAGTAAGCAAAATTAAGGTATTAATTTTGTGGTTGTGCAGTTTTTCGACAGTCTGTAGTTGCAAATGCAACTATTATATGTTATTATAATATTAAAATTTTAAAAAATCTAGGTGAAATTTATGGTTACAACTCAAAGGACATTATTTAGTGGAATTACTATAGTAGAAACAGAGAAATTATTGCAATGTTTTAATCCGATTGCTAAAACTTTTAATGTTGGCGACAAAGTTTGTAGTTTTTCAGATGATTGCGACTTTGTTGGAATTGTTAAAAGTGGAATGGTAAGTGTTTCTAGAACTGATATTAATGGAAACAGGACAGTTTTAGAAAGCATAACAGAAAATGAAATTTTTGGAAAAATTTTTTATAGTAGCAATTTGCTAAATGATGAAATAACTGTTATATGTGAAAAAGATTGTGAAATTATGTATATAGACTATCATTATATAACTAAAAGATGCGAAAACGCTTGTGAACATCATAGTTTATTGGTGCAAAATATGTTAGAGTTAATATCTGTAAGAGCCTCAACATTAGCAGAAAGAGTAGAAGTTTTAAGTAGGCGAACAATAAAAGAAAAGATACTTACATATTTTACATTATGTTCAAACAGAAACTCTTCTAAGAAATTTGAAATACCTTTTTCTTATTCAACACTAGCAGATTACTTATGCATAGATAGAAGTGCGATGATGAGAGAGTTAAAAAATCTTAAAACTGATGGAATAATAAAAGCTGATAAACGAAAAATAGAATTACTATCATAATTATTGAGGTGAAAAGATGGACAATATGCCATTAGAAATTGAGAGAAAGTATTTAATAGAGTATCCAGATATGGATATTTTAGAAAGTATCAGTAGTTATAACAAAACTTATATAGAGCAAACGTATTTAAAGACAGAGGAAATAAGTGGAGGTTTACGAGTACGAAAACGAGGTAATGGAGATAATTTTGAATATACCAAAACGTATAAGAGAGATATCAACAAGGTTAAGAGAATAGAGATAGAGGACAAAATAAGCGAAGATGAGTATAATCAGTTATTAAAAGATGCTGACCCATTAAACAAGACTATAAGGAAGTATCGACACTGTTTTGTATACAAGGGAAAGTTGTTCGAGTTAGACACCTACCCATTTTGGACAGATAGGGCAACATTAGAAATTGAGCTAGAAACAGAAGAAGAATATTTTGAAATACCAAAATTTATAAAGATAATAAAAGAAGTAACAGACGATTTAAGATATAGAAACAGAAGTTTATCAAGAGAAATAGTAAACGAAGACATTTAAAAGCTCAAAAAAATAACCAGTAAATGATAAGTATCATTTACTGGTTTAATATTTATATTTATTTTATTGATAACAGAAATATACGCCTTCTATATACTTATAAACTCCGCTACCTTGTCTAAATCCTGCTTGATATATAACATTATCTGGTATATCATACTGACCAGTTAATACTTTTTCTGCATTTTCATAACATCTTGCTATAGCTTGTTGAGTCGCTGAATTTGAAGATGTTGGTAAGCTAATTCCGTCCCACGCCATTGTACCATAAGCATATGGTCTTGTTAGAACTCCTCTTATTGTGTCTGGGAAGTAGTCGCTTTTTACATGATTCATTACAACACTACCTACTAGTAATTGTAGTTCGTCGCTCATATATAACGCTCCTGCTTCTTGATATATTACTGCTGCCATACAATATAGGTCATCATCTGTGTATGATTTAGGTTCTGTTATTGTTATTTTATGTGTATCTGTAACTTCGCCTGAATCTTTTGATGTTGCTCTTATAATTACTGTACCAGCTTTTTTGCCTGTAAGCTTTCCTGTGCTAGAAATTGATGCTATTGTAGAGTTTGATACTTTCCATACTACGTCAGTGTTATATGAGTTTGATGGTGTTATACTTACTCCTAAGTTGATTGATTTACCTACATCTACTGTTGTTTTTGTAGAAGTAACTACTAATTCTTCAGCTGGTAAATAAACTATTACAGAAGCTTTTTGTGAAGTTCCTACTCCATCAACTGATTTACATGTTATTGTAACTTTACCAGATTTTTTAGCTGTTATTGTGCCTTTGCTACTTACTGTTGCAATTGATGTGTCTGAAGATGTCCATGTTACTTCATCTGTTGTTGCATTAGATGGTGATACTTCATAATCTAAGTCGTATTTATCGCCTTTTGCTATCTCGACTGTTGTTTTATTTAAATCTATATCTTCTACATGTGTATATACAGCTATGCTTGTTGAAACTACATCTAATATTCTTTGAGTTTCTTTATCTAACACTTGTACTGTTATTGTTGCTGTTCCTGGGTTTTTTGCTGTTATTTTACCTTTACTGTCTACTGTTGCTACATTTGAATTAGATGTAGTGTATTTTATCTCTTTTTCACTGTCATCATTACTTGTTATTTCTGGTTCTATTGTTCCTGTTTTTCCAATGTTCCATTCTAAGTCATCACTATAGTTTATTTCTAATGATGTTACTGCCTCTTTTACTTCTAGCTCAACTGCATCTTGTGCTACCATTTTTCCGTCTTCGTCAAATACTTGATATTCAACTTCAGTTAAACCTTCGTTTCTTGCTGTTAAGTTACCGTTTTTATCTATTACTGCTACTGTGCTATTTGTTGTATCCCATGTAGTAGTAGTATCTATATCTTTTTTTGTTGTTACATTTCCTTCATATTTTACTGTGTCGCCTGTTAAAACTTCTGTTACATCTGTTTTAATTTCAGCCTCCACTAATGGTGCTTCAACAGTTACCTCACATACTACTGTATGTTGTCTGCTTGTTTTAGTTTGTAATGTACAAAATACTTCTGCTGTACCTTGTGACACTCCAACTACCACACCTAATTTATTTACTGTAACTACATCTGTATTTGTAGAGAACCATTTTAAATCGTTATAAGAGTAGTACTCGCCAAAATTTATTACAGGTTGTATAAAATCATAAGAATTTTGAGAAATTGTTATTTCGTCATCTTGTAAAGAAATGGGATTGCTAGGACTACTGTAAGCAGATACATAAGTTATACTTGCTACGATTAGAGTAATTGCAGTAACTACACTAATGATTTTCTTAGTAAAAATTTTCTTTAACATATTAATTAGGGATAATCCCTAGTCACTCCTTTTTAAATAAAAGTTACAAAGTTGTATTATTTTTAACAACATTACATAGTTTACAATATGATTACAATTTTGTAAAGTTTTTAAAAACGTGATAAACAAGCCATTTTATGATATATCAATGTAAAAAATGTATTTTTTGTGTACAAATTATACCAATATTCAGTTACAACAGTGTAACCTTTAGGCAAATCCTCTAAAAGTGTCACACTTTTTGTATTTTGTATATTTGCACATTTAACATACTTGTACATTGTTTTTTTTATTTATATTGCACTATAAATTTGAAAAATGCCTATTTAATGCGATTTTTTTAAATTTTTTATTCCTCTATAATTCCATATTCTTCCTATATTGTTACATTTCTTTTTCTTTTATTATTTCAAAGTTGACCATTACTAGTCAACTTTTTATTTTTTTATTTTTATTTATATAACATTGTAGCGATTTAATACTATTTTTTCACTTTTTTACGTATACAATTTTATATAGATTTTTTACTAAACCTAAATAAATAATTAAAATAAAGGAGAATTAAACAATATGAAAAAAATTTATCTAAGCCCATCTAATAATCAAAATAATATTTATTCTTATGGTTGCACTAACGAAATGGAGCAATGTTATAAAATCGCTGCTAGCGCTTGTTACTCATTATTTCGTTGTGGCTTTTTGGCAAAAAAGTCGCCAATGGGACAACTAATGTATACAACTGTAGATGCTAGTAATAGCTTTGGGTCAGATTTACATATATGTATACATACACAAGCAATAGATAATCAAACAATCGGAAAGACACGAGTAATATTATATAAAAATTCTGACGAAAATAAAAAAGCTGGAACTGCAATACTGCAAGAGGTAGCTAAGTTATCAATCGGAAGTGATTATATATTAGAAGAAAATAAAAACATATATGAGTTAAATTCAACAAACGCAATAGCAATATATTTAGTAGTAGAGTTTAACAACACAGTAGAGGGCTCTAAATGGGTAATTGATAACGCTGTAAATATTGGCGATGCAATAGCACAGGGTGTATGTAAATATTACGGAGTAAAGTACATTGCAAGAGATGAAAAAGAAGATGATACGAAAACAAAAAGTGATAATCTATATATAGTATGTAAAAAATGGAGCGATAAAAATTCTCAAATAGGAGCGTTCAAGTTGCTAGATAATGCAAAGAAACTTGCAGATGAAAACAGTGGGTATATAGTATGCGACAGTAAAGGTAATGCAATATATTCTTCTGTACATTCTTTTCAACCGGTAAAATTAAATTTAAAAAACGCACCTTTATATGTGAGCTCGACAATTTTGAGAAAATCAACAACAGTAAACGGAACTTATTACAGGTTTGATGATGATGTAGAAAACGGTCGAGTGCGAATAACAAATAGTGAAAGCAATATAGGAAAAAAAGGACAAATAACAGGATACATTGATTATGAGTATTCATTTTCATAATGAAACAGGAGGAATAAAAGATGTTTAAAACATTAAGTTTAGAATTTTTAGGAGATGTAAACATATATAGCAATAAAATTAGTGGAGTATTAGGTATAGTAGGAGGTTTTTTGATATCATTTCTAGGTGGATATGATACCTTGCTAGTAACTCTTATAACACTAATAGTTTTAGATTATATAACTGGATTGATAAAAGGTATATACGAAAAAAATATATCAAGTGAAATAGGATACAAAGGAATAATAAAAAAGTTTTTAATCGTACTGATAGTAGGAGTATCGGTAGCAATACAAACGATATTACCACAAGCGATACCACTAAGAGAGATAACAATAATGTTTTTCATATGTAACGAGGGTATATCGATACTAGAGAATTGTGCAACTATGATACCACTACCAGACAAAATAAAAGAGGTATTATTACAATTAAAGAGTACAACAAGCGACGTTGTAAATAAAGCAGAAGAAAATCAAGAAACACTTGATAAAAAATAAAATATATGTATTACAGTAAATAACAAAAATTGTGGTATTTGAGGTAAAACCTCAAGGTTTTGTAGGCAAGGTTTACCTTGCCTATATTTTTTTCGAAGAGAAACTTTATACAAAAGTCACCATACAAATATAAATTAATCATTTTGTTGATATTATACATAATGAAAAATTGACAAAGCATATATTTTATTGTATTATTAAAATAACAACACATATATATAAAGGAGATTAATTATGAACTGTAAAAAATGTGGAAACGAAATGGCAAGCACAGAAATATATTGCCAAAGCTGTGGTACTAAAGCAGATGACACTTCATCATCATATCAAAGTCAAACACAACCAACTCAAAACAATTATAACCAACCTGCTCAACAAAATCAAAATCCTTATACACAACCAACACAACAACAAAATCCATACTCTCAGCCACAACAAAACCAAAACACATATGACTATCAAAACCCTTATACAAACCAACAACCTGTTAATAATAGTTATGCAAATTCTCCAGAAGCAGTTAGCAGTACAATGCCTTTAGTGCTTAGTATAATAGTTACTATTTTTTGTAATCAAATTTTAGGTATAATAGCTATTGTATACGCTGCTAAAATATCTAATCTAAATACAATCGGTGATTTTGAAGGGGCTCAAAAAGCAAGTAAAACTTCAATCACATTATCTATGGTGGGTATTGGTTTAACTGTTTTGTTAGGAATTATAATTTTTATTTTAATGTTATCTTTCCCTGCAATGCTGTCTTCTTTTTCGTACTAATTTTATTTATATTTAATTTTGTACAATTATTTAATATTCTAAATGGATATGGCTTGCCATATCCATTTTATTTAGGAGTTCATTATGATTAAAAAAATAATATTTTATCGTTTTGCACGAATTTTAATTTGTCTATTTTCAATTTTACTTATAATTCTAGGTGCTGTTTTTTTAGATTCTCATAGACCTGGAACACCTAGCCTACCTATGCCTTGTTTAACTAACTCTATATTTGGTTTATACTGCTCAGGGTGTGGTTTTTCAAGGTGTTTATATAGTATTTTGCAATTAGATTTTTATCAAGCTTTTAGATATAATGAACTCGCTTTTATTTTATTGCCTATATTTATTGTCTACTTATTATCTTCTATGGTAAGTTTTATAATTACAGGAAAAAATGTGCTAAACAAACATATCCCACCTAAATTACTTATAGGTATATTTATATCTCTTATTATTTTTGCAATTTTAAGAAATATACCATTTTTTCCTTTTAATCTATTAGCACCTACAGTAGTGTAGGTGTTTTTTGTTAATTATCGCATAAAACATATAACAGACCACACCCCATACTTAAATGTCTAAGTATGGGGTGTGATGTCTATATAGATTATGATAATTTTTATTCAGTAGTTGTTTCTACCTCAATAGTTTCTCCGTACTCATTTTCATAGAACTCTGCTTCATATGTTTCATAAGTAAAATCTCTTGAATAATAACTACTTTCGTAATCATCACTTTCTATTCGTGCGTTTTTTACAAGTACTTTGCTCAACTCGTCCCAAACTTCTAATGTGTTTGTATAGCTCTTTGGAACGTATATGTAATTTTCACTTTCTAATTTTACATAGTATTTAAGCTCTTCGTTTCTTTCGTCATACATATTAAAGTAAAATTCGTCATCTGCTAATACATCTTTCTTAAATGCTTCATTAAACTCATACATTAAGTCACTTTTACTACTATCAGCATCATAATATGTGCTTCTTGCTTCTCCTTTTTCAATGTATTCTCTCTCTACTAAATCTCTCCATACAAAATCGCTTGTATCAGTTAGTAAATTATCTGTATACGCTTCTTTAAACTCTGTAGTATTTGCTAAATCTTGAATAGCTTGCATAACTTTATCTTTTTCGCTGTCTGGTGCTGTACTGTTTACTATATCACTAAGATAATATTCTTTTACTACATCTCCACCAGTTTCCATATCGTATCTTATATAAAATATCCTAGCATCTGTACTATCTTCTTCATAATAAACTGAATTTTCTATTACATTTTCTATTTCAGATGGCATAGAACTCGTATTTATTATATATGGATATACTGAATATTCTCTTATAAAGTCTGCTATAAGTTTATTTGTATCGATTATTTGCTGTATATCCTCTTCTTCTGTATATGTTGGAAACATATTGTAATCATCGTCATCATAATCGTTACCAGCTCTATCATAAGCGCTATCAAGTTGATCATAGCCGTTTCTCTCCACAGAAAGTTGTATATGTGCTTTTTTTACATCTTCTACTTTTGGAGTGTTTATATCTAAACCAAATACACCTGTCGCAATTATAGCAAATATAGAACATGTAATAGTTACAACTAATAAACAAGATATAATATTTTTTGTTTTTGGCATACTACATTTATATATTAGTTTCATAGATATAAAATATATTATTATTGAAATTATTGCAAAGGAAAGTAACGTTATAACAAACACAAGCATTGGGTCTATATTACCATCTATTGTTATTGCATACAAATTTATTGTAATTGCAACTATTAAATATATTATATAACATCCTACACTAGCTATAATCGCTGTTGAAAGTACAGGGATTACATTTATTGAATATGTATTTTCTACAAGCTCTGCTTTTCTTTTTCTTGCTACTAATAATCCTATTACAAAAAGCACTATTGTAGCTATTAAAATAAGTTGAATATCAAAATTAAAACTCTCTGTACTACCTTCATTATAGTAATATAAGTTTTGCGAACTTAACATAACGGCAATTGCTGGTGAAATAAAGAATAGTATGTAATTTGTTTCTAAATTAGTTGTATTATAAATATCAGTAACATATCCAGGAATAAACGAACTTAAAGTTGTGCTAAAATATGTAATTACTATTGGAATAGCTATTGCAAATATGATTATTGTAGATATCATATCACGCTTTTTATAGCATAACACACCTATTGTCATACTGAATGTATATAATAATGTACACGATACTATATAAAATAACAAATACATACCTAGATTTAAACCATCGTTCATTACAGCCATACTTGTAATTGAAATTAACACTGGAACAAGTATGGTAGCTAATCCTGCTACATAATTATTAATATACAAATTTAAATTAGACAGTGGTAGAGAATTATATACATCTGACTTTCTCTTGTTATGTAAGTATCCACACATTTTACTGCTTATTATTAGTATATAACCACATGTAATCAAAATGTTATACCAATCCAACATTGGGCTATAACTAAAACTATTAAGTGCAGAATTTATAAATATTAATACAGAATAAATTATTATTGCTAAAACATTATTTCTAAGTGTCCACTTAATAAAAGATAACGTTGTTAAATATTTACTTTTATCCACTATATAATCTCTCCTATCTCTATATCTTCATTTACTTTCTCAATATTATCAAGCTCTTTAAATATCTCAGCTTTTGTGTTTTCATCAATATTACTGTTTTCTATATCTTCATACGAATACACTCTACTAACCTCTACATCATCGCAGTAATATACAAATTCTACACTCTTACTAAAATCATTATCTTTAAATGTATATGGGTAAAAGCCTTCATCTCTAACTGCTTTTAATATAGTATTATGTAATTTTTGAATGTCCTCAATCTGTGATTTTTCAGAGTATTGTTGTGATAATACTACATCATAATATTGATATCCATTGCTACTTTCTGATATACGATAACTCACTTCAACATAATCAACTTCCTCAACATCTGGCATATAAGTATCAGTACCAAAAAGACCAGTTGAAAAAATTGTGAATACTGACACTACAAGTAATGCACAAGCTATACATTCAATCTTATATTTTTTAAGTTTTGCATTGTTTTTAGTTGATATAACTGTTGCTAGTATATAAATTCCAACGCTACTAGCAATTAAAATTATGATAGACATCACAAAAATTAAAATAGGGTTAATTTGATTTTGACCAGCAATGTTATCTATATTAAACAACCTTATTATTGAATATAATATTATGAAAGCAAATGTAGCTGTAACCATACATTTAAATATTATAGGAATTAATCTGAAAGCAAAAGGTTTTGCAGCAAATTGAGAATTTCTTTTTTTAGCAACAAAATAAGCAACTGCTAACAATACACCTATAGCAAGCAAATTATATAATACAGTAAGACCATCTATAGTAATCAGTAAGTTTCCAAAATATCCTGATTCAATTGTTGTATTTCCTAAATCATCATAATTTATTCCATTATTTGCACCTAACACAACAGATATTAAAACATTAGCAGCTGGAGCAAGTAACAATGTAACAAAATACATAAACTGATTATCTACTAATGAATTTATAAAATATGATGGTTGATTAATAAACCCATCAATACCTAATACAAATGTTATATTTAAAATATCAAAGATACCACAAACAATAAGTATAAGAAGATTTAGCCCTATTATAGATGCTATATATGTGCTTTTTTTACCACAAAGTAGACCAATAAACATATTGAATGTATACATTAAAGTGATAATTGGTATAAGGTATAGTAAATAAGTGCAAGTATCTAGTAGTAACTGAGTATAAGAGTATTCAAGCTCTGAAAGTAGTGTAAATGTATTAATACCGATAAAACTAGCAACTATAACTGGAATTAATATAAGTTTTAAACCAGATACATATTGACTCAAAAATAATATTGGCTTTGGTAAAGGCATACTCATATAGCTATCGCATTGACGTTTACTATGTAAGTAAGAACACATATCTAAACAAACTGTTATTGAGTAAAAAAAGGTTAGTACAATTGTTACCATTAGACCAAAAATAAAAACATTGCTATCTTCCCATTCAAAACCATAACTACCAGATGAAAAGAACTCAATAAAATATACAACTAGTAAAATTAGAGAGAACATTATCATACGAGGGATATTATCTTTAACGTTCCATTTAATCATTGATACAAAAGGACTTTTTAAAAAACTTTTATTATTCGCTTCCAATTTTTTATTATAAGTTTGTGTCATATCCTAACACCTCAACTTCGCTAATAAATATTTCTTCTAATGTTAATGGAAGAGTTTCTACAAATATTGGACTTAGTTTTTCTAACTTTTGTAGTATATCTTGTTTTTCACCTTTTACTACTAAATCATATAAAAGCCCTCTGTTCATAACTTTTACTACATTTACTTCATCAAATGCATCAGGAGTAACTGCTTTTTTGAATGCTATTTGAATTTTATGTATCTTATCTTTCATATCTTCTATATTCTCTGTTTGAATTACTTTGCCTTTTTCTAGTATTGCTACACTGTCGCATATATCCTCAACTTCTCTTAAGTTGTGAGATGCTACTACAATAGTAGTTTCGTTAGTAGCTACTAGATTTATTAACATTTTTTTAAATCTAACTCTAACTACTGGGTCAAGCCCATCGAAAACTTCGTCCATAATTAAATATTTAGGTTTTACAGAAAGTGCAAGTATTAAATATGCTTGCCTTTGCATTCCTTTAGACATATTATGTATTTTTTTCTTTGTATCTAGTGGGAATATTTCTAACATTTTGTTATAAATTTTTTCGTCCCAACTGTGAGCATAAACATTTTTATACAGAGTAACTGTATTAGCTATTGTAGCAGTGCTTGAAAAATATGGGTTATCTGGCACAAAAAATAGCAGTTCTTTAGCTTTTCTATTTTCGTACACTTTGTTTTCATCATAAAATACTGCACCTTTGTCAGTGTCATAAATTCCACACATTGCTCTAAGTAAAGTAGATTTACCAGAACCATTAGGACCTAATAGCCCAAATATTGAGCCGTTGTTAACTTTAATATTTACACTATCTAACGCAGTGAAGTCACCAAATTTCTTTGTAACATTAGCTATTTTTATCATTTTGAATCCTCCGTATTGTAAACTTTATCAACTATTTGGATAACATCATTATGATTTATTCCAAAGTCTTTACATTTTTTTACATTTTCTGTTGTTTCCTGTTTTATAGAATTTAAATAACTTTCACTACCCGATAAAGTGTCAGAAACAAAAGCTCCCCTACCAACAGCAGTATAAATTATGTTATCTCTTTCTAGGAGTTGATACGTTTTAGCAACAGTGTTAGGGTTTACACCTAGGTCACCTGCTAAGGCTCGAACTGTGGGCAATTTATCTTGAGGTTTAAGTAGCCCTAATGCAATGAGTTTTATAACATTGTTATAAAGTTGCTCATAAATAGGTGCTCTGCTTTTAATATCAATAGAAAACATTAAAAAAACTCCTTTCAAATTATTAATCGCTATCGTATAATTGTATTACGTTAACTAGTACAATTAAATTGTACCACTCAAACTAGTACAATGCAAGCTTTTTTTGAAAATTATACTTATTTTATGATTTCAACTTATTTAATAGTTGTTTATGTTCATTTTTTTGTTTAAATTATATAATTATATTATTGATATTAGATTTTTTACTCAATTCAACATCACACCCCAAACGTGATAACGTAAAAGTTTTGTCCACTTTTTCAAAAGTGGTGGTGTTTGAGGCAACGCCTCAAGGTCTTGTCGGCATTTTTTCGAAGAAAAAAGTAGCGTAAAGCGATTTTTTGAGGGTGAATTTTCTCTGAAAGAGAAAAGAGGGTGCT
>CAYJGB010000007.1:0-87422 GCA_964369405.1 uncultured Eubacteriales bacterium
TGTTGATAGCTTCCTTGTTGTGCATTGCTTGGTTGTTGATAGCTTCCTTGTTGTGATTGGTCTTCTGTTACATTTCCACAAGCACTACAAAATTTAGCTCCATCTCTTAATTCTGTTCCACATTTTGAACAATTCATTAATTAATTCCTCCTTAAATATCTAAATAAAAGTCACTTTAAAAGTTATATAGTTTTTAGACTTTTATTGCCTTTTATTACTACGTTACTAACCTTTTATTATCTCTTTTATTCTCTCTTCTGCTACTACTGCATCAGCTTTACCTCTGCTATTCTTCATCACAAAGCCTACTAATGCTTTTATCGCTTTTTCTTTACCACTCTTATAGTCGTCCACAGCTTTTGAATTACTCTCTATTGCTTGTTTACATAAGTCGTTTAATATGTTGTCATCAAGTGAACCCATATCGCTCTCAGATATTAACTCGCTAGGTTTCTTACCTGTTTCTAACATTTTATCAAGTGTAGATTTTGCTAAATTCATCTTTATTTTTCCATCATCTAATAGTTTAACTAATTCATTTAGACTTTCTGCACTAACTTTAACATCAAACTCTTCTTTTGCACTTTCGTTCTCTATTGTTCTGAATATTTGTCCAATTATAAAGTTTGCTGTTGTTCTAGGATTTTTTGTTCCTATACTAGCTTTTTCAAAATATTCTGCTACTTTTCTATATTTTGATAAAAGTTGTGCATCTACTTGTGGTATGTCTAACTGCTCTACATATCTTTGTAATTTTATATGTGGTAGCTCTGGTAAACTTTCTTTTATTGCATTTATTTCTTCATCTGTAACACTTATTGTTACTAAATCTGGTTCTCTAAAATATCTGTAGTCGTGTGCATCTTCTTTGCCACGCATACTTGATGTTGTATTGCTTACTTCGTCATATCTCAGTGTTTCTTGCTCTACTTTAGAACCACTTTCTATAACATCAATCTGTCTTTGATACTCATACTCTAGTGCTTTAGCCATAAACGCTATTGAGTTCATATTTTTTATTTCTGTTCTTGTTCCAAACTCTTTTGCTCCAAACTCTCTTATAGATATGTTTACATCACATCTCATTGAGCCTTCTTGCATTTTACAGTCTGATATTCCTATATATTTCATTATAAGCTGTAATTTTTCTACATACTCTTTAACTTCTTCTATACTTCTAAAATCTGGCTCTGTTACTATCTCGATTAAAGGTACTCCTCCACGATTATAGTCTACTAGAGTATCACCTTTACTATGAATTAACTTTCCAGCATCTTCCTCAATGTGTATTCTAGTAAGTCCTATCTTTTTACCACTGCTTAATTCAACATATCCGTTTAAACATATTGG
Source organism: uncultured Eubacteriales bacterium (assembly GCA_964369405.1). GTDB lineage: Bacteria > Bacillota > Clostridia > Oscillospirales > Acutalibacteraceae > CAYJFG01. The sequence goes on from CAYJGB010000007.1 coordinate 1,351, forward strand.
CATATCAAATTGTGATATTTGGTATGCTTTAGATAAATCTGGATAACAATAATTTTTTCTATCCATTTTAGATATATTGCCAATTTTACAATTTGTAGCAAGCCCAGCCATAACAGCATAATTTACTACTTGTCTATTAAGTTTTGGTAATGTACCAGGTAAACCTATGCATATTGGACAACAATGTGTGTTAGGTTCTCCACCAAATTTAGTTGTACAGGAACAAAATATTTTAGTATTTGTAGACATTTCTATATGGGTTTCTAATCCTACTACCATCTCGTATTTCATAGTTTAACCCCCATTTCTGCTGACTTAAATGTTTTATCGCTCATAATATTTTCATATTGCCAAGCAACGTTTAATATTTTACTTTCTTCAAAATGATTTCCTATTAGTTGCATTCCAATTGGCATACCTTTAGCATTAAATCCACAAGGTATTGATACTGCTGGTAAGCCTGCAATATTAATTGGAACTGTACATATATCTGTTAAATATGTTTCTATAGGGTCGCTTACAGCTTTTCCTGATTCAAATGCTGTCATAGGTACTGTTGGAGCTAAAATAACATCGCAATTTTCAAAAGCATTCTTAAAAGCTTTTACTATAGAACCTCTTAAATTTTGAGCTTTTTTATAATACGCATCATAGTAACCAGCACTTAGCACATAAGTTCCTAAAAGAATTCTTCTTTGAACTTCTTTACCAAATCCCTCACTACGTGTTTTACATATCATTTCGTTTATGTCCATATATGTTGGAGTTTTAAACCCGTATCTAATACCGTCATATCTACCTAAGTTTGATGACGCTTCTGCACAAGCTAGAATATAGTATACAGGCAAAGCATATTTTAAAGCAGGTAAATCGAAATATACAATTTGTGCACCTAAACTCTCGTAAACTTTAATAGCCTGTTCAACCGATAATCTAACATCATCACGTATCCCTTGAAGATATTCACGAGCAATACCGATTTTCATACCTTTTATATCGTTTTTAAGTGTAAGGCTAGTTTTATCGCCTTTTGCACCTTGAGAAGTTGAGTCTTTTTCATCATAAGCAGAAATTGCATCATAAACTATCGAACAATCTTCCACATTAGTAGTTACAGGACCAATTTGGTCAAAACTAGAAGCGTATGCGATTAAACCATATCTTGAAACAGCACCGTAAGTAGGTTTTAATCCAACAATACCACAAAAACTAGCCGGTTGTCTAATCGAGCCACCAGTATCTGAGCCGAGTCCGTAAACCGCTATGTTTCCACCAACAGCACTTGCAACGCCACCAGAACTACCACCAGCCACGTGATTAATATTATGTGGGTTTTTTGCTCCACCAAAATAAGATGTTTCGCAAGAAGAACCCATTGCAAACTCGTCCATATTAGTTTTACCTAATAAAACAGCATTCTGATTATTTAGAATATCCCAAACAGTAGCATTATATATAGGTTTGTAACCATCTAATATTTTAGAACAACAGCTAGTTTGAATACCTTTTGTAGAAATATTATCTTTTAAAGTCATTGGAATACCTTCTAACAGGTTAAGCCCTTGACCTTTAGCTATCTTATCATCTACTATTTTAGCTGTATTTAACGCACTTTCTTCTGTAAGACATACATATGCATTTAAACTATCGTTTTCTTTTTTTGCAGAATTTAAATATTCTGTAGTAAGTTCTTTACAAGATATTTTTTTATCTTTTAACAGCGATGATGTATACGCTATTTTTGATGTTAAATTACTCACTTTATTACTCCCTCTCTATTATAATACACGTTTTTTTACTAAAAAATGTCCGTCTTCTTTGTCATTTGCATTTTTTAGAATTTCATTACAATCATAAGACTGTACTACTTCATCTTCTCTTAAAACGTTAGAAAGGTTATTTATGTTATCAAATTCTTCGCCTGTTTCTGTTGCGTTATTGATTGTATCTGCAAATTTTATTATTTCTATCATGTCTTGAGTAAGTGTTTCTAGCTCTTCATCTTTTACTGATAACTTTGCTAGTCTTGCTATTTTTATTACATCTTCGTTAGTAACCATTTTCTACTCTCCTTTTGGAGTTTTTATATTTAGTTTTCTTTTACTCATCTTATTTTTATGTGTACTTCTCTTAATTGTTGCTCGCTTACCTCGTTTGGTGCTCCTAGCAATACATCTTGTGCATTACTATTCATAGGGAACGCTATTACTTCTCTTATATTTTCTTCTCCAGTAATTAACATTACCATTCTATCTACTCCTGGAGCCATTCCTGCATGTGGTGGTGCTCCGTATTGGAATGCATTATATAAAGATGTGAACTTCTCTTCTAGTTGTTCTTTTGAATATCCTGCTATTTCAAAAGCTTTTATCATTGTATCTAAATCATGATTTCTTACTGCTCCAGATGATAATTCTACACCATTACAAACTATATCGTATTGGTATGCAAGTATTTCTGTAGGCTCTTTATTTATTAGTGAGTCCATTCCACCTTGTGGCATTGAAAACGGATTATGCGTAAATATAACAGCTCCTGTATCTTCGTCATGTTCATACATAGGAAAGTCTACTATAAAGCACATTTTATAACTGTTTTCATCAATAAGTTTAAGTCTTTTTGCAACTTCTGTTCTTATTTGTCCTGCAAGTTTTGGTGCTTCTTCTTTACTATCTGCTATAAAATATATAACATCGTTTGCTTTTGAATTGTTTATCTCTATTAACTTTTCTCGGTCGCCCTCTTTTAAGAATTTGTCTATTGGCCCGTCAAATGTTAAATCTTCTAATACTTTAACATATCCGAGTCCTTTCATACCTATAGACTTTGCATATTCTTCCATATTTTTAAACCATTTTTTAGATTGTGTTGAGGCATTTGGTACGTTTATTGAACGTACAGTTTTATTTAAAAATGGTGCGAATTCTGTTTCTTTAAACATATCGCTAATTTCTTTAATTTCTAGTGGGTTTCTAAGGTCTGGTTTATCTGTACCATATTTTACCATAGCTTCTGCATATGGAATTCTTACAAATGGTGCTTGAGATACTTCTTTATCTGTGAATTTTGCAAATGTTTCAGATAAAACTTCTTCTGCCACTGCAAAAACTTCTTCTTGTGTTGCAAAAGCCATCTCGAAGTCTAATTGATAAAACTCACCTGGAGAACGGTCTGCTCTTGCATCTTCATCTCTAAAACAAGGTGCAATTTGGAAGTATTTATCAAAGCCTGATACCATTAGAAGTTGTTTAAATATTTGTGGTGCTTGAGGCAAAGCATAAAATTTACCTTTATGCTTTCTACTAGGTATAAGATAATCTCTTGCACCCTCTGGTGAACTTGCAGATAATATAGGTGTGTTTATCTCTGTAAATCCTAGCCCGTTCATTTTTTCTCTTAAAAATGATACTATCTCAGAACGTAACATAATGTTATTATGAACTTTTTTATTTCTTAAATCTAAAAATCTATATTTAAGCCTTACATCTTCTTTTGTATCTGTAGATGTTGTAACCTCAAAAGGTAAGTTTGCTTTACACTTTCCAAGTATCTTTAATGATTTTGTTACAATCTCGATTGTTCCTGTAGCTATTTTAGGATTAAAAGTTTCTTCTTCTCTTTTTACTACTGTACCCTCTATTGTAACAGTACATTCTCTGCACACATTATCAAGTAAACTTTCGTCATGTACAACTACTTGTAATACTCCATATTGGTCCCTTACATCAATAAACATAACACCACCATGGTCACGTATGTTTTCTACCCAACCTGCAATCTTAACTTCTTGATTTATGTTTGTTTCTCTTAACTCTCCACATGAGTGTGTACGGTATTCATTTGCTTTAATCATAATATATAAATTCCTTTCAGAAAATTAATTTTAGACTTACTGAGATATTATACCATTAAATGTAATATCTTTCAACAATTTTTAAAGTATATTTGCTATTAAATTTATTATTTTATACTTTATATAATTTTATCAATAAATTTTCATAAAATGTTGGTTATACTTCTTTTAAAATGTGTTTTTTTGATGTATAATATTCTTGTTAAATTAAAAATTTCTAAAATGGAGTGTACAAAAATGGATAAATCAGTCTGTAATGAAACAATTAAAATGCTAATAGATGCTAAAATAGAAAAGACTATAAAAAGTCTTGAAAAAAATAATATAGCATCATACTATTGTAAAACATCAAAAGATGCACAAAATCTTGTAAAAACGCTTATTAATAAAGGAGATACTATAAGTAGTGGTGGAAGTGTATCTTTAGTAGAATCTGGAATATACGATATTATTACAAACGGAGATTACAACTACTTAGACAGAACAAGAGAGAATATTACAAGGGAAGAAATTGAGCAAGTATACAGAGATACTTTTAGTGCTGATACATATTTTTGTAGTTCTAACGCTGTAACTGCGGACGGATATTTATATAATGTAGACGGCAACAGCAATAGAGTAGCTGCAATTTTATACGGTCCTAAAAGTGTAGTAATGATAGTTGGATATAACAAAATAGTAGATAATTTAAACGAAGCAATTAAAAGAGTAAAAACAATATCTGCACCAGCTAACACAGTTAGACTTAGCATGAACACACCATGTAATAAAACATATAATTGTACATCTCTTAACAAAAGTGATGCTTATATGTGTGATGGTTGTTCTAGCGAAGACAGAATTTGTTGTAATTTTACAGTAAGTGGACAACAAAGACATAAAAACAGAATTAAAGTTATTATTGTAGGTGAAAATCTAGGCTACTAAAAGCAAACTTGAGGTGTTTTAATCTATGAAAGAAAGTAAAATATCAAAACAAAACTCTAAAAAAGTGATTGTTAAATCGTCACTACTAGGCTCTATTTTGCTTTTAGTTCAAACTATTATTTTTTTAGCTATAGGTATATTTTTTATTGTAGCGAGTGTGGTATCTGAAATAAACGAACAAAATATACTCAATATGCGTTTTATAGCTTTAGCACTACTGGTTTTTGGTTTAATTAGTGCTGTATCTTTTATTTTCATTAGGAAAAAGAGAATAATCACTACTTTAATCAGTGGTGTTTTAACTATATCTTTAAGCCTGTTTGTGTTTTTTAATCCAGATACTTTTTTTGTTTCTATAATTTATATTATGGCAGTATGGGCAAGCATTAATTTTATTTTCAGATTAGTTCTTTGTGTTCAATTAAAGAAAAATAATGCTCAAGGTTTTGTACGAGCTATTGTTGATTGTGTAATTTCTTTATTTTTTGCTACATACTTTTTTACAAATCCACAAAATTCGTATTTTTTGCTTTATTTAATTATCGGGCTGTATTTTATATCTTACAGTTTAACTATATTTGGTGACTTTTTAAGAGAATTATTAAAATGGGATTTAGATGGAAAATACATCAAACGCAAAGTAAAACTGAGAATTCCTGTATTATTAACAGCTTTTTTACCTAATAAATTTTTTAATAATCTAAACGAAAGTTTCAACGACACCCATACTAGTAAAATAGATTATGTAAAGGAAAGCTCTAAGGATTTAGAAACACCTTTAGAAGTATTTGTACATACTTCTCCTAAAATTGCTTTAGGATTTGGACACGTAGATATTTCATTTAATGGTACAATTTATTCGTATGGTATTTATGATGATGAAAGTATAAAATATGGTGGTGCTATAAGTGACGGAGTATATGTTAAAATGAACAGGGAAAAATATATTAAACACTGTTTAAAAGTAGACGAAGAAAACATAATTGGATATTCAATACATTTAACGCAAGAACAAAAAGAAGATATGCAAAAATATATAGAAGAATTTGATAAGCAAGTATACAGATGGAAGTGCAAGCAAGAAGTTGATACCACAAAAGATTATAGCGACCCTGCAAGTGTATTTTATAAAAAAGCTGATGCAAAGTTTTATAAATTTTATAAAGGCAAGTTTAAAACATACTTTGCACTTAAAACTAATTGTGTAGAAGTAGCCGATATGTTAGTAGGCTCTAGTGGAATAGATGTAATTACATTTAATGGAATTATAACACCTGGAACTTATTTAAGATATTTAGAAAACACCTTTAATAGGGCTAATAGTTTTGTAGTTAAAAAGACTACATACGCTTCAAAAAAGACAACATAACTTTAACTATATGTAAACCAAAACTGAAAAGCATTTCTATGTTTTTCAGTTTTGGCATTAATAAATTTATTTACAGTTATTATTTTTTTGGTTTTTGTTTTGATTTTGATTTTTGTTTTGTTGGTTGTTTTGGTTTTGATTTTGGTTTTTGTCACAATTTTGGTTTTTATCACAGTTGTTGTTTTGGTTTTGGTTTTTATTCATTATATCCACCTCCCTTACAACTCTATTATTTACTTTTTTAAAAAAATTATTCTTTTCGGAGTTACTTTATGAAAAATATTTTACCTAATGATTTTCTTGACAATATGAAATTTTTGTTAAGTGATACTGATTATTCAGCTTTTTTAAATGAATTTGATAAACCTCATTATAAAGGTATAAGAGTAAACACTCTTAAAACCGACAACAACGCTCTAAAATCTATTTTAGATATAAATCTTACTCCCTCACCTTTTTGTGAAAATGGTTTTTATATTTCAAGTGATGTAGATAACATCGGAAAATCTGCTCTACACCATGCAGGTGCTTTCTATGTTCAAGAACCATCAGCTACAAGTGCTGTTACTATATTAGATGTACAACCTAACGATAAAGTTTTAGATTTATGTGCAGCTCCTGGTGGTAAAACTACTCAAATTGCAAGTGCTTTACAAGGCACTGGTCTTTTATGGTCTAATGAAATTGTTAAAAATCGAGCTAGTATTTTATTATCAAATATTGAGAGAATGGGTGTTACTAATTGTATTATATCTAGTAGTCACCCCGATGATTTATGTAATAAACTTATTAATTATTTTGATAAAATTTTAGTTGATGCACCTTGTTCCGGCGAGGGAATGTTTAGGAAAGATAATACGGCAATAGAACAATGGAGCAATGAGCACACAAAGGCTTGTGGAGCAAGGCAACTACAAATTTTAGAAAGTGCAAGCAAAGCATTAAAGCCAAACGGTATATTGGTGTATTCAACTTGTACATTTTCTGTAGAAGAAAATGAAAATGTAATAACAGAATTTTTAAGTAAACATAGTGAATTCGAGTTAATAGATTGCAATGTAACTTTTGGTAGAAAAGCCCTAAACAAAGCTATTAGGATACTACCTATTGACGGTGGAGAAGGGCATTTTATAGCAAAGTTACGTAAAAAAGATGACAACACATCACAAGTCTATACAAATTTAAACAGTAAAAATAATAAAATTAAAAATTATGATGATATAATTAAATCAGCTATATCACTTTATGATTTAATAACAACTAATAGATTTTTAGGAGATAATTTTTACATAGTAAAAGATAAGATATATATTCTACCTAAAAACACACCAAATTTAAGTGGGTTATATATTCTAAGAGCAGGTGTATTATTTGGCGAAATCAAAAAAAATCGCATAGAACCTTGTCATGCATTTTTTATGTGTGGTAAAAAAAGCGATTTTACAAACTATATAGATTTAGATTGCAACGATTCAAAAATCAAAAAATACTTGATGGGTGAAGAAATAGAAACCTATAAAGATATTAAAGGTTATACTGCTGTATGTGTAAATGGGATTACTACTGGTTTTGCTAAATCTTCAAATAAAACGCTTAAAAACAAGTACCCTAAAGGTCTTAGAAATTTATAATTATATAAGAGGTTTAAAACAATGGAACAACTATCTAACATATCTACAATAAAAGAGATATTAAGTAAACATGGATTTACTTTTTCAAAGTCACTTGGGCAAAATTTTTTGATAAACCCTAATATTTGTCCTAAAATGGCATACTACAGTGATATAGAAAATCAAGGAGTAATCGAGGTAGGACCTGGAATAGGTGTACTTACTAACGAACTAGCAAAGAGTGCAAAAAAAGTAATATCTATTGAGCTTGATAAAAGGCTTATACCTGTGCTAAAAGAAACACTAGATGAATATGACAATGTAACTATAATTAATAACGACATTCTAAAAGTTGATTTACATAAATTGATTGAAGAAGAGTTTAATGGTATGAATGTATCTGTTTGTGCAAACTTACCATACTACATAACATCGCCTGTAATAATGAAACTTTTAGAAGATAAATTAGATATAAACAGTATAACAGTAATGGTACAAAAAGAAGCAGCAACAAGAATATGTGCAAAAGCCGGTAGTAGAGATTGTGGAGCTGTTACAATAGCTGTTAGATATTACTGCGAACCAGAAATATTATTTGGTGTTTCTGCTGGCAGTTTTTTACCAGCACCAAAAGTAGATTCATGTGTAATAAAATTAAATTTACATAAAGAGCCTATTGTAAATGTAATAGACGAAAAAATGTTTTTCAAAGTAGTAAAAGCCTCTTTTGCACAAAGAAGAAAAACATTACCTAATACATTATCAAGTGGACTAACTATGCCAAAGGGAAAAATCATTAAGATTTTAAACGCTGTTGATATTCCTGTAAATTTCAGAGCAGAGCAATTATCAATGCAAAACTTTGCAGATATAGCAAATGAGTTATCAAAATGATAAAGTACACTTAAAATTAATAAAGGGACTGTTACATATGAAATTACTCATATATAACAGTCCCAAATTATTTTGTTAATTATTATAATGTTTTTGCTAATTCTTTTAAATATTCTCTAAACTTGTCTTTTATTTCGTGATGCTCAAGCCCTACTTCTACTGCTGCTTTTAATATACCTAGCTTGTTACCCATATCATAACGCTTACCTGTAAAATCAACTGCTGTCATTCCTTCTTCTACTGCTAGTTGTTTCATAGCATCAGTTAGCTGAATTTCTCCACCTGCTCCAGGCTGAGTATTATCTAAAATATCAAAAATTTTAGCTGGCAATACACATCTTCCTAATATTGAAAAATATGATAACACTTCATCTTCACTTGGTTTTTCTACCATATCAGTACAATTATATATGTTACCTGATATATTATCTACCTTCAAAGAACTGTATTTATGAATATCTTCTTTTTTTACTTCTTTAATCCCCAGTACGCCTTTTCCTGTTTCTTCATATGCTCTAATCAACTGCCCACATGCAGGGTCTTCTCCAATTATAACATCATCACCATATAGCACTGCGAAAGGCTCATTTCCTACAAAATCACGTGCTTTACTAATAGCATGACCTAACCCTTTTGTCTCTTTTTGGCGTACAAAATATATATTTGCTAAATTCGCAATATCTTTTATTTCATTTAAAACCTCTGTTTTACCAGACTTTGTTAGTGATGTTTCAAGTTCTGGTACTCTGTCAAAGTGGTCTTCTATTAACCCTTTGCCTCTATTAGTTATTATTAATATGTCAGTAATTCCAGATTTTACAGCTTCTTCAACAATAAATTGAATTGCTGGTTTATCAACAATAGGAATCATTTCTTTTGGCATAGATTTTGTCGCAGGTAATACTCTAGTTCCAAGTCCTGCTGCTGGTATAACGGCTTTAGTTACTTTCATAATTTTTTCTCCTTTTTATAATCTTTTAAGATTTATGTTATTAAATAAATAATTGAGCTATAGTTATAGCAAAAATACAAGCAGCACACGCAAAAGCTACTTTGTTATTTATTCCCCCAAGTTTTGTTAATTCTTTTTTGATTTTCAATTTATCTTGCTGTGTTTTTTTAACTTTTTGAACAAGTTTTATGCAATGCTTGTAATAAAATCTGTTTGCTAAAAATCCACTTGCAAACATAATTATAAGATTGATAATTTGTAAAACTGCTGGAAAGAAAAATGCAAATTTTTCGAAATCACTTAATAAGTCAACATAATTTAACATTTGTTCTTGACTTGGTGATGCTCCATATTGATTAATCAAACCATTTGTAATTTCTATAGACGTTGGTAATAAATAAATTGATAAAAATGTAGTGAGTAACGTAAACAAAAATAAAACTATACCTACTGCATAATTTTTTCTATATATCCACCAAATGCTACCAAAGAAAAATGCTGCAAAGCTAAATTTTCCAGAGCCGACTTTCTTTAGTCTGCTAAATACATTCATATAATAAAATGAATTTACTTTTGTAACATCTGCTAAGTCTTGAGCCGTAACATTTTCATCAAAAGTTGTTTCTGGCGGAACACCTGCAAGTGGGTCAAGATTTAGATGTGGTGCACCGTCTGCACCTTGAGTGATAAACGGATTACCTGTAGGTGGTGCTTGTTTTGGTGGAGTATTTTGAGAATTGCTATTTTCACCTAGTGGAGTTCCACATTTACCACAAAACAACATTTCTTCACCATTTACAAAACCACAATTTTTACATTTATTTTCTTCTTTAGGTTTGTTTTCTTTATTCCAGTCATAATTATCATTGTGCTTTTCTTCATTAACACATCTACCAAGCTCATTATAACAATCTCTGTGATGCGGTGTGCCACAAATCGGACAAACAACAATATCATCATTTTCAGTAAATTCAATGCCACATACCTGACATTTTTGCCCTGTATAATCCAAAACCACAACCCCTTTCTATTGAAATAACACGAAATCCCATATTTATAGTGATATTATATCAAAAATTATATAATTTATCAACTATATTTTTATACTTTTCAAATTTTATTATATTTAATATAACTTGCATAATAGTAATAGCTTAAAAATTTGTTAGCTAAAATTAATACTCTATACGCAACTGGCTAAAAACTCCTCTGTTTTTTTTTTGAAAATAGATATAAGGACGAATTTATTTGAATTCGTCCTTATAATAATATCATTAATCTACATCATATTCACAAAGTTTTACTTCGTTATTTTATACTTTTTCTTGTATTTTTCATATTCTTCTTTATCTACATTTGTAGCGTTATCATCACTATGAATATAATAATTATCATCATCTTTACTATCTTCAACCTTTAGCATAAAGCTAGCTATATTTGCACAGTGATTAGCTATTTTCTCATAATTCATTAATAAGTCTGATAATATAAACCCTAGTTCGATAGTGCAACAACCTGTTTTTAATCGCTTAATATGACTTAGTTTTATATCTTCTCTTAATTTAACAATTAACTTTTCTAAAGAAATAACTTTGCTTGATGCTTTTATATCTTTAAGTTCAAATGATTTAACTGTTAATTCAAGTATCTCTGACAATGCATCTTGAACAACTTTTAACTGTTCCAAAGCTGCCTGTGAGAATTTTAATTTCTTTTCGTGTAGCTCTTTTTCAACTTCTAAAATCTCTACAGAATAGTCAGAAATTCTTTCAAACTCTCCTATACATAATAGTAGACGTGATATCTCTTTACTATCTGCCATACTTAACATTCTACTATTAAGCTTAATCAAATATGCACCTAATACATTTTCATACTCATCTACCCTATCTTCTGCTTGACGTGTACTATCCTCTAATTTATTACTATAGTCATACACATTAGGTAAAACTTTTAATACAGATTCTTTTGTTAAATAAGCCATTTTTACTGTTGTTGCATCACATTGCTCTATTGCTATAGCTGGAGTTGTGAGTAATCGCTCATCAATAAATGGTTTATCGTCTTCAACATCATCTTTCTTGATTGTAAAGCAAGCAAGCTTACAAAGTTGTTTACCAAATGGTAATAATAAAGCTGTAACAATTAAGTTAAATGCAGTATGTACAATAGCTATATCTGTAGTATTAACCATTTCGTTTAAAAAGCTAAAATGTATAAAGGCGTTCAACGTGTAGAAAATTGTAGCAACTACAACTGTACCAATAATATTAAAATAAAGATGTATAAACGCTGCACGTTTAGCATTTTTCTTTGCACCAATACAAGAAATCATTGCAGTAACACAAGTACCTATGTTTTGTCCCATGATAATAGGAATAGCTGTAGCAAAAGATATTACACCAGTGCTTGAAAGAGCCTGTAATATACCAACAGATGCTGATGAGCTTTGTATAACTGCTGTTAATACAGCACCTACTAAAATACCTAATATTGGATTAGAGAACATAGTAAATAACTCTTTAAATTGAGGCATATCAGCTAAAGGAGCAACAGCATCACTCATAACGCCCATACCACTCATAAGAAGAGCAAAACCGATAAAAATCAAACCTATTTGACGTTTTTTACCACTGCTATAAATCATCATTATAACAAAACCGATAAAAGCTAGAACTGGGGCAAAACTAGATGGTTTAAGCATTTTAATAAATATAGAATCACCATCTAAACCAGCTAAAGTTAAAATCCAAGCCGTAATAGTAGTACCAACATTGGCACCCATAATAATACTAACAACTTGAGGCAATTTCATAATACCTGAGTTTACAAAACCTACAACCATAACTGTAGTAGCAGAAGAACTTTGAATAACAGCAGTAACACCAGTACCTAAGACAAAGCCTTTAAAAGTGTTATTACTCATTTTCTCAAGTGTACGCTCTAGTCTACCACCAGAAATGTTTTCTAATCCATCACCCATTACTCCCATACCAAAGAGGAAAAATGCAAGCCCGCCTAAGAGGGTGAATACTGAAAAAATATCCATAATTAATACATCCTTTTTAAAAATTTACACAAAATAAGAGCCTATATTTTTTAGGAGATATTATAAAAATAGAACATAAAAAATATAAGCTCAATAAAACATAAACACATTTCTAGTAAAATGTTTCTTTACATATCATATCTTAATTATGTAAAATTAAAGTGTACCTTATGTAAAGTTTATGTAAAATATATTACAATAATATATTTTTTTCGACAAAATTTTAAAATATATTTATAAAACAATATTAATTTTATATATTCTGTATGTGTTTTAAAACAAATATGTGTTTTATATAAAAAAATAGTAAAAGTAATGTATTTTATGTAAAGTTTATGTAACTATAATACTAAAGAAAAAAATATATATCAAAAGAGACTGTTTAAATTTGAACAGCCTCTTAATTTACTACTTTATTTTTCTATGCTACATTTTTCTTCTAGTTTATCGCAAGCACTCTCTAAATAATCGCCTACAAATAGTTCTATTGTGCCTGTATCTGCTGACAATGCAAGTTTAGATTCCATTGGCATTTGTGCTAGAATATCTAAATTATATTCTTTTGCTATTTCTTCTAAATGACTTTCTCCATAAATTTTATGCTTTTCATCACAATTTGGACATTTAAAATAACTCATATTTTCTACTATTCCCAAAATAGGTATATTCATCATATTTGCCATTTTAACAGCTTTTGCTACTATCATAGATACTAACTCTTGTGGTGAAGTAACTATAACTATTCCATCTAGTGGTAAACTTTGAAAAACTGTTAGTGCTACATCACCTGTACCAGGTGGCATATCTACAAACATATAATCTACGTCTTTCCATATTACATCTGTCCAGAATTGTTTAACTGTTGAACCAATAACTGGACCTCTCCATACTACTGGGTCAGTTTCATTTTGTAATAGTAAGTTAACTGACATTACGTCTATTCCTGTCTTAGTAGTTACTGGAAGCAACCCAAAATCATTCCCTTGTGCTTTTTCTTTATTAATACCAAAAGACTTAGGTATAGATGGTCCTGTAATATCAGCATCTAAAACAGCAGTTTTGTAACCACGTCTGTTAAAAGAAACTGATAACATAGATGTTATCATACTTTTACCTACGCCACCTTTGCCACTTATAACACCAATAACTTTTTTTACGCTGCTAAGCTCATTTAAATTTTCTCTAAAATCTTTTTTACCTTCTCTTGATGAGCAAGTTTTTCCACAACTACTACAATCACTTGAACATTTTTCTGACATCTTAAACATCTCCAATTTTAAATTTAATAAAATATTACTACATTAATATTTTAATTAATGTAGTAAAAATTATGTACTATTTTGTTTATATTATTATTTTTCTTCTTTTGACTCTTCAACTTTTTCTAAAACTTCTGATTCATCAATTGCTTCTACATTTTCATCTTCATTTTCTACTTCTTCTTCGTTTTCTTCTGAGTCTTGTGTGCTATTAACATCTATATCAAGTGTTGTGTACTCGTAATCTTCATCACTAACATTTTCTTCTAGTGTTTCTTGTTCTTCTTTTGCAACTTCTTCTACTGTTTTAACTTCATATCCTGCTAAGAATGTATATGGTATTGCATATCCTAGTGCTACTGCTGCTAATACTACTGGTATACCACTTGTAGATATTTCTGTAGAAAATGGAATAAAAGTGAATAATGATGCTAATACAACATATAATGCTGGAATATCTACTAATATTAATACTGGTAAATTCAGTCTTTTAATTTGTTTTCCGTCCCCTACTCTAGTAGCATAGAATAATAACAAACCAAATACTACTAATGATGATATATCGATAATACTTTTTGTAAATGGGTCTGTTGCTGTGCTAAGTAAAGTATTTAAAAAATACATACTCACTATGTAACCTACAATTAAAAATGCTGAAAATAAAAGATTAACTAACTCTTTCTTTGATGTTTTTCTCATTTGACTAGCCTCCGTAAATTTAATTTTATATCTATTTTAACAATAAAATGTGTCTAAATTATGACTTTTAAGAAATTTATTTAATTTTTTATTGTTTTTTTGTCTTTGCAACTAAACAATACCATCCGTTTTCTGGTATTTTTTCTATTATTTCAAATTTACTTTCTATTGAACTAATTACATCATCTACTCTAGTATCAATTATTCCACTCATAATATATACAGAACTTTCTTTCATAAATTCTGTTGCGTTTTCGGATAACATTATTATTGCATCTGCCACAATGTTTGCTAATACAATATCGTATTTGCCTGTTACCTTGTCTGTTAAATCGCCACATAATACTGTAAATTTATCTGATACGTTATTTAACTGTGCATTTTCTTTTGCTGTATTTACTGCTAATTGGTCTATATCTACCCCAACTGCATTTTTTGCTCCTAATAATATAGATGCTACTGACAATATTCCACTACCACAACCTATATCTAATACCTCTTGGTCTTTTTTTATGTATTTTTCTATAGCTTGTAAACATAGTCTAGTTGTTTCGTGCGTACCTGTGCCAAACGCAAGCCCTGGGTCTAAGTTTAATACTACTCTATCTTTAGCATCATACTCATCTCTCCACGTTGGTCTGATTAACAGTTTTTCTCCTATTGGTATTGGATTAAAATACTGTTTCCAGTTGTTTAACCAGTCTTCTTCCTCACAAGTTTCGCACTCTATACTGTGTTCAATCTCTTCTGCTTTATATCTCTCACTTAAAAAAGAAATTGCTTCTTTTGGACTGTCTTCTGGTGTAATGTAT
This sequence comes from uncultured Eubacteriales bacterium, assembly GCA_964369405.1. Taxonomy (GTDB): domain Bacteria; phylum Bacillota; class Clostridia; order Oscillospirales; family Acutalibacteraceae; genus CAYJFG01. The sequence goes on from CAYJGB010000007.1 coordinate 16,775, forward strand.
ATATGCACTACACCTTTTGACCTATCTTTTTTTAATAAATCAGCATCAATTATATCTATCCTTGCTATATCTAGTACATCTTGCTCTAAGTTAGAGTAATCTTCTATATAGATACCGTAAGGTACTACCATTTGTGCTATATCCCCTGCTCTGTCTACGTCTTCTACAGGTACATAAATTTTAATTTCGGTCCAATCCATTTAAAGCACCTCTTCTTTTTTTAAATCTTATTCATCAAACATCTTTTTGATTTTATCAAAAAATCCTTTTCTCTTTTGATAATGCTTATCTCCTAAAGATGCATCAAATTCTTTTAACAACTCTTTTTGTTTACCATTTAAACTTTTTGGCACTTCAATAACTATTTTTACATACTGGTCGCCTCTACCTCGTCCGTTTAAATGCTCTATTCCTTTACCTTTTAATTTAAACACGTCATTTGGTTGAGTTCCTTCATGAATATTGTAACTTACTTTACCATCTAATGTAGGTACTGTTACTTCTCCACCTAATGTAGCTTGTATAAATGTTATTGGCAAGTCACACCATACATCGTCACCTCTTCTATCAAATATTGCATGAGGTCTAACATTAATATATACGTGTAAATCTCCGTATGGTCCATTGTTTGTTCCAGCGTTTCCATGTCCAGGTACATTTAATATTCTATCTTCGCTAATTCCTGCTGGTATGTCTACATCTACAGTGCGTTTAGTTTTTTTACGCCCTGTTCCCATACAACTTTTACAAGGTGTATCTATCACTTTTCCTTTTCCCTTACATTTATCACAAGTTCTAGCCGTTTGAATTACTCCAAATGGTGTTCTTTGATTAATTTTTACTTGACCTGTACCACCACAAGCTGTACAAGTTTTTGGTGATGTTCCCTTTGCACTACCGTTACCATTACATTCTGAACAAGTGCTGATATTGTGGTATGTTACAGTTTTTTTGCAACCTTTTGCCGCTTCTTCAAAGTTGATATCTACTGTTGTTTCAATATCTGCTCCACGTCTAGGTGCGTTTGGATTTCCTCCACCATTTCTGCCACCAAAACCACCAAAGAAACTGTTAAATATATCTCCTAAATCAACTTCTTGACCAAACGGACTGCCACCAGCAGCACCTGCACCATAACTAGGGTCTACTCCTGCGTGTCCAAACTGGTCGTATCTAGCTTTTTTATCTTTATCAGATAGCACTTCGTATGCTTCGTTTATTTCTTTAAAATTTGCTTCTGCTTGTTTATCACCAGGGTTTAAATCTGGATGATATTTTTTTGCTTGTTGCCTAAATGCTTTTTTAATCTCATCATCACTAGCACCTTTAGACAATCCCATAACTTCATAATAATCTCTTTTATCTGCCAAAATAACAGCCTCCTAAAAAACTTTATCTTATATATTCTACTCTAATATGTAAAAATAGTCTATACCTTTTTTAAATGATTAAGTGTTTTTTAAAGATTAATCACTTAAAAAAGAAATAAATTTTTAAACATCTATTTAAACACGTGTTTAGACTGATAAAAATCGCACAATTTTTCTGCACGATTTTTAAACAGTCTTTAACGTGTTAATATATTATTGGTTTTGTGAATAATTCTTTTAAATCTTGTTATCAGTCATACGAAGCATATCTGAAAAATTCATCTTGCACTTTTAGTTATTTTTTCGATAGGCAAGTATTTAAGCGACGATAAGGCTATGTGCCTATTAAGCGTTAAATATGAAGCATATCGGAAAAATTCATCTTACATCTTTAGTTATTTTTTCGATAGGCAAGTATTTAAGCGACGATAAGGCTATGTGCCTATTAAGCGAAAAATATGAAGCATATCGGAAAAATTTTTATTCTACGTCTTTAAAGTCTGCGTCGTATACATTATCCTCTGGTTGTGGTTGTGCTGCTTGACCTTGCTCAGGTGCTACACCTTGTGCAGTAGGGTCTGCTCCTTGAGGTGCTTGTTGTTGATACATTTTTGCAGAAACCTCGTGTAATGATTTTTGCATATCTTCGCTTGCCATTTTTATTAAGTCAACATCATTTTTTGTTATAGCCTCTTTAACTGCTGATACTTTTGTGTTAAGAGTTGTTTTATCTGCTTCATCAATTTTATCTGCGTTTTCGTTTAGTAGTTTTTCTACTTGATAACACATATTTTCAGCTTCGTTTTTAACATCTACTTCTTCACGACGTTTTTTATCTTCGTTTGCAAATTCTTCAGCATTTTTAACAGCTTTGTCAATATCTTCTTTAGACATATTTGTGCTTGAAGAAATTGTTATTTTTTGTTCTTTTCCTGTTCCTAAATCTTTAGCAGATACATTAACAATACCGTTAGCATCTATATCAAAAGTAACTTCAATTTGAGGAACACCTCTCATTGCAGGAGCAATTCCTGATAATGCAAATAATCCTAGTTGTTTATTATCTCTTGCAAACTCTCTCTCTCCTTGTAGCACGTTAACCTCAACTTGAGTTTGGTTATCGGCAGCAGTTGAGAATATTTGACTTTTCTTTGTAGGGATAGTTGTGTTACGCTCAATAATTTTAGTCATAACTCCACCCATAGTTTCTACACCTAATGATAGAGGTGTAACGTCTAATAGTAGTAACCCGTCAACTTCTCCACCTAATACGCCACCTTGAATAGCAGCACCAACAGCAACACATTCATCTGGGTTAATACCTTTGAATGGGTCTTTGCCAATTAAACCTTTAACAGCCTCTTGAACTGCTGGTATTCTTGAAGAACCACCAACCATTAACACTTTATCAATCTCACCAATTGATAAACCACTATCTTGTAATGCACGTCTAACAGGAGTCATTGTATTTTCTACTAAGTCTGCTGTTAGCTCGTTAAATTTTGCTCTTGTTAAAGATAAATCTAAATGTTTAGGGCCTGTTGCGTCTGCTGTGATAAAAGGTAGGTTAATTGCTGCTTGAGTAACGCCTGATAACTCTATTTTAGCTTTTTCTGCAGCTTCTTTAAGTCTTTGCATAGCCATTTTATCTGATTGTAGGTCTATTCCACTTTCTGCTTTAAATGATTGAGCCATCCAGTCAATAACTCTTTTATCAAAGTCATCGCCACCTAGTTTATTATTACCAGCAGTAGCTAAAACTTCTTGTACGCCGTCGCCCATTTCTATAATAGATACATCAAAAGTACCACCACCTAAGTCATATACCATAACTTTTTGGTCATTTTCTTTATCTATTCCGTATGATAACGCAGCTGCTGTAGGCTCGTTAATAATTCTTTTTACGTCTAAACCAGCTATTTTCCCTGCATCTTTAGTTGCTTGACGTTGTGCATCTGTAAAATATGCTGGAACTGTAATAACAGCACTTGTAACTGTCTCACCTAAATATGCTTCAGCATCTGCTTTTAGTTTTTGTAAAATCATAGCTGAAATTTCTTGTGGTGTGTAATTCTTACCGTCAACGCTTACTTTGTATGCTGTACCCATTTCTCTTTTGATAGATGCAATTGTTCTATCTGGGTTTGTAATTGCTTGACGTTTTGCTACTTGACCTACTAATCTTTCGCCAGTTTTAGAAAAACCAACTACTGATGGTGTTGTTCTAGCACCTTCTGCATTAGCTATAACTACAGGTTCTCCACCTTCTATAACTGCTACACATGAATTTGTTGTACCTAAATCTATACCTATTGTCTTTGCCATAATAAATTCCTCCGATAATATTATTTATTTTTTTATTTTTATTTATTATATTTAATCGCAATTTGCAACTTGTACCATTGCATAGCGAATAATTTTATCTCCTATTTTGTATCCTTTTTGAAAAACTTGAGCTAGTATATTTTCTCCTAGTTCCTCGTCTTCTATTTTTGATACTGCGTTGTGCATTTCTGGGTTAAATTCATCACCTTTTTCACCAAAGCCTTCAATATTCATCTTTTCAAAAGCTGAATTAAACTGTTGACTTAGAAGGTCTAATCCTTTTTTAAACTCATCAGGTGCATTTTGTGCTGAGGCAACTGCCATATCCATACTATCTGCTACTGAAAGTAAATTTGTTACTGCTTTTGCTGTAGCATCAGAATAAATATTTAGTTTTTCGCTAGCTGTTCTTTTACGAAAATTATCGTATTCAGCCATTAACCTCAAGTAGCTTTCTTTTTGAGTTTTTAGCTCTTCTTGAAGTTTTTCAACCTCTTCGTTTTTCTTGTCTTTCTTAGATTTTTTCTTTGTTGCTTTTTCTTTTTTTTCTTCTACTGGTGTTTCTTGTTCTTCCTGAGTGTCTTGTGTGTTTTCTATAACTTCTTCGTTTATAGTTTCTTTCTCGTTATCCACTTTAACCATTCCTTTCTATATATGTTATTTATATCAATTTCGATTTAATTTACAGTATATTTAATGCTGTATCTATTATTAATCCTGCTGCATCAATTATCGTTTCCGTAATCATTGTTTTTTTGTCGCTTTCTTGTATATGTTCTTCCAACACATTTTTATTTTTTTGCGCTTCTTCTATTTCTAGCTTTTCCTCTTCACTAATCATCTTAGTCACCTCTATATTTATATTTTATATATCTATATTTCAAGTAACTGACTTATCATATCGCCTATTGTCTTACACATAAATTCAATTAATGCGATATTCTTTTTGTAATCCATTCTTAGTGGTCCGATTATCGCTAACGCTCCTGCTAACTGACCAGCGATACAATATCTCTTTGTGATTATACTACAATTTTCAATACCTAGTGCATCTTCTAACCCTACAAAAATTTTAGTATCGTACTGAGTTGCTAACAAAAGTTTTTCTATTCTTTGGTTATCTGATAACAGATTTGTTATCAAACGAATATCATTTAAACTAAAATCTTCCATAAATAGTAAATTGCTTTTACCATTAATAGTAGCGTTTAACATAGATGCTTCTTTTGCTGACTCCATAACAGCCATTAAAACATTTGGCATAAGTAAAGATAACTCTCCAAACTCTACAGCAGCCGACTGAATAAAAGCTTTAGTAATATCGTTTACATACTTATCGCAAAATTTCTCATTGATAAGTCTTTCAAACACTGATATAACTTCCTTAGTTAACACATAGTCACATCTAAAAAGGCGATTTTTAATCATACCTGTTGAAGTTATTAAAACTGCCATAGCAGTTTGTCTGCCTGTTTGTAAAAGATGTATTCTTTTAATAGTTGCATCATCACCTAAAGGAGTTGTGCATATACAACAAGCACCAGTGACACCAGCTAACACAAAAGAACTTTCTTTTAAGATATGTTCAGGGTCATCTAAAACATTATAAAGTCTAGCCAAAACAAAATCTTGCTCGCTAGGTGATAATACATACTTACTAATAATTTTATCCAAATAATACTTATAACCTTTAGGAAGTGGTATTCTACCAGCTGAGGTATGTGGTTGAATTAAATAACCGTCTTCTGATAAACTAGCAAGTTCGTTTCTAATAGTGGCAGAAGAAACAGAAATTTCCATAATATCAAGTAAAGCCTTAGAGCCAACTTGTTCGCCTGTTTTAATATAGCTTTCAATAACAGCTTCTAAAATTTTACTCTTACGTGGAGAAAGTTCCAAACTACCACCTCGCTTTTAATTTGCTTGCGTTAGCACTCTTGATGTTAGAGTGCTAACATATTTATAATTTACCACTACTCTGCCAATTTGTCAAGTAAATATTTGTAAACAATTTGTTAACAACTATTTTTTCTCTGTAATTCTTCCAAATTATACAAATTAAACCCCATTTTAACTATTATTCTTGTTTTTCTATTGACTTATTAGTAATGTTTAACTATAATTTTAATATATCATTTTATTTATGGGAGGTATAAGTCTTTATGTGGATTGCACTTATCGCTTCTTTTATTTGTTTATTAATTGCAGTGTTATTATTTACACCTTTATTTAAAAAATTACCACTTTACACACCTATTGCGTTATTTTTTCTTTTTGAGGGTGTTTGGACACTTGTTAATTACTTAGTATTACAGTTATCTCCAAACGACAGTGCTATGCAATATATTCATTATGCCGGCATTATAGTTTTTGGAGGATATTTAATATTATGTCTTTTTTACAGCAGACCAAAAGCTAACAGTAAAAACGAAACTAAAACAGAAAAAAAAGCAAAAACTAGTAATAGACGTAGGAAAAGGAATTGATATAAATGGAATATTTATATTCTTGTTTATGGTTCGGGGTTGGAATTTACTTAATAATCAAAGGCATAAAAGACTATAAATTTTTATGCATATTTGGAGCATACTTTATATTTTTAGGTGGTTGGTGGTTAGCAGACGAACTTTTACCATCAATAGACCTATTAAACGACCAACCTTATGCAAACATAGTAAGAGTTATATCTGCAATTATAGTAGGCTTTGGTATATACAAATACATAAAGCAGAAACGAAAAACTAAAGAAGAAAATTAAAACAAAACCACACATAAACCGTTATGGCTTGTGTGTGGTTGTTAGTTTGGCGGAGAGATGGGGATTCGAACCCCAGGTACGGTTAATGCCGTACACATGATTTCCAATCATGCTCCTTCGGCCAGCTCGGACACCTCTCCATATATTCGCAAAATTTCAATTCAATTGCTTAGATATTATATATTAAATTTTTCAAAAAATCAAGTTTTTTAATAATATTATCTTATATATAGATAAATTAATACATTAAAATTAGTTATTTTATAAAACTTTCTGTTTATCGCAATTAGATAGTAAATATATATTGACAAATCTATCTATTAATATTATAATATTATACAGTGTTTTCTTATACCGTAATACAGTTTGAATTTAGAGGTGCAACTTATGTTATTAGATTTAAAAAAAGTCTTTTTGAACGAAGATGAAAAAACTCAAGTAACATATAATCTAGATTTATCTACTGTAAAAATAGACGGTATTTGCCCTATGTCACAACCAGTGGAGGTTTGTGCATTGGCTGAAAACAGAGCTGGTATTGTAAAACTTACTACAAATGTTAAGTTTGATTACACCAGACCATGTGATCGTTGCTCATCTGTTACGACTAAATTATTAGATTACACGTTCAAGCATACTTTAGTTGTTTCCCTAAGCGGTGATAGTAACGATAATTTTGTAGAAACTCCAGATTATAAGCTAGATTTAGACGAGCTTATTACTTCTGATGTTATTTTAGAACTACCTTCTAAGTATCTTTGTGATGAAGATTGCAAAGGGTTATGCTTTAAATGTGGTGCTAACAAAAACAGCGAGTTATGTAATTGCGAAACGAAAGTCATTGACCCTCGTTTTGAAGTTTTAAAAGAGTTATTAAATTAGAATATGTAAATATTCAAACATATTATTATATTAAGGAGGTGCTGATTGTGGCAGTACCAAAGAGAAAAACTTCTAAAGCTAGAAGAAACACAAGACGTTCAAACGTATGGAAATTAAGTGCTCCAACACTTATGAAGTGTCCTAATTGTTCAGAGTACAAAACAGCTCACAGAGTTTGTGGAAGCTGTGGTTACTACAACGGTAGAGAAGTTATTAAAGTTGAAGCATAATTTTAGATTTACCTTAAGATAGAGAAGGAGCTTATCCTTCTCTATTTTTTAGTATAGGAGTTTTTATCATATGGCAGTAAGAATAAAGTCAGTAGTTAAAAATAGTAGTGCAGATAAGCATAATATTAAATCTGGCGAAACATTAGTATCAATAAACGGTAATTCTATAGTCGATGTTTTAGATTATAGATTTTATCAAATCAACAGTTTAGTTGAGCTTGAAATACACAATTCTGAAAATTCACCTAGAATTGTAAATATCAAAAAAAATGAATATGACGAAATCGGTCTTGAGTTCGACACTTATTTAATGGATAAACAACAATCTTGTAAAAATAAATGTGTATTCTGTTTTATAGACCAGTTACCTAGTGGACTTAGAGAGTCATTATACTTTAAAGATGATGACTCTAGGTTATCTTTTCTATTTGGAAACTACATAACACTTACTAATATCACAAGACACGAAATAGATAGAATAATTAAAATGCATATAAGCCCTATAAACGTATCTGTTCACACTACTAACCCTGAGCTTAGAGTTACTATGATGAAAAACAAAAACGCTGGTAATGCACTTGAGGTGTTGCAAGAATTTGCAAAGGCAAGCATCAAAATAAATTGTCAAATTGTTTTATGTCCTAACTTAAACGATGCAGATGAACTTGACAAAACACTAAATGATTTAGTAAAATTATATCCATCAATAGAATGTGTAGCAATAGTTCCAGTAGGACTTACAAAACATAGAGATGGATTATATCCATTAGTTGAGTTTACAAAAGAAAGTGCTATTAAAACGCTCAATCAAATAGAAAATTTTGGTAACGACTGTTTAAATAAATTTGGCAAAAGAATAGCGTTTGCATCTGATGAATTTTACATAAAAGCAGAAAAAGATATCCCACCGGCAGATTTTTACGAGGGATTTGAGCAATTAGAAAACGGTGTTGGTCTTATTTCTTTACTAAGAGATGAATTTGAATATTACTTTGAGGAAGTTACAGCAAGTAAAGATTTAAAACGAAAAGTAACAATTGCTACAGGTACAGCTGCTAAACCATATATAGAAGAATTAGCAAATAAATTAACAGATAAATTTCCAAACGTTAAAATACAAACAATCGGGATAAAAAACAACTTTTTTGGTGGTGGAGTTGATGTTACAGGGCTTGTAACTGGAAGTGACATAATAAAACAAATTAAAAATATTGACATCGGCGACAATTTGCTTGTACCTAGCGTAATGCTAAGACACGAGAGAGATATTTTTTTAGATGATGTATCGATAATAGATTTAGAAAAAGAATTAAATACAAATGTTATTTTAGTAGATAACAACGCAGAAGATTTAATAAATGCAATTTTAGGATTATAGACACCAAGGAGGTTTTATTATGGCAAAACCAGTAATTGCAGTAGTAGGCAGACCTAACGTAGGAAAATCTACATTATTTAATAAACTTACAGGAAAAAGAATATCTATAGTAGATGATACACCTGGAGTTACAAGAGATAGGATTTTTGGCGAAGTAGAATGGCTTAATAGAACGGCATCAATAATAGATACAGGTGGTATAGAGCCATTTTCTGATGATATAATATTATCTCAAATGAGAATACAAGCACAGCTTGCAATAGACTCAGCAGATGTTATAATATTAGTAGTAGATATAAGGTCTGGGCTAGTAGCTACTGATAGTGAAGTAGCATCTATGCTTCAAAAAAGTGGCAGACCAATCGTACTTTGCGTAAACAAATGCGATAAAATCGGAGAAACTGACCCTGATTTTTACGAATTTTATAATTTAGGTTTAGGCGACCCTATAGCAGTATCATCAGTACATGGACATGGTACAGGCGACTTGCTAGAAGAAGTATTCTCTTTATTACCAGAACAAAACGATGAAGACGACGACAATGAAACAATAACAGTTGCTGTAATAGGTAAACCAAACGTTGGAAAGTCATCTTTAGTAAATAAAATTTTAGGAGAAAATCGTTGTATCGTATCAAATATAGCCGGTACTACAAGAGATTCAATTGACACTAAAATCAACAATAAGCATGGTGAATTTGTATTTACTGATACAGCAGGACTTCGTAGAAAAAGTAAAGTAGATGACCAAATAGAAAAATACAGTGTAATTAGAGCAAAAATGGCTATAGATAGAAGTGATGTATGTGTTATAATGATTAATGCAGAAGATGGTTTTACAGAACAAGACTCTAAGATAGCAGGGCTTGCTCACGAGGCTGGAAAAGCGTGTATAATCGCAATAAATAAATGGGACGCAATAGAAAAAGACGATAAAACTATGAACGAATATAGAAAAAAACTAGAAGTAGATTTTTCTTTTATGTCTTATGCTCCTATGATTTTTATATCAGCAAAAACAGGTCAAAGACTTGATAAATTGTTTGAACTAATTAAATTAGTTACAAATTCTAACTCAATGAGAATTAAAACAGGTACATTAAACGACTTGTTAGCACAGTGTGTAGCTAGAGTTCAACCACCATCAGACAAAGGTAGACGCTTAAAAATATTCTATATGACACAAGCATCTACCAAGCCACCTACATTTGTATGTTTTGTGAACTCTGTAGAGCTTTTCCATTTTTCTTATCAAAGATATTTAGAAAATAGAATTAGAGATACTTTTGGTTTAATCGGCACACCAATTAGATTTGTTGTTCGTGAACGTGGAGATAAATAACACATAATTATTTTAGCATTGCGGAGGTACTTTTTAATGTTTGACAGTATTATAGAATTTTTTAGTAATGGTTATATTAATATAATTCTTGCATTTGTAATAGCTTACTTACTAGGAAGTTTAAATTTTTCAATTATAATTACAGGAATTGTTCAAAAAGGAAAAGATATTCGCACAATGGGTAGTGGTAATGCCGGCTTTACTAATGTTTTACGTTGCGTTGGTAAAGGTCCTGCTATAGCAACAATTCTACTAGACTTTGCAAAAGGAGTAGCCGCTACTTTAATCGGTGGGATTTTATTTTCTCAAGTTACTGTAACTGGAGTTTTACCTGCTGAAGTTGGCAGTTATGGCGAGTACATTTGTGGTTTTATTGCTATTTTAGGTCATATGTTACCTGCATTCTTTAAATTTAAAGGTGGCAAAGGCGTTGTATGTACTGCATCTCTTATAGCTGTTGTAGATTTTAAAGTATTAATTGTTTTATTAGCTGTATTTGGAATAGTTTTTGCTATTACAAAAATCATTTCAATAAGCTCACTAATCGGCTCAGGGCTATTCCCTATCGCTACTTTTTTAAGCACCTACTATTTAGACTATATACCTAGTTTATCAAATGAAACTTCTTATTCACCAGCATATGTAATTGTTGCTACTTTGTTTGCTGTTTTTGTAACTAGTTTTGTTTTTATAAAACATAAAGAAAATATTAAAAGACTTAGAAATGGAACAGAAAAAAAATTGACAGTTAAAAAAGACAAATAATAAATCATTATTTTATTGGAAAGGAATTTTATTATGAAAAAACTTATAGCTTTATTTTTAATCGCTAGCATGGCTACTACTTTTGTAGCATGTAGCACATCTGACTCAGAAGAAACACAACCTACAACTCAACAAGAAACAGAACCAGAAACACAGCCGGAAACACAACCTCAAAACGTACAACTAGGCACTAAAGGAGAATACGAGTTAGCTGCTACAATCGAAAACGGTGCAATACTTCATGCATGGTGTTGGTCTTTTGACACTATCAAAGAAAATATGGAAGATATAGCAAAAGCTGGATACACATCAATTCAAACCTCTCCTATCAACGAAGTTAAAGTAGGCGAAAACGGTGGTATGCAAATTCAAGATACTGAAGATAGCCAAAACAATGGTAAGTGGTATTATCACTATCAACCAACAGATTATGAAATAGGAAACTATCAATTAGGAACAGAAGAAGAATTCACAGCTATGTGTGACGAGGCTGATAAATATGGTATAAGTATTATAGTTGATGCTGTAGTAAACCACATGACAGGTGATAGAATGGCTATAAGCGACGATTTTTATGAGGATATAGAGGGTGAGCCATTCCATAGCAATGGAGATATATTAGATTTTAATGATAGAGAACAACTTACACAAAACGTTTTACTAGGCTTAGCAGATTTAAATACTCAAAACGAATCCGTTCAAGAGTACATTTTAGATTTTCTTAAAGACTGTGTAGAAGCAGGTGCTGATGGCTTTAGATACGATGCTATGAAACACGTAGAACTTTCAGACGATGACAGTGCATACGCTAGTGACTTTTGGAATGTAGTTCTTGATAATGGAGCAGAATTCCAATACGGAGAAATTTTACAAGGTGGAGCAGATAGAGGTTCATCATATGTAGAGCAATTAGATGTAAGTATGACAGCATCAAAATACGGCGAAAGTATTAGATATTCTGTATTAAACAGAGATTTAAGTACAGCGATTTGGAAAAACTACTCAGCAAATGTAGACGAAAGCAAACTAGTAACATGGGTAGAGTCACACGACAACTATTGCAACGACTCAAACTATGCACATATGGACGACCAAGGCGTAAAATGGTCGTGGGCATTAATAACAGCTAGAAGTGGAGGAACACCTCTATTCTTCAGCAGACCAGCAGGAGCAGATACAGAAAATCAATGGGGAAACAATGTTATAGGTGAGGCAGGTTCTGATTTATATAAAGATGCAGAAGTAGTGGCTGTAAACCAATTTAGAAACCATATGGCAGGTCTTGATGAAACATTAAGCAATCCTATGGATAATGACGAAATAGCAATGATAGAACGTGGTGACAAAGGTGCTGTAATAGTATATGTAAACGATGAAGACTCTGCAACACTTAAAGATGTTGATACAGTTTTGGCAGACGGAACATATAAAGATAAAGTAACTGGAAGTGAATTCACAGTAAAAGACGGTAAATTAAGTGGAGAGTTAAACCCTAGTCAAATAGTTACATTGTATTGATATTAGATATAATGTATTAGATTTTAATTCTCGCTTGGAAAAGTCCCACTGATATTAAAATAGCAAAGTTTAGTAATAAATAATCTATTAATCTGTAACACGACATATTGTGTTACAGATTTTTTATTGGCTCTTTGTCAAGTGTTGTGGTTTGACAAAGAGCCAATAAAAAAATCCTTATATACAAAAGAGCCTATTTTTTCACTTTATAGGTGCTTTTCTGCAAAAAATACTGCAAAAAAATCACCCCATAAAGGGGTGATTAAGTTTATAATCATTTGATACTTATTTCCAAGAATTAGAACTCATATCATAAGTTGCACTTCCAGTACCAGGGATTGTTAAATCACCTGTTTGGTTGCTACCGTTTTGGCTAAATATAATGTGGTCAACATCATCTGGAACTTCTACTGTAAATGTTCCGTTAGAACCTTCCATTGCAACTCCAGGCCATGTTAATGGTGTGTTACCTTCTGCCCAGTAATAAGCTGAAACTGAGCTCCAAGATGAATTAACTACTGTAATAATTCTTTCATCTGGTGTAGCTGTAGTTGGTTCTGGAGTAGTAGGTTGTGGAGTTGTTGGTTGTGGAGTTGTTGGAGTTGGTGTACTCTCTACCATTTCACCAATTTCGTAAGGAACAGACATTCTTGCTAAATATTTTTGCATATTTAAAACATCTGCAAGTGCAATTGAACCATTTCCATCTACATCTGCTCCTAGTAAATTTTTACCAGTTAATGTAGTAACTTTAACTATATGTGATTGGACTAATAACAAGTCATATAAATCAACTTTATTATCGCTGTTAGCATCACCTAGCATATAAGTTTCTGTTACAGGTGGGTCAGTTGGTTGTGTTGGTTGTGTTGGTGCACTGTAATCAGACCAACTGTTTCCTGCTGAGAATAATTTAGAATCTCCATTAATTGCAAGTCCTGGTTGCATATCTGCTGGATATCTGTTACCAGAAGAAGTACTTTCTGCAAATATAACATTACCATTTTCTAATTCTTCTGGAACTTCTACTACATAATATCCTGTAGCTGAATCTACTGTCATTGCTTGACCTGGCCATGCAGCATTTTCTGTTGCTGTGCCAGATGACTCATCGTAAATGTAAGCGTTTACTGAACTCCAGTTGTAAGATGTGTTATCAAAATATACTTTAACAATTGCATTAGGGTCTTTTTTCTTATAAGTATAAGATTTGGAAACAGTGTCTACATCGTTAGAAGCAGTTAAGTCAACTGTAACTGTGCCACCTAAAGCAGTATCTTCACCAATTGTGAAAGATGTTCCATTGTATACTTTAAATGGTGTACCACCATCTACTGTAGCCATAGCAAAGTCAGCACCTTTTAGGCTAACTGTTACTTCTTGAGAACCCTCAAAAGAAGAATTTCCTTTTAAGCTAAGAGAGATTGAACTTTGTGGTCCTTCGATTAATACTGTACCGTTTGCACCAGTGTTAAATGATGCTTTACCATTTGTAACTGTAGCTGTAGAACCATCGTAAGCATTAGTTACAACTGTTCCATTAGAGAATACTGAAGATACATCGATGTCGATTGTTTTATTAGCTTGTGCAAATAAAGTAGCTACGATACCGTCAACTATTTCGCCATCATCATAAGTTCTTGCGAAAGTATAACCTGTAGCTGAACCGTTTGCTGAAATTTGCTGATGTTGTCCAGCACCAACAGCAATATGGTTGTTACGGAATGTACCAACTTTTTGCCAGTGACTTAAAGTATCTTGATTAATACTGTTCCAGTTCATGTAGCTTCTTAGTTGATGTCCTGCACCTTGAGTTGACCCAGGTGGGATGTCTATTGTAGGTCTGCTAGTTTCGTCACCATAGAATATTTGAATACCACCTGGTAACATTAGTAAGAATGAACCAGCATATTTTCTATCTCCACTTGCTAAAACTGTATCGTGAGAAGAAATATAACTTAATACATTGAAGTCAGGGTCGTTATTTATTGAGCTTGCATATCTACTGTAAATACTTTCTACAGAACTAGCGTTAGGGATGTTACTGCTACCAGCTGCAGGAGCAAATTCAAAGTTAATCATTGAATCAAATCCGCCTTGAGTATAGTAACCACTTTTTGATACTTGATGTCCAAAGTCTTCACCAGTCATCCAGAAATCTTCGTCATCTAAAGCTTTATCTGGGTTTGCTGCTTTCCATTCGTCAAGAGCAATTACACATTTGTCTTTTAGTTCTTTCCATTCAGAGAATTCAACGTGTTTAGCTGTATCAGCACGGAAACCGTCAACACCGAATTCACGAACCCATTCAGCTAACCAATCTGTTAAGTAGCCGTTTACTGTATTAGAAGAACCATATTTGCTGATTTTTTCATTGTAAGTTCCTTCATCTCTCCATTTGTCTGCTAGGAAAGTAGGAATGCCTACACTACTATTGCTTTCTGTTTTAAAGTCAGGTAGACCAGCTAAGTTACCAGTTTTATCGCCACTACCTTCTGAGTATCCAGGTAAGCCAGCTCTAATCCAGTCATTACCCCACCATCTTCCCCAATCAGAAGAAGAACCGCTGTAATCTATGTAACCGTGATATTGAGAGTTGTTAATGTTGCTATGGCTGTAGTAATAGCTTTCCCAACCGCTGTTTAAAGAACCAAAATTAAATTCAGACATATCTTTTAAGCTATTGTAACCTGCGTGGTTAATAACTATATCCATAACTATTCTAATTCCGTTTTCATGAGCAGTGTCAACTAATTCTTGGAACTCTGCTTTAGTACCGAAGTTTTTATCAGCTTCTGTGTAGTCTAAAACATAGTAACCATGGTATGAATAGTGAGCAAAACTAGGGTTTCCGTCACTACCAACAACATAACCATGGATTTGCTCGTAAGGAGCAGATAGCCAAATTGCATTTACACCTAAATCAGTGAAATAGCCATCGTTGATTTTGTTTGTAATACCTTTGAAGTCACCACCTTGGAAAGCAGCCGCTTCGTTGTAGCTTACTTCTTGTCCACTTTGGTTAAGTCCTCTACCATAAGAATGGTCGTTACTTGTGTCTCCATTTTCGAAACGGTCAGTCATTAAGAAATAAACTGATGCGTTATCCCAAGAGAATACAGGAGTTGTATCGCTTGCAGATGTTGTTTCTTCGCTTTGGTCGTAAGCAGTTGTTGAAATAGCTGATAAAGAAATACAGCTAACTAACAGTGCCATAACAAGTAGTAAAGAAACGATTTTTTTACTGTGTCTTGAACATTGTTTCATTAAATTTCATCCTTTCTAATTTACCATTATTCAATATTTCTAAAAATCATAGAAATTTAAACTATGCAAATAAATTATATCAATTTCATGCAGAAAAGTATACACATATTGTTCACAAATTATTAAAATATTCTTGTGCAAGATTTCCATTATTTTTGATAATAAGGAATAAATACGCATAAATATGATAGTAATTGTGAACTGAATGTTAATTTTTTATGTCTATATATGGGTTGAGCAATCATAATTTTCAGCACATTCAAACCATTGATTATATTTTGAAGTTAAACTTAAAAATAAATACTTGACAAATTAATTCAAATATATTCCAATTTAAGATTACGTTTTGTATAACGCTTATATTATATATATTCATCACACTAGTTAATTGTGGATGTTAATCGTTTTTTGTTAAACGACCACTCAAATTGTCACAAAATAGTTATAATTTTTTATCTGTCGCCGTTGACAAACTATAAAATTATTGTTATAATTTATATATAGATATGGAGGTGTATATATATGAAAGTTGAAAATTCAGTAAACAATGCAAATTTACAACAAAAAAATCAAAACAATAGCAAAAATCAACAATTTCCTTATGTTCGAATGAATAACCAAGATGTGTATATGGGATATCCAGAAAAATCAAGACAAAATATTTATATTGGTGCTGACAGTAGCAATATAAATACTGAAAAAGTATTTAACGATGTAAATACAAAATCTGCAAATAATATTTATGAGGGTTATCCTGATAAATCACGATTTGCATCTAATAGTTCAGATTATGAGAAATCAAGTAGCACAAATGTACATTATTCTTATCCAAGACAAAAAAGAGGTAGTGTATATACAGGTTCAGATTTTATTAATTCTAACAATATAAGTAAAGTTGATACTAGTAGTAGTTTGCAAGATAGAAAACCACTCAACGACACTACTCAAAAGTCGAACTCTACATATAATAATGACAATTTAAATCAAAATAGTAACCTTACAAAAGATATATATGATGTTCAAAAACAAAAGGTTAAAAAGAATACGATTAACAAAAAATTAATTTTCACTCTTAATTTAACTGTTATAGCTTTTGTACTTATAATTGTAGCACCAAGTTTTACTCTTTTTGCTAGTGTGCCAGCTATAGTTTTAGCATTATTTGCAATTGTTTCAAATGACGATAGATATTTCATTTCAAAACTTTGCCTAGTATCTTCTGCTATTTTCTCTATTATTTCAATTGTTCAATTTGTTTTATAATAATTATTAATTCATTTTAAACCATAATTTGTAAGATACACAAACGATTAACAAAAAAACGGGACTTTCGTATATGAGTAAAATCATATTACGCAAGTCCCTTTAATTTTATTAAATTTATTACATACTCTCAGGAGCAGTAATATTAAACATTGTAAGTACATTGTGTATTACATTTTTTACAGCAAAACATAAATTAAGTCTTGCTTGCATTAGCTTTTCATCATCAACACGAACTCTATTAGAGTTATAGAATTTATGAAATAATGTTGCAAGTTGTAAAACATACTTGTTAATTTTTGTAGGGTCATACTCTTTAGCAGACATTATTATTTCATCAGTATATGATGCTAAGTGGTTAATTAACTCAATTTCTTCGGCTGAATTAAGTAGTGCAAGTTCTTCTTGTGTGCAGTTACGTCTAGTAGTTCCACTTTCAGCAAGTGAATTTATTATACTGCAAATTCTAGCATGCGCATACTGTACATAATATACTGGGTTTTGTGAATCTTGTTTTACTGCTAAATCTAAGTCAAAATCCATTTGAGTATTAGCTTCTCTCATATTAAATAAAAATCTTGCAGCGTCTGTAGATACTTCATCTAGTAAATCTGCTAGTTGTATCGATTTACCTGTACGCTTACTCATTTTAACTGGCTTTCCATCTCTTACAAGTTTTACTAGTTGCATAAGTACAACATCTAAATTATCGCCGTTTAAACCTATTGCGTCCATTGCTCCTTTAATTCTTGCAACATGTCCATGGTGGTCAGCTCCCCATATATCAATAGATATATCATAACCTCTAGTTAACATCTTGTTTCTATGATACGCTATATCAGCTGCAAAATATGTTGGATTTCCGTTTTGTCTTATTAAAACATCATCTTTAAGCTCTAATTTATCGATATATTCTTGAGTTTTCCCTTGTGATAAAAGTTTTTTAGTTTGTATATCTATGTTTTTATACCACAATGCTCCATCTTTTTCGTATGTCATATTATTGTCTGTTAATATTTTTAAAGTTTCTGATACATCACCGTTGTTATGTAATTCACTTTCAAAAAACCACTTGTCATAATTTATTCTATATTTTTTCATATCGGCTTGCATCTTTTCAATATTTAGAGGTAATGCAAAAGCTACTAATTGTCTTTTTCTCTCTTCGCTATCGCAATCTAGTAATTTATCGCCGTATTTAGCTTTGTATTGCTCGGCTCTCTCTTTTATATCTTCTCCTTGATATCCATCTTCTGGAAATTCAATATTCTCTTCGCCTTTGAATATTTGCAAGTATCTTGCTTCTAGTGACACACCAAATTTTTCTATTTGATTTCCTGCGTCATTTACATAAAATTCACGCCATACTTGATAACCTGCTTTTTCTAAGACAGCACTTAAACAGTCGCCAATCGCTCCACCACGAGCATTTCCCATATGCATAGGACCAGTAGGGTTTGCAGATACAAACTCTACCATAACTTTTTTATTTTCGCCGTAATTGCTTTTACCATATTCATTACCTTTTTCAAATATATCATATAATACATCACTATAGTATTTACTATCTAAAAAGAAATTTATAAAACCAGGTCCTGCTATTTCAACTTTATTTGCATATGTATTGCTTAAGTCAATATTATCTATTATTGCTTGAGCTATCTTAAAAGGTGGCATCTTAAATGACTTTGCACAAGCCATCGCCACATTTGTTGCAATGTCTCCATTTTTTCTATCTGCTGGACGTTCAAATATAAAGTCTGGCTTTTCATAGTTTGGTAAAACACCCATTTCAATCGCTTTATTAATGGTGTCTTTAATTGCTTTCTTTAAATCGTTTGTTGCATTTATTGATACATAAGACATTATCATTATTCCTTTCTATATTTAAACTTGATTTTTTTTATCGTTTTTCTTTACTTGTATATAAAAACTGTTTTTACTTGCTGTGTCACTGTTGAAGTCTAAAGAGTATGACACCTCTAAAACTCCACCGTCGTCACCTAGTGTTGAGTTTATATTGTGAGTAGATACACCTACTATTAAATCTCCCATTGGAGTATTGTAGTGACATAAATGACGTTTACTTTTTTCAAGTATTAATCTTGATTCACCTCTGTTCGGGTTTGTAATAGATACTTTATCTTCGTTTTCATACTTAACTATAGTTGTTTTAGGGTCGCTACTATCTTCAACGTATTCTTTATATATAATGTACTTCTTTCCGTTTTTAATCTCGTATGCGCCCACTGTCATAACTTCTACACTATCGTTTTCACCGTCTATAATTTGACTGCCTTTTATTGTAATTAAATAATCGTTATTCATTTAAATCTTAACCTCTTTAATATAAGTTGATATCTATTCGCTCAACGTTTTGTGATATTTCTTTATCTAAAAATATTGATGCAAGTTTTGCAAAACCTTCAGTTCTATCGCTTACAAAAAAACTACACTCACCATTTTTATCACTATCATTTAGTAAATCCATCTTTTTCAACTGTTTTGCTGTATATAAAGCAGTTTCTCTACCAGAGTCAATCAATATAACATCTTCACCCATAACTTTTTTTATTACATCTTTTAATATTGGATAATGAGTACAACCAAGTATTACTGTATCGACTTTTTGCTCTATAAAATTTTTCAAATATCTATGTGCTATCTCGGTTACCACAAAATCATCTGGAGATACTAGCCCATTTTCTACTAAAGGTACAAATAGAGGGCAGTCTTGTACTAACACTTCGACTTCGTCATTAATGTTGTATATTTCTTTTTTATAAGAATTACTTTTTATAGTTGCTGTAGTGCCGATTACACCAATTTTATTGTTTTTTGTAGCTTTTACTGCTGCTAATGCAGTAGGTGTTACAACACCTGCAAACGGAACACCAAAACAATTACCAAAATCACTTGCAACAGAACTTACTGTACCACAAGCGGCTATTATGAATTTAACATTTTTACTCATTAAAAAGTTTGCATCTTGATTAGCATACTTAATTATTGTATCTTTACTTCTATTACCATAAGGCACACGTCCTGTATCGCCAAAATATACGATATTTTCAGAAGGTAAAACATTAGATAGTTCTTTAACAGCAGTTAAACCACCTAAACCTGAATCAAATATACCAATAGGCATTAACGACATTAAAAACACTCCTTAAAAAATCAGTAACTAACATAATAATATATGATATATATTTTCAAATTAACATTTTATCATAAAATTAAGACGTAATCAATTTAAATCTAACAAAAAACGGATAATTTTTCAAAAAATAATAAAAAAAGTTGATTATTATAAAAAAAGTAGTGACAAAATTAAAAAAATGAGTTATACTCAAAAAATAAACAAAAAATAAGGAATGATAAATTGATGATAAATCAAGCATTTGAATTAGTAAGTAAAAAAGTTGAAGATACACTAGTTGGACAAGGTTACAGCAAAGTAGGTGTAACTAATCAAGATTCAACAGAAATGGTAACACTTTTCACATCTGAGGGCGTTGCATATAGTGTAGTATATTATAAACGTAAAAAACACATGGTTTTAGAAAGTTGTGGAATGACAGAAGAAGGTCCAGACAACGACTGGAGAACACTTGCAACTTGGATATTTGACCCTGAGAACGACACCTTAAAAGAAGCTGAAAGCATAGCTAACGACTTTGTAGACGCATTATCTGCACCATCAAAGATAAAAGCGGCTAAAAATGTTAAGAAGAAGAAAAAGGAAGATGACGGAAATGCAGACCCTTTATTCTTTGCAAAGAGATTTTTAAGTATGTTCCCTGAAATAAGAGAAGAGATTAAATACGAAGAAGACGGATATTATCCATTTAGAGGAGTAACATTTACAAAAGCAAGCATAGTACCACGAATTAACAGTTTGCTAAGAAGTGGAACAAAAGATGAAATAAAGAAACTAGCAAATATACTTAATGCACAATACGATGCAGGTGACAAAGATACAAGAGCAATAATTACAATAGTAGTATTAAATGGCATAGATGACGAAAAAAGTGTAAACAAGTTAGAAGAATACTTAAGCGACCACTTGAAGAAATCATATAAAGCAGCTAAAAAATTCAAAGGTAAAACAGTAAAACCAGAGAAAAGAAAATCTCCTAAAAAAACAATGGCAGAAAGACTAGGACAATAAGAGAATAAAGAATAAAACAATAGACGTTAAATTGGGAAACCGTTTAACGTCTTATTATATTAAAACAAAGTAAGTCAATGTAAGAAACAATGTAAAAATTTAGATAAAATAGTTGACTAATCGAAAATAGTGTGATATAGTATAGACACCTCACAAAAAGGGGCTTATTTTTTTGTGCTTGTTTTTTTGAGGGAGGCTGAATAAAAACCGCAAATCGGGGGTGCCGTTACAATGAGAATTAAAATTACATTAGCCTGCACAGAGTGCAAACAAAGAAATTATAACACAATGAAGAACAAAAAAAATGATCCAGACAGATTAGAAATGAACAAGTACTGTAGATTTTGCAAAAAACATACAGCACACAAGGAAACCAAATAATTTTAACGGAGGAAAAACTTATGGCTGAAAAGAAAGTTGACAGTAAATCAACAGAAACTTCTGCAAAAAAACCTACTAAAAAAGTAGAAAAGAAGAAAAATGTTTTTTCTAAAATAGTTAAATACTTCCGTGAATGCAAGGGCGAAATTAAAAAGATTACTTGGCCATCAGTTAAAACTGTATTTAAAAATATGGGTATAGTTGTGGCTGTTATAATAGTAATGGGCTTGTTTATTTTTGGATTAGACTTTGGTTTAACTGCTTTATTAGAGCAAATAATGAGCGTATAATCTTCAACCTAAAATTATCTGGAAGGGTGAATAACAGTGCCTAATGAAGAAAAAGCAAAATGGTATGTTGTTCATACCTATTCAGGGTATGAAAACAAGGTATCTTCAACACTAGAGACTACTGTTGTAAACAGAAATCTCCAAGAATATATTCAAGAAATAAAAGTTCCAACTGAAACTGTTGTCGAAATTGACGGCGACAAAGAAAAAGAAGTTGAAAGAAAATTATTTCCTGGTTATGTATTCATAAAAATGATAAAAAATGACATTACATGGTATGTTGTACGAAATATTCGTGGATGTACTGGTTTTGTTGGAGCGTCTTCTACTGAACCTGTGCCATTATCTGACGCAGAAGTTATTAGAATGGGCGTAGAAACTAAAGTAGTGGAAGTTTCTTATAATGTCGGCGATACTGTAAGAGTAATTGATGGTCCGCTAGAGGACTTAGTCGGCGTTGTAAACCAAATTGACACTGACAACAATTTAGTAAGTGTGACTGTATCTATGTTTGGTAGAGAAACACTTGCAGAGCTTGAGTTAAATCAAGTAGAAGTTTTTGAGTAATTATTGAGTTAATAATCTGGTTTACCAGTTATTATTATTGAGGGACAATGTCCCTTGTGGGAGGAACGGCAAATAATTTAAGCAGACCGTTTCGTCTTTAACCACGAATTATGGAGGTGCAAAAAAATGGCTCAAAAGGTAACAGGCTATATTAAGCTTCAAATACCTGCCGGTAAGGCTACCCCGGCGCCACCAGTTGGACCAGCTTTAGGTCAACACGGCGTCAACATCATGTCGTTCACTAAAGAGTTTAATGAGCGCACAAAAAACGACGCAGGATTAATAATCCCAGTTGTAATCACAGTTTTTGCAGATCGTTCTTTTACATTTATAACAAAGACACCACCTGCAGCTGTACTAATTAAAAAAGCATGTGGAATCGAAAAAGGTTCAGGCGTGCCAAACAAGACTAAGGTCTCTAAAATTACCCGTGAGCAGGTCAAAAAAATTGCAGAGCAGAAAATGCCTGACTTAAATGCTGCTAGCATAGAAACAGCTATTAGCATGATAGAAGGTACTGCACGCAGTATGGGCATTGAAGTTGTCGATTGATTAAGGCCGGGTGGGAGGACTAAATCCGATTTTACCACTTATAGGGAGGAACACCGATGAAACACGGAAAAAAATACGTTGACAGTGCAAAACTAGTTGACAAAACAAAACAATATGATGCTGATGAGGCTCTTGACCTATGCGTTAAGACAGCAACAGCAAAATTTGACGAAACTGTAGAAGTTCACGTTAAATTAGGTGTAGACAGCCGTCACGCTGACCAACAAGTTAGAGGTGCGATTGTATTACCACACGGAACAGGAAAAACAGTTAAAATTCTTGCAGTTTGTAAGGGTGATAACGAAGCACTAGCAAAAGAAGCTGGAGCTGATTTTGTTGGAGCAGAAGATATGACACAAAAAATTCAAACAGAAAACTGGATGGATTTCGACGTGCTTATTACTACACCAGATATGATGGGATTAGTTGGACGTTTAGGTAAAGTATTAGGACCTAAAGGTTTAATGCCTAACCCAAAAGCTGGAACAGTTACTACTGATATAGCAAGAGCTATAAAAGAAGCTAAAGCTGGTAAAATTGAGTATCGTTTAGATAAAACAAATATCATTCACTGCCCAATAGGTAAAGTTTCTTTTGGTAAAGAAAAATTAGAAGAAAACTTTAACACACTTTTAGGTGCTATTGTTAAGGCTAAGCCTTCAGCAGCTAAAGGACAATACATCAAATCATGTGCAGTAACTTGTACAATGGGTCCTGGTGTACGTATAAACCCTAACAAAGTTGACGGACAAGGGGTATAATTTGTCTGTAGTCAGTCTTAAATTTTAAGACATTACCCGTAGCATAATGAATTTATGTTTAACCTTAAAAAATATTTGACAAAACTTGTTTTTTGTGATATTATATAAAAGCTGTTTTTCCTAAGACAGCAGGCGTGTTATACGTAAAGGTTTTTACCTGCCTGCCGAGGTTGAGCTTAAATGATTTATAAAGTATAATTTTGTACTTTACTATGGTTTTAACTCCCCTCTGCTATGTGCAGGGGGGTAATTTTATGTGTGCATTAAATTTTCGGAGGTGAAATAATTGCCAAGTGAGAAAATTCTTGAACAAAAGAAAGCTGTCGTAGCAGAGCTTGCTCAAAGACTTGAAAACTCTGTTGCTGGTGTTTTAGTAAACTATAAAGGTATTACAGTTGCTGACGACACAAAGCTTAGAAAAGATTTAAGAGAAGCTGGAGTTAACTACACTGTAGTTAAAAACACACTTTTATCAAGAGCTGCTAAAGAAGCTAATATCGATGGTTTAGACCCAGTATTAGAAGATACAACAGCACTTGCTACAAGTTCTGAGGACTATGTTGCTGCTGCTAGAATTCTTTGTGAATTTGCAGAAAAGAACAAAAAGTTTCAAATTAAATGTGGTTTTGTTGATTCAGGACTACTACAAGCTGACGAGGTTAACGAGTTAGCTAAATTACCTAGTAAAGAAGTTCTTGTTGCTAAAGCATTGGGTGGGCTTAATGCCCCAATCAGTGGATTTGTTACAGTACTTAACGGTAATATTCGTGGCTTAGCTTGCGTATTAAGCGCTATAGCTGAGCAAAAACAAGCTTAATTTATAAGCAAAAATTTATTTTATAAAAAACAAACGGAGGTTTTTATTATGTCAGAGAAAGTTGTAAGTTTAATAGAAGAAGTAAAGGCTTTAACAGTATTAGAATTAAGTGAATTAGTAAAAGCATTAGAAGAAGAGTTTGGCGTATCAGCTGCTGCTCCTGTTGCTGTTGCTGCTGCTCCAGTTGCTGCTGCAGCTGCAGAAGAAAAAACAGAGTTTGACGTTGTATTAAAAGCTGCTGGTGCAGAAAAAATCAAAGTTATTAAAGTTGTAAGAGAAATCACAGGCTTAGGCTTAAAAGAAGCTAAAGCATTAGTTGACGAAGCTCCAAAAACTTTAAAAGAAGCTGTATCTAAAGACGCTGCTGAAGAAATGAAAACAAAATTAGCAGAAGTTGGTGCAGAAGTAGAAGTTAAATAATTTATTATTTACTTAAATTTCTTTAAACAATTTTACCACAATCGTTTAACGGTTGTGGTTTTTTTGCGGTGTCTATTGTTTGTACTTTATCTCACATTCTTCTCCCCTATCTAGTTTTTAGCAGAATAATACTGGTTGTATATATTGGCAATTTACAGGTTTATTTGTATGACAAAGTAAGTAAAATTATGCATACGAATTTTGGTTGAACAGTTTTTGAGATAGTCAAAAGGTGCTGTCGCACTTAGTGAATTGTTCGTCATATTATTCAAGTCCGTTGTAGGGACGAAATTCATTATATTCAAAAAGAAAGAGGGAGCATATGGAATGCTCCCTCTACAAATACCTGTTACTATTCACCTTAGTGCGATAGCACCTTTTATTAACTCTATATATTTTTTTATCTATTAACCAAAAAATTTATCGTGAATTGAACTTACAGCTAAATCTGCACTATCTTTATCTATTAATACAGAAACTTTTATTTCACTAGTTGAAATCATTTGAATATTTATTTGTGCATCATATAACGCTTCAAACATTTTAGACGCAACACCTGCGTGTGTTTCCATACCAGCACCTACAATAGAAATTTTAGCTACATTATCATCGTATAAAACTTCTTTTGCTCCAATTGCTTTTACATAACTTTCTAGTATTTCTATAGTTTCGCTACCTTTATCTTTAGCTACTGTAAATGTAATATCTTTTGTATTATCTCTACCTATAGATTGTAAAATTATATCTATGTTTATATCTTTTGCTGATAATTTAGTAAACATTTTAAACGCTAAACCTGGTTCATCAGGAATTCCTACTACTGAAACTCTAGCTACATCTGTATCTTTTGCTACACCACTTATTAACATTTTTTCCACTGTTGCCGCCTCCTTAACGATTGTACCAGGTGCACAAGTTAAACTTGATAACACCTCTAATTCTAAGTTATATTTTTTAGCCATCTCAACACTTCTATTGTGCAATACTTGAGCTCCTAAAGTTGCAAGCTCTAACATTTCATCATAAGAAATTTCATCTAATTTTTGAGCATTTTTTACTTTTCTAGGGTCAGCTGTGTATACACCTTCTACATCAGTATATATTTGGCATAAATCAGCACTTAATGCTGCTGCAATTGCAACTGCACTTGTATCTGAACCACCTCTACCTAAAGTAGTAATATCATCATATTTATCAGTTCCTTGGAAACCTGCTACAATAATAATATTTTTCTTATCAAGCTCTCTTTTCATTCTTTCACCTGTAACGCATTTAATTCTTGCATTAGTGTGTGAAGATGTTGTTTCAAATCCTGCTTGCCACCCTAGTAAAGAAACTACTGGAAATCCTAATTTTTCAATTGCCATTGCAAGTAAAGAAATTGATATTTGCTCACCTGCTGATAAAAGCATATCTTTTTCTCTTTTAGAAGCTTTTGGATTAATCTCCTCAGCTTTTGCAATCAAATCATCTGTTGTATCGCCTTGGGCAGATACTACTACTATTACGTCATTGCCTTTTTGATAAGTATCTGTTACTATTTTTGCAACGTTCATAACACGTTGTGCATTAGCTACAGAACTACCTCCAAATTTTTGTACTATAAGGCTCATAAAAGTACCTCCTTTTATATTAAACTGCCTAAACAGCTTTTAAAATACTATATAAATTAACTAGCCTATTAAATTGTATATCGAAATATGAAAATTGTCAACTATGTTTAGTCTATTATTATTCTTGCACCTTTATTATCAGTATTTAATATCTCGAGTTTCCAATCGTTTAAACCTTTGTTTTTGATTGAATTTAGTGCATTATCTTCAAATGTATTAACTAGTTTATCATCTATAATTGATATTATTGAAGGTCCTGCTCCACTTATATATGTTCCATAAGAACCTAATTCATAACTTGTTCTAAACACATCATCTAGCCCTTTAATGAATTTTTTTCTATATGGTTGATGTAATCTATCATCAACTGCAACTCTCAAGTTTTGAAGCGAACCAGAAAACAAGGATGCTGTTATAAGTGCTGAACGTGATAAATTGAAAATTGCATCTTCTTTTGAATATTCGCTAGGTAAAACTTGTCTTGCAAGTTCTGTTTTAAGCTCGAATGGTGGAATAAAAACAGCAAATCTAATATTTTCTGCTACAGGCACTGTAACTGAATATATTTTACCACCATCAATCGCAGACGTTACTAATCCACCTGTAAGTGCTGGTGTAGTGTTATCTGGATGTCCTTCTATTTTTAGAGCCATGTTTTCAAGCTCAGTGATTGTAAGTGGTGAGCCTAAAAATCTATTTGCACCTATCAAACCAGCAACTATACAAGCACTACTACTACCAAGTCCTCTAGTCATAGGTATGTTGTTTTCTTGTATTATTTTAAGCCCCGATAATTTTTTACCACATTCATTATATAAGTATTCAGCAGACCAATAAATCAAGTTGCTTTTATCTGTAGGGACTTTTATATCATCTTTAGAAGATATATCAATTGTATCATATTCTTCCATCCACACTTGATTATACATAGTAAGTGCAATTCCCAAACTATCAAAACCAGAACCAATATTAGCACTAGTAGCAGGAACTTTAATTCTTATCATAATTATAATTCACCTATTCTAATTTTTGCTATAACTTTATTATCGTTATCTACAAACTTTTCAATTTTTTCAGATATTGTTCCTACAGTTTCAACTTCTGTTACAAACGCAATTTCGTTTTTATCCATATTATTTCTTGTAAGTTTAGTAATATTTCCAAATATCTCTTTTGCTTGTTTTACTGCATTGTCACTATCCGCTACTATCGCTCTTATATACATCGCTGTTTTACTATCTTTATAATCTATTACGTAATTATCAAAGCTATCTTCCCAGAATAAATATTTTCTTGTATCGTAATGTTTTATACAGTCTAATACATCAGCTACTACAGCACTTGCTGTTGGCAACTTTCCTGCTCCTTTGCCGTAAAAAACTACATCTCCTGTTGAGTCGCCTCTTACTAAAACTCCGTTAAACACATCATCGATACCTGCAAGCTGACTGCTTTTATCTATCATCATTGGAGATACAAATATATCTATTTTACCATTTTCAAGCATTTTAACATCACCGATTAATTTTATAACACTGTTAAAAGATTCTGCATACTCTACATCTTCTAAAGTTATTTTTGTAATACCTTGTGTGTGTATATTATCTGGGTATACGTGTTTTCCAAATGCTAAAGACGCTAATATACATATTTTTCTTACTGCATCATACCCTTCAACATCTGCTGTTGGGTCTTTTTCAGCATATCCTAACTCTTGAGCAAGTTTTAATGCAACATCAAATTGCATTTGCTCATTTATCATTTTTGTAAGTATAAAATTAGTAGTACCATTTAAAATACCTGCTATTTCAGACACTTCATTTGCTGCTAAACATTGACTGATAGGTCTTATTATAGGAATTCCACCTGCAACGCTTGCCTCAAACAAAAAGTTAACGTTTTTTTCTTCTGCTATTTTAAGTAGTTCTGCTCCTTTTGCTGCAACTAACTCCTTATTAGAAGTTACTACGCTCTTCCCTTTTAGTAAACTTCTCTTAACAAAATCATATGCTGGAGTTAATCCTCCTAGCACTTCTACTACTACAGTAACTTCATCATCATTTAAGATATCGTTAAAATCTTTAGTAAATCTATCTACTAAAGGACTTTCTGGAAATTCTCTTAAATCTAGTATGTATTTTATGTTTATCTCTTGTTTTGCTTTCTTTGCTAGGCTTTCCTTATGCATAAGAAGTATTTCCGCTACACCACTTCCTACTACACCATGTCCTAAAATTGCTACTTCTACCATTGTAATACACCTCTATTTCAATTATTTATAACAAATCACAATTAGTGGAGCGATAAAATTCCGCTCCTACTAATTTATATTATTTATACTGTATTTATACTGTGTTAATCTTAACTACGCCACTGGAGCAAGCGTTTCTGGTGGTAATGTTACCGGAGGGACTGTTTCTGGAGGGGCTGTTTGAGTTTCTGGTTGAGTTTCTGGTTGAGTCTCTGGTTGAGTTTCTGTAGTTTCTTGATACTGTGTTGTTTCAGATTGAGTATCTGGTTGAGTTGGGTCATCATAAATATTATAACCATGGTTACCATAGCAGTACTCTGGCATATTATTTTTATCGTAATACCCTAACTCTTTACTAGTGCATTGGTCAGTTGCTAACAGTCCAGTTTGTGTACAGAAATACGCTTCTTCAACATTTGGCGACAGTGCAAATTCTTTATACTCTTTATCCTCTAGATAGTGAGTCATCAATATTCTATATGTGTCTTCTGCCAAATATGAGCTACCAATAATCGGTGATGGGTTATCATACCCTACCCATGTACCTAAAATAGCATAAGGTGACATTCCTATAAACCAGTGGTCTTTACCTTGGTCAGTAGTACCTGTTTTACCTATTGTATCCCAACCACTAACAGCAGCACTATCGGCATTAGTATGGTCACCAGTAGCAACATTATAGTGTAAAAGTCTATTCATAATAGTAGCAGTTTCCTCTGAATATGCTTGAATTGGAATACTTTCTCTATTATCTAAAATAACATTGTCATCTTGGTCAGTTACATAGTAGTATGAATAACTATCATAAAATCTACCACCGTTACCCATATATTGATATGAGCCTACCATTTCTCTTACAGTTGTACCACCATTTAAACCACCAATCGATAAACCGCCTAAGTTTTCAGCATCTTCAGTAGTTAAATTTTTAAATCCAGTTTTATTAATAGCTTGGTCATAAGCAGTTTTTGTACCAATTTGATTCATCATTTGCACAACAGATGCATTAAGGGAACGTTCTAATGCATAAGGAAGTAAAATTTCTCCATAATAAGTTCCTGATACGTTTTTAGGTCCTTCTTCCCACGTGCCATACGTACTATTATACGACCATTTTTCCATAGGTTCATCATTTACAAATGATGAATAATTATAAAGCCCTTGGTCAATAGCAATTGGATATACAAAAGATGGTTTTATAGAAGAACCCGGTTGTAAAACAGAGTCATTAGCTCTATCCCAAAGTAACATACCATCTTTTTTATTTCTGCTACCTACAGAGGCAATAATTCTGCCGTTAGGCTCCATCATCATAAATGCTATCTGCAAGTTAGGGTCACTTGGAGTTTCGATATTTAACACATAATCTTCTGCATATTCTTGCATATCTAAATCCATAGCTGAATATATTTTTAAACCCTCTGTATACATTCTTAGTGCTGCTGTATCTTCGCTAATATTATATTCTTCGGCTAAATCTTTTTGAACGTCTTGAAAAAGCATATCTATATACCAGTTTGGTATCTCATCTTCCTCTAGCTCTTCTTCCTCTTCTTCTACATAACCTACGAATTCCATATTTTCTGATTCTTTCATAGCTTCATCGTACTCAGCTTTAGTAATCATCTCTTGGTCATACATTGCATCAATTACAATTTCTCTACGCTCTTTATTATTTTCTGGATATTCTAAAGGAGTATATGCTGCTGGATTTTGAGTAATACCAGCAATTGCTGCACATTGTGCAATACTACAATCTTCTATATCTTTACCAAAGTACAAGTTAGCAGCACTTTGAACACCTCTAGTACCACTACCAAAGTTTACAATATTTAAGTATGCCTCTAAAATTTGCGTCTTTGTATATTCTCTTTCGAGGTTAATAGCTCTAAAAATTTCTCTTAGTTTTCTATTAATACTTACATCATTATCATCAGTTATATTCTTAACTAGCTGTTGAGTAAGAGTTGAACCACCATAGCTATCAGAACCTGTAAGTAAGCTGATAACCGCACCACCAGTACGAATTAAATCAACACCGTTATGCTCCCAAAAACGTTTATCTTCAATAGCTACAATAGCATCTATCATATCTTGAGGTATGTCTTTATAATCTACCCATACTCTGTCTTCTGTGCTATGAAGCGTTTCATATTCAACAGGGTTACCCTCATCATCATTAATGTAAATTACACTAGTAAGCTGAAGTTTAGTTGCAACCAAATCTATACCAGTAGGCTCATTTGATAGTTGGAACAAATAAATTAAAACTGATATACCTAGAATAACTAACGAAACGATTAAAATAAATAAAACAGTAGAAACAATGCCCCAAATTGAGCCAAAAAAGCCTTTGGCACTTTTAGTGGCAATAACAGCGCCATCAGATTTTCTTTGATTATTTTCATCTGTATATTTATTTATGTCGGTATTTCTCATAAAACCGACCTCCTTATAAAATAAAATCAATATAAATTTTTATATATTTAGAGTTAATTATACCACTATTTGAGAAAAAAATAAATAGATTTTAACATTTTTTATAATTTATATGATTAAAATTAATAAACACGTCTAATTTTATACAATATAACTCAAAACTATTAATAAACTATTAAAATTATCAACGTATGATTACAATTGTTAATGAAATTTTAATTTTAAATAATATAAATATTTTTACTTAATTACTATATTTTATACACATATTTACATTTTAAAAAAATATAGGCATACATAACTGTACGCCCATAATTTATGATTAGTTTTTTATAAGTCTATTGACTTTTACTTTTTCTCGTGTTTCTTTTGTTTCTTCTCTTTTGGACTCTTCTGGAAGTATCTCTTTTAAATTTTTAGTAACGTGTATTCCCTCGTACTTGATTTTAATTTTAATTCTACCGTCGTACTTTATATCACACATATTACAATAAAAATCTGCTTTAAATCCTTTGTTTTTATTTAACCACACTGATTTTCTCTTTAAAAATCTACCACATTTGTTACATCTTAATTTTAAATACTCTTGTCTTATCAATGGATTGTTTATATCTGTTATAAAAGAATTTTTAAATGTAATTCTTTTATAAAATTCATCGTCAAAATCCTCTAAACTATCTATTAATAACTGTTTACTATATGTTTTTTGAAAACACCATGCTGCAAGTGTACTATCTGATAACGCTCTGTGTAATTGTATGTTTCTAACATTTAGCGATAATAATAGTGCTGCTGTTGTAAGCCCTAATTGTTCTGATTTGTTTTCAATGTTCAAATAATTTTGACAATACTTTTGCAAATCTACATATTTATCGCAATTAACTTTATTTCTATCTAATCCAAAATATTCGCAATTATCCACCAAAGTAACCATATCAATCTCGCCCCAAGACATAAGAGTGCAACCTTTTGTAAATCGTCCGAACATTTTAAACGCATGTCCAAAACTCTTTGCACTTTGTAGCTCTTCGTTTGTGATATGTGTAAGTCTCTGGATATCTCTTTTTATTTTTTTTCCAACTTGTGGTTTTACTAAAATCGAAAATTTATCTACGATTGTTAAATCATGCGATAATTTAACTGCTCCAATTTCAATAATCTCGTTGAAAATTTTTTTCCTTTTATGACTAAAGCTTCCATTCCATTCAAGGTCAAAAATAACAAATTGCATAATATAATAAATCCATTTCTTAATTTTTATGTTGTTTCTTCATTCTCAACTCTTTTTTAAGAACAATTTTTCTAAGTCTTATACTCTTTGGTGTAACTTCTACTAGTTCATCTTCAGCAATAAATTCTAAAGATTGCTCAAGGCTTAACACTGTATGAGGCGTTAATTTTAATGCATCGTCAGAACCAGATGCTCTAGTATTAGTAATATGCTTTTTCTTACACACATTAACTACTAAATCTTCTGCTTTTGGACTAGCTCCAACTATTAAACCTTCGTATACAGGAACACCAGGTCCTATAAATAATCTGCCTCTTTCTTGAGCTGCAAACAATCCATAAGCTGTAGAATCTCCTGTTTCGTGAGCTACTAACGAACCTTGATGACGACTTACAATATCGCCTTTATATGGTTCATAGCTATCAAACACATGGTTCATAATTCCGTTTCCGTTAGTATCAGTTAAAAACTCGGAACGATATCCCATAAGACCTCTAGCCGGTATTTTAAACTCAATATGAGTAATACCAGATTCACGAGTACCCATATTAATAAGCTCACCTTTTCTAGAACCTAGTTTTTCCATAACAGCACCTACATAATTATCAGGTACTTCTATCATTAAACATTCGATTGGTTCGCATAAAACATCGTTAATTCTTCTTGTAATTACATTTGGTCTTGAAACTTGAAATTCAAAATTTTGTCTTCTCATAGTTTCTATTAAAATTGATAAATGCAACTCTCCTCTACCAGACACTTTAAATGTATCTGCTGATTCAGTTTCCTCAACTCTTAAAGCTACATTTGTTTCTATTTCTTTAAACAGTCTATCTCTAATGTTTCTTGATGTTACAAATTTACCCTCTTTACCTGCAAATGGGCTGTTATTTACCATAAACATCATAGATACAGTAGGCTCATCAATCTTTACAAACGGTAGTGGTTCAATATCATCTACTGAACATACTGTTTCGCCTATATTAATATCTGCTATACCTGATACGCATACTAAATCACCAATTTTTGCAAAATCTGTTTCTACTCTTTTTAAACCCTCAAATTGATATAGTTTTGCTATCTTAATATTCTTTGTTCCACCGTCCAATGTGCATAAAACTGCACTTTGTCCACTTTTAACACTGCCTCTTTCTACTCTACCAATTCCTATTCTACCTACATACCCATCATAATCTATGTTAGAGAATAAAATTTGTAAACCTGCGTTTTCATCTCCTTTTGGAGTTGGTACTTCTTTTATTATAGACTCAAACAAAGGTTTCATATCTGTGCCTTTTTCAAAAGGCTTATATGATGCATAACCATCTCTAGCAGATGCATATACTACTGGAAATTCTAGTTGCTCTTCGTCTGCTCCTAGTTCAATAAATAAATCTAAAACTTCATCTATTACTTCTTCTGGTCTTGAGCCTTCTCTATCTATTTTATTTACTACTACTACTGGTTTTTTGCCTAGTCCTAATGCTTTTTTTAGTACAAATCTTGTTTGTGGCATACAACCCTCAAATGCATCTACTAAAAGCAAAACTCCGTCTACCATCATAAGTATACGTTCTACTTCTCCACCAAAGTCAGCATGTCCTGGAGTATCTACAATATTAATCTTTGTATCCTCATACATTACTGCTGTGTTTTTTGAAAGTATTGTAATTCCTCTTTCACGCTCTAAGTCGTTTGAGTCCATTACTCTTTCTTCTACTGCTTCATTTTCTCTAAAAATTCCACTTTGTTTCAACATTTGGTCTACAAGTGTTGTTTTACCATGGTCTACGTGTGCAATTATTGCTACATTTCTTACATCTAATCTTTGGCTCATAAAATCCCTCTTTATTATTATTAACTTTTTTACTTTCCAATGTTACATTGTATCATATCGTCTTACTTATTTCAATTTAATTTTAACAAGTTAATTATTATTTCTGTTTTAAATAAAAAAATACAGACTATACCTCTAAAAGCTGTGTATAGTCTGCATTATATATACTCTTTTATCTAATTAATCAGCATTTTTCTGGTTGTGGATACTCTACACCAAAAGTTTCTGCTGTTACATTTTTCATAATTTTATCATCTAATGGACAATCTCTAAAATCTGTATCGCATTGAGCTATTTCATTTACAACTTCTAATCCCTCGATTACTTTACCAAACGCTGCATAAGAACCATCTAAATGTGGTGAGTTTTTATGCATAATAAAGAATTGTGAACCTGCTGAGTTTGGCATTTGTGACCTTGCCATTGATAATACACCCTCAGTGTGATTTAAATCGTTTTTAAATCCGTTTTGAGAAAACTCTCCTTTAATATTGTACCCAGGACCACCCATACCTGTACCATCTGGACAACCACCTTGTAGCATAAAATGACATATAACTCTATGAAATTTTAAACCATTGTAATAACCACTGTTAACTAAACTTAAAAAGTTATTAACTGTATTTGGTGCAATTTCTGGATATAGTTCTGCTTTTATAACTTTGCCGTCTTCCATCTCTATTGTTACTATTGGATTTTTACTCATAATAATCACCTTTCAAAATTAAATTTATAACACTTTCTTATTTTATACACTTTTAAAGATTAAATCAATACTTTTTTTATATAATTCAAAGTTTATTTACAATTTAACAATTTTTTTTATTAATAAAATGTATTTTACCTTTATAATCTACAAATACTAAATATAAATTAAAAGAAAGGTGATGTATTATGAATTATAGAAACGCTAACAAAAATAAATCTACTATGATGAGTAAAAAAGATATTCTTAAAAAAATTAAAAACGGTCCTGAAAATGTAACTATGTGTACTGCTCAACGTGATTTTACAGATTCTCAAACTAACAATTCAATTCCATCAATTGATGCAATAGAAGAGATGCGTGACTGGAGTATGGAAAACGAATTATAAGCTATTATTGTGCAGTCATAATTATTTTTTGACCATCATACTCAAGCTCTAGTTGATTACCTTGCAACGTATATGTAAAAGTAAAATTCTTTTTAAGTTTATCATCATTAATCGTTATTGTGCTGTCGCTTACTATACTAAGCCCACTTATAGAATTTTTTGCTCCTCCATAAGCTACAATCTCTACTGTTGCATTATCTTCTTCAAAATCTAAAGTTATGGTGGTCATATACTCTCCTTTACCTTCCCATTCTTTAGATTTAAGTTCATTGCTTAATGAATTAATTTTCTGTTGCGTACAACTACAAAGTGTTATAAGCATTATAAAACTAATTAATAAAGTTATTATTCTCTTCATTTTTTATAATCACTCCAAATAAATTTCTCATTTATAAATATGAAGTAATTTATCAGCTTATGATAACACTTGTAATTTTTTTGGTAATTTTATTTTTTATAATATTTATATTGATTAAGACTCAAAATGAGAGTATAATAAGGGTAATAATTCTAATTATGAGGGTGCGTCCCGAATAAAAAGGTTAACTTAAAGATAAAATACAACTATCTGTAGTTCTATACCTTTTTATGGTGTAGGACTATTATTTTTGAATAAATTTAATATTTAGAAAGGTGTTTTAATATGGAAACTAGAATAGCTCTAATAGGAATAATAATAGAAAACCAACCTGAAAATATAGATGAAGTAAATAAAATGAACTCTATATTATCTGATTTTTCAAAGTTTATAATCGGCAGAATGGGAGTACCTTATAAAGAAAAAGATATAAATGTTATAAGTATAGTTATAGATGCTCCACAAAATATTATAAGCTCTCTATCTGGAAAACTTGGAATGCTTAAAAACATATCTACAAAAACAGTCTATTCAAAAAGGTAGTGTAGATATGAAAAATTTAATAGATAAGCTAACAAAAGACCATGTACTAAGTAGAGATGAATTTATTTATTTGCTAAACAATTTAGATGAAAATTCAACTTTATATTTACGTGACAAAGCAAAAAATATAACACTAAAAAACTTTGGAAATAAAATTTATATTAGAGGTTTAATAGAAATATCTAATATATGTAAAAACAACTGTTATTACTGTGGTATTAGGCGTGACAACAAAAAAGTATCACGTTACAGACTATATAAAGACGATATTTTAAACTGTTGTGAAGAAGGTTACAAGTTAGGTTTTAGAACATTTGTAATGCAAAGTGGTGAAGATGGTTATTATAATGATGATATACTATGTGATATTATCAGCACAATTAGAAAGCAATATACTGATTGTGCAATAACTTTATCGCTAGGAGAAAGAAGTTATGAAAGCTATAAAAAGCTATATGATGCTGGTGCTAATAGATATTTACTAAGACACGAAACAGCTGATAACTCTCATTACAGTAAACTCCACCCTAAAGAATTAACTTTGGACTATAGAAAAACCTGTCTTAAAAATTTAAAATCTATAGGTTTTCAAACTGGAACTGGATTTATGGTAGGTTCTCCTTTTCAAACAATCGAAAATATTGCTCAAGACCTTTTATTTATAAGCAGTCTAAACCCAGAAATGGTAGGTATTGGTCCATTTTTACCTCACAGCGATACTCCTTTTAACATATACAAAGGTGGCGATGTAGAGCTATGTTTAAACCTACTATCAATAATAAGACTTATGCTACCTTTTGCATTAATTCCAGCTACTACTGCACTTGGTACTGCTGATAAAGACGGCAGAGAAAAAGGTATACTATGTGGTGCAAATGTAATAATGCCTAATTTATCACCACTTAAAAATCGCAAACAATATTCACTCTATGATAACAAAATCGCAACTGGAGATGAATCAGCACAAAGCATTATAAACCTTAAAAACAAACTATCCACTATTGGTTATCAAATTGTAACTAGTCGTGGCGACTATAATGCAACCAACTTATAATTTACATATTGAAAGGAATGAATTTAGTTGTATAACTCAACATCTAAAGTAGCACAAGAATTTATTAATCATAAAGAGATTGAAGCTACTATTGAATACGCTCAACAAAATAGAAACAACTTAGAATTAATAGAAAGCATTTTAAAAAAAGCCTCTCTATGTAAGGGGATTAGCTATCGTGAAGCTGCTGTATTATTATTATGTGAGCTACCTGAACAAAATAAAATAATAGCAACACTAGCTAAAGAAATCAAACAAAAATTTTATGGTGACAGAATTGTTATGTTTGCACCACTATATCTATCTAACTACTGTGTTAATGGTTGTGTATATTGTCCTTATCACTATCAGAATAAAACAATTTGTAGAAAAAAGTTATCTCAAGAAGAGATTAAAAAAGAAGTAATCGCTTTACAAGATATGGGACATAAGCGACTAGCTCTTGAAACTGGAGAAGACCCGATAAACAGCCCTATAGAATATGTTTTAGAAAGTATTAAAACTATTTATTCTATAAAACATAAAAATGGTGCTATCAGACGTGTTAATGTAAATATTGCCGCTACTACTGTAGAAAATTATACTAAATTAAAAGATGCTGGTATTGGTACATATATTCTTTTCCAAGAAACATATCACAAAGAAAATTATGAAGCATTACACCCTACAGGTCCTAAGCATAATTATGCATATCATACAGAGGCAATGGACAGAGCTATGCAAGCAGGCATAGATGATGTAGGAATTGGTGTGCTGTTTGGACTTAATATGTACAAATATGATTTTGTAGGGCTACTAATGCATGCTGAACATTTAGAGAACACATACGGCGTAGGTCCTCATACAATAAGCGTTCCTAGAATTTGCCCAGCTGATGATATCGATACAAATGATTTTACTGATGCAATTAGCGATGAGATATTCGAAAAAATAGTATCTATAATTAGAATAGCAGTACCGTATACAGGTATGATTATCTCTACTAGAGAGTCGCAAAAAAGCCGTGAAAAAGTATTGGATTTAGGAATATCTCAAATAAGTGGAGGTTCGTGTACATCAGTAGGAGGCTATGATACTCCAGAGCCAGAAGAAGAAAACTCTGCACAGTTTGATATTTCTGACCATAGAAGTTTAGATGAAATTGTTAACTGGTTGTTATCTTTAGGGTATATCCCTAGTTTTTGCACAGCATGTTATAGAGAGGGTCGAACAGGAGATAGATTTATGTCATTAATCAAGTCAGGACAAATTATAAATTGTTGTCAACCAAATGCATTAATGACATTAAAAGAATATTTAGAAGACTATGCAAGCAGTGATACAAAAGAATTAGGCGAAAAAGTGATAAAAGAGCAAGTAGAGTTAATCGCAAGTGAAAAAGTTAAAAAGATAGCAAAAGAACATCTTTTTGAAATGACTACTGGTAAAAGAGATTTTAGATTTTAGGCTTTAGCTATAAATTAAATATAAAGGAGCATTTTTTATGAGTTTAAACGAAACACCACGTGCATCAAGAGTACATATAGGACTTTTTGGCAAAAGAAACACAGGTAAGTCTTCTCTAATAAACGCTATAACTAATCAAACTATTTCTTTAGTATCAGACATAGCAGGAACAACAACAGACCCTGTTTATAAGTCAATGGAAATCAACGGTATAGGCCCTTGTGTATTTATCGATACAGCAGGATTTGATGATATTGGTAAGCTTGGAGAGATGAGAATATCTCAAACTAAAAAAGCTATGAGTAAAACAGACATAGCAATACTTTTATTTACAGAAAAAAGCAGCGAAATAGAAAAGCAATGGTATGAGATGTTAAAAGAACAAAACACACCTGTGATACTAGTAATAAATAAAGTAGATATAATAAATTATGAGGAAATAAAAGCAGATATAATTAAAAGCTTTGATATAACTCCAATAACAGTAAGCGCAAAAACAAACCATGGGATAGAGAGTTTAAGGGAAGCATTAATCGAGTCTTTGCCTGAAGATATAGCAGAAATAACGATTACAAACACTTTAGTAAAAGACGGAGATACTGTACTTCTTGTAATGCCACAAGATATACAAGCACCAAAAGGAAGATTAATTTTACCACAAGTGCAAACACTTAGGGAATTATTAGATAAAAAATGTATTGTGTTAAGCTGTACTACAGATAAACTTGATAACGCATTGTCAAGTTTAAAAAACTCACCAGATTTGATAATAACTGACTCTCAAGTTTTTAAGCAAGTATACGAGAAAAAACCAAAAGATAGTAAACTATCTTCGTTTTCAACTTTATTTGCAAAGTATAAAGGTGACATAGATTACTTTGTACAAGGAGTAAAAGCATTTGAAAATATAGATGAAAACTCTAAAATTTTAATTGCTGAAGCCTGTACACACGTACCACTAAAAGAGGATATTGGTAGAGAAAAACTTCCTAAAATGCTTAGAAAACATTTTGGTGATAATTTAACTATAGTAAATGTAAATGGTGCAAATTTCCCACAAGATTTAAGCGAGTATGATTTAATAATACATTGTGGAGCATGTATGTTTAATAGAAAATATGTACTTAACAGGGTAAAAAGTGCAAAAGAGCAAAATATACCTATGAGTAACTACGGTGTTGTAATAGCATATTTATCAGGTATACTAGATAAAGTAGATTACTAAAATAACCAAAACAATCTAAAAAACTCCTTTGATAGACTTTACTAATATTTGTAAAATCTTTTCAAAGGAGTTTTAATTTTGGCATAATACCTATTAATTAAGTCTTGTTACGCTTTCTTTGTGTAACTCCAGCATTACTAGACTTTTGAGAACTGTTGCCTCTTCTTTCTTTTGGCTTTGAATATGATTCTCTGCCCTGTTTATCACTACTTTTTCTTTTCTTATCTTTGCTAACATCTTTTTTTCTGCTGTCTTTTCTGTTTCTATCTTTTTTACTACCCTCTTTAAACATACTAGCAGTTACATCTTTTCCACTAATTGTAAATTCTTCTAGCTCGTTTAAAACTTGTTCTACTGTACCTACTGGCACTCCTACAACTGAATAATCAGGGAAAATATCTATCTTTCCTAAGTCACTACCACTTAGACAAGAACTTTCTGTAACGGCTGCCACAATATGTTTTGGTGCTATTCTTTTT
Source organism: uncultured Eubacteriales bacterium (assembly GCA_964369405.1). Classification (GTDB taxonomy): domain Bacteria; phylum Bacillota; class Clostridia; order Oscillospirales; family Acutalibacteraceae; genus CAYJFG01. The sequence continues at coordinate 57,403 of CAYJGB010000007.1, forward strand.
GCTCTACCTATATTGATTTTTATTTTTGCATAATCACCTGTAAATGTTCTTTTTGGTGAATCGCCATTATTGCTGTTTTCTCCGTTACTTTTTCTATCTCTCTTGTTTTTCTTTACTGGTATTATTTCTATTTGTTTTTTAGGTACTCCAAAATACAATTGCATTAAACTAGCTATTATCGTCTTGTCATCATAACCACGCTCTTTTATAGCTTCTATTAATTCGTCGTAATCAAATCTACCCTCTTTTATTACTTCCTCTATTTTTGCTAGTTGCTTATTTTGCATCACTTTTTTTAGTGCGTCATTATTTGGTAATGATAACTCTTTAATTTGTGTTTTTATCAATCTACAAAGCTGTTTTAATCCAGACACTTGTCTGTTTCCACAACACATTGTTATTGCTAGTCCTTCTTTACCTGCTCGCCCTGTTCTTCCTATTCTATGAACATAATACTCTGTATTTTGTGGTATATCATAATTTATTACTAAGTCTATATCACTTACATCTATACCTCTAGCTGCTACATCAGTTGCAATTAATGCTGTAGTTTTTCCACCTTTAAAGTCATTCATAACTTTTGTTCTTTGCATTTGTTTCATATCGCCATGTAATCCATCTGCATTAAACCCGTTTTTATGTAACTCTAAAGTTATTTCATCTACCATTCTTTTAGTGTTTGCAAATATTATTGTTCTTTTTGAATTGTAATAGTCAAGCAGTAAGTTTAATGCTTGCATTTTATAACCACTTGGAATATTATAAAAACCTTGCTCTATATTATCTACTGTAGCTTGTTTTATATTTATTGCTACTAATTCTGGGTCTTTTTGAAAATCTTTTGTCAGTGCCATTATTGATGGTGGCATTGTTGCTGAAAATAAAATTGTTTGTCTTTGCTCTGGTGCGTCTTGTAGTATAGTTTCTATATCTTCTTTAAATCCCATACTTAGCATTTCGTCTGCTTCATCTAGTATAATCATTTTAAGACCATCTAATTTAAGTGTTTTTCTTCTAAGGTGGTCCATAATTCTTCCTGGTGTTCCTATTACTACATTTGCTCTTTTAAGTTTCATAATTTGTCTGTTCATATCTGCCCCACCATAAACTTCTGTTGCCGATATGTTATTTGTAAACTTAGAAAGCTTTTTCATCTCGTCACTTGCTTGAAGAGCTAGCTCCCTTGTAGGACAAATTATTAAAACTTGCACACCTTTTTTACTACCTGCTTTAACTACTTCTATAGCAGGTATTCCAAATGCGATAGTTTTTCCTGTTCCTGTTTGACTTCTTCCAATTACATCTTTACCCTCACGAATTAAAGGAATACTCTTTGCTTGGATTTCAGTAGGATTTTCAAAACCTAATTCTTCAATTGCCTTAAAGATATTTTCTGGTAAATTTAAATCCTTAAATGTTATTTGACTCATTTACGTCCTCTTTTCTTAAAATTAATATATATTTGTTTAGCTTTTAACTTTTTATCTCAAAAATATTAAAACGCTATTATCTGCAAATACAAAATGACGAGGTTATAATACACCTCGTCAACAATATATCACAATTACCTATTAAAATGATAACATTAAATTATTAAAAAGTAAAGCATATTTTAAAGATAGTAAATTTAGGTTAGATTTCTACAAAAAAACAAGTATTTATGAGTTGTTTTTTAGGCTTATTTCTTCTTACTTTTAACATTGCTAAGTGGATTTTTTTGTGATGCTTCTCTTAAACTTTGGCTAGATACATGAGTATATATTTCTGTAGTACCTAGATTTTCATGTCCTAATATATCTTTTAAAATTCTAATATCTACTTGTCCATGCTGATACATTAGAGTGGCTGCTGTATGCCTTAATTTATGAACTGAATAACCTTTATTATTAAGTCCGATTTTATTTAGATATTTGTACACCATTGCTTGTACTGTTTTAGGGCTTAATCTTCCACTTTGTCGACTAATAAAGACAGCTTTTTTATCCTTCGTTTTGTCTGGATTTCTAACAAGTAAATATTCTTTTAAAGCTTTTATACACGCATCGTTTAAATATATTTGTCTTTCTTTATTGCCCTTACCTACTACTCTAAGCGTTTTTTCTTTTAAATCTATATCGCCTAAGTTAATGCCTACCATCTCTGATAAACGTATACCACAATTCAAAAATATAGTTATTATGCAATAATCACGTTCTTTATTAGGTCCGTCAACTGCATTTAATAACTCTAAACTTTCTTCTAAAGTTAAATAACGTGGCAATGTTTCTGCTTTTTTAGGAGCTTCTAATTCTTTTGAAGGGTCAACTTCTAATACATGAATTTTATTTGTTAGATACTTAAAAAAGTTCTTAATACTAGATGTTTTTCTTGCTCTAGTAGTGGCTGAATTTTTTCGTGACCTAGCAATATAATTCATAAATTCAAATAAATCATTAAGTGTTATAGATTTTAAAAAAGATATATCAATATCTGTAATAGTAATTTTATCAAACTCTAAATCTTTAGGAGCTACTCCTTTATAAACCTTTAAAAAGCGAAACAATGTACGTAAATCAGTATAATACTCAGTAATAGTAGTTTCTGACTTGCCTTTTATATTCCACATATAGTTTAGATATTTTTGTAAATATTCAAATGAATTAATAGAGTATTCTTCTTTCATAGCATACAATCCTTTTTATAAAATCAAATAATTATATCATAAAAACAGCAAATAATAAAGTTTTACTTAAATTTTATCACACTCTAACTGTTAGTAACATAAATGTTTTGCTCAATTTTTCATCACGCTCTAAGCGTGACAACATAAAAGTTTTACTCAATTTTTTTCAAAAAATTGTGGTGTTTGAGGCAAAGCCTCAAGGTCTGCCCTTGACCTTAAGCGTTAAGCGATTTTTTGAGGGTGAATTTTTCTCCAGAGGAGAAAAAGAGGGAGCTTTTTGCAAGAAAAAAAGTTCCCTTTAATAGTATGATTTAGATAAAACAAACGGAAAACACTTACACAAAATTAATTAACCAACTATTTAAGCCATTTATTTCTTAAGATATTTTTTCCATTAATCTTTTTATGTTCTCTTCTATACTTTTTATTATTTCTTTAAATTCTTCGTCACTTTTTCCACTAGGGTCATCAAGTCCCCAGTTCTCTGCATATTGAGATGGTACATTTGGACAACTTACATTGCAACCCATAAATATAACTACATCTGGTGATGGAATATCATCAACAGTTTTGTTAAATTGAGTTTCTTCCATATCAATATTATATATCTCTTTTATCAATCTTACTGCATCTTGATTGATTTGATTTTTAATAATTGTACCTGCAGAGTAACTCTCAAACACTTCACTTCCATAAAGTTTACCTAGTGCTTCTGCCATTTGACTTCTGCATGAGTTATGATTACAGACAAATGCAACTTTAGGTTTTCCATCGCACTTTATATCTGGTTTAAAATTATCAAAATCATACTCTATATCTGTGTTTCCATCATCTCCAAAGTAATGTATTGCATTAACTGGACATTTCTTTTCACAACCATGACAACCGTGTACACAACCATTTCCATATACTACTTTTGGTTTTCCTATTTCTTCGTCTGGTTTATATACACCATGTTTACACATATCATTACAGACCATACAGCCTATACACTCTTCGTAATTTATCACTGGATACCATGTTTTGCTCATATTTTTTTCATTCCTTTTCATTTTTAAACCAATGTTTAGTCTTGTTTGCTATCCTTACTAATATTAACATTACTGGCACTTCCACTAGTACCCCTACAATAGTTGCAAGTGCTACTGGGCTATCCGTTCCAAAAAGTGCTACTGCAACTGCTACTGATAACTCAAAGAAATTAGATGCACCTATTTGTTATTCCTGATTTTTCAATTAACTTTTTAGCCTCTTCTACTTTAATAAGTTTCCCATAAGCCATCACTTTATTATTTATAACTAGTGCTGGTGTAGACATTACCCCATATTGTGCTATTTGAGTAACGTCACCAATATTTGTAACTTCCTCATTTAAACCTAATTCTGATACTGCAATTTTAACATTTTCAAAAGTAGTTGAGCTTTTTTTACAGCAAGCTCCAAGCACGATTATTTTTGAAGTTTTGCTTTCTTTATTTTCTTTGCCTTCACAATTTCCACCACAACTACAAGTTGTTTCTTTTGGTGTTGTATTTTCTTCTTTACTTTTTCCAAAATTAAAGAATCCCATAATAATATCTCCTTTAAATAAAATATATATTTAAACTTTAATTAAAAAGCTAAATAGAACAAATAGAAACCTACTAATAATATAACTGAACCCATAATTATATTTAACACTTTACTAACTTTGCCATATTTTTCACTACCAGACAGTTTTTGAACAAATCCCATTGATGTACCAGCAACTATAGACAACACACCATGACCAATAGAATATAGTAATAATAATACAATACCATAAATTACACTACCCTCGTTTGCAACTACAGCAAGTAAAACTATTAAAACTGGAGTTGAGCAAGGAGAAGAGAACACTCCTGCTAAAACTCCTGTTATAAATGCTCCTAAGTAACCTCTTTTTTTGTTTTTAGACACTAAGTAACTAGATGGAATAATCTCAAAAAGTCCCCAAGTTTGAAGTGCCATAAGAACCATTAGAATAGCTAAAATCATATACCACCAACTAGTGCTGTTTCCAATAAGATTACCAGCCATAGAGGCAACTATGCCTAAAACAGTAAATGTAACAGCAGAGCCTAAAGCAAATACAAGTGATATTTTAAAAGAACGTTTAGTATCTTTTTGACCAGTACCACCAACATAACCAACAATTAAAGGTATGCTCGATATAGAACAAGGTGTAAAAGATGTTAACACACCTGCTAAAAGAGCAAGTAATGGTGCAAACACCACATTATCAGTTAATATTGAGGAAATATTCTCTAAAACTTCATTTAAAAACGATTCCATTATTCTACCCCCATATCCTCAAGAATTAAGTTCATTTGTTCTTCTGTTAATGCTCCTTGATGAGTTGTATATACATGTTCGTTAGTTTCGTTATCTGAGTACATAGAAAATTCTATCGGAATATCTTCACTAGGCATATAAGGTGTACCATCCGCATTAAAGAACACCTGTGTAGGGATAACTTGTACTGGATAGTTTGTTGCTGCGTCTGGATTTTTCCAAACGTCCACAAATTTAATGATAGCTTTGTTCTGCATTTCTTCATTAACTTTTACTAAAACTGGAGCCATCTCTTTACAAGGCACGCAAGAGTCTGCACCAAAGTCGATAATCATAGGTAATTCATAAGATTTTAAAGTATCTAAATCAATAGAATCTGCATTTAATAAAAAGTTTTCGTCACTTACAGTTTCAGCAATTTTATTTTCTTCTTCAACAAGAGCTTGCTCTTGTTGATTAGCAAAAATCCAAATTCCTACAACTACAGCGATAATCGCTAACGGAATAATTATTTTAAATATATTTTTTTTACTCATTTAAAACCCTTCTTTCTTTTATTGTTTTATATCATTTAATTTAACTACACAAACAATTACTTGTTAAACATTGAGCATTTTCATCTGCATTTGTTAACTCAGTTAACAACTCTATAGCCAAAGCAGAACCTGTTTGACTAATTTTATAATGAGTCCATTTACCAACATACCAACATTCGACAATCTCAGATTCGCAAAGTATTTTCATATGATATGAAAGAGCTGACTGAGCAATATTAAGTTCATCTTTAATATCACAAGCGCATTTTTCTCCAGATTTTAGTAGTTTTACAATTAAAACTCTCTTAGGGTCACAAAGTGCTTTAAAGATACTTGCAGTTCTATATTCATCAATTTCCAAAAGACCACCTCATTTCATATCAATTTTTTTTGATTTAATTACATTATATACCTGTGCAGGCAAAAGGTCAATAGTCAAATTGATTTTTTTTGATTTGAGGCTTCTTTTTGTTACTTTTGCTCAACAAACACGAAAAACACCTTTTGAAATATCTGTTATACTCCAAAAGATGTGTTATATAGCATATGAACTTTTATTATAATGTTATGTTTACTCCACTGTAATAATGGGTTAATATCTCTTTGTAGTCACTTCCCTGTTTTGCCATCTGCTCTGCTCCATATTTACTCATTCCTACAAAATTTCCACTTCCCTTTACATTAAATACAAATTCTTCAAATGTATATAAAATATCAAACGCACTGCTTTTTAAGTCAAACAATTTTTCTATGTCTTTCCCTGTTAAATTCTTATCTCCTAATGTTACTTTTATCACATTTCCACTCTCATCGTATTCCATATTCGAAAACCACTCTTGATAATTGTCGCTCAATTCTATTTTGTCGTACTCTTTTGTAATTATTTCTTTTAATTCTTTTTCCGAAAATTTATATATACTTATATACTCCTCGTTATATTGGTCGTAGGGTGATGATACTCTACTTAAATATGGTGCGTTTTCTATCCCTATATACTCCCCGTCTTCTGTAACCCCTGCACTATATTCAAATGTGACACTTTCTATCAATTCATTATTATACTTTAATACTTGTGGAAATACTTCTTTTACTGCTTTTTCTAGTTTTTCATAATTTTTATCAAAATCCTCTCCCCACTTTTCTTGTAATTCCTCTTTATCATAAAATAACTCATTTTCTTTACTACTATATTCAATTTTTTCTTCTCTGCTTCTTATCAAACTATAATATGTATATATTGCTACTGCTTGTGCTTTGAGGGCTTCCTCTAAATACGTTATCGGCATTGCCTTTGCAAGTGTGTATTTTACAAAATCATAATCACTTAATTCTACTGTTTCTTCTGTTTCTTTATCATATATTTTAAACACATTCTTATTTGCCTGTTCAAATGCTTTTTCTAAGTTTTCGTCTTCTTTTTCTTCATCTTGATACGACTTATTCTCGCTAATCTTATCTTCTCCATTAAATTCAGCTGATGAAAATATTGTTATAATCGGTACACATATTAATAATATAACTAGTAAAACAGATAAATATATAAATTTTTTCACTCTTAATCTTCCTTTTCTTTAAATTTGATTTGCTATTTCTTTCATAACTCATTATTTTTATTGACATTACACTCTTTATAACTTACAATTAAATACGTGTATAAATATGTATTGCTCATCTATTTTAATTATATTTTAATTTAGATAAGTTTATGACATTTTTTAAGATATACTTATTAAAGGAGATATTATATGAAAATCAAAAAATCTTGGTTGTTTTTTATTCCAATTTTATTCTTAACTGTAGGATTATCGCTATATCAAGTATTAGTTGTTAACAACGGCGTAAATAAATCTTTTTTTGATGGTGGTATTGCTTCAATCGTTTTTGTAGCTTCTATAGTCATCTTATTTGCAGTCTTATTTCTTTTAAGTGCGACTGATAAAGTAACTTCTGGTAATTATCTAATAAATAAAAATCCTATTGCCGGTATATTTTCTATTGTTACTGGTGCTTTAATAGTTATTCAGTCTATCACTTTATTTTCTGAATTCTTTGCTAGTTTTTCTTCTGGCGTAGATTTTCTCGATTTAACTAATGCTATACTTTCATTAATAGCTGGTTTTACCTTTGCTATGATTGGAATATCCTCAATAACTGGTAAAAACTTCCTCATTAAGAGTAGTGCTTTAATTATTTTCCCTACTCTATGGGCTACAGTTCAAATTTTTGTTATTTTTATGGGTTATGCAGCTGTATCTGTTCACGCTGTTAATATGCTAGATTTAGTTTGTATGGTGTTTGCTACTCTATTTATTTTAAATATGAGTATGCTTTATGCTAATATCAAAAGTGACAACGCTCTTAAATCTTGTTTTGTATTTGGTATGTCTGCTATTGCAACAACTTTTTCTTATGCAGCTTCTTCAATTTCATCTGAAATAGTTTTATCTGGTTCTTTCAATATTATGAATAACATTAAATTGATATCTTATATCACATTAGCATTGTTTATTTTATTCTTTCTTATTGAATTATCTAAAAACGGTCAAACTATTGAAGAATCTGAAAAATTGAGTGCAAGTTTATATGACTATTTAGACGAAGACGGTTACATTATAGATGATGAAGAACAATCTAATAAAAGCACTAATGTTAGCGATACTTTAAATCACGTTGATAGTATAATTAATGAAACATCAAAATAAAATTTCAATATTTTCTTGACATAAAAAAATAAAAATGTTAGTATATCGATAAGATAAAATATTAAAGTGTAGATAAGGACTAAACTAATATATTGTTTGTTAAAGAGAGTGAGCATCTTGGCTGAAAATGTTTGCAAAAAACTTATTAGTTTTACCACCTTTGAATGTGTAACGGTAACAAGTTACAACGTATATCTGCGTTAAAGATATTTAAAGTTTAATTTTACTTTAAATGATGTTGGGTGGAATAACGAGCATATAGCTTCGTCCCGTTTATAGGGCGAGGCTATTTTTATTTTATCAGTATATAATATGATTAAATGCAAATAAAAATAAATTTATAAAGGTAGGTTTTAAAATTGGTTAAAATAGAATTAAAAAATGGAATAGTTAAAGAATATGACGATAATATTACTGCACTAGAAATAGCTAAGTCGCTTGGTGGAGGTCTTTACAAAGCTGTCTGTAGTTGTAAAATTAACAATGAGATTTGCGACATAAGAACTAACATTACAGAAGACTGCAAAATAGAATTTAATACATTTGATGATGAAGATGGCAAAAAAACATTTTGGCATACAAGTGCTCATATATTAGCTCAAGCAGTTAAAAGATTATATCCAAACGCAAAATGTGCTATTGGACCTGCAATTGAAAATGGTTTTTATTATGATTTTGATGTACCAAAACCTTTTTCTGCTGAGGATATAGAGAAAATAGAAAAAGAAATGAAAGCTATAGTAAAAAGTGGTATAGCTATAGAAAAATTTGAATTAGAGCCTCAAGAAGCAATTGCGCTTATGGAGAGTTTAAATGAAGATTACAAAGTTGAACTTATAAATGAACACGCAAGCAAAGGCGAAACTATCAGTTTTTATAAACAAGATGATTTTACTGACTTATGTGCAGGCCCTCATCTAACAAATATAAAGGTGATAAAAGCATTAAAGCTCACAAATTGTACTGGTGCATACTGGAGAGCAGATGCAAACAATGCTCAATTATGTAGAGTATATGGTATATCTTTTCCAAAAGCATCTATGTTAGAAGATTACTTAAAAATGGTTGAAGAAGCTAAAATGCGTGACCATAATAAAATAGGTAGAGAGTTAGAGTTATTTACTACTTGTGAAGATATTGGACAAGGCTTACCTGTTATGTTACCAAAAGGAGCTAAAATAATTCAGCTTTTACAAAGATTTGTAGAAGACGAGGAACAAAAAAGAGGTTGGTTATTAACAAAGACTCCATATATGGCTAAAAGTGATTTATATAAAATTTCTGGACACTGGGACCATTACAAGGACGGTATGTTTGTAATGGGAGATGAAGAAAAAGGAGATAAAGAAGTTTTTGCACTTAGACCTATGACATGTCCGTTCCAATATCAAGCATATTTAAATCGTGGACGTTCTTACAGGGATTTACCACTACGCTATAACGAAACATCTACTTTATTTAGAAACGAATCTAGTGGAGAAATGCATGGGCTTATAAGAGTTAGACAATTTACAATTTCAGAAGGACATTTAATGTGTACACCTGAGCAACTAGAAAATGAGTTTAAAGGTTGTTTAGAGCTTGCAATATATATGTTACAAACATTAGGACTATATGAAGATGTATCTTATCGTTTTTCTAAGTGGGACCCACAAGACAATGAAAAATATATTGGCACAACAGAGCAATGGGACGAAGCACAAGGAATTATGGCAAACATACTAAATAGTCTTGATATACCATATAAAGAAGGCATTGGCGAAGCTGCTTTTTATGGTCCTAAGCTAGATATTCAAATTAAAAATGTACATGGAAAAGAAGACACATTAATAACAATACAAATTGACCAAATGCTTGCTGAAAAATTCGGTATGGAATATGTAGACAAAGACGGTAGCAAGAAAAATCCATATATTATCCATAGAACATCAATAGGATGCTACGAGCGAACACTTGCACTGCTTATCGAAAAATACGCAGGCGCATTCCCTATGTGGTTAGCACCTGTACAAGTAAAATTATTACCAATAGCAGACAGACATATAGATAAAGTTTTAGAAGTAAAATATGCACTTGAACAAAAAGGAATAAGATGTGAAGTTGACGACAGAAGCGAAAAAATCGGATATAAAATTCGTGAAGCACAACTAGAAAAAGTTCCTTATATGATTTTACTTGGCGATAAAGATATCGAAAACAATACAATTTCAGTACGTTCAAGAAAACAAGGCGATTTAGGAGCATCAACAGTAGAAGAATTTTTAGATAATATTTTAGTTGAAATTGAAACAAAAGCTCTATAATAAATCTATTCTATATAGAATAAAGAGAGGCTTAAAAATGACTATATTCAAGAATAAAAAATTTCTAACTATCGCTTCGTTTGTGCTTATCTTTGCAGTAGCATTAATATCTATTTCTATTTACAATAGCTACTACAACTCACATAATAGTACTAATAATGAAAATGGAATTATTTTACCAAACCCTACCACAGATAAAATAACTACTTCTGTACTAAATATTACGGGTTACAATAATCTTAAAAAAATTAATGATGAAGATATTTCTAGTTATTATTCTATACCAGATGGGCTTGTTTACGAAAGCACTGTTTATTTATCAAATATGATAGAAAGCGAAGAGGAAGTAGCTTGTTTTAAGCTTACTGATACTGCTTATATTGCTCAACTTGAAGAGGTTATTAGAAATCATATAAACATTAGACTCAAAACTTTAAATTCCACTTCGGACCAGTACAAACTACTCGAAAATTATATTGTATCGCAAAAAGATGAATTTGTATTTGTAAGTGTTGGCAAAAACGCTAATTTGCAATCCTCTACATTCAACAATATAGTTTTCACTTAAATTAATCAAAATCAAAAAATAAAATCAAAAATATAATATAAGGAGAATTATTATGCTACAAAAATTTATTTTCGGCAATCCAATCAACACTTTATCTGTTGTAAATGATGTTAATGCTATTTCTATCGATAATCTAACCGATTTATGCCTAACTGAAAATGATAACTCTATTACCTTTACTATGTCTTTAGAAAAAGACGATATAGTCTATGGATTAGGTGAAAATATCAGAGGTATAAACAAGCGTGGTTTTATTTACGAAAGTTACTGTTCTGATGACCCTAACCACACTGAAAACAAAAGCTCATTATATGGTGCTCATAACTTTTTTATCGTAAGTGGTAAATCTTGTGTAGGTGTGTTCATTGATACACCTTCAAGAATTAGTTTTGATGTCGCTTTCACTAAATATGATGAGTTAAAAGTTTATACAGAAGAAAAAGACTTTAATCTATATATTATCCATGGAGAAAATGAGCTTGATATAACTAAACAGCTTAGACAGTTAGTTGGAAAAAGTTATATTCCTCCTCTTTGGGGTCTTGGTTATCAGCAAAGCAGATGGAGTTATCCAAATGAGCAATCTGTAAAAGACGTATACAATAAATTCAAAGAAAATCGTATCCCTATTGATGCTATTTACTTAGATATTGATTATCTACAAAGATTTAAAAACTTCACTGTAGAGGAAAGTTCATTCCCTAATTTTCAAAACTTAGTAGATTATATGCAAGAGAACAATATACATTTAGTACCTATAATTGATGCCGGTGTTAAAATAGAAGATGGTTACGATGTATACGAGGAAGGTGTTAAAAACAACTATTTCTTAAAAGATGTTGACGGTAATGATTATGTAACTGCTGTGTGGCCTGGCAAGACTTTATTTCCAGATTTTTTAAACAGTGAAGCCGGTAGTTGGTTTGGTCATAAATATAAATTCTTACTAGACTACGGTATTGACGGTTTCTGGAACGATATGAACGAACCAGCAATATTCTATTCTGAAAAAGGCTTAAACAAAGCATGGGAAGATTTAGAACAATACAGAAATAAAAATGTAGATATCAACTCATTTTTCAGTTTAAGAGATACTTTTGCAAGAACTGCTAACAGTATAGATGACTATAAAAGTATGTATCACAATATGGACGGAACTATCGTAAACCACGATAAAGTGCATAACCTATACGGCTATATGATGACTAAAAGTGCTAGTGACGCTTTTAATGATATTTGCCCTGATAAACGTATATTATTATTCTCAAGAGCATCATGCATAGGTATGCATAGATATGGTGGAATTTGGCAAGGAGATAATCAATCTTGGTGGAGCCACTTAGAAATGAATATGAAAATGATGCCTTCTATAAATATGTGTGGATTTTTATACACTGGTGCAGACTTAGGTGGTTTTGGAAGTCATGCAAGTAGAGAATTAGTTTTGAGATGGACTGCTTTCTCATTATTTACTCCTATTATGAGAAACCACTCAGCTATGGGAACACGTGAGCAAGAGCCATATCAATTTGAGGCTATGTACGAGTTTAGAAGTATAATAGCGCTAAGATATAAATTAATTCCATATATATATAGTGAATATCTAAAATGTGCTTTAAATGACGAAATGATGTTTAAACCTCTAGCCTTTGAGCACAGGGAAGATAATCGTGTGAAAACTATAGAAGACCAACTACTAGTTGGTGAAAGTATAATGATAACTCCTGTTTACAAAGAAAATCAAACAGGCAGATACGTATATTTACCAGAAGAAATGATGATGGTTAAGTTTAAAGACGATAGTATTTACTCAACACAAGTTATGGATAAAGGTGACTACTATATTGATATAGCATTAAATGAAGTAGTTATATTTATAAGAAAGAATAAAATCTTAACGATGTGCGAAAGTGCTGATAACACTGCTAAGTTAAATAGAGATAATTTATTAATTTTAGGGTTTGTTCCAGATAAATGCACTTACGAATTATATGACGATGATGGAATTAGTAAAAATTATAACTCTAATAAAGCTACAATTACAGTTGAAAACACTGGTAATAAAATAGATATTAAAACTACTGAAAATAAAACAATTACATTTTATGACATAAAATAAATTTCGAAGGAGAATCTATTGAAAAAAGAAACTGTTGTAAACGAAAAGCCAGTAAAAAGATATACTCTCGGAGAAGAAATATTTAATGCAGTATCTCATGGTACTGGTAGCCTTTTAGCTATTGCAGGTACTGTTGTATTAATTGTATTTGCTGTTATTTATAGTGATGTTTGGGGCGTTGTAAGCTCTTCTATTTATGGTTCTTCTCTAATTATCCTTTATACAATGTCTACTCTTTATCATGCTATCACTAACGATAAAGCTAAAAAATTCTTTAGAATAATGGACCATAACACTATATTTTTTCTAATCGCTGGAACATATACACCTCTTACTTTATACGTTCTTAGAGGTCCTTTAGGTTGGACTATGTTCGGTGTTGTCTGGGCTGCTACTGTTTTAGGTATAGTTTTAAACTCTATCGACTTAGAAAAATATAAAAAAGCTTCTTTAATTTGTTATATAGCTATGGGTTGGGTTGTTATATTTGCTATTCAACCTCTTATAGAATCAATGCCTCCTTTATCTCTTACTTTCTTGCTACTCGGTGGTGTTTTCTATACTGTAGGTGTCGTGTTCTATGCTATCAAAAAGATAAAATATTTCCACTCAATATGGCATCTGTTCACCATTGCAGGTAGTGTTTTTCATTATTTCTGTATTCTTATTGCCATTATGGAATTTTGATACTATAAACTAGAAAAAACTACTATTTTGTAGATATCTTTACAATAAAAACTTTATATGATATAATCATAGTACAATTTTAAAGGTGCTATGATTATATTTTTTTATAAAAACAAAACGAAAGGTTTGATTAAGATGAATAAATGTCCAAAATGCAACTCCGATGTTAATCCAGATGACAAAAGATGTTTGAAATGTGGCGCTGATTTAACAGCTACTAATAATGAAGAAACTAACAAAAGCAACCCTCAAGATAGCTTAGATGTTCCTGAGCGTCTACAAGAATATACTAAAATTATGTTAGACACTGAAAAGAAACCAAATAAAAAACCTGTTGCATTAATAGTAATACTATCAATTCTAACAGTTATTATTTTGGCAGTTGTTGGAATGTTTGCAACTAAAATGTTATATGTAGAAGATGGTACATTACATTTTTCTAATATATTCAGCAGTGAACAACAAGAAAAACTACCTGTACTAAACAAAGACGGCGAAACACAAACAGACCCAGACGGAAACGTAATTTACGAAGAAGCTGTAACAGACCCAAACGGCAATATAGTAACAGACGAGGACGGCAATATAATTTATAACAGACCAGTAACTGACGAAAACGGAAATGTTATTATTGATGAAGACGGTAATATAAAATATGAAGAAGCAACAGACCCAGAAAGACAAGAAACTGTGCCTACTGAAAATAAAACTGACGCTCCTTCTGAAAAAGTAACCGAGAGTAAAACAGACGATAAAACAGACTCTCCAACCGAAAAAGCAACAGAAAAAACAACCGAAAAAGAAACAGAAAAACCATCATCTTCACAAACTTCTAAAACAGTACAAATAAATGGTGAGGATTACAATGTTGGCGATACAGTAATATATACAGTTAAATTATCTGACATAGCGAAACCAGTATGTGGAATAAGTGTTCAAATAAATTACAACTCATCAATGTTAAAAATTGATGAAGACGGGCTAAATTTCCCAGAATTAGGTGCACCAGTATACAATATAGATTTAACTGACCAAATGCTATTTAACGCAGTTGATATAAACGGATATGATTTTTCAAAAGAAAACATACTTGTAGAAATTCCATTTGTAATACAAGAATCAAGCTCTACAGCAAGTGAGATTAGCACAGAAATTTTAGATATTATAGATTACAATAGTCAAACATTAGAAGTGACTACTATTACAGAAGAAGTTAAGAAAAAATAAATAAAAAGAGGTAATACATTTTACAGTTGTATTACCTCTTTTTATGCAAATAACAAATTACGACAAATTCTATTTTATTATAAAAATTTATTGCAAATTAATCGAATTATGATATAATAGATATTAAAGTTACAAAATTGTAACCTGATTTATTTGTTAATTTTTTTATTATTTATATATATTATTTTTTTGAAAGGATATCTTTTTATGATTCAATTTAAAAATGTTTCTAAAACATATACAACTGGCACTCATGCTTTGAATGGTGTTGATATCTCTATAGAAGATGGCGAATTTGTTTTTATTGTTGGTCCATCTGGCTCTGGTAAAAGCACATTCTTAAAACTTATTATGCGTGAAGAAACTCCGTCAAGAGGCGATATTTTTATAGATGAAGACTCTCTTAAAAAAATGAAAAGAAGTCACGTTCCTTATATGCGTAGAAAAATGGGAATAGTTTTTCAAGAGTTTAGACTAATTGATAAAATGACTGTTTTTGAAAATGTTGCTTTTGCTATGCGAGTAATAGGTTCTTCTAATAGAGCTGTAAAAAAACGTGTACCATATATTCTAAGCCTTGTAGGGCTTGAGCATAAAGCTAACAGCAAGCCACGAGAATTATCTGGTGGTGAGCAACAACGTGTAAGTTTAGCTAGAGCATTAGTTAACAATCCTAAAATAATTATTGCTGATGAGCCTACTGGTAATGTAGACCCACTGATGTCACATGAAATTATTGAGCTACTAAACGATATTAACAAGCTAGGAACTACTGTAATAGTAGTAACTCATGAACATGATTTAGTATCTCATTTTGGCAAAAGAATAATAGAGATTAACAGGGGTAAAGTTGTTAGCGATACTAATGACATATTTGAAAAAGATGTAAAACTAATTACAACTGATGTATTAAATAAAGAAATTAAAAATAAAAATACAGATACTGAAGAAAAGATAACTAAAATTTTAGAAGAGTCTAATTACGAAGAGATTGTATCTCAAATCGAATTAGAAAATGAATTTAATGAAGAAGAAATTGAAGATAACTCAGATGAACTAGAAATTTCTACTGAAAAATCAGAAAAAGAGCTAGTCTATAAAGATTAATCTTTTCTAGTTATTTAATATAAACTATCCATCGAAAGGGTTTAAATGTATGAAAGGTTTCGGCTACTTAATAAAAGAGGGTTTTAAAAATATTTGGCACAATAAAATGATGTCCTTAGCATCAGTCGGTGTTCTTATTTGTTGTATGATTCTTACAGGCTCTGCTGTTTTAATCAGCTTAAATGTTCAGCACGTAATTGATGATGCTGGCGATTCAAATGTTATAAATATATACTTAGTAGATACAACTCCAGAAGAAGAAACGGCAATTGAAAACGAGCTTAAAAGCATAGATAATATAACATCAGTTGAATTTTATTCTAAAGAAGAGGCAATCAAAGATTTTGAAGAGGACTTAGGAGATGCTTTTGAACAAATGCAAGGTGATGACAACCCTTTACCAGATGCATTTAAAGTTCAATTTGAAGATTTATCTTTATATGAAGATACTGTATCTCAAATAAAGGCTATAGACGGAGTAGACCAAGTAAGCGATACTAGAGAAATTGCAGAAAAATTAACTTCACTAAGCACTTTAGTAAATTACATAGGCATTGCAATTGTTGTTATTTTAGGTTTAATATCTTTCTTTATAATATCAAATACAATTCGTATGACTATGTATTCTAGAAGGTTTGAAATAAGTATTATGAAATCTGTCGGTGCTACAAACAGATTTGTAAGAATTCCATTCTTAGTAGAAGGTGTTATTTTAGGTGTGTTGGCAGCTACTATATCATCTGTTGCCCTTGCTGTTTGTTATGACTTAATTATGAATACTGCTAACCGTATAATTGCTTTTGAATTTTTAAATTATTCTAACTTCATAATTCCTATATCTTGTGCATTTTTGGCAAGTGGTATTTTAATGGGTCTTATGAGTGGTATTTTATCAATTAAAAAATATCTAAAAAAAGAAGGAAATAGCGTTTATAACAAATAGTTTTAATCACTTTATCGGGCGAAATCCATTTTCGCCCGAAATTTATCAAATTCACAAAAAATTGGGAGCATATGGAATGCTCCTCTCCAAATTCTTGTTAATATTAACATTAGTGCGTAAGCCCCATTTAAATAATTATAAAGGAGATTTTAAATGTCAAACATTACTTTAGACAAAATATATCACGCTGCCTATGTTTTAAAAGATGTTATTAGACCTACCGATATTATTTATGCACCAAAGCTTAGGTCAGATGCTAACATCTATTTAAAAACTGAAAATTTACAAGTTACTGGTTCCTTTAAAGTAAGGGGAGCTTATTATAAAATATCTCAACTATCAAAAGAGGAAAAAGAAAAAGGTGTTATTGCTTGTTCTGCTGGAAACCACGCTCAAGGTGTTGCATTAGCAGCTGCTAAAAGTGGTATAAAATCTTTGATATGTATACCAGACGGCGCACCTATCTCAAAAGTTGAAGCTACAAAAGCATATGGTGCAAATGTAGAACTTGTTAAGGGTACTTATGATGATGCTTATAAAAAAGCAATTGAACTTCAAAAAGAGAGTGGTGCTACATTAATACACCCTTTTGATGATGATTTAGTAATTGCTGGACAAGGCACTATAGGTATAGAAATACTAGATAAGCTACCACAAACAGACACAATTATTGTACCTGTTGGAGGTGGTGGGCTTATAAGTGGTGTTGCATATGCTGCAAAAAAACTAAAGCCAGATATAAAAATTTATGGAGTACAAGCATCTGGTGCAGACTCTATGAAAAAATCTTTAGATTTAAACAGTATCAACACACTACCAAAAGTTAGAACAGTGGCTGATGGAATTGCTGTAAAAACTCCTGGCGAAAACACTTTTAAGATGTGTTCTAAGTATGTTGATGATATAGTTACTGTCACTGATGATGAAATCTCTACAGCAATACTAATGTTAATGGAACAACACAAACTAGTCACCGAAGGTGCTGGAGCAGTTGCTGTTGCGTCTGTTCTGTTTGGTAAAGTTCCTGCTGCTGGCAAAAATGTTGTTTGCTTACTGTCTGGTGGTAATATAGATGTTTCTATTTTATCACGAGTAATAAACAGAGGTTTGCTAAACAGTGGTAGGCTAGCAACACTTACTATAGAGCTTATGGATAAACCTGGTCAATTAGTTGAAGTTTCTAATATAATAGCTCAGCATGGAGCAAACGTAATATCTGTAAATCATGATAAAGCAGAAACAAATATGGATATCAACGCTTGCACACTTAAAATATCTATGGAAACAAAAAATTTCCATCATATAGAAGAAATCAAAGAAGCCCTAACAAATAACGGACTAAAATTAGTATAAAAAACAAATTTAAGGAGAAATTAATATTATGCAAGAAAAAATTTACACAAAAAACGCACCAGAAGCTATAGGACCATATTCTCAAGCAGTAAAAATAAACGGCTTAGTATACACATCAGGACAAATAGCGTTAAACCCTGAAACAGGTGAAGTAGAAACATCTACTATAGAAGAACAAACACTTCAAGTTATGAAAAATCTAAAAGCTGTGTTAGAAGCCTCAGGAACAAATATGGATAATGTTATAAAAACAACTTGTTTCCTAGTTGATATGAACGATTTTGCAAAATTTAACGAAATATACGCACAATATTTTACACAAAAACCGGCTCGCTCTTG
Organism: uncultured Eubacteriales bacterium; assembly: GCA_964369405.1. GTDB lineage: Bacteria > Bacillota > Clostridia > Oscillospirales > Acutalibacteraceae > CAYJFG01. Next base: position 76,262 of record CAYJGB010000007.1, read on the forward strand.
TGTCGCTGTAAAAACTCTACCTAAAAATGTTTTAGTAGAGGTTGAGTGTATAGCACATATATAATAATATTTAATCACGAATTCAAGTTTTAAATTCGTGATTTTTCTTTGTGTTTATATTTTTATTTAATATTTATTTTTTATTTTACAATTATAAGGTAGACAGGACTGGTAATAATAAAGTAAAATAGATTTATATAGTTTTTAATATAAATAAAACAGGAGTATACTTATGCCTACAACTTATTCTCATTATAAAATGGGTCAAGCAGTCTATAATAAATTAAATATCAATAAACAAAAAATAATAAGCAATCATTTAGAATTATTTAATATTGGTGTTCATGGTCCAGATATATTTTTTTATTATAATGCTTTAATCCCAAATAAAATAAATAAAATCGGAAAAAATGTTCATAGAAACAAAGCACAAGAATTTATCACAAATGCTATTGATGTAATTAACACTAATAAAAAAGACACTGCTCATTTAACTTATCTTTATGGTTTTATATGTCATTTTGCTTTAGATGTAACTTGTCACCCTACTGTTTTTAAAAAGACTGAAACAGATGGTATTTCTCATGGAGAAATAGAAAACGAGCTTGACCGTGAGCTTATGATACAAAACAACATCGACCCTATTACAAACAAAGTAGCAAACCATATAAATCCAACATTTGAAAACTCAGATGTAATTAAAGATTTTTACAAAGATACAACTCCAAAAATAGTTAAAAAATCTCTTAAAGATATGGTTTTTAACTTAAATTCACTAGTAGTACCATCAAAAGCAAAAAGGAACATTATATATACTTTTTTTAAATTGACTGGACATTACAAAAACTTAAAAGGTCTTATAATCAATTACGAAAAAAACAAAGATTGTGCAGATACCACCTCACAATTAATTAGTATGTTTCCACAAGCCATAGATTTAGCTGTAAATTTAATAAACGAACTAGATGATAATGTAAACTCAAGTAAAAATAAAATCGTGCTAAATAAAATATATAACTATAATTTTAATGGCGAAAAAATAGAAACGGAGTAATAAAATGAAAACAAGTTTAAATAAACGTGAAAAATACTGGATACTATATGATATAGGAAACTCTGCATTTATATTATTAGTTTCTACCATAATGCCAATATATTTTAACTATTTAGCAGAAAAAGATAATGTATCTTCAGTCGACTACTTAGCATATTGGGGTTATGCTGCCTCTATAGCGACAATAGCAGTTGCAATAATTGGACCAATTACAGGTGCATTAGCAGATATAAAAGGTTATAAAAACAAAATATTTATTGCTTCTGTCTTATTAGGTGCTATAAGCTGTTTAATTTTAGGTTTTTCTACTCATTGGATATTTTTTATAGTAGTTTTTATCATAGCTAAAATTGGTTATTCTGCAAGTTTAATCTACTATGATTCAATGATATCAGACATTACTACACAGAAAAAAATGGACTATGTATCTTCAAGAGGATATGCACTAGGTTATATAGGAAGCTGTATCCCATTTGTTATAGGGCTAGTCTTAGTTTTATTTGCCCAGCAAATAGGGATAACTATGGAAACAGCAATAATAATATCATTTAGTATTGTAGCTATCTGGTGGGTACTATTTACAATACCACTGGCTCGTACATACAAACAAAAGCATTATGTAGAAAAAGGTGACAAAGTAGTTAGGAACAGTTTTTCTCGATTAATTACAACATTTAAAGAAATGAGAAGACATAAAAAAATATTTATATTCTTACTATCTTACTTTTTCTATATAGATGGTGTTTACACAATTATGTTTATGGCAACAGCATATGGCGAAGCCTTAAAACTAGATAGCACAGGGTTATTACTTGCGTTATTAGTAACTCAAATAGTAGCATTCCCATCAGCTATAATAATCGGTAGGCTATCATCTAAAATTGGTGCAGGAAACTTAATTAAATTCTGTATTATAGCTTATTTAGGAATAACTATTTTTGCTATATTCTTAACTACATTGACACAGTTCTGGATATTAGCAGTGCTTGTTGGAATGTTCCAAGGTGGAATACAAGCATTATCACGTTCATATTTTGCAAAACTTACACCAAAAGACCAGTCTGGTAAGTATTTTGGATTGTTCGATATATTTGGTAAAGGTGCATCTTTCTTAGGTACAATGGTTATGGCAGTAGTAGCACAAGCAACCGATAACCTAAGCATAAGTGTTGGTGTTCTCGCAATATTCTTTGTAATAGGACTTGTTCTATTTGTTATATCGCATAAAACTAAAAACGACTTAGTTTAAATTATTTTTCTATAAAAACAAAACCCATCTAAAGAGAATTTTACTCTTCAGATGGGTTTTTAACTACTTAATTTACTTAAAAGCCATAACCATATACATATTACCAGATTTATTTAAATTACTTATTTCAGTACCAGCGCTGTCAGTATCTTGAGATAATATAACTTCATTACCATTTATCGATATCCCTTTACTACCTGCTGTTGTATTTGCAACACCACTATTAGCATATAGTTTAGAATTATCAAAGCTTACAAATGGCTTATTGAACGCAAAAGCAATCGCAAAATTCACATCAAAATCAAACTCAATATTTATTTGAGAAGTCCCTGTTCCACCATACGTCTTTATTACAAAACTTTCACTTAATTTATCTTTTAAAATTTCATCTAAGTGAATATCATTATTATTTATATGCTCTCCAACAGTTTCATCTATTATTCTATTATCCTCTACATAATCCATTCTAACAGGTCTGTCTGTTGATAACCATTGATTAAGTTTTAAGTTTTCTGTTTTATTTGTAGAACCCATAAATTACCTCCTATTATACAACTAATTGCTCAATTTCTTCCCACGTCATATTTTTATTATCTAATTGACTAAATGTATAACTTAGATTATCTATATAATCAAAATCAAAATTTCTAAAGTCTAAAAATATTTCTAAATGCGATGGCAACAAATTATCTACATCATATTCAAACTTGTTTTTTTGAGCATTTGTATATTCGCCAATACATTTTATATTCATATAGTTTTGTCTAGGATATTCGTATAAATAAAAGTCAAGCCCTAAAGATTTTAAAATATCTTCTTCACCACTTCTAGTAAAATTCTGACCACCTATAGACAGTCTTTCCTCTAAAAGTTCTCGCCTTTTTTCTATATCCATATACTCTCTATTTTCACCAAATATATTTTCCCATACCTTTAAACCATAACTACTAGCACTACCTATAAAACTTTCTTTCTCTTGCTCTTCTATAAGTTTAAGTAAAATATCTATTTCTGTTGCATATGTAAGTAACTCTTTATAAACTTGAGTAGTTATACTTAAATCATATATACCAAGTGGTATAAGTTTATCTTTGATTGTATCAATACTATTCATAATCTACTCACTTTCAAAATATATATCAACATTTTTTAACCATAATTTTGTGTCTATATTAGGGTTAATTCTCTGTGTAGGCTCCAGTAAATTAAAATATTTCAGACCATTTGTTTTATTAATAGCTTCATATAACTCACTAATCATAAGTGACTGACCTACTTGTAGTTCATCAAAAAATGCACTTATATTTTCTTTGCACTCGTTTCGCACACTATAAATATCATACCCATCTACTACAGATATCGAAACTTGAACACCTACTTGTAAAATTTCAGCCTTAAATGTAAGCACATCAACATTAACTTCTCTTGCCACTTCTAACCTGTTTTGTACATCTTGTACTTCTTCATCGCTACATACCCTACCTTTACCACATATATACACATCTACAGTACCTGTTCCCCTACCCTTAGGTACGACTGTAGCTGAGTATACACCATCGGTTTTTTCAGCCTCTTGTATGTAATATGCTTTATTTGTTCCTGTAATAGTATTTACATAATTATTTATAATTCTACTACGTAAATCCTCATCGCTTTCTATATCAAGACCATCAGTAAAAGAATATTGATTGTTTATGCTATCTATTCCTGTTACAGGAATAACCATAGTATTTATTGTGTTAGGTGCTACATTATTTTGACTACCTATATCTCTTGATACAGCTTCTACTGTTGTATATGTTCTAGTTTCTCCAATTGCTGCTTCTGATATAGTTTCAAAAAATATCGGAGGGTCGCTACTAGTAGAACATATTGTACCAATTGGAATATGTATTATTTCATTAGCTGGTTCATTTACAGAAAAAGTAATCTCACCATTAGCTACTTGTCCATCTTTTCTTTGTAAGCCTCTTGACTGAGCATGCAAATCAAGCGACTGTCCAGTAGCAGTGCTAGGAAAGACTTGAGCTTGCAACCAGTTAGAATAACTTTGACAAGAATAAATCTCACTCGCAAGCACTTTCAGTCTAATTCCTATATCTGCTACATCATCAGCATTAAACCCTGTAATCTCTTTATAATTATTTTTCATTCTCAAAAGAATATCATCATAAGTATCCATAATTTAAACTATCACCTCTAAACTTCCCTGTTCATCTCCAAAATGAATATTTAACTGAATTTTCAATTTATCGTCATCAGTAAACTCTACTTTAATATTACTAATTTCAATTTGGGGAACATTTGCTATTGCTTCCTTAATTAACATTTCTGTACGTTTTTCGAGTAAGTCTGTTTTTTTATCAATTAAATTAAGTTCACTGCCTAAATTTTCATCTAAACTAAAGCTACCTTTTTGAACTTTAAGTGCTATTCTTACTCTTTGCATAAGTTGAGCTATACCACTTAACAAATATGGCATACCACGACTATCCAAATCAAAATCACCACCAGATAAAGCAATATCCAAACTCAAGCACCTCCCTTAGAAATATCGATACCGTTAGCTAAAATTCTACCATCATTTTTTAAAACTAAAGTAGCCCCACCTTTAGAAGAAAGCATAATTTCGCCTTCTTCTAAATTATAATTTTTACAAACTGTACCAATGCAGTAACTTTTTTGACCAACAGGTAAAACACAAACATCTTCACCACTAGGTGGAATACTAGTAACACCATAAGGAGCAATAACAGAAATTCCAATATGCTCACTAGATGTTTTAGCACTTAATGTAGAGTTTTTAGAAACAGTAACAGTACCTTTATCAGCAGTTTTATTTTTACCGCTATTTAAAGATAGATTTTTTAATAACCACATAATAAAACTCCCTTAATTTTTATTTTTCAAAAGTAGTGTAGTATTTTCTTTTCCTTGGCTGTAATTATAAGTAATTTTAGATATATACATATTTTCATATATTTTTCCATTTATATTCAAAACAGCATTTTCGCCAATACAATCAGCTAAGAAAATAGGTGTTTTAATAGTAATACTAAAATAGTCTTTATTACATTTATCTATCATTTTAATCCCTGTATCAACGCTATATGTTGTTGTATCAGTTGCATTTAAATATCTTTGTCTAACAACACCTTTATTAATTGCAAAATCGTTACTAAGTTTATATCCATAATTATCAATGTAATTATTTTTTACAAACACATTCGATATTAATTTATGTTGCTTTTTAGATATATGTGCATAATTAATAGGAATTTTATCATTCCGACCAAACTCAAGTGTTTTAGTAGGGGTATACCCGTCCATAAGGATTGTGCCATATGTAGAAACTTCTGGATACGTATTTAAACATAATCTACAAAAGTTATAAAGCACATTCCACTCGCTTTGACCTTTCTCGATTTCAACAATTCCATTACTTAGTTTTTTATTACTTATGTAATTGTTAATCCCCAACTTTTTTATATGTCTATTAAAAATAGTATTAGCATCAGGGTTAACATACACTTGAGGCAGAGCCTCATTATCAAGTAGTAAAGACGACATACTTCTTACAGAAAACTTAGTATAAGTATATTTTTCTACATACACAGTAATTTGTTCATCAACTACACCATAAAAGAAAAGTTTATCTTCAACATAAATCTTAATATATAAAAGTTCCGTATTAATATCTGATGCAAAAGTTGCAGTAAAATTATCAGCAGGTACTTGTTCTTCAATATTTATATTTAAAGTTAGGAGGTTGTGTAGTTTAATTTCATCACCATTACTTGTAACGCCATAAATCTTCATAAAACTACCAACCTTTCCCCAACTTGAATATTATTAATTATTTTAATCTGAGGATTTAACTTATATAGTTCATCAACAGTTAAATTATAAATATTTGCAATACTCCATAAATTTTCAAATTCTTTGACAATATGGACTTTATCTATATCAGAAAGAACCTCATAACTAGAAACATCTTCAACAAAGGCAAATTCATATTCAATGCAATTTGGAGATGGTTGCAAACAAAGATTTAATTTTGTAAATTTAGCTAAAATTGGATTTATCTCATAGATATTCAAAACACCTATCTCGCTATTAATAAAAACACTCATAAGCTCGTTATATTTATCAAAACAATCTCTACCTACAAAAGCACCTCTTCCAGTAATTTTTCTAGCCATAACACCACTTTTTAACACAGTACCCTTATCATAATTTTGAGGCATTTCATAATAAAGTAATTCTTTAGATATCTCTATAGTTTCAGGATTATAGGGAAAATCAAAACCACAAAACCTAATTGGAGGATTATTCATATTGAGCTTACCTCCTGTTCTTCTATAAATAAATTAGAAAATCTTCTGCTATCTTGTTCAAACAAGTCAGAAAACTTTTCAGCCTGTTCCAAGTTAAAATCATCAGCTAATAAATCTATATTTTCCAATTTATCCTACCCTCTTTCTAAGCATTTAAATACATATTGGAATGAATTGTCATTATTATAATTATTGACAATATTAAACTCTTTTAATACACCATTATAATAATTAATTTTATTGTCTTCAGAAAAAACACAGTATATCGTAAAATCTTGAGTATAATCACTAATGATAATTTCTTTATTGCAATGTATAGTAATAACATATTCCATACTTATTAAGTTGTTTTTATAAACTGTACCCTCGCCATAACTCTTTGTTTCAAGATGTTTCATATCAAGTAGAACTTGTATTTTACTTGCAAGGTTTTTGTTTCCGTTTATATAAAACACTATATTGTCATACTCACTTAAACTACCACTTTCTTCTGAAGCATCAAAAAATGATATTAAAATTTCACCACTGTAAGCCATAGTTTGACTGCTATGTGAAACACCAGAAGAGATAATTTTAAAGTTGCTTTCATTAACCCCACTAGATAATATATCTTTAATACCACTAATAACTTGAGCACAGTATTCTCCACCAGACTTTAAAGGTGTAAATATATTAACAGGGATATCTATTCTATTGTCATAAATATTTCTAACATCTCTGTTGTTCTCAACAGTAACACTCTGGCTATCAACACCTACAGAAACAATTACATTTTTAACAGGCAAATCAATACTTTTTCTTTCAAAAGCCTCAACAACAGATGAATTTTCGATATCAATTTCATCTTTCAACAAATCAATTACTATATTTTTAAGGTCAATACTGTTTTTCAAATTTACACCTCCAAATCGATTTTTGTTTTAGGCGTAATAATAGCCCATATATATACATCTTCATCACAAACCCTAAATGTTTCTACACGTTTGACAATATATTCTTCCTTAGTTTTATCGAGTGTAATCAAATTATCTTCTAAAGGGTTAGTAAATTTAGGTGTTACTTTGCCGATATATAAAAAGTGACCTCCATCAACATAACCTTGAGGTAAAAAATAACCATCAACGTACATTTTATTTTTATACCTCAATGGTTGAATAAAAGCAGACGTTTTATACTCATTATCATTAATTCTCAAAGTAACTCTACTACCGTATAAATCAATATTTTTTTCTGTGATACTAGTAAAATCAAACATAATTACACCTTCTTAAATATAAACTCATTATCTTTTAAAAGGGACGCAATTTTTGCTTTTTCAGACAACCACATATCTTTTGCACTAGACAAATTATTTTTATTATTAATAGTAATATCACCAGCTTTAAAACTCTCAACACTATTGCTTGAGCAAATAACTTGTAGATACTCATAATAAGCTAAAGACGAGGCGGCGACATTAAGTCGCCAGCCATTTTCTTCTTCTAAACTTTTATCTATTAACTCATTTCTTAAATAATTAATCGCATTGGTACAAAAAAAACTATATTCAGATGCCTTATCAGAACTTAAAGAACTGTAAACTAAAAACAAGCTATAAACTTCTTCAAAACTCAAACCAATGCCCTCCTAAATTTATGTTAAGATTTTAGATGCACCTTGAATAATTTTTGCAAAACCAGAAATACAAGTTATAGCAGCTCGTTCAAGTTGTCTATCAATTAATTTATCGTAATCAGTCATCACTTCACCAGCTTGAACCATTTCTAAAGCACAATTTTTATCTAAAGCAATAATAGTATCATCGCTCATATTAGGAACATGTATCAAAGTAGCTCCCATAGGAGTAACTAATTTACCTGTACTTTGGAAATTAAGGCCAGCAGTAGAATCTTTCATTTCTGGAAGAGAAAGAATTTCTTTAACTACAGAAGTAGAAGCTAGTAGAGTGTTTAACTCATAAGGAGATAAAGCACCCCAAAGATTTAATAAGTCAGCATAAGAAATATCTTGTCCCACCTTAGTAATAGCAGAAGCCGAATTGTTGTTACCATCACCATTAATTAAAACATCAATAGCTTGTTCAAGTTGCGAGCGAGCAATATAAGAGCCAATTTGACGAAGAGCCACAGTAAATAAATCTAAGCGTTGAAAACGTAAAGCCTCATAAGAAGAAACTAACATTCTGCCATGTTTATGTAAAGACACTAAATTTTCTTGAGTTTTAATAACAGTTTGAGGAATAAACGCACCCTCTGAAACAATTTTAAGTTCTTTATCCTCAGCAGTAGGGTCAGATACAATACTTCTATAGTCCATACCCTCAATATTAGTAGTAGTAGCAGTAATACTAGGAAGAACATTAGCATACTCAATACCTTGTTTTACAGCTCTGCTAACATACTCAGGGAATAAAGCGGCTGAAGAACTAGTTTGAAAAAATTTCTCAACACAGTCAGAGTTACCACCAGCTACTTTAATATCGAACCTTTTAAGCTGTCTTTCAAAGGCGTCCATATCACCTAGAGCAGTATTTTTATAATTAACACTAGGGTCTAAATCTTCTAAAACTTGAGTTAAATTACCTCTTTTAGAACCGTACATACCTTTTTCTATAACTAAATTTTCAAAAATTGCCATAATAATATATCCTCCTTATAGTATAAAACCAATTGTACCATTTATAGAACTTACAACTAAATGTTCTCTACCGTTGTCAGCATCAACCTCAACACTACTATCATCTGAAGCAATCAATTTCTTAAAACCAATTGCAATATCTCCAGTTGACTTAATTTCTGTGTATCCATTAAGCTGAACACAACAAAATCCATCTGACACATTTTGAGCAACTCCAATAAAGTTAGTATCTGCCTTACAAGCAGTAACCTTACCATTAGAAACCATACTTACTAAACTACCCTTTTCAACAGTACTATCACATTCAAATGTAACAGCTTTTTCATTGAACCCTTTAAAATCTACTTTCATAAAAACAACGTCCTTTCAAAATTAAATTATAATTTATAACCACTATTTTCTAGTTTATTATTACTTTTTTCCTCAAAACCACCTAGTTGAGGAACATCTGCTAAATAAGCAGACTTGCTATTTTCAAAAGCACTTTTAAACGACTTTAATTCCTCTATATTCATCTTTTCAGCTAAAGAAATCATTGTGTTTTTAGGAATACCTAACTCATTTAAAATAGCTAAATTAACAACACTACTTTTAAGGTCTTCTCTGTAAGCAACGCCATAAGAAGCATCTTTCTCAAGATTTTCTATATAACTATGTAGCCTTTGAACTTGCATACTATCAAGCGTAACTTCCTTTTTTAGCGATAGTGATTTAATAATATCTTTCATACTCTCACCCTCAATTTTATTTTTATATGATTTTATTACACCTGCTTTTCTCTGAGCAGGAACAGCCACAAAACTCCACTCGTAAGCATCACTAATATCCGATAGAATATTATAACACTGCTGATTGTTGTAAGTTTTGCCTTTAATATGAGTGCAGTTGCTACTTTTAACATCTTGACTACAAATCGAACAAATACTTGAACTTACACTACAACCAACGCTAACCTCTTTTTGTATACCACTATCTAGGCTTAATATAAAGTCACTATTTTTTTCACTATTCGGCATATATGCTTTTCCAACTAATCTAACATAAGGTTGACCATTTTTAGTAGTAGTGTCATTTAACTGTTCAACATAACAATCATAAATCCTAGCAGTTTGATTTTCAGCTTTGGGATTATGGTCAAAAACATTAGATTTACCAATAAACAACTCTCTTAATTGATTAAGTGCATCAAGAGAAAAACATTCAAAATCTCTGTCTATATCGTTGTCACATAAAACAACTCTAAAAGTGTAAACTTCATCGCTAGAAAGATTTCGTCTAGTATATTTATTTATCAAACTTAAATCCTTATCAGACAATGTATCTTCATAATTTTTAATCACTAAACCTGTCATGCATTTACCTCACTTTTAATTCTTAATTCCAGTTCCTGTGCTTGAGCATTAGTGTATCTTGCATTAGCAATCTCAACTTCATCTTGTAAATTGATGTTATTCCAAACAATATTAAACTTACTATCACTACCATTCAGTCTAAGCCATAACTGACATATCTTCTTAATTGAAGAGTTTAGTAAACATCTGTAATACTCTAATTCACTAGTTAAAATATCGGCTTGCTGAGAAGACATACGCTCAGTAGTAGACCACGAAAGACCCAATAAAAACGGAGGTATTCCCAGTTTAGCAATAATCTGTTCAAGCATAAGCCTTGCAGGAACTTGTGTTTCTAGTATTTGATTATCAGCACCAATAGACTTAATGCTAACATCGCCAACAGAAACAAAATCGCTTACAACGCTAGAATCACGCATAGCCTTGCTCCATTGGTCAGCAATTTGCTCAACTCTTTCCTTGCTAAAAGCTCTTTCGGACACATCACCAGTCGGCTTATAAGTAACAGCAAATCTAACATTACCAACACGCT
>CAYJGB010000008.1:0-85166 GCA_964369405.1 uncultured Eubacteriales bacterium
AACTCCGGACACCTTGATTAAAAGTCAAGTGCTCTGCCAGCTGAGCTAATGAATCGTATAAATTGGAGCGGATGATGGGAATCGAACCCACACGATCAGCTTGGAAGGCTGAAGTTCTACCACTAAACTACATCCGCACATAACCGTATCACACACAAACAACGTATGTTATAATAACATATCATTAGATTAATGTCAAGTAAAAAATGGATATTTTTTTAAAAATATATATTTACTTGTTTTGTTGTCGTATTAAATAAAAATTAATAAATTTAATACGACAACATTATTTTACACTATTAATATATTTTTATTCGTAATCTACTACATTTATCCATTGTGATAACAGTTCTTGTTCTTCTTTTACACCTTTTACCATTTGAGATGCAGCTACTATTGGTAACCATTGTTGTACATATTGTTTAGCTGTGTTACTCATGTCACAGAATTTATCTAAGTATTTATCTGCAAGGTCGCTGTCTTTTAGTGAGAAAAGTAAATAAGTTCTTGCTGCATCTGCTGAAGCATTTCCTTGAGTTGCGTGTGACCAGTCTAATATATATGGTGTTCCGTCAGTTGCGATTATTATATTACTAGGGTTAAAGTCGCCATGACAAACTTTAGTATGCTTTGGCATAGATTCTAGTCTTGTGTGTAATTCGTATCTAATTGTAGCACTAACTACATCTTGTAAAGATGAAATTTTTCTATTCATTTTATCTTTAAGTTTGTTTAATAAAGGTGACTTTTTACTGTGTACTTCTAATTGTAAGTTTACAAATAGCTCTAAATATTTATCAATATTTTCTTTGTCCTCTTCCATTATCTCTGCTAGAGATTTTCCTTCTATATATTCAAGTGTTATTGCCCATTTGCCATCAGCAATTGATACAGCTCTTATTTCAGGAATATTTAGCTCTGTTTCTTCAACTCTTGAATGATTTAAGGCTTCGTTTAGTACATCAGACTTTGGAAAAGATTCATCAAAAACTTTTACTGTATTATCCCCGTCTTTGTAAATAACCTTATTTTTTCTCTCTGCTATTATTTTTTCATAATTCATAATTCATTCTCCTTCACAATTTTTTATGTTTAAAATGTAATTTTGTGTATCTTTTGACTAATTATACACTAAATACTATTAATTGTATAGTGTGTTTGAAGTAAAACTTTTTATTGTTTTTTTGGCTATTATTACATATATAGCACAGTTTTATTCCTGATTTTAAAATTCTTTTTGTTTAAAATAGTGTCTTTGTGTATTTTTTATCTGTTTTATCGCCTTTTTTATACTCTCTCAAATTATTATTATCATATTTATGTATTTTACTCAAAACTTCTAAACTTTATTTTTTGTTGTTATATTCTTCTTATAGTTGCATTTTTTCCTCTATTTATGTTATTATAATAAAAATTGCATTATTTTTATATTTTTTGGAGGTGTTTTTTATGACCGTTGCTGATATAGTTAAAATTTTAAATGCTAAAGTTATTTTAGACGTTGATATGAATGCTGAAATTCATACTGCTTGTGGTAGCGATATGATGAGTGATGTTTTAGCTTTTGTAAAAGACCAGTCAGTATTACTTACAGGGCTTGTGAATCCTCAAGTGATTAGAACTGCTGAAATGATGGATATGGTCTGTATTGTATTTGTTAGAGGTAAAATGCCAAATCAAACTATGATTGATTTAGCTGAGAAAATGGGTATAACTTTACTGCACACTGATTATAGAATGTTTACAGCTTGCGGCAGACTTTATTCGAGTGGGCTTAAAGGAGGTTGTATGTCTGATGAGCGTGATTAATTTAACCTACGAGGTACCTGGTGATGATTTCACTATGGCTGGTGAAGCCTCTAGTTCGCTAAAACAAAAGCTAAGACGTTTAGGGTATAATTCTGAAGCTATAAGAAAAACTGCTATATCTATGTATGAAGCAGAAATTAATATGGTGATACACGCCGGTGGTGGAATGATATATGTAGAAATATACTCTGATAAGGTTCTAATCAAACTAGTTGATCAGGGGCCTGGCATACCAGATGTTGAAAAAGCTATGCAAGAAGGATTTTCTACAGCACCAGACAATGTAAGGACTTTAGGATTTGGTGCTGGAATGGGACTGCCAAACATAAAAAAATATACTGACGATATGAAAATAGAAACAAAAATATCTGAGGGTACAACTATGTACTTAACAGTTATTGTAAATTAATGAATTGAATTTTCACAGGAGGTGTTCAACGTGCCAATGTATTATCACTCTGTTACATTAGATAAAGATAAATGTTGTGGTTGTACTAATTGTATAAAACGTTGTCCTACTGAGGCTATAAGAGTTCGAGGAGGAAAAGCACAAATAATATCTAATAGGTGTATAGACTGTGGGGAATGTATAAGAGTCTGTCCACACCATGCAAAAAAAGCTGTTACAAGTGCTTTGGATGAAATTGAAAGTTGGGAATACACTATTGCTTTACCTGCTCCAGCGCTATTTGGACAGTTTAATAATCTTGATGAAATTGATTACGTTATTAGTGGGCTTTTAGATATTGGCTTTGATAGTGTTTTTGAGGTATCAAGAGGAGCTGAGCTTGTAAGTGAAGCTACACGAGTATTATTATCTGAAAATAAACTAACAAAACCAGTAATTAGTTCAGCCTGTCCGGCAATTGTAAGACTTATCAAGATAAGATTTTCTTATTTAGTAGATAATGTATTACCATTAAACTCACCAATGGAAGTAGCAGCAATGCTTGCAAAACAAGAGGCACATAAAAAAACAGGGATACCTATTGATAAAATAGGGGCGTTTTTTATAAGCCCTTGTCCTGCTAAAGTTACAGACGTTAAAAATCCGATAGGACAAGAAAAGTCATGGGTAGATGGTGCAATTTCAATAAGCAAAGTATATCCAGTGCTTACAGAAGCTATGGATAACTTGCAAAACAAAGACCTACCACAAAATGCTCATTCTGGAATAATAGGAGTTAGTTGGGCATCTAGTGGAGGAGAAGCAATTGCAACGCTTAACGAAAAATATTTAGCAGCAGATGGAATAGAAAATGTAATAAGAGTGCTAGAGGAATTAGAAGACGAGCGAATTAACGACATAGATTTTGTAGAGTTGAATGCTTGTTCAGGTGGTTGTGTAGGAGGTGTATTATGTGTTGAAAATGCATATGTAGCACAAGCAAGAATACATAGTTTAAGAAAATATTTACCGGTATCAAGAAACCATTTAGATAAAGCAAAAGATGTGCCAAATTCAATGTGTTGGGATAAAAAACTTCAGTATTCAAGCGTATTACATTTAAGTAACGATTTAGAGAAAGCTATGGAAATGATGAGCGAAATGGACACAATACGAGAAAGATTGCCAAACTTAGATTGTGGAAGTTGTGGAGCGCCATCATGCAGAGCTATGGCAGAAGATGTAGTAAAAGGCGAATCTCAAGAAACGGATTGTATATTTATATTGAAAGAAAAGGTAAAATCAGTAGCAGATGCATTATCTGTAATGGGTAAAAGTTTAACACATGACCACGAGGCAATTAATAAAGACAAATAAAAGGAAGTAAAATAATGACAGTATTAGAGTTATCAAAAAAACTTAACTTAGAAGTTATCGCAGGAGCTGATGGTTTAGATAGAGTTGTAGACGGTTGTTATATTGGCGACTTGTTAAGTGTAGTAATGGGAAGTGCAAAAATGGACAATATGTGGATAACTGTAATGGGTAATATAAATGCAATAGCTGTAGCAACACTTACAGATACAGCGTGTATTGTACTTGCAGAAAATTCACCTCTTGATGATAATGCAAAAGCAAAAGCAGATTCACAAGAAGTAGCTGTTTTAAGAAGTAAAAAGACAATATATGAAATAGCGATAGATTTTTATAATCTGTTTAGTAAGTCGTAATTATGAAAGTATATTACGATTTACATATGCATTCTTGTCTATCTCCATGTGGCGATGACGATATGACTCCTAATAATATAGTTGGAATGTCTAAATTATGTGGACTAGATATAATAGCCCTAACAGACCATAACAGTTGTAAAAATTGCAGAGCCACTATTGAAGTAGGTGTAAAGAATGATTTGTGCGTCGTTCCTGGTATGGAGATATGTACATCTGAGGAAATACACGCAGTATGTTTATTTGAGAGTATAGAAAAAGCAGAAGCATTTGATAAATATATTTATGAAAATGTGTTAAATATAAAAAATAGACCTGATATATATGGTAATCAACTGATACTAGATGAAAACGATATACAAACAGGTTTTGAAAAAAAATTACTATTAACAGCAACGAACATTAGTATAACAGGGCTTAACGACTTAGTTACAAATGAGTTTGACGGATTTTGTTTTCCGGCACATATTAATAGAGATAGTTACAGTTTAATTTCAGTATTTGGAGAAATACCAACAGAAGAAAACTTTAAGGTGCTTGAAATATATAAACCGTTATACAATGAATCGTTAAATAAGCTATATCCAGAGATAAACTCATCAAAGATATTATATAATAGCGATGCCCACTATTTACAAGATATAAGCCAAGCAGAAAATCAAATTGAATTAAAAGAGATATCAGCAAAGGCGTTAATTGATAGCTTGAGAAACAGATAAAAATTCTTTAACAAGTTGTTATGGCTACAAATGTTGAGTTTATATGTGTATGATGTAGAAAGTAAATTTGCTTTTTATTTTGTAATTTAGAAAAAATAATATTTTTAAGGGTCACAGAAAACTGTGACCCTTAATATATTTATAGCATTATTAATTTTAACTACAATCAAATAATAAAATTATTTTATATCTGTACATAAGTAAAAATTTGATTTAAATTATTCTTCAGTTTCAGCTTCTTCGTTCATATCATAAATTTCTTCAAATCTACGCTCAAACTCTTCTGCTAAAGTGTCTAACAAATCTTCATCTTCGATTTCTGTTAAAACTTCTTCTCCGTCTTCAGTAGCAACTTGGAAAATATAATACTCTCCATCAGATTCAATTTGCTCTTCTGGTGTATCGTAAACTGGGAATAACGCATAAAAAATACCGTTGTCGCTTTCAATAATATCTAATATTTCAAATACATGTTCAGTACCCTCGTCATCAAGCAATGTAATTAAATCAGCTGCAAAATCTTTATCCATTATAAAAAATCAATCCTTTCAAATGTAAGTTCTTACTACAATTGTACAATTATATTTACATTTAGTCAAGTGAAATGTAAATATAAATTTCGTTAAAAAAATTATACAAAAAAATTAAACAAAGTTTAAAAAAAGTGTTGACAAATGAATATAATGTGATATAATTAAATTGAACTTAAAAAAGAAACAAATTTCAAGTAAGATTAATAACATTTTATACAATATCTTTTTTAAGTATTTAGATGAAAGGGGCTGAGTCCAATGGGCGAACTAGAACCTGCAAATTTAGAAGCTTCGTCTAATATGTACGAAGCTTGCAATATTAAGTAATTTATACGTATCTACTTTTAGTAATAGATTAGATTTACTTTAGCAAATATAATTAGAAAAAAGCTGAGAAGTCTAACGTTTACAACATTTTAAATATTTTAGATTTATACAGAGAATGCTTAATATTTATAATAAACAATTTAATATGTCAGAAGAAGAGTAGTGATTTTAATTTATCGCAAAATTCTAACCCATCTTTGAAAAAAGAAAATGTTTTTTATTTTTTACACATTCAAAATTTGTAAAAAAGAATGTGTGACTTTTTCAAAACATTAAAATTGATTTAATAACAAATTAATCAATATGTTATATTTTATAACATTTACTAGTACGTTGCAGATTGACTTTCTTAAATTTTAAATGAACTTAAAATAAATTTATGCTTTGATAGTAAAATTAAAATACGTTTAATGTAAAACATATTAAACAAAATAAACAGAGGCGATTCCAATGGGCTAGTTTAACTAGTAGTATAAAAGGTTCTTGAAAAAAATAATTTAGGAGCTTAACTTGTTAGTTGTATTTGAGTGTATTGTGATTTAGATAGTGATTACAAAATTGATTTGTTTTTTAGAAATCAAGATAATTACTTTTAGTTTATACTTTATTGAATATATAAAATATGATTAACATAAACAATACAATTTAATATTTTGAAACCGAAAAGTAATGATTTTAATTAATCGTGAAATTCAAAATTATGTTGAATATAAACTAAATAATGAATACTCCTTGGTTTAATAGTTGCTAATGTAATTCTTTAGTGTTATTGAATTAAGACACGAACAGTAGGTTCTGTGTAGAGTGAAACATTAAGATTTTATGTGTATTTATTTATACTTGTGATTTATTCGTTATAATTAAATGACTTGTGTTAAAAGTACAAATATGCTAGCTTTTTAGTTAAATTATTTCATTATGTTATATCAAGTGATAAATTTTCTAAAGCAAAAAGGAAATTAATAAAAGTAATATTTAACCTCTGGCGATGGATTGATTGTAATACGTTGATATGAATTTATGATAATTTAGCATAATTGGCAGAACATCATTTATGTTATTGATTGTTATCAAACAATTTATGTGGTATACATATTTATCGATGGATTTAGAGTGAGAATTATTCTAGCCAAATGTAAATTTGTTGTTTAGGGATTCAGGTAAGATAGAAACAGATAGATTTAGGAAAAATAACATGATAGAACAATTTAAATAGCCGTTAACAGATGAAACTGTTAACGGCTATGATTTTTTTATGTGTAGGTAATTAAGTTTTCAATTTGCAGTTGTGTAGTTTTTCAACAGGTCGAGAGATTATACTATCTTATTTGTAGCAGTTCCCTTTAAAAACATATCAATGTTACTGGCTACTATTCCCATTAATCGCTGTCTAGTTTCAAGTGGTGCCCATGCTATATGTGGTGTTATTGTTATATTTTCTACGTTTAATAATTTGCTGTCTTTACTCATAGGCTCAACAGTTAAAACGTCTAATGATGCACCAGATAGCTTTCCACTCTTTACATTTTCTATCAAGTCATCTTCTACTAGCACGCCACCTCTAGCAGTGTTTATAAAATAACTACCATCTTTAAACATATTAAATGTATCTTTATTAAACATATTTTCGCTTTCTTTATTTAGTGGACAATGTACAGATACCACATCACTTGATTTCAGCAAGTTTTCTAAACTTGTAAATTCTACATTTTCATAATTTGTTTTGCTTCTAGTATATGCAAGTACTTTCATATTAAACGCTAAAGCTATTTTTACTACTTGCTTTGCTATATTTCCAAAACCGATTAATCCTATTGTTTTATTAGATAGCTCGAATGTACTATATACAAATGGAGAAAATGTTTTGCTATTTTGCCAACCTTTGTTTTGTACAAACTCATTGTACTTGCTTGTCTTGCTGTAGTGTTCTAATATATATGCAAATACTTGTTGTGCTACTGCATCACTTGAGTAACTGCCAGCGTTACATACTGTAATTCCTTTTGATTTACAATACTCAATATCTATATTGTTATAGCCAGTTGCAAACAGACCTATATACTTTAAATTTTTAGCTTTTCTTAAAGTGTATGAGTTAAGTGGAGTTTTGTTACATAATATTATATCTGCATTTTCAATTTTGTCGGCTATTTCTTCATAATCATATATGTTTAAGTTTGTTACATCTCCAAATTTATTTAAAAAACTCATATCAATATCATTATTCGTTACTGTGTTGCTATCTGTTAAAATTATATTCATACGTATTTACCTCACAAGTCTTTTTTACTAATATATCATATAAAGTGTACTAAATTCAACTTTCTTATTAGTTTTTTATTTATGTATAAAAATTTGCCTATTTTGGTTGTCAAATTTTTAAATTTATGTTAAAATAAAATTTATATAGGGATTTTTTAAGATTGTATTATTTTATCCCTTTTTAGCATATTTTATCGAGTTATATATTAGAAAGTAGGTAATTTTATGTCAATTAAAGTTAATTTAATTTCTCATACTCCAAGTCCAGAAAAAACTATTGCAGCTGCTGCAAAATTATGTTACTCTAAGTCTTCAATTGACGATATTATGAATGATTTAACAGAGGAAAAAATTGCAAGTTTTGTAGATATGTTAGCAACGATTGGACACGAAAGCCCAATAGAACATGTTAGCTTTACTTTTGGTGTAGAGGGGATTTCAAGAGCCTGTTCACATCAATTAGTTAGACATAGAATAGCGTCATATTCACAACAATCACAAAGGTATGTTGATGGTGATAGCTTTGAATTTGTAACTCCACCAGAAATATTAAGTGATGAATATGCATTAAAAGAATATAACTATGCACTTGATTTACAAAAAGAAGCATATAAAAAAATAAGAAACGCACTGATTTTAAAACAAATTAAAGAAGTGCTAAAAGTAAGTGAAATATCTGATGAAAAAACTTTTATAGAAAATTATAAATCTCAGAACAAAAAAATGTACTCAGCGTTTGAAAAAAAGGCAAATGAAGATGCTAGGTTTATCTTGCCGAACGCTTGCACAACATCTATCGTTATTACTATGAACGCACGTTCACTTATGAACTTTTTTTCACATCGCTGTTGTAACAGAGCTCAATGGGAAATACGTGATATGGCAATTAAAATGTATAAACTATGTTACGAAATAGCACCTAACTTATTTAAATTAGCAGGGCCACCATGTACAAGAAAAATAGGTTGCACTGAAGGTGTTATGAGTTGTAAAAAACAAAAAGAAGTTAATGAGTACTTTAATAATATTAGAAAGAAAGTGTAATAATGCAAGGGAAAATTATTGTTATAGATGGTTTAGACGGAAGTGGAAAGGGGACTCAAACAAAACTTTTATACGATAAATTACAAGCTGACGGAGTAAAAGTTAAAAAAGTTTCTTTTCCTGATTATGATAGCAATTCTTCAGCTCTTGTAAAAATGTATTTGCAAGGAGAGATAAGCTCCTCTTTAAGTGAAGTTAATGGATATGCTGCCTCTACTTTTTATGCAGCAGATAGATATATAAGTTATAAGAAAAACTGGGAAAAAGACTACAATAATGGTGCTATTATTTTAGCAGATAGATATACAACATCTAATGCTATATATCAGCTTACAAAAATAGAAGAGAATGAAAAAGACGATTATTTAAAGTGGTTGTACGATTATGAGTACAATAAACTTCAAATACCAAAACCTGATTATGTTATATATTTAGATGTACCGATAGAAGTATCTCAAAAACTTATTAGTGATAGGTATAATGGAAATGAAAGTAAAAAAGATATTCACGAAAAAGATGTATCTTTTTTAGATAGATGTAGAAAACAAGCTAAAATAGTAGCTGATAAATGGGATTGGGATATTATTGATTGTACAAACGGAACTGATTTGAGGAGTATAGAAGATATACAAAATGAAATAAACAAAAAAATTGAAGATTTTTTGCAAAAATAAATATTAAATGAAAATTGGATATAATAGTAAAATATAAAGAATTAAAGAGGTAAGAAGTATGAATTTAAACCCACCAAAAATTGAAGATAAAATATGGGTTGATGAAATAATAAAAAAGGTTTCAGAAAAGAAGATATTACTATGTTCAGATATTCCTTTTGCTACTAGTTACTTGTGGCAAAAGATGTACAATATAAAACTTTGCAGATATAAAGATTTTATTATAAAAAGTTTTGGTGATGAAGAAGATACTATTTCTTTTACGTATCCACTAGGTGTTGGAGATATAAAAGATGCAATAGAAAATATTAAAAATTATGCATTTGCTCAGGGTAAAAAGATAGTTTTTAGTGGACTGTCAAAAGAGCAAACAGAAGAAATAAACAGTTTATATGATAATAAGATAGAGTTTGAAGAAAATAGAGATTATGCTGAATACATCTATAATAGCGAAGATTTAGCGACTTTAGCAGGTAGAAAATATCATAGTAAACGAAATCATATATCAAAATTCACAAAACAGTATAATTACACTTTTGAAGAAATAACTAAAGATAATTTTGAAGATGTAATGAAAATAACTGTTGGTTGGTGTGAGAGTAATAACTCTGGTGAAAATAACGGTTTAAAACATGAATTTTGTGCTATAAAAACAGCTCTGGATAACTTTGATATATTAAACCTTAGAGGTGGAATACTTAAAATTGACGATAAACCTGTTTCTATGGCTATTGGCGAAGAAATAAGTAAAGATGCATTTGTGGTGCATTTTGAAAAAGCAGTAGACGGATACAATGGTCTGTACACCATGATAAATAAGTTGTTTGCTCAAACATTAACAGAATATAAGTATATAAATAGGGAAGAGGATTTAGGTATAGAGGGTTTAAGAAAAGCAAAATTATCGTATAAACCTACTATATTAGCAGAAGAATATACAAGTGTAAAAATAGGTATAGAAGATGGAATATTGTAAGGCAAGACTTGAAGATACTAATAGTTTAAAAGTAATATTTCAAGAGTGTTTTGGAGAAAGTCCAGAAAATACAAATGTATACTTTGAACATTTGATTGATTATAGCAATGCTTATGTTGCCAAAGACGGTGACAATATATGTGCTAGTTTATATTTATTACCTAGTACTATATGTTTAGATAAAATAGAATATAAGTCAAACTATCTATTTGGGGCGGGTACTCTTCCACAGTATAGAAAAAAAGGTATTATGGAAAATCTTATAAATGTTTCTTTAGACATTGCGTTAAAAGATGGAGATAAGTTTTCTGCACTTTTGCCAGCAAGTCAAAATTTATATGGCTATTATAGTAAGTTTGACTATATCAAAACATATAAATGTAAAGTTATAACGCTAAAATATGAGGATTTACAGAAATTAAAAGTAGAAAACTCAAAAAACATAGTCAAAAATATGACAATATTTGACAATATCAGCAATTTGAGGTTTAATATAGTTAGTAGAGTAAATGGGAGTATGAATTTTAATAAAACTCATTTACAGGCAGTAGATAATATATTTAAATTATATAATGGGAAATTAGCTGTTTTTGATATGGGATATGTAGCTTATTACAAAGATAGTAATAAGATTTTTATTCAAGAGATTATATGTCGTGACGAAAATTTTAAAGATTTGATATGTAGTTTTTCAAGATACGTAAAGTCTAGTGAATATGTATTAAGAGTACCTATCCAATATAATGATGAATTACTAGAGAATAGTCGAATTTTAGACTTTGGTATGATTAAATTACTTGATAATAATTTAGATATAGATATTAAAAAAGATATGTATAACTCTTATCTAGGGTTAACATTAGATTGATTATGGAGTGATAATAACGTGGTATATGTTTTTTTAGCTCAAGGGTTTGAGGAGATTGAAGCACTTACAACTGTTGATATACTCATACGAGCAGAATTAGAAGTAGTGACAGTTGGAATAGGTTGTAAAACTATAAAAGGTTCCCATGGTATAACTGTTGTGGCTGATATAGAAGATAAAGAGGTTACTACAGATAATATGGAGTCAATAATTTTGCCAGGTGGAATGCCGGGGACTTTAAATTTAGAAAGTTCACCTATTGTAAAAGCGAGTGTTAGATATTGCATGGATAATAATTTACTTGTAAGTGCAATTTGTGCAGCTCCGTCAATATTAGGTCATATGGGCTTGCTAAAAGGTATTAATGCAACTTGTTTCCCAGGTTTTGAAAATGAACTTATAGATGCTAATGTATTAGAAGATTTTGTTGTTAAAGATAAAAATATTATTACAGGAAAAGGTGCCGGTAGCACAATACCTTTTGCATTATCAATTGTAGAAGAGTTGTCAAGTGCTAAAATGGCAAATAAAATAAAGGCAGCATTACAATGCCCGTAACTAATATTAAACTTGAAAAAATCAAGTTAAGAAATGATATGAAAAAGATAAGACAAAATCTTACACAGCAGAAAAAGAAATTCCTAGATAATAAAATACATCAGAGTTTATATAAACTTTGGCAATATAATAATTGTGATTTAGTACTTACTTATGTATCTAAAGAAATAGAAGTAGATACTTTTAAAATAATTGAAAAAGCGTTAAAACAAGGTAAAAAGGTAGCTGTTCCGATTTGTATAGTAGATGGTTGCTTGATGGATTTTTACTATATCAACTCTATAGAAAATGACCTTGAGAGTGGTGCGTTTGGAGTGTTAGAGCCTATAGTATCTAAATGCACTAAAGTTACAGACTTTAGTAATGCGTTGTGCGTAGTTCCAGGATTTTCATTTGATGCACAAGGGTATAGACTAGGATATGGCAAAGGTTATTATGATAGATTTTTGAATAAGTTTGAAGGAACTACAGTGGGGATTTGTTATAGTCAATGTGTAAAATGGGAGTTGCCACATGGTTACTTTGATAAACCAGTTGACTTTTTGGTAACAGATAGATTTTTTAGAAAAATTAACAGCTACAAAAACAAAAATAATAATACTGATAGAGAGGACTGATTATATGGCAGACAACAAAAAAGATATGTATGATAGTGACGAGTACAAATACATTGATGATATGGATTTTGATATATCTCAAGATGAAGAAGATAGTAATATAGAAAGTAATAGTAATAATGCAAAGCAAAGTGATGAAAAAGAATACAAAACAGAAGATATTCAGACTGAAAAAGCACAGGAAGAAGAATATGTTAGTATTGATGATATAATCAAGCAAAACAGGATGCAAATGGAGCAAAATGATTTGACAAGCTATAGTGATGAAAAAACTAAGCAAACTATGGATAGGGAAGAAAAAAAAGGTTTAAAAAGATACAACAAGTCAGTTAAAAAGAGGAAAAAAGAAAAAGCAGGTAAAAACAAAGTTATGTTTAGGCTTGTGTGGTTGGCGATGGTTTTAGTTGTAGGTGGTGTGTTAGGCACATTTTTTGTAACTGGAATGTATGACTTTTTAGCTATTGATAGAGAAAATAATGAAGAAACAGAAGTTCTTATAACGATACCAAAAGATGCTGATTTAGATGAAGTAACAGATATATTGGTAGAAAATGGAGTTATAAACGAGCCATTTTTCTTTAAGACATATGCTAATATTACAAACTCAAGCGAGGGTTTTTTACCAGGGACTTATAAAATAGAAACTAACCTTGATTACGAGGCGTTATTAAATTACTTGTTGTATAATTCAGGACCTAAAGATTATGTAACAGTGCAGTTTACTGAAGGACTTTCTGTAATGGAATGTGCAGATATATTAGAAGAAAACAATGTATGCGATAAACAAGAGTTTTTAGATGCATGTAACTCAGATATGTTTGATGAAGATTATGACTTCATAGCAGAAATAGGAGAAGTTGAAAATAGAGTATATAAATTAGAGGGATATTTATTCCCAGACACGTATATTTTCTATTTGAACGAAGATGTAGAAAATGTAATAACAAAATTCTTAGATAACTTTAATAAGAAAGTTATTAAAAACACTAAAAAATATTCTGGATATTCAGAAGAAATGAGTATTAAAGAATATGCAGATTTAAAAGAAATTAAGTTAGATGATTTAATAAATATGGCATCACTTGCACAAGCTGAGGCTTCAGATGAACAAGATATGTATAGTGTAACTTCTGTATTCTACAACAGACTTGCTACAGAGGCTACAGGTGGAGTAAGTTATTATGGAGATTATGAAGTTGATAAGTTGCAGTCAGATGCAACTATATATTATCCATATGAGTCGCTTGAAGATATACCAAAAGATATAGAAGATACATTTAAAAGTGATTACAACACTTATGACATAGAAGGGCTACCACCAGGACCAATATGTAACCCAGGGTTAGTAGCGATAGATGCAGCACTTAATCCAAAAGACACAGGTTATTATTATTTCTGCCATAAAGCAGCAACAGAAACAGAACCGGCAGAAGCATATTATGCTTATACTATGACAGAACACCAAGCAAACTTAGTAGAAGCAGGTTTAGTAGATTAAGGTAATTGAATATTCATAAAAAACCCCGACAGACTAGCAAAATCTAGTTCTATTGGGGTTTGATATTCTTTATTTATTATGTTTGTTTAATGTTTAGCTCTATGAAAAAATTTAAAAGCTCCTAATAACACTAAAAACGAACATCAAAAAAAGATTGACAAACACATATTAAATATGTTAAAATTTTTAATTGTGGGTTACTCTTATTTTTACAGTTTTTAACTGTAAATTTTACAAAAAAGTATTCTTATATTTAAGTGTATTTTTGTGAATTACTCACAAACATATTTTTAGTTTATTATCAAACACTACTAAGTGTTTAGTAATATACAATATTTTTTGAAAGGAGGAAAACAAGTATATGCCTACCTTTAACCAATTGGTTCGCAAAGGACGTCAAGTTACTGAGAAAAAAGCTAAAGCTCCTGCTCTTTTAAAAGGTTGGAACTCTAAAAAGCGTAAAGCTATTGACCAAAGTTCACCTCAAAAAAGAGGCGTTTGCACAGCTGTTAAAACTGCTACACCTAAAAAACCTAATTCAGCGCTTAGAAAAATTGCCAGAGTTAGACTTTCTAACGGTATAGAAGTAAGTTCTTACATCCCAGGTGTGGGCCATAATCTGCAAGAACATAGCGTTGTTCTTATTAGAGGCGGTAGAGTAAAAGACCTTCCTGGTGTGCGTTACCACATAGTAAGAGGAACTCTTGATGCTCAAGGTGTCGCTAAACGTATGCAAGCACGTTCAAAATACGGTGCTAAAAAACCAAAAGCAGGTAAATAATTGAAGGAAATAGACAGGCTACCTATGGATAAGTTATAAATTAAATAACAACCAGTACAAATTGTGCTTTATATATATTATCAAGCCTTTATGTATTGGCCAACGGGAGAAAGTCGCTTTCGAGTACCTATGATAGCTCTAAATTTGTGAAGGAGGGAAGTAAAGTGCCAAGAAGAGGCTCGATTACAAAACGTGATGTATTGCCAGATCCACTATATAACTCAAAATTGGTTACTCGTCTTATCAACAACATAATGTATGATGGTAAAAGAGGAGTTGCTCAAAAAATAGTTTATGGTGCATTTGACATTGTCGCTGAGAAAACAGGAAAAGAACCATTAGAGGTTTTTGAACAATCAATGGAAAATATTATGCCAATACTAGAGGTAAAAGCTCGCCGTGTTGGTGGTGCAACTTACCAAGTACCAATGGAAGTTCGTCCAGAAAGAAAACAAACACTAGGTTTACGTTGGATTTCAACATACTCAAGAAAACGTAGTGAAAGAACTATGAAAGAAAGACTTGCTGGTGAGATTTTAGATTCACTTAACGGAGCAGGTGGAGCTGCTAAAAAACGTGATGATACTCATAAAATGGCTGAAGCTAATAAGGCTTTTGCTCATTACAGATGGTAATTCTTTAAGGAGGATATTATGGCAAGGCAAGTAAGCTTAGAACAAACAAGAAATATCGGTATCATGGCTCATATTGATGCTGGTAAAACTACAACAACAGAACGTATTTTGTTCTACACTGGTATTACTCATAAAATAGGTGAAGTGCACGATGGTGGCGCTACTATGGACTGGATGGTACAAGAGCAAGAAAGAGGTATAACAATTACTTCTGCTGCTACAACTTGTTTTTGGAAAGACAAAAACAAAAAAGATGTTAGAGTTAACATTATTGATACACCTGGACACGTTGATTTTACAGTTGAGGTTGAGCGTTCTTTAAGAGTTCTTGACGGTTCTGTAACAGTTATGTGTGCTAAAGGTGGCGTTGAACCTCAATCAGAAACTGTATGGCGTCAAGCTGACAACTACGGTGTACCTAGAATGATTTATGTTAATAAAATGGACATTATGGGTGCTGATTTCTACAGAGTTGTTCAAATGGTAAAAGATAGATTAAAATGTAATGCTGTTCCAATTCAATTACCAATTGGTTCAGAAGATGCATTTAAAGGAATTATCGACTTAGTTAAAATGAAAGCTGAAATCTACTATGATGATTTAGGCAAAGATATTAGAGAAGAAGAAATTCCTGAAGATATGAAAGAAATTGCTCAAAAATATCGTGATGAGCTTATTGAAAATGTTGCTGAGCAAGACGAAGAGTTAATGGAAAAATTCTTTAATGGTGAAGAACTTACTATTGATGAAATTAAAGATACTATTCGTGTAGCTACAATCGACAACAAAATGGTACCAGTAACTTGTGGAACATCATACAGAAATAAAGGTGTTCAAATGTTACTTGATGCTATTGTTGATTATATGCCAGCTCCAACAGATGTACCTGACATTAAAGGTGTTGACCCAGAAACAGAAGAAGAAATGGTTAGACACTCATCTGATGATGAACCATTCTCTGCACTTGCATTTAAAATAGCAACAGACCCATTTGTTGGTAAATTATGCTTCTTCCGTGTATATTCTGGTAGCGTTAAAGCAGGTTCTACTGTTTATAACTCAACAAAAGACAATAACGAACGTATTGGACGTATTCTACAAATGCACGCTAATGATAGAAAAGATATAGATATTTGTTATGCAGGTGATATCGCAGCTGCTGTTGGACTAAAAAATACAACAACTGGTGACACTTTATGTGACGAGAAAAACCCTGTAATACTTGAATCTATGGAATTCCCAGAGCCTGTTATTCGTGTGGCTATTGAGCCTAAAACTAAAGCAGGACAAGAAAAAATGGGTATAGCATTAGCTAAACTTGCTGAAGAAGATCCAACATTTAAAGCTTATACTGATGAAGACACTGGTCAAACAATTATTGCTGGTATGGGTGAGCTTCACCTTGAAATCATTGTTGATAGACTACTTCGTGAATTTAAAGTTGAAGCTAATATTGGTGCTCCTCAAGTTGCATACAAAGAAACAATTCGTGTTGCATCTGATGTTGACCAAAAATATGCTAGACAATCTGGTGGACGTGGACAATACGGTCATGTTAAGATTAAAATTGAGCCTAACCCAACTAAAGGTTATGAATTTGTTAATAACATCGTTGGTGGTGTTATTCCAAAAGAATATATCCCAGCAGTTGACCAAGGTGTAAAAGGTGCAATGCAAAGTGGTGTAATAGCAGGATACAATGTAGTTGATGTAAAAGTTACATTATATGATGGCTCATACCATGATGTTGACTCATCTGAAATGGCGTTTAAAATAGCTGGTTCAATGGCTTTAAAAGAAGCTATGAAAAAAGCTAGCCCAGTTTTACTAGAACCAATCATGAAAGTTACTGTAATAGTTCCAGAAGAATATATGGGCGATGTTATTGGTGACTTAAACTCAAGACGTGGATTAATCTCAGGTATGGACCCAGAAAACGGAGTTACAAGAATTAACTCAACTGTTCCACTATCAGAGATGTTTGGATATGCAACTGATATGCGTTCTAAAACTCAAGGACGTGGACAATATGCTATGGAACCAAGCCATTATGCAGAAGTTCCTAAATCAGTATCAGAAGCAATAATCAGCTCACGTGCTAAAAAAGAAGATTAATTTAAATGTTAATTTTTTAAAAACTTTTTAGTTTTCTATTGCAATTTAATAATTAAATTGTTAAAATATAAATCAAGTAGTTTACTAAATAAATTATTCAATTCAAGGAGGAATTTCAAATGGCTAAGGAAAAATTTGAAAGAAATAAACCGCATGTTAATATTGGTACTATTGGACACGTTGACCACGGTAAAACAACTTTAACAGCGGCTATAACAAAAGTATTAAACATTGGTGGAGACGCTGAATTTGTAGATTATGCAAATATCGATAAAGCTCCTGAAGAGAGAGAACGTGGTATTACAATTAACACAGCTCACGTTGAATACCAAACAGAAGGCCGTCACTATGCTCACGTTGACTGCCCAGGACATGCTGACTACGTTAAAAATATGATTACTGGTGCTGCTCAAATGGACGGTGCTATCTTAGTTGTATCTGGTACAGATGGTCCTATGCCTCAAACAAGAGAACACATATTACTATCTCGCCAAGTTGGTGTACCTCACATAGTAGTATTTATGAACAAAACTGACTTAGTAGACGACGAAGAACTTCTTGACTTAGTTGAGATGGAAATTCGTGAATTACTAGACGAATACGAATTCCCAGGCGATGATACTCCTATCATTCGTGGTTCAGCTTTCAAAGCTCTTGACAGTGCTTCTCAAGATGCTAAAGCTGCTGAATATGCTTGCATTCACGAGTTAATGGACGCTGTTGACAGCTTTATCCCAACTCCTGAGCGTAAATCAGACTTACCTTTCATCATGCCAGTTGAGGACGTTTTCACAATCACAGGTCGTGGAACAGTTGCTACAGGTAGAGTTGAAAGAGGTCAATTAAACGTAAACGAAGAAGTTGAAATCGTTGGTATCGTTGAAGAGAAAAGAAAAGTTGTTGTTACAGGTATCGAAATGTTTAGAAAACTTTTAGATTACGCTGAAGCAGGCGACAACATCGGAGCATTACTACGTGGTGTTCAAAGAACTGACATCGAAAGAGGTCAAGTTTTAGCTAAACCAGGTTCAATTCAACCACACACAAAATTCCGTGGTCAAGTATATATCTTAACTAAAGAAGAAGGTGGACGTCATACTCCATTCTTTAACAACTACCGTCCTCAATTCTATTTCAGAACAACAGACGTTACTGGTGTAGTATCACTTCCAGAAGGCACAGAAATGTGTATGCCTGGCGATAACGTTGACATGGACGTTGAGTTAATCAACCCAATCGCTATTGAAGAAGGTTTACGTTTCGCTATTCGTGAAGGTGGCCGTACAGTAGGTTCAGGCGTTGTAACAGGTATCAATACTTAATTGATAACAATTTTAAAATTTTGGATAGTAGAGAAATCTACTATCCATTTTGTTTTGGGCTCTTTGTCAAATGTTGAGTTATTACTGAAAATTTTGTGCAGTATGTGTAATAAACGGAGGATGTTGTAAGGGTATATAAAGTATTTGTTTTAAAAGTTAGATAAGACGACGAAAAACTTATCATAAATGCATATGTAGGCAAATACGAGCGTTTACAGCTGGTTTTATTAAATATACAACTGTGTACTATAGTTGTAGTGTTGTATAGCTGACAGCGCCTTAAATGCTTGATGAAGAACTAGTGCTCTGTGTCAGTTAAAAATTTACAATAGATGTCGTGGGATTTTTGTTTAAAACAAGACGAAGAAGGGAGTAATACTGGCGTATACGACCGACTACAACGCAGTTTTAAGCAAAAATAACCGACAGATACGTAAAGTTTTGATTGACACAGAGTACTAGTATAAAAGGCTCTTAATCAAAATGAAACATTTGACAAAAAGCAAAAAAAAGACGTATTAATTTGCAAACATAATGCAAACTAGTACGTTTAAATATACTTTTGTGTAATTTTACTTGATGTTTATTAGACGTCAAGTAAAATTACATAAGTGGCGTGCTTGGAGGGATTCGAACCCCCGACCTACTGGTTCGTAGCCAGGTACTCTATCCAGCTGAGCTACAAGCACAATTTTATAGTGCTATAGTATTTTAGCATAAATTTTGAAAAAAAGCAAGGGAAAAAGCAATTAAATTTTAAAAAGATATAAAATAATATATTTTTATCGACATTTATAGATGAATAGCGATATTAATTTATAAATTTCACATTGACATAATTATTAAATTATAATACAATATATACACTAAAACTATTATATGGTTAAGGAGAACTTTATGAAAAAGACATTTATCACATTAGAACAAGCAAATAATATTATTAAAAATCATCCTACGCCTTTTCATTTATATGATGAAAAGGGAATAAGAGAAAACGCACGCAATGTAAACAAGGCTTTCTCTTGGAATAAAGGCTTTAAAGAGTACTTTGCAGTTAAGGCAACGCCAAGCCCTCAAATATTAAAAATATTAAAAGAAGAAGGCTGTGGAGTCGATTGTTCTTCATATACAGAGCTTATTTTGTCAGACAAATTGGGATTTAAATCGAGTGAGATAATGTTTTCTGCTAATAATACACCAGAAAAAGACCTAAAACTTGCATATGACTTAAATTCATATATAAATCTTGATGATTATACTCATATAGATTACTTAAACAATATGTGTGGTATACCAGAAACAATATTTTGCAGATATAATCCAGGTGGAGTGTTCAAATTAAATGCTACAGAAGATGGAACACCTCAAGTAATGGATAACCCTGGAGAAGCAAAGTATGGTTTTACTAGAGAGCAATTAAAAGAAGGGTTTATTAAGCTTAAAGAGATGGGAGCAAAAAACTTTGGTATACACTCTTTTTTAGCATCAAATACAATTTCTAATGAGTACTATCCTGCACTTGCAAAAGTTTTATTTCAAACAGCTGTTGAACTTAAAAATGAAACAGGTTGTGAGATAAAATATATTAATTTATCTGGAGGAATAGGTGTACCTTATCACCCTGACCAAAATGCAAACGATATATTTATAATAGGAGAGGGCGTTAGAAAAGCTTTTGAAGAGATACTAGTACCAGCTGGAATGGGCGACGTAGCGATATTTACTGAATTAGGTAGATTTATGTTAGCACCATATGGATGTTTAGTAACAACAGCAAAACATGAAAAGCACATATATAAAGAATACATTGGTGTAGATGCTTGTGCAGCTGACTTAATGCGACCAGCAATATATGGCTCATATCATCATATAACAGTTTTAGGCAAAGAGGAAGAAGAATTGTCTACAAAATATGATGTAGTCGGCTCGCTATGCGAAAACAGTGATAAATTTGCCATTGATAGAATGTTACCTAAAATAGATATGGGCGATATTATAGTAATACACGATACTGGAGCACATGGATATGCTATGGGTTACCAATATAACGGAAAATTAAGGAGTGCAGAAATCTTATTACAAGAGGACGGGAACTCAAGGTTAATAAGAAGAGCAGAAACAATAGAAGATTATTTTGCAACAATGATTTTTGATTAATAATAACTTCTGCTGTATTAAGGTTAAAAAGTTACCTTAATACAGCAGAAAATCTTAAAAAAATGCTTGACAATGTTTAAAAAATAATGTATAATAATTAAGCTGTTGAAAATAATTTAATGCTAATAAATCGGGATGTAGCGCAGTTTGGTAGCGCGCTTGCTTTGGGAGCAAGATGCCGCAGGTTCGAATCCTGTCATCCCGACCAGTTGAATTTCAACTATAAAACACTTCACATATATGTGGAGTGTTTTTGTTTGGTGTATTTATATATCAAAGATAGGTAGAGGGTAGGGGAGATTTAGAAAGTTGCTTGACGCTTACGGGAATAGGTCAAATAATAAGACCTTGAGGAGTTGTTTCAAACAGCACGATTTTTTGAAAATAGTTTTGAGTAAAACTTTTAGGTTGTTGACGAATACTACAATAAGGTAAATTGGCTCTTTGTCAAATGTTAGGGTTTGACAAAGAGCCAATATAATAGGGGCTATATCACGTGATGTGATATAGCCCCTTATAATTTTAAATATTAGTATTTTTCTCTTTTTACATATCTTGTATGTAAAATTTCGTGTGCTTTATGGCTACCAGGCTCTTGTAAGAACTCTTCGTATAATTTTGTTATAAGTGGGTTCTTATGAGATTTTCTTAGTGGTAGGTTTTTGTCTTCTTCATATAAAGCTTTTGCACGTTCTGCTTTTAAATCTACAAAGTTTCTAACACTTGCAGGTTGTATTGGTTGTCCTCCACCGTTTACACAGCCACCAGGACAGCACATTACTTCTATAAAGTGATAATCTGCTTTACCAGCTTTTACATCATCTAAAAGTTTAGCAGCGTTTGTAAGTCCACTTACTACTGCAACTTTAACATCTAATCCAGCTACATTATATGTTGCTTCTTTAATGTCTTTTGTTCCACGTACTTCGTTATATTCAATAGCTTCTAAATCTTCACCAGTTAATACGTCAGCAGCTGTTCTAAGTGCTGCTTCCATAACACCACCAGTAGCACCAAATATTGCAGCTGCTCCTGTTGTTTCGCCTAATGCTGGGTCATATTCGCTATCTGGTAAATCTTTAAATTGAATTTGACAAGCGTTTATCATTCGTGCAAGTTCTCTTGTTGTTAAAGCTATATCAACATCTGGTAAACCAGCTGCATCTTGGAAATCACGTTTAACTTCAAACTTTTTAGCAGTACAAGGCATTATTGAAACTACTGCTATATTTGCAGGGTCAATATTATTCTTTTGAGCATAATAAGTTTTTATAATTGCACCTGTCATTTGTTGTGGTGATTTACAACTTGATAAATTAGGAATTAAGTCTGGGTAGTAATGTTCGCAGAATTTAATCCAACCTGGTGAACAAGAAGTAATCATTGGTAATACTCCACCATGATTAACTCTCTCCAAGAACTCTGTTGCTTCTTCCATAATTGTTAAGTCTGCACCAAAGTCAGTATCGAAAACTTTGTCAAAACCTAACATTTTTAAAGCAGTTACCATTTTACCCTTAACATTTGAGCCGATAGGCATATCAAAACATTCACCTAAAGTTGCTCTAATTGCTGGAGCTGTATGAACGATAACAATTTTATCTGGGTCGTTTATTAAGTCGAACACTTCTTGAGATTGGTCACGCTCTGTTAAAGCAGCTGTTGGACATACTGCTGTACATTGTCCACAAGATACACAAGTAGTGTCAGATAAGTCAGCATTAAATGCACAACCTATTTCAGTATCAAAACCTCTGTTGTTAGCACCAATAACACCTACATATTGGTCATTACAAGCAGCTACACAGCGACGGCATAAAATACATTTATGATTGTTTCTTACTAAGTGTAAGGAAGATATATCGTTTTTAACAGTTGGGTTAAATCCATCAAAACGTCCTTCGTCTTCTACACCAAAGTCAACGCACATTTTTTGTAGTTCACAATTATTACTTCTAGTACAAGATAAACATTTTCTCTCGTGATTAGACAAGATAAGCTCTAATGTAAGTTTTCTTGATTCTTGAATTTTTTTAGTATTAGTAAATACTTCTGTACCCTCTCTCTCTAAAGGGTATACGCAAGATGCAACTAAAGACCTAGCACCTTTAACTTCAGCAACGCACATACGGCACGCACCGATTTCGTTAATATCTTTTAAGAAGCAAAGAGTAGGAATTTTTATATTAGCCATTTTAGCAGCTTCTAAAATAGTAGTACCAACTGGAACACTCATAGGAAAATTATTTATTTTTACATTAATCATATCCATTTTATCAAAACTCCTTTCTTAACCTATTACAATAGCATTGAACTTACATTTAGCTACGCAAGCTCCACACTTAATACATTTGCTAGTATCTATTGTATGAATTTCTTTAACTTTACCGTTGATAGCTCCAACTGGGCAAACTCTTGCACAAGCTGTACAAGCCTTACATTTGTCAGCAATAATTGAGTATTGTAATAACTCTTTACAAACACCTGCTGGACATTTTTTATCTGTAACGTGAGCTATATATTCATCACGGAAGAATTTTAAAGTAGATAACACTGGGTTTGGAGCAGTTTGACCTAGTCCGCAAAGTGCATTCTCTTTAATGTAGTAGCAAAGTTCTTCTAGTTTATCTAAATCTTCTACAGTGCCGTTACCTGAAGTGATTTTATCTAATATACCTAATAAACGTTGTGTACCTATTCTACATGGAGAACATTTACCGCAACTTTCATCAACTGTAAACTCTAAGAAGAATTTAGCAATATCAACCATACAGTTAGTTTCGTCCATTACGATAAGTCCACCAGAACCCATCATAGAGCCAATTGCTATTAAGTTGTCGTAGTCGATTTCTATATCTAAATGCTCAGCTGGAATACAACCACCAGAAGGACCACCAGTTTGAGCAGCTTTAAATTTCTTACCGTCTGGCACACCGCCACCGATTTCTTCTATAATTTCTCTTAAAGTAGTACCCATAGGAACTTCTACAAGCCCAGTGTTTTGGATTTTACCACCTAAAGCAAATACTTTAGTACCTTTTGATTTTTCTGTACCGATAGCATTAAACCAGTCAGCACCATTTAAGATAATTTGGCAGATATTTGCATATGTTTCAACATTGTTAAGAATTGTTGGTTTTTCAAATAGACCTTTAACAGCTGGGAATGGTGGACGTGGACGTGGCTCACCTCTATTACCTTCAATAGAAGTAATAAGAGCAGTTTCCTCACCACAAACGAATGCACCAGCACCTAGTCTTAATTCTAAGTCAAAGTTAAAACCAGTACCGAAAATATCGTTACCTAATAGACCATATTCTTTAGCTTGTTTAATAGCTATTTCTAAACGTTCAACAGCTATAGGATATTCCGCACGAACATATACATAACCTTTAGATGCTCCAATTGCATAACCTGCAATTGCCATAGCTTCTAATAATGCATGAGGGTCGCCCTCTAAAACAGAACGGTCCATAAATGCACCTGGGTCACCTTCGTCAGCATTACAACAGACATATTTTTCGTCAGATTTTTGAGCAGCAGCAAATCCCCACTTAACACCAGTTGGGAAACCACCGCCTCCTCTACCACGTAAACCAGACTTTGTGATAGTATCTACAACTTCTTGAGGAGTCATTTCAGTTAAAGCTTTACCTAAAGCAGCATAACCGTCCATAGCAATATATTCATCAATTATCTCTGGATTAATAACACCACAGTTTCTAAGAGCAATTCTCTTTTGTTTTTCGTAGAAAGGTGTGTGATTTAAAGATTTAATTGTTTCTTCTTCTATAGTTTCTTTATATAGTAAGCGTTTAACAATTCTACCTTTTAGTAGATGTTCTTCTACGATTTCAGGAATATCCTCAAGCGTAACCATACTATAAAAGCTACCCTCTGGATAAACTATAACAATTGGACCTAAAGCACATAGACCAAAGCAACCTGTAGTAACTACATTAACTTCTTTTTCTAATCCTTGAGCTTTAATTTCTTGATTAAATTTTTCGATTAGTTTTAAACTGTTTGAAGAAGTACAACCAGTACCGCCACAAACAAGCACATTAGAACGATACATTTATTCTCCTCCTTGAATATTATTAGCACCAATAGTGTATTCAGTAACTATGTTGTTGTTTGCTAGATGATTATTTACAACTCTAATTGCTTTTTCAGCATCCATTTTAACATAAGTAACTTTATCTTGACCAGGTACTTCAATTTCTACAACTGGCTCATATTGACAAATTCCGATACAGCCAGTTTGAGTAATAGTTACATTAGTAAGACCTCTTTTGTTAACTTCTTCAACAAAAGCATTTAATACAGGTCTAGCACCAGCAGCAATACCACAAGTAGCCATACCTACTAAAACTCTAATAGCATTAGGGTTTTCTTCTCTAACGTTTAATTGTATTCTAGCCTTATCTCTAATAGCTTGTAATTCAGCTAAAGATTTCATAAACTTGCACCTCCGAGTATTATTTGAGATTGTTCGCTTAGATACTCGTTTATCCACATCATAACATCTGGTGTATCGAGTGGCACTTCACCTAAATGAGTTTTAAGTTCTCTAGTATCTAAAACAAACGATTTTTCATTAATTTTATGTTCAAATACAAAGTCCAAATTAGGGTTACACCTAATTAGCATACTTATTGTTTGATTGATATCTCCTAGAGGAGTCATATCAATTGAGTTAGTAATAAACTTTGTTTTTACAGTAGTTCCAACTTGTGGTGTAGAATTTATTTCTAAATTACCACCAGTAAGTGTGGCTGCCATTGAAAACAGTGGTATGCCTAAACCTACTTTTCTAGTAGTTCTGCTAGTAAAAAACGGGTCTACTACTTTATTTACTTGCTCTTGTGTCATACCTTTACCGTTATCTTTTATCATAATGGTAAGAGTATTATTGTTTGTATTTTCACAAACCTCAATCTCTATTAAGCTTGCGTTTGCTGTAATTGAGTTTTGTGCAATATCCATTACATTTAAAGAAAGTTCTCTCATAGATTAATTAGTATATTTTTTAAGAATATCTTTAATATCTTCAACTTCTAATCTACCGTAAACTTCATCATTAATTGTTAAAACTGGTGCAAGACCACAAGCACCAATGCAACGACAAGCTGTTAAAGAGAATTTTCCATCATCGCTACATTCTTCAGGTGCTACATTTAAAATTTCTGAAATT
Source organism: uncultured Eubacteriales bacterium (assembly GCA_964369405.1). Lineage (GTDB taxonomy): Bacteria > Bacillota > Clostridia > Oscillospirales > Acutalibacteraceae > CAYJFG01. The sequence continues at coordinate 26,211 of CAYJGB010000008.1, forward strand.
TTATCTACTAACTTGCCAGCACCTTTAACATAGCAAGCAGTACCAAGACAGACAGATATATTATATTGTCCTTTTGGAGTTAGTGAAAATTGTGAATAGAAAGTAGAAACACCGTAAACTTCCTCTAGTGGTACGTTAAGTCCAGCGGCAATCATAGTTTGAACCTCTAAAGGTAAGTAACCATAAACTTCTTGAGCTTCTTGCAGAACAGGCATAACAGCACCTGGGTCTGACTTATGTTTTTGAATAATTGCGTTCAGCTGAGTTTCCTGCTCAGGTGTACCCTTAAAAGGAATTGTGCTGATTTTTTTAAGCATATTTATTTCCTCCCTGTAGTATAAAAATTAACTTTTGGCATTTATAAAAATAAACACGTCCAACTGTTATGATACTATATATTGATGAAAAAGTCTAGTGAAATTTAAAGAAAAAAGATAAAAAAAGCTGATTTTTTAGGGAAAAATCGAAAACATTGAGTTAGTTTAAATTAACTGTATATTTTAGAAATATTCTGTTATATTAATTAAAAAATCACAAGAAACTCAAATTAAAAAATAATTGAATTTCTTGTGATAATATCTTGCATAATTTCATCTGATGTTAACATTTTAACACAATATGTGCAAGTTTTACATTTGTTCTTTCATATTGTTTACAACGCTTGCAATCACTTCATAATTTCATGTTCTTTAAATATATCACGCTTTTTAATAATTATGTAAACATGTGCTATAAAGCAAATTGTTGATATAGATAATAACAACCAAAATTCGTTCATAATACCTGTAACCATACACCCTGATACAAATATAACTGGTAATGCAAACATTGTTACTGTGCTTTTTGATTTAACATACAAAATAAAACACACTAAGTACAGAACTGTAAATGTAAGCATTATAGCAACATTCATATCGTGAAATCGTTCTATTTCTTCAACTTCAAAAATTTCTTCTCCGCATACTGTTAGTAGCGGCAACCCTATTATAACACATTCAGCTTTAAAAAGTTTACTGTTTAATATCGACTTATGATTAACTCTTTCTAGAATTACATAAATTAAACTAACAATCATAATAGGTATAAACATTAGATACATAATAAGCCTCCTTGCAAATTTAGACAAAATTCTTACAATTTAATTATATAATAACTTAAGTTTTACATTCAATGTACTATTTTGTTGAATTTTAGGGAGAAACAAAGAATATATTAATAAAGATTGTTTTTAATTGTGATTTTCTTAAAATATCAGCGATTTATATAAAAAAATTACAAATTATACATTTAACAATAAGATATAATAATATTTTTATATATATTTATATCGCTTTCACGTATAAAAGATATATTCTAAATTATAGTATTGTATTTTGAAATTCAATGAACAAAATGTAAATTTTATAGTAAAATGATTGATTATATTTAAAATATAACTTATAGTAGTAGACAAGTCGAGTAAATTAAAAATACAGGAGAATTTTAATGAAAAAAACAAAAAAATTCACAAAAAGAATATTATGTATGACTTTAGTGCTAGCGACAATGTCAACGTTATCTGTTAGTGTTTTCGCAAAGAGTTACAATTATGATAAGTATGATATGTTAAACACAGTTCAAGTAGGGGATATAATCTATGAAAACAATGGAAATATGGGGATAACTGGACATATAGCCATTGTAGAAGAAATTAAAATAAACCCAGTTACTAACGAACAATACATAACAGTAATTGAGGCTGTAAGTAACAGTGGAGTAGTACGAAACGTTATAGATGACGATAGATACGATAACTCTGATGATACTGTACTAAGAGTAAAAGGAGCAACACAAGAACAAAAAGAGGGCGCAGTTGACTTTGCTGTACAATGTTTAGACGCAGGTTATAAGATAGATTTTGCTAAGGATACAAGTGTTAATGAAAAAGATTGGTACTGTTCAGAATTAGCATGGGCAGCATATAAATCACAAGGAATAGATATAGAAACAACAAAATTTTGGAATGAACCTGGTATAACACCTCATGATATATACCTTAGTCCAAAAGTAGAAGCAATAGACATAACAAAAGATTAATATAAATATTTACGATATATAAAAAAGTTGTTGTAGGATTACCTGCAGCAACTTTTTTGTGAGTGTTTTTACTGCAAAACAAATATTATACACTCTTTATTAGTCTAATTTTATATATAGTAATTTAGCAGAAAAAGGGGCTGTCACATTTAGTGAATTGTTCCTCATATTATACAAGTTCGTTGTAGGGGCGAAATCCATCAAGTACACAAATAAAAGGGGAGCATATGGAATGCTCCCCTACAAATACTTGTTGATATTAACACTCGTGCGACAGCCACAAAAGTATTATTAGTCAGCCTCTAACAGCTTAGTTGTAATTTTATATGACTTTTCTGTTTCAATATTGTATAACGTTAATTCTACTTCGTCGCCTGGCAAGTATTTTTCTAACTGTGCATACAGTTGAGAAATACTTGTTACTTCTTCACCGTTTATATGTGTTATCACATCTTCTGCTTTTGCTCCGTCATCTTCTAATGTGCTATCACTATCGAAACTTTCAATTTGCACACCAGTTGGTATGTCATACATCTCTGATACATACTCATTGATTTCAAATACTGTAATTCCAAGTCTTGTTCTTCCCTCAACTTTTCCGTTTTTTATTAAATCATCTGTAATTTCTTCTACTGTATCACTAGGTATCGCAAATCCCATACCCTCATACTCTGTATCTACAATCTTAATTGTATTTATTCCAATTACTTCACCATTTAAATTAACTAATGGCCCACCTGAATTACCTGGGTTTATTGCTGCATCAGTTTGAATATAACTTACATTACCTCCGTCGTCCATTTGTCTATCAAGAGCAGAAATAATACCTTTTGTTATTGATTTTGAAAATTGCACGCCACCAGGATTGCCAATAGCCACTACTTCTTGACCAATTTTAAGACTATCTGGGCTTGCAAAGACAGCCGGTGTAAGTATTTCATCTGTAGAAATTTTTAGCACTGCTAAGTCTGTTCTAACATCATAACCTACTACAGATGCTTCGTAAGTTTTTGAATTGAACGCAATCATTATATTATATTTGTTACTATCATTTATAACGTGGCTATTACTTATTATATATCCGTCTTCAGATATTATAACACCAGTACCCTCGCTAATTTGGTCTTCACCTTCGAGCGTTATAACTGCTACAATACTAGGCGAACATTTCTCAAAAGCATAGCTTGCACTATATTTTGTAGTGTCACTGATATCGCTTGGCTGTTCTATTAGTTCTATTCCAGTTGAATCTGGGTCAATATATGGGCTAGGCTCATCATCTGGTACAATGATACTTGAATTTGGTTCAGTTTGACCAGGAAGAGTTGGCATAATATCGTCTAGAAAGTCTGAATTGAATTTAAATAAATTATTTGCTAAAGACATAGCAGTTATAACGGCTACTACACCTATACAAATAACAAATAATGTAATTATACTTGCGATTAAAACCTTAATACTAGTACGCATTTTCTTTTTTGGTGCATTTGGTTGTACTGGTTGATACGGTGGGTAGTAAGGTTCGTTGTTGTTTTGAAAGTTTGAAGGGTTATATGGATTTTGTCCGTTATTAATCGGTTGACTATTGTTTTGATAATAATTTTGATTATTATAATTAGGTTGACTATTGTTTTGAGTGTAACCTTGATTACTATAATTAGGTTGATTATAGTTTGGTGCAGATTGATTTTGATATTGAGGACGTGGTGGCTGAAACTCATTATAACTATGAGAATTAGGAGTATAATGGTGACTGTACATATTATTGTATTCGTTTTGCTTAGCGTGATTAAATGAATTTGGGTCTTGTGTTGTGTGTTTATAGTTACTATAATCTTGTATATATGGTTGACTGTAACTACTGTTTTGTGAATTAAAACTACTTATAGTTTCATTTTGAAAACAACTTGGCACACCCTCTGCTTGATTATTTGAATTTGAATAAATATCATTAGGAGTTTCGTTTTCTTCTAATTTAGGTGTGTTTATTTCTAAAGTGTCTTGCTCAGTTTCGTTACTGTCAACTTCTTGTGTTATATTTTCTTCACTGCTAGTTTCGTTATTGTCAACTTCCTGTGTGCTTGCTACTTCTCGGTTGTCAACTTCTTTTGTCCTATCATTTTCGCTTTTAATTTCTAGATTATCGTCTTTTAAATAATCATCTTTATTCATATATTTTACCTCCTTTTAATGCTTTTGTTTTATCTTCTTTTTCTCCTGTTTTAGGTAACCAAAGTGTAAATTTACAACTTTGTCCTAAACTACTAGTTGCAGAAATATCTCCGTTGTGTAAAAGCATAATTTTCTTAACTATATATAAACCAAGTCCCATACCGTTTTTATCTTGGCTTCTTGATTTATCTGTTTTATAAAATCTATCAAAAATTTGTACTATTTCTTCAGATGAAATACCTTGCCCACTGTTTTCAATTGATAATTCTATTTTATCATTCATATCTTGTAAAGAAATATTAATATAACCATCTTGATTAGTAAATTTAGATGCGTTTTCAATAAGATTATAAATTACTTGATGTATCATATCAGAGTCACCGTCCACATAAGTAGGTGATAACTCATCAAGTCCATTTACAGTTATATTTTTATCGTGTAGTTTTTGTTCAAATGTTAATATTGTGCTAATAAGTGTGCTAGTTAGGTCAAATTTGATTTTTTGCACTTTAAGTTTTCCACTATCTATTCTTGATAACGATAACATACTTTGTACTAATCGCGATAATCTTTTTACTTCTGTAGATACAATGCTTAAATAGTAGTTTTGTCGCTCTGGTGGAATAGTGCCATCTTGAATACCGTCGATAAAACCAGAAATTGTAGTCATTGGTGTTTTAAGCTCATGAGATACATTAGCTATGAAACTTCTTCTAGTTCCTTCGCTAGTAGCAAGAGCATCTGCCATATCATTAAATGCTACAGCAAGTTGACCGATTTCATCACTGGAGTTTACTGGAACTCTTATCGAAAAATCTCCCTTTGCAAAACTCTTAGTTGCTTCTGACATTTGAATTAGAGGTTTAACCATTCTATATGTGAAAATTCCAATAACAAAAAATATTATTAAAAAAGTAACAACGGCAGCGATTATAAAAATTTGAATAATTTCTCTAGTAAATTCAAAAACGCTACTACTTGTTGAGCCAACAAATACAACGCCTACAAAATAACTGTTACCATTGTAATCTATATAAATTGGCTCACCTGCAACATAGTAAGATTCTGAATATACTCCACCTAAGTTGCCTGTTTGAAAATAATCACCGTTTTTAGCTTGATTAATAATTTTTACAGGTACATTGTCATAAAAGACTGCATCTTCATTAATAGGTTCACTTGTAAGTTGAATTTCGCCACTTGTATTTACTATTACTATATTAGCATTAATACTTTTAGACATCGTTGTTAATAACGAATGATAAATTTGATTAGTCACAAGAATTTTCCCATCTTGATAAACTGAGTTTTGTCCAATTAATGCAGAAACAGCCTTAGCATCTTCACACAAGGCGTTTTCTGTTTCGTCTACAGAATAGCTTGTTAAAATAACAACAAGCATAGCTCCTAATACGATAAAGCTAGATAATACAATGACTAAGCTCATTGCTAAGTATTTTACTAAAAGAGTTTTTTTAAATATGTTCTTCATAAGTAATCCTTTCAAGAAGTAAAAAAGATAATTATATTAATTTATATCGATATCTATTTTGTTTCGAATTTATATCCAACGCCCCATACAGTTTTAATTTCCCATTGGTCAGAGACGTCATCTACCTTAGCTCTAATTCGCTTAACATGAACATCAACTGTTCTTGAGTCGCCATAATAATCAAAACCCCATACCTCATCTAATAATTGGTCTCTTGTGAAAACTCTATTTGGATGAGTAGCTAAACAATAAAGTAACTCTAACTCTTTTGGTGGTGCGTCAACATATTCATTATTTATTTTAAGTTCGTAGTTTGTTAGATTTATAAATAGTTTATCCCATGTAACATCTTTGTTTTTTGTCCTATCTATTTTTTCAATTCTTCTTAAAATTGCTTTTATACGAGCTACTATTTCTCTAGCTTCAAATGGTTTAACAACATAATCATCTGCACCAAGTTCTAATCCTAACACTTTGTCAAAGACTTCGCCTTTAGCAGTAATCATTATAATTGGACAAGTAGAACTCTTCCTAATTTCTCTGCAAACTTGCCAGCCATCTAAAGTAGGTAACATAATATCTAACATAACTAAATCTGGTACTTCTTTTGCAAATGATTTTAAAGCCATTTCTCCGTCGTTTGCAGTTACAACTTCAAAACCTTCTTTTTCAATGTACAATCTTAATAATTCGCATATATTTAAATCATCATCTACTACTAATATTTTCCCTAAACTCATAATAAGTCCCTCTTTCTTAAATTATTTATATATTTTACTGTTATAACTTCCGCTACCTTAATTTTACCATATTTATTTCAATATGAATAGATTTTTTTAAAAAATTTCATTATATTTTTCGTAATTTAAATTATATAACGTAAATGTTAAATAGAAATGAACAAAACTTTATTCCATAAAAATAACAAATATTTGTCAAAACTTAAAATAATGCAATTGCTAATTCAATTTTAGTTAAAATTAATATTGTATTACTTACAAAAAATATTAAAAAAAATTATACATTTTTTACAGTTTTTCATCATTTATATAATTTGTACAAAATGCACATATTGATTACGTTTTTTTCGTACACACCAATTGATATTTTTTTGTTGATACAATTGTAAATTTATAGTATAATTATCAGTGTTGATAAAATTTGATTGGGTGGTGCATATATTGAAATTTACTATTTTACAAATTTGCAATGAACTTATTTGTCTTACTCCAGCTGAAACAATAAAAGTTAAATTGCAAACTGAAGTGAACAATAAAAATAGGTCTTTATTTTCAAACCAAAATACACAAACTATATTTGGAGTTCCACAAATTTTTGAATTGCCTGAAGAGCTTAAAGAAACAGCTTTAGCAGGTGGTGCAAAATTTGCTGAGTTTGTATCAGAATGTGGTAAATTGTCTGGTATTAGTTTATCAGAAATTATGATTGTTCCTGATAAGCAATCATTAGCGACTAAAGAATACCAACATACTCAAGCTAAAAAGAAGTTTTTAGACGGTTTTGCTGTTCAAGAAACTGAGGCAGTTATATCTGACTCTACTTCAAATTATTCTATAATTAACTTTCCTTATGGTACACAATATGGAAAATCAACTGCAAAGACAGAACTTACATCTGCTCTTTTTGCAATGCCATTAAGTCTTATAGAAAATTTAAGAAAAGATTTTGAAAAACATAATATTAAAATAATTAAAATCATACCTCAAGATACTGCAATGTTGCTAGGCTCTAGCTCTATAATAAATAGTGTTAATAAAGTAGTTGCACTTCTTAGTATTGATTTATTTTCAGTTAGAATTACTGTTATTAATAATGGCGAAATTCAATATTCTCAAATGTTTGAATCTCCATTACCTGAAATTGCTCATTACATAGCTGATGAAAAACAAATTTCTTATTTAGAAGCTATAAGCTATATTGAAGAAGAAGGTGTTGTAAGCTTTTTAAATAGCGAAGTATCACCTCTAAACTTAAGGTCTGTACAAAGCACTCTTGATTATACTACTGGCGACATTATCAGAAATGTTCGTATGATGCTTGCTAGTAAAAAATTAGAAATTAATAAAGTGTATTTATGTGACCACTTCTCTTTAATGCCAGACCTTACTAAATATATGCGTCAATACGGCTTCTTGATGGAAGTTGAAGATGTAGGCGTATCTTATAAACCTGAAAATATTCCAATTGTTACAGATACTGCTGTAGAAATTGGATATAAATCGTCGAGCTTTTTTACATTATCAAACATTGTAACACTTGCTAATATGAACACTTGCGACCTGTTACATGGTATAAATAGTGCAAAAAACAAGAACTCAAATTTAGGAAAATATTTAACAGTTGCTTTAGGTGTAATTGTTGGTGTTAGTATGGTAGCTGTTGGTGGGCTTTATGCATTTAATAATATAATGCTTTATATGTCTCAACAAATGGTAGCAGACCCTAAGTATGACCCTGCTAAACAAGTAATAGCAGATACTAATGAATATAATACTAAAATAGCAAATGTAAACAACGATGTGTTAACACTACCTGTAGTGGCTGACGAAGTTTCTAATATTGTAGATGAAACATTTAAACAAGTTACAGAAAATGTTGAATTTGTGAGTTCCTATTCATTTGATAATATAGGAAATCAAATCTCACTTACATTTGTAGTTGATGATTTTGAAGCATATGTTAAACTGAAAGATGAAATAAACTCAAATGAATATTTCAAAGTTGTTATACCAGTAACATATACTCAAAATTCAGATGAAGGAAACGGCACTTGTACTACTGTGTTATCTGTAAATCCAGAAGTTATTTCGCAAGAGCAACAAGAGGCACAAACACAAGACACTACTCAAGGAGGTAATCAATAATGGTTATTTCAGGAAAACTTATACCTAAATATGTAGTAGGACTATTAGTAATTATTGTTGCTATTTGTATATTTATACCAACAGTATTATTACCGTATTTAAACACAAGCGACGAAGTTGTGATGGAAACGTTAAAAAATCAAGAAGAAGTAGTTCTTTACGAGATGACTTTAAATAATCTTGATGACTTACAAGCTCGTGTTCAAGAATTAAAAACACAATGGGAACAAATGGAAGACGAAATGTTCATCAAAGATGAATTTATAGTTAATGATTTAAGTAATATGATGAACGAAGTTGGATTTAGTCCACTGTCAATTGCTGTACAAGACGAATCTGAAGTACTACCTGCTGAAACATCTTCTACAGGCGATTCATTATATTCAGTGCCTATAACTATGTCATTTACTGTTTCTAAAGAAATGTTATTAGAATTTATAAACACTATCGAGAATAAATCTGATGGTATATACATAATTGGTGATTTAAATTGTACTACAGTGGCTCAGTCTTCAGGTTCTGGAGAAAAATCTGTTGGCGAAGGTGACTTAAATGTTACAATGTCATTTACATCATTCTACTTTAAAGATGTACCTGCAAGTGTTTCTCCAACTCAAGCAACTACAGTTGCAACATCATAATTATGGATGAATTAAATCATTTTTTTAGTTTTGATATATATACAACAATAGCTATTGTTGTAGCTGTAATTGTATCAATTCCTATTACAAAAGGTTGTTTTCAGCTTTCTAACAAAGCCCCTGCAAAGTGGTTTTGTGACTATGACGAAACACCTACTGATGAAATGTTAAATGGTATTAGATTTAGATATAATAAATTTGGGTTGTTGACAAACTTAGTAATAGCCATAGCTTATGTGGGAATTTTTGCAACTTATCATTTGTCTGTATATAGCATATTACTATGTATTATTGCTACTGTTCTTATGCTTATTACGATGAGCGATATAAAATATAAGATTATTCCAGATGAATTTACTATAGCTGTAGGTGCACTATGTTTAGGCGCAGGTTTATTAGACTATTTTACTAGTCAAATTTTTATAGATAATATTTGGTTTATGATTTTAGGTGGTGTGTCTGGTTTTATACTACCTATACTTATAAATCTACTGAGTAAATTGCTTTTCAAAAAAGATGGTATAGGGTTTGGCGATGTAAAACTTTTAGGAGTAATAGGCTTACTTTTTGGCTTTCCTTATATTTTTGCAGTGATTATTATTGCTGTGTTTGTGGCGTTAGCACATATTATATATCTTTTTCTACGTAAAAAAGCAGATGATATGTATATGCCATTTGGTCCATATATTGCGATTGGAAGCGTGATATTATTAGTATTTTTACAACTGATTAATGTATTAATATCTCTATATATAGGGTTATTAACATAAAGCAAAAAGTTATTACATATTAAATACGAAATGAAAAAATTAAATAATAGTAGAGGAGCGGGGGAAAATGCGAGTATCAGATTTAAAAATTGGAGAAATTTTACTTCAAGATGGTCATATAACACCTGATAATTTAGCATATGCATTAGCAAAACAGAAAGACAGCAATAAAAGAATAGGTGAGATTTTTGTTGAAAACAATAATATCACTGAAGTTGTTCTAACAAAAACATTGGCAAAACAATTTTCAATGGAATATATTGAACTTAAAGAAACAGAGATTGCAGAAAAATTAACAGAAACAATACCTGAAAATATTGCTAATGCAAATAGAGTAGTTCCTATTAGACTAGAGGGAAAATTTTTAACAGTAGCTTTATCAGACCCACTAGATTATAAGGCTATAAATGCCTTAAACATTTATACTAAATTGAGAATTATTACAGTTTTAGCTGAGCCTAATGCAATTAAAGCAAAGCAAAGGGAACTATATCATGCTAAAAAAGCTTTTGACGATGCTCAAGAGTTCGTAACTACACATTTTGGTAAAAGTGAAGAGAGTGAAATCGCAAAAGCTTCAATTGAGGACCAGCCTATCATTCGTTTTGTTAACAATATGATTGAAGAAGCTGTTAATCAAAAAGCAAGTGATATCCATATAGAACCTTTAGAAGATAGAATGATAGTTAGATTTAGAATAGATGGTAGCTTAGTTAAGCATATGGAAACATCGCCTGAACTATTACCATCTGTTACAAGTCGTATAAAGTTCATCGGTGGTATGAATATCGCAGAAAAAAGAATACCTCAAGATGGTCGTATAAATTATAGAACTGATTTGTTCGACATTGATATGCGTATTTCTGTATTACCTAGTGTTTTTGGCGAGAAAGTAGTTATCCGTATTACAACAGCTCTCGGCTTAGCACTTACAATGGACGATATAGGATACTTAGAAGAAAATAAAAAGAAATTTACTAAACTTTTACATAATAATCGTGGCATTATATTACTTACTGGTGCTACAGGTTCTGGTAAATCTACAACATTATATACAGGTCTTAAAGAAATACAACGTGATGATATCAATATTATTACTGTTGAAAACCCTGTAGAGATGATTATACCAGGTATTACTCAAGTTGATATAAACGATAAAACAGGTCTTACATTTGCTAGTGTATTAAGGTCAATTCTTCGTCAAGACCCTGATATCATAATGGTAGGAGAAATTCGTGACAAAGAAACTGCAGAAATTGCTGCAAGTGCTGCTATTACTGGTCACTTAGTATTGTCAACACTTCACACATACAGTGCTGCAAGTGCGGTTGTTCGTCTATTAGATATGGGTGTTGCTCCATATATGGTTACTTCTGCTCTACTAGGTATCTGCTCACAAAGACTTATCAAAAGACTTTGTACTAATTGTAGACAATCATATCTTGCATCAGAAGAACAACTTATGCTTTTAGGCTTGCCAACAACTGAAAAACTTAAATTATATAAAGAAGTTGGTTGCGAAAAATGTAACAAGACTGGATACAAAGGTAGAATTGCTGTTCATGAAGTTTTACAAGTATCATCTGCGATAAAATCAGCTATTCATAAACAAGCAACTACAGAAGATATAGAAAATATTGCTATTGAAGAAGGTATGATGACCTTAAAAGAGAACTTAGTTCATTTAGTAAAAGAAGGTATAATATCTATAGCAGTTATGGTAGATACCGTTATTGATAAAGATGTTTAAAATTTTATAAAGTAGGAGAACGAATTATGAATTTTATGGAGTATGTAGAAAACGCAGTTAAAAAAGGTGCATCAGATATCCATTTAGCAACGGGGAATTATCCAGCAGTTAGAATAAATGGACAAATCATCTTTGATAAAGAGTCAGATGTCTTAAAAGATGATGATGTATTAGAATGTATACAAACTGTTTTTTCTAAAAATGACTATGAAAAATATTTAGATACTGGAGATGTAGACGGAGCTATTTCGTTGAGTGAAAATGGAAGATTTAGACTTAATGCATTTAGACAAAGAAATGGCTCATCACTAGTAATGCGTATAATTAATGCTCAAGTACCAGAGCTAAGAATGTTAAACTTGCCAAGAGCTGTAGAAAACGTGTTAAAATTAAAAGAGGGTTTGGTTCTTGTAACAGGTCCAACAGGTAGTGGTAAATCAACTACATTGGCAGCATTAATTAACGAAATAAACAAATATACAGAACAACATATAATAACTATCGAAGACCCAGTTGAGTATATACATACACCTAAAAAATGCATAATTAATCAAAGAGAAGTAGGCGAAGATAGTAAAACATATGAAGCAGCCCTAAGAGCTGTTTTACGTGAAGACCCTGATGTAATTCTTATGGGAGAGATTAGAGATTTTGAGTCTATGTCAATTGCATTATCAGCAGCAGAAACAGGACACTTAGTATTTTCTACACTACATACGGAGGGGGCCGCAAAATCTATAGATAGACTTATAGATATGTATCCAGTTGACAGACAACAACAAGCATTAGGGCAGTTATCTACAACGTTAAAAGCAGTAATATCACAAAGATTGCTTCCGAGAAACGATGTTAAGGGTAGAATTGGTGCATTTGAAATTATGTTTGTTAATTCAGCTATATCAAATTTAATCAGAGAAAATAAAATAGCTCAAATGGATCAAATTATACAACTTAATAAAAGTGCAGGTATGATAACACATAATGAAAGTGTTAAGAATTTACTTGAAGCAGGTTTTATATCAAAAGAAACAGCAGATAAATACACATATACAGTAACTGATTCAGATAATAAACAAAACACTGGTAACTCAGGTTATAACAACCAAATGAATAGAAAATATTGATAAATATTACAATAAAGAGGTGACGTAGAATTGACATATACTTATGTAGCTGTAAATGACAAAAACAAAAAGTATAAAAACGAAATGGCTGCAGAAACAAAAGAAGAAGTCCGTAGACTACTTAAAGAACGTGGGCTGACAGCGCTTATTATCGAAGAGAAAAAAGATGCTGTAACAGAAAACAGTCAAAAAAGCATATGGCAAAGGGATTTAAATGTAAAAGATATCCACGAGGTAAAAATACCAAAGAAAAAAATACTTGCCATGTCTCAACAGATGTCTATTATGATGAAAGCAGGACTTAATCTATCTAAAGCTATGGAAATTTTGATAGAAACAGAAAAACATAAACAGCTTAAAGAGATATTAGAGCTTGTAAATAAAGACTTATACAATGGTGTTACGTTGTCAGTTGCAATGAGTAAGTTTGTTGCATTCCCACCACTTTTAGTAAATATTGTTCAAGCCGGTGAAGCAAACGGTAGACTAGATACATCTTTTGAGCAAGTTGCTTTAATTTTAGAAAAAGAACTTAACTTAACTGGTAAAGTAAAAAGTGCATTGATTTATCCTTGTGTTTTGATAGTTGCAACTATTGCCGTTGTAATTATTATATCTACAGTTGTAGTTCCCCAGTTTAAAGCAGTTTTTGAAAGTTTTGACCAAGAATTACCTGCTGTATCACAATTTGTTTTTACAGCCTCTGATTTGTTCTTAGCATATTGGTATATATTTGTAGCAGTATTAGCAATTGTAGTAATTAGCATTAGATTTGCTTTTATGAAAAATGATAACTTAGCTATGTGGTGGGCAGAGAAAAAAATGTTTTTACCAGTTATAGGTGACGTTATAAGAATTACTTATATGGCTCGTTTCTGTAGAATGTTATCCACTATGACAGATGCTGGTGTTAGTATTCTTAGAGCATTAGAGTTATCTAGAGATGTTGTAAGTAATATATATTTAAAAGATTGCTTAAATCAAGTTATTGAAGATGTTAAAATTGGTACTCCAATCAATGTTTCAATGTCAAGATACCCAATATTCGATTCACTTATAGTATCACTTTTAAAGGCAGCAGAAGAGAGTGGACAACTTTCAGAAGCACTTAAGAGAATATCTGATACATATGAAGAAAGAGCAAACGAATCTACAAAACGATTAACAGAGCTTATGACACCAATAATCATTATTATTATGGCGGTAGTAGTAGGTGGAATAGTAATTTCAGTAGTAGTTCCAATGTTCCAAATATACGATATGGTACTTGCAGAAACATAATATATGTTTAATTTTAAAAAATAATTTTATATTTATAATTATGAGTTATGGGCTGTTACAAATGATTAAAACATTTGTAACAGCCCATACAGGTTTTATTGTACTTTAATCTATAGTAATATAAAATTTTACTCGATTTTTTATCACACTCTAATCGTTGCAACATAAAAGTTTTACTCAATTTTTTTCAAAAAATTGTGGTGTTTAAGGCTTTGCCTCAAGGTCTTGCCCTTGACATTATTTACATGAGTTTCAAAATAGAGTAAATTATATAAAAAAAAGTGGCTGTCGCCTTTAGAAAATTATTATACATATTATACAAGTCCGTTGTAGAGGCAAAATCCATTTTCGCCCGAAATTCTTTAAATTCAAAAAAAATCGGGAGCATATGGAATGCTCCCTACAAATACTTGTTAATATTAACTTTAGTGCGACAGCCACGTACAGATTTTTGTTATCATATAGAATATACTTAAAATTCCATTTTTGAATTGATGTACTCTACTAATTTATCAATAGATATTCTCTCTTGTTTCATAGTATCTCTATCTCGTATTGTTACACAGTTATCTTCCATACTGTCAAAGTCGTATGTTATACAGAATGGTGTGCCGATTTCATCTTGTCGGCGATATCTTTTACCTATTGAACCAGCATCATCATATTCAACCATAAAATGATTTGCAAGCATTGCATATACTTCATCAGCTTTTTCAGATAGTTTTTTTGATAGTGGTAATATAGCTGCTTTATATGGTGCTAGTGCCGGATGTAATCTTAACACTACTCTTGTATCTTTTTCATCAATAACTTCTTCGTCGTATGCATCACATAAAAATGCTAATGCTACTCTGTCTGCGCCTAATGATGGTTCAATAACATACGGTATGTATTTGCTGTTGTCTGTAGGGTCAAAATATTCTAAGCTCTTTGTGCTGTGTGTTTGATGTTGCATTAAATCATAGTCGGTTCTATCTGCTATGCCCCATAACTCTCCCCAACCAAATGGGAATAAAAACTCTATATCTGTAGTTGCTTTCGAGTAAAATGCTAATTCCTCTGCTGCATGGTCCCTCATTCTTATGTTTTCTTTCTTTAAACCTAGATTTAATAAAAAGTTTTCGCAATAATCTTTCCAATAATAAAACCACTCTAAGTCAGTTCCAGGTTTACAGAAAAATTCCAGCTCCATTTGTTCAAATTCTCTAGTTCTAAATACAAAGTTACCTGGTGTTATTTCGTTTCTAAATGACTTACCTATTTGTGCAACTCCAAAAGGTACTTTTTTTCTTGTAGTTCTTTGAATATTTGCAAAGTTTACAAATATTCCTTGTGCAGTTTCTGGACGCAAATAAATTTCGTTTTTTGCATCTTCAGTAACTCCTTGGAATGTTTTGAACATAAGATTAAATTTTCTTATATCTGTAAAATTTTTGCTATCGCATTTAGGACAACTTATGTTGTTTTCTGCAATAAATTCACTCATTTGCTCTAATGTCATATTATTAGGGTCTGTTCCAAACTCTTCTATTAAAGTATCTGCTCTGTGACGAGTTTTACAATCTTTACAATCCATTAACGGGTCTGAAAAACCTCCAACGTGACCAGATGCTACCCACACTTGAGGATTCATTAATATAGCACAATCAAGACCTACATTATATTTACTTTGCTGAACAAACTTTTTAAGCCATGCTTTTTTAACATTGTTTTTAAACTCAACTCCTAAAGGACCGTAATCCCAAGAGTTAGAAAGCCCCCCATATATCTCAGAACCGGAAAAAACATAGCCTCTGTTTTTACATAGCGAAACTATCTTCTCCATAGTTTTTTTATTGTTATCCATAATATTGTTTCCCTTCATAAAAAATATAGTTTTTCTTACTATTAATATTTTAATAATAAAAAAAGTTAATGTCAAGTTATAAAAGCCGAAAATCAGATATAACAGCAAGATAATTAAAAAAAATACAATATTTTATGCAAAATGCAAGTAAGAAAAATATTTGCTTGCTCTTTTGAGGAGTATTACATAAATAGTAAAGCAAAAGCAATAAAAATACTTAAAAAAGTTTGGTGTAAATGACATACAAAATATGGGTACTTATTGATGTATTTTTGTTGCATTTATGCTTGTTTCTTTGTATAATTATTAGTAGGTAGAAATGCGTACCATATACACTAAATTTCAAATTTAACTTTTAAGTTATTTAGTGTGAAGTAGGACTTGAAATAAAGAAAGGATGAAAAAAAATGGTAAAAAGCACAAAGAGTTTAGTTGCGGTTACTCTAGTATTTATGTTAATCATAGGTATGTTGAGTGTTGGCTCTATAGGAGCAGCTGCTACTACAACTGAAAATCAAACAACTAGCAGTACAATCGTTTACGGAGATGTAACAGGTGATGGAAGAATAAGTCTTTCAGATTTATTAGAGATTAGAAAGTATACAGCACGTTTAGTTACTTTCTCTGATGCACAAATCGCGGCGGCTGATGTATCAGCAGATGGAAGAATCAACATAAGTGATGCGTACTATATGTATGCATATATCGGAAGACAAATTTCTGAGTTCCCAGCAGACACAAAACCAACTGAACCTCCAACAACAACACAACCAACTGAACCTCCAACAACAACACAACCAACAACATGTGCAGGTGCAACAGTTAATGGTGAAGATGCTTGCGTTGGTGACCAAGTTACTTTCACAGTAAAACTTAAAACTCCTACATTAGTAGCAGCGATTGATGCAAATGTAACTTACACAGGCAGTGTATTAAAATTTGCTCAATCAACATTAGATGCTCCAAAATCAGAAATATTACCTATACTATCTAAAAATGGTTCTTCTGATTATAACTTTGAGCCAATAACAGGAGAAGATGCATTCTACTTTAATGCAGCAGATGCTTCTAACTTATATTCATTTGTTGAAGATAATTCAGTATTAGTTACATTAACTTTTGATGTAATTGCTCAAGGAAATGCAAACATAGACTTTAATATGACTCAAATAATTTCTGACAATATGGATTCACAAGGTATATTTGAGCCAATTACTGATTATGAAATAATTGAAGAAACAGTTGTTAAACATAATCCAGTAGCACCAACAGACCCACAACCAACAGACCCACAACCAACAGACCCACAACCAACAGACCCACAACCAACAGTTCCAGCTCAAACTGCTACCGTTAACGGTAAAACAGCACAAGTTGGTGACACAGTAACTTACACTGCATACTTAGATACACCTGTTACATTAGCAGGTTTAAGTGCAAAAGTTAATTTTACAGGTAGCGTGCTACAATATTCAAATGATTCATTACAAGCAAGTAATGCAACAATTGCTCCTATAGCAGGTGCATCAGGCTCATTTGTAAAAAACTTTTACCCAACATCTGGCACAGGATTTTTATTTAATGCAGCAGATGCAGGTGGTTCAGGTTATAACTTTAATGGTAGCGATAAAGTTTTAGTAACATTAACATTTAATGTTGTTGCTGCTGGAAATGCTACTATATCTCTAGATATGCAAGAAATTTATGGCACATCAGCTGGTTATCCTACAGTTACAGATTACGAAGTTAAGGAAGTTGTTACAGTTAACGGAAGTCCTGTTGAACCAACAGACCCACAACCAACAGTTCCAGGAAAAGCAACAGTTAACGGAAATGATGCTAACGTTGGTGATAAAGTAACTTATACAGCATACTTAGATTCAGCTCAATTAGTTGGTGGTATAGATGCTAAAGTAACTTACACAAACGGCATATTAAAATATGATAGTGCTACACTATCTGCAACAAACTCACAAATTTCACCAGTGCTTTCATCAAGCACTGGTCAGTATGTTTCTAACTTCTATCCAAGCAATGGAGAAAGTGCATTTTATTTTAATGCAGTTAATTCAGAAGCAGGATATAATTTTAATGGCTCAAATAAAGTTTTAGTAACTTTAACTTTTGATGTTATATCAGCTGGAACAGCTAATATAGACACAATAGTAAACACAATATTAAGCACAGAAAAAGGTTCTAACGGAGCATTTACTCCAATTACAAATTATACATTAGTTGATTCAGTATCAATTAACGGTTCTGTAGCACCAACTGACCCACCTACAACACCAACAACAGCACCTACAACACCTACTGTTCCAGGCTCAGTAGCAACTGTTAATGGTAAGACTGTAAATGTTGGCGACACAGTTACTTATACTGTAAACTTAAGCTCTAACCAAACTATTACAGGAATAGATGCTAAAGTTAACTATACTAACGGTATTTTAAAAATATCTAATTCAACTTTAAATGCAAGTGCTGCTACATTATTCCCAACTATTAGTAGTGCAGACCCTGTTTACAATTTCACTCCAAATACTGGTGAATCAGCTGTATACTTTAACGTAGCTAATGTAGACGGATTTAACTTTACTAGTAATCCAGTTTTAGTAACATTAACTTTTGATGTTGTTGCTGCTGGCAATGCAACAATCTCTAATACTATTAATCAATTAATTGGACCTAAAGATGCACAAGGTAATTTTACAGAAGCAACAGGTAATACTAGCGAAACTTTAACAGTTAATGGCGAAGTTCCTCCAGTAGAAAACAAAGCTATAATAAATGGTAAAGAAGTAGCAGTAGGCGAGCAAGTAGAATATACACTAACTTTAGATAGTGATAATGTTATAGTAGGTATTGGTGGCTTTATTGAATATACAAGTGGTGTTTTAGCTGTTTCTGATACAAGCTTAAATGCAACTAATGCTCAATTATTCCCAGTTTTATCTCAACATGGTGCACTAAGCTACAACTTTAACCCAATTGCAGACCCTAAAAACAGAATGTACATTAGTTTTGCAGACGCAACACAAGGTTTTGACTTTACAGGCGGACAAGTAGTGGTTAAAGTAGTATTTGATGTTGTATCAGCAGGAACAGGAACAATAAGCGAAAATATTGACGAACTATTAAAATATCAACCAGTAGCTGGTCAATTAAACGAGCAACTACAACCAAGTGAATATACATTTATTGAAACTGTAAATGCTATCTAATTTAAGAATAAAATATTAAAAATTTAAGACTACTACAAATGAGATTTCTCATCTGGAGTAGTCTTTTTTAGTTGGGTAATTTTCAAAAGTTAAAATTCATAGCCATTATAATCTTTAGAGTTTAAATTTGAACGTATAATACCTTTACAGGCGCAAAACAAGGCTTTTGAGGTGCAAATCAACTACGTTGTAGTTTAGCATATAGTTGTTATTAATGGATTAATCAGCAGAAACAAGGATAATAAGCAATAAGCAAAATATCAACTAGGTAGCTGGTCAATTAAACGAGAAACTACAACCCACAGTAAATATACATTTATTGAACTGTAAATGCACTCTAAACTAAGAATAGTATATTAAAATATTAAAGACTACTATAAATGAGATTTCTCATCTGGAGTAGTCAGCAGGGTAGGGTGATAGTTAAATTTATACGTTTATCAATAAACTAAAATCTATTAGTACAAAAAGCTTTGACAGATAATATAATTGCAAATATACTACTATTATTAATATTTAAACAATTACGTGTTGAATTTCTAATCACTACGCAATACTTTCCAAATAAAAAAGCTCTTTTTAAAATAGTAGCATTAAAATGCTAAGATTTAAAAAGAACTTATTATAAAATTTTAATTAATAATCGTATTTATATACTCTTGAATATTTTGATTTTTTATTCATCTTAGTACCATTAACAATAACACCTAATATTTTGGCATCTGCTCTATTTAACAATTCGATTGTTCTATTATACTCTGGGTACGTAGACTCACCATCTTTAATTACTATAACTATACCATCGCTGTTTTTTAGTAAAACTAAAGCATCTGATACTAAATTAATTGGTGGAGTATCTAATATTATATAGTCATATTGTTTTTCCAGCTCGTCTAAAATGTTTTTCATATATTTACTTGCTAATAATTCTGATGGATTTGGTGGAATTGCACCAGAACAAATTACATCTAAATTATTAGTTTTAGTTTTTCTTATAACCTCACTAAGTTCAACCTCTTTACTTATAACATTGGTAAGTCCTGGTACAGAACTTATCTCAAAATATCTATCTATTTTTGGTTTTCTAAGGTCACAGTCTATAATTAAAACTTTAGTTTCTACTTGTTGTGAAAAAGTAATAGCAAGATTAACAGAAGTTGTAGTTTTACCTTCTCCTTGTAATGAACTAGAAACGATTACTTTTTTACAGCCGTCTTTTATAATAGAAAACCCTATATTTGTTCTAGCTGTTTTATATGACTCTCTTAACTGAAAATTTAATGATGTTTTATCAAATTGTTTTTTATTTGAACTTAAATTTTTATTCACTATTATTCTCCTTTTCTAGTGATATTTAATAGAATTATAATTTGTTAGTTGTGTCAGGGATATAAGCTAAAATAGGCAACTTTAATTTATCTTCTAATTCATCTTCCGATTTGATAGAAATATCTTTAAACATCATAATCAAAGCAGATATTAAACCTAGTATAAATCCTATTACACCACCAACTAGAGTATTTAGAAGCGTGTTAGGCGATATAGGACCACTTGGTAATTGTGCGGAATCAATAATTTTAAGCTCAGCGTCTTGATTGTAATTTTCGATTGCTGCTGGAGCGGTTTTTTCAACAGCGTCCGCAATTTTTTTACAATCTGCTGGACTTAAGGATACTACTGATGACTGAAAAATTTCTGTTTCGTCTAGCGCTGAAAAAGATATCATTGAAGATAATTGTTTAGCAGTGTATATATTATCTATTTCGTCCGAAACTTTACTATAAAAATCGTTTGTATCTAGTACGCCTATATACGTGTTTACAAGTCTTTGTGCATACAATAGAGCATTTACTTCATCACCAGAAGAACCACTACCTTTGACTGTAGTATCTACACAAAATTTAGTAGTAGATTGATATTTGGTATCAATAAAAAATACAGTAAAAAAATATGAACCTACTGCAAACGCTATAACAAAACAAGCTAACATGATTATCCTTTTTCTAATAATTTTTATTATATCTGATAGATATATCTCCATTAAACCCCATCCTATTCTTTAATTACATTTATGACAACGTATAGTCACTCTTAACTATTATAATACACTTATACTGCTTTAGTCAATTAAAAAATACATTTTATTTATTTTTTTGATAAAGACAGCTACACAGAAGTAGAAATAATTAGCAGTTTGATTGTTTATTTGAAAGATTGTACTTATTGATTCCTTTTTTTTGCAGAGTCTATTGATTTCTTAACTTTTTTTAGATGATTAATATTTTTTTGTCTTTTAATTAAATATATGTTTATTCGTTCTCCCCACCAAACAAAATAATAAAAAGGAACTAAATATGGCTTAGTTAATGCAGTATAGTATAGTTTTTTTATTCGTTTTACTGGCGGGAATAGCCATCTAAGAGTATAGTGAAATAAATTTATTTTTTTATAGTTGGAATTAATAATTGCGTTTTGAAGTGTTCCGTATGATCTATTATTAATTATACAATTTGAAAATTCATCATTACAAAGACCTTCACCATTTATACTAAACCACTTATAAGATAAATCAACTATAGTTCTATTTATATTAGTGTATCCAAAAACTTCAATTTGTTTATTCAATTTTGAAATTTTTTCTGCATTAAATTTACTTATATATTTTTTATTTAAAATATAAAAATCAGTTAGCATTTTTATACTTATACCACCTATTTCATAGTGCTTTACACAATGCTCAAGTATGTGTAAGTATAAATCTTCTATTTTCATTTTGTATGAATAATTATAGTTATCAGAGTTAATTAAATTGTCAATAACAGTGTTGTTTAAATATTCGAAAATATCTTTGTTTTGTGAAACTGTTATAAGGTTATGTAATTCGAGTATCATAACCGGTTCTTTTATGTATTCACTGTTATAAGAATTTGTGTTTTTTAATTTGTAATCATTATCTTTTAAATAATTTTTTACTTTTTTTATGCCGTCTTTTTCTACCCAAATATCTATATCACCCATGACTCTTATGTCAGTTCTTGGGAAAATATATTTTAATACACTACCTTTAAGTGGTAGATTTTTAATTTTATTTTTTTCACAAAATTCAATAATGCTTTTTAATTCAAATTGCTGATTTATGTCTTTAAATAGATTTTTATTGTAATTATCTTCAAACTTTTTTATTGTTTCATTAGATATTTCACTTCTATTACTAGAACTTAGTAAAACATTATATATCACAGATGCAAACATAGTTTCCTCAGCTATTTTATACAAATAATCAAAATCTATATCAAAAAAATAAGTTTCAGCTTTTTTTTCATTTATTGCACAATTCACTAAATATATTAAAAATTTATAGTGATTAAAATTTTTAGAATTCATTTCACCCAATTTAGCTAACCCCGTTTTCTGTACAATTTAATATTTATTCGCAAAACCATATATAACATCTATTATATTAATAACTAATGATTTATATAAATGTGTTTATTTTATCTATTATTTATTATTTCTTTTGTATCTCTTGCTATTACAAGCTCTTCGTTTGTTGGTATAACATATACTTTTATTTTACTATCTTCTGTTGATATCATACCATCTTTGCCTAATCTTGTTTCAGCATTTTTAACACTATCAAACTTAACGCCTAAAAATTCTAAATTTTTACAAATTGCTTCTCTGTGTTTATATTGATTTTCTCCAAGTCCTGCTGTAAATACAATTGCATCACAACCACCTAAAGCTACATAATAACTTCCAATAAATTTAGTTATTTCATAACGTAGTATTTTATGTGCTAGTATAGCTCTTTCATTGCCTGCTTCAGCTGCCTTTGAAACATCTCTGTCATCGCTAGAAACACCAGATACACCTAATAGACCAGATTTTTTATTTAGAATATCGCTCATTTCAGTTGGCGATAAATTTTCTGCATTTTCTAAAAATGTAACTACAGATGGGTCTAATGTACCTGTTCGAGTACCCATCATAAAACCGTCTAAAGGAGTAAGCCCCATACTAGTATCTATAACCTTACCACCATCAATAGCAGCGATTGATGAACCGTTACCTAAGTGGCAAGTAATTATTTTTAAATCTTTAATATCTTTTAGCATAACTCTTGCACATTTATCACTTACATATTTATGCGAAGTTCCATGGAATCCATAACGACGAATTTGATATTTTTCATAGTATTCATATGGAATAGGGTAGATGTAAGCTTCTTCTGGCATAGTTGAATGGAAAGCAGTATCAAATACAGCGACTTGTGATATTTCTTTACCAAACACATCGGTACAGGCTTTTATTGCTTGTGCGTGTGCCTTGTTATGTAAAGGTGCAAGTGGTATTAAATCTTCTATAACTTTTAAAACTTCATCATCTATAATTACACTTTTACTGAATTTAGAACCACCTTGTACAACTCTATGTCCAATAGCCACAACTTCGTTTAAATTTGTAATTACGCCCACTTCACTATCTGTTAACATATCTTTTACAGTCATAAATGCATCTGTATGGTCTTTCATATCAGTTTTAATTTCTCTATTCCTATTATCAAAAGTTTTATGACTTATTACACTATCTGCGATACCTATTCTTTCACAATTACCCTTTGCTAAGACTTTTTCATCAGTCATATCGAATAATTGATATTTTAGTGATGAACTGCCTGCATTGATAACTAAAATTTTCATTTATATTTCTCCTTTTAATATTGATTTATCCTAACAAAATCCTTATAATATTATATAATAGTACAAACTGAAGATAAATTCAAGTATTTTACATAGATTTTATAAATTTTATAACAAAGGTAGTATAATATGGGCAATTACGCAATAATTTCGGAATTTAATCCTTTTCATAATGGACACAAGCTATTAATTGATGAGGCTAAGAATAGAGGGGCTAAGAGCATTACTTCGATAATGAGTGGTAGTTTTGTGCAGCGTGGTCAACCAGCGTTGTTTTCAAAATTTGCTAGAACGAAATGTGCATTACAAAATGGAGTTGATTTAGTAATTGAATTGCCTGTTATATATGCAAATTCAAGTGCTAATATATTTGCGTATGGAGGCATAGAAATAGCTAATAGATTAAGTATCATAGATAAAATAATCTTTGGTAGTGAGTGTGGATATGTTAATAAATTATATCAAACTGTTGACATACTTAATAGTGATGAATTTAGTATGATGATAAAAAAAGAATTGAAACTAGGAAAGAGTTATGCTAGAGCATGTAATGATGCTATGGATAAGATATCCATAGAAAGTGGAGAGATATTAAAAACAGCAAATAATACATTAGCTATTGAGTATATAAAGGCACTTATAAAGACTAATAGCAAAATAACAGCCGAAACGATAAAAAGACAATATACTATGCACGATACAAAAGAAATAAATAATGATGTAGCGAGTGCGTCGCATATAAGAGAGTTGATTTGCAGTAGTGATGATTACCAAAAATTATTACCAACTAAAAATATAAGTGTAATAGAAGAAGAGATATGTAATGGTAGAGTGACAAATTATGATAGTGTAGAAAAAACATTGTATTATAAATTGGTAAGTATGACGTTAGATGATATAAAGAACTTACCAGATGTATCAGAAGGGCTAGAGAATAGGCTGTATAAGGCTATAAGAGCATATAACACAATAGATGATATAATAGAGTATGTTAAAACAAAAAGGTATACACGTGCACGTATAAGGCGAATACTGATGAGTGCATACTTAGGAATAGAAAAAGAAATGCTAACAAGAGAGATATCTTATATTAGGGTGTTAGGGTTTAATCAAAAAGGACAAGAGTTGTTAAAAGAGATAAAGAATAATACAGAGATACCAATAATAACTAAAGTGAGCAATAGCAAAAATAACTTGACAAGTAATAATCTAAAATTATTGGAATTAGATATTTTAGCAAATGATTTACAAGCTATAAATTTTAAAGTTGCTGCAAAATGTGGAGAAGATTATTATACTAGTCATATTAGGTTATAAGGGAGATATAGCATATGAATTTTTATTAGTCTCGCTTAGCCGTCTTAAATTTTGAATTGCTGTTTTAAATTTAATAGGAATATGACAATTCAACAGATAAATCCACACAAATAGACTACGAAAAAACCGTTAACTCAAGTTTATGAGTTAACGGTTAAGTTGTGTCAATTAATAAAATTAATATATAATACTTAGAATATAATTACATCATCATCAGTATCAAGTACTACATCTGGGTTAGATGCTGTTAAGATTTTCTCGATTTGTGTAAATTTTAATAATTTAAATTCTGGTTCAATAAAATCTTTCTTTAACATTTTACATATCTCCTTTATCCTATTTGATTTGGATATTCCACATATACATCTGACAAATATAAATCCCCGTTTATGCTAATCCAAGCTTGAACACTTAATGATTTGTCTGCTGAAATATTTGTAGGTACAACAGCAACATAATTATATCGTCCATCGCCATTCATTACATAATGCTCTTTTACGTTTGAATCTATTGTAACACTATTGTCGGAATTAGTCAAGTAATTTGTTATTGATGTAGAGGCATTTTCCATATCAAGTGGATTTGTTGTACGATATACACCATATTTTATAATATCTGTCGATTTATAACCTACTGCTGAAAGTGAATAATATATTTTAGCTGTTTGATTTATGTTATCTGTAGCGTATGATATATTAGTTACTTCTATTCCAGGTGTTATTTCCATTTGATTTTCTGCAAATATTGGCATTACTACTTCGTCACCATTTACTACAAATGAATATGTTTTACTTGTTGTTGCAGATACAACTGTATCATATAATTTCCAACCAATTACATCTTTAGTACCAGTATATTTTACAGTTGCTATTTGAGCATATTCAAAGTTGCTTTCTAAAGACTCTTCTTTATATACAGCTAAATCTGTTGCATCTTCTGATGTTAAATCTACTATAACCTCAAATATAGAAGGATTTAATGTATATGTAAGAGTTTTGTTTTCTGTAATATTGTTTAAATCCGATTGCACATAATTAGGTGCATACTCTTTATCTCTAAATAGAGGTATATCGCTTGGTATATAAGCATCTTCACCATATAAAACTTTTTGAGTAGATATTACTTCAGCATTTTCTGCATTTATAAATTCTACTGTTTTATATCCTTCCCAATCACCGTTATATTTAGCCCCTGATGGAGATGCATCAATTATAAATAATGGGTTATCTTTATCTATTGTTAAATCGTTAGTTTGTTGCTGGTTTGAATTATTATTAAAGATAATATTTGTAGCCTCTTTAGGTACTTTTAGAGAATAATATTTTCCGTCTTGCACCATTTTAGTGCCTGTCCATTTTGGAACATCTAGTCCTCCACCCCAATAATATGCATAAGGAGTGCTCCATGAAGGTAGGTTTGTAGTGTCAAGATATATTGTTATAAAACCAGCTACGCTATCCATTTCTTCTAAGGCAGTTGATGTTAATGTATCTATTTCTGTTTTTGTTGTAGCGTTTCTAACATTTGTAATTGCTGTATCTTTAATTTGTGTTAACTGAGCATATTCTTCTTCTGTGAAGTCAGCAACGTTATAAGTATTGTAAGCAGTATTTATTGTTAAAATTGCAGCATCTATATCGATTGATAATAAGTTGTTAGCAATTTCGCTCATATCTGTTAATGCTTGCGTTTTTATAGTAGTTATTTGGCTAGCTGATGTGGCTGTGTTAATATCTACTATTGCTGAATTTTTAACATTTTCAAGTTGTGTTAACTCATCTGCTGTGAACTTTGATTTGTCGTATGAATCGTATGCTGTGTTAACTTCTGCAATTGCTTGCTCTTTATCACTTGCTAATGCGTTATCCACTACAGTTTGCATATCTGCTATAGCTTTTGTTGCGATAGCGTTTATTTCAGTAATGTTAGTTGAATTGTTAATTGCTGTAATAGCAGTATCTTTAACTGAAGTGATGTCACTGTAAACTTCTGTAGTATAATCGTTTACATTGTAAGTGTTAAATGCAGTTGTTACTTCACTTGTTGCAGATTCTTTTGCATATTTAATTGTGTTTTTTTCTGCTGTGTCAAAAGCTGTTAATGCATTAGTTTTTAATGACTCTACTTGTTCTATTGTAGTAGCATTATTTATATCTGTAATTGCTGTGTTTTTAATGTTTGTAAATACTTCATATTCTGCAGTAGTATAATCATTTTCATTATAACTTGAATACTTAGTGTTTATTTCTTCTATTGCACTAGCTTTTGTTTCGTCAAGTGGGAAAACCATCTCTTCCCATGTTCCTGTGTACTTAGGTCCTGAGTTTGTATTAATAACAAATAATGGGGTTTCTTTGTTAAATGATAAGTCTGCTGTTTGTACGCTTCCACCATTTGTATTGAATATAACATTGCTATATTCTGTACCTCTAGGGAATGTAAATTCTGCTATATCACCATTAA
The DNA here is from genome assembly GCA_964369405.1 of uncultured Eubacteriales bacterium. GTDB lineage: Bacteria > Bacillota > Clostridia > Oscillospirales > Acutalibacteraceae > CAYJFG01. The sequence continues at coordinate 53,952 of CAYJGB010000008.1, forward strand.
TTGTCATTGCTTGACCTGGCCAAGTAGTTGAATCTGCTGCTGAATTCCAATAGTGCACATTTACAGTACTCCAGTTTATCTCTGAATTATCAAAATATACAGTAGTAACGTCGTTCGGGTCGATTTTTTCATAAGTGTAATTTTTATTTACTGTTTCTATGTCGTTAGTAGCAGTTAAAGTTACATTTACTGTTCCACCATATGGAGTATTTTCTCCAATAACAAAAGTATCTTTATTAACTGCTGTGAATGGTTCACCGTTATCTACTGTAACAGTAGTAAAATCTGCACCTGTTAAGTTAACTGTAAGTGTTTGAGATTCTTCAAACTCTGATTGTCCTCTTAAGCCTAAAGTTATTGTGCTTCGTGGAGCTTCTATTAAAACTGTGCCAGTGCTACCTGTGTTAAAAGTAACAGAACCGTTTTGAACAATTGCATCAGAATCATCATAAGCATTAATAACTTGTGTGCCGTTAGCAAATATTGATGATACATCAATACTTATATCTTGGTTTTCTGGTGCAAATAGTGTTACTACTACTTCATCTTGGTTTATACCGTCATCATAAGTTCTTGAGAAAGTGTAACCTGTTGAGCTATTTAACGCTGTAATTTGTTGATGGTCACCAGCACCTATAGACAAGTGGTTATTTCTAAAAGAACCTACTTTTTGCCAATGTGCTAAAACTGCTTGATTAGTTGTGTCCCAGTTCATAAAACTTCTTAAGTGATGTCCAGGAGTATAACCTGCACCAGGTGCAAGCCCTATTGTAGGTCTGCTTGTTTCATCACCATAGAAGATTTCTATTCCACCAGGCATCATCATAAGAATTGAACCAGTGTGAATATCGTTATCTCTTCTAAGATATGTATCGTGAGAAGATGAATATGATAATACATTAAAATCAGGGTCGCTGTTTAAAGTGTCTGCATAGTAACTAAAAGTGCTTTCAGCTGTTGATTCTGTTGGGAAACCTTTTTGTAAATCAAAGTTAATCATTGAGTCAAAACCATTATAGAAATAATCATCTTTACTAACTCCATGGTCCCAATGCTCGCCTGTCATCCAGAAGTCTAAATCATCAAGTGCTTTGTCGTGGTTCTCAGTTTTCCACTCTCTTAGTGCTTCAGTTGCTGCTTGTGAAAGTCTATTCAACACGTCCATTTCAACGTGTTTAACAGTATCTACTCTAAATCCGTCTACACCATAGTCACGTACCCATTGTGTAATCCAGTCTATTAAATAGCCACTAACTGTATTAGATTCGCCATACATAGCAGACTTTGTTGCATAAGTTCCTTCGGCAGTCCATTTAGTTTTTAAATATTCTGGAATACCTACTTGAGTAGTATCACCAGTTTTAAAGTCTGGTAGACGTGATAAGTTACCGTCTGTATCTCCACCACCTGTAGTGTAGCCTGGTAATTTAGGAACTCTTTGCCAACTGCTACCCCACCAATTACTCCATGCTGATGTTTGTGAAGCGTCGTAATTCATGTAACCTTCGTAAGTTCCATTACTAAAATCTTTATAAGAATAATAGTAAGAATCCCAACCGTTATCTAATGCACCAAAATTATATTCGTCCATATCATACATTGATGAATATCCAGAATGGTTAATTACAACGTCTAAAACAATTCTGATTCCATTTTCGTGTGCTGTGTCTACTAAAGTTTGAAAATCTTCTTTAGTTCCAAAGTTTTTATCTGTTTCTGTGTAGTCGCCTGCATAATATCCATGATAGCCAAAATGTGGAAAGTTATCAGATGCATTATCAAAACCAACCACATAGCCGTGAACTTGCTCATAAGGAGCAGATATCCAAATTGCATTTATACCTAAGTCGGTAAAATACCCTTCGTTAATCTTTTGAGTAACACCTGCAAAGTCGCCTCCTTGGAAAGATGCTTGACCTTCTTCTAGTGGGTCTAGGTAAACTTCGTTGCCAGCTGCATCTAAGCCTCTGTTGTAAGAATGGTCATTTGTTGTGTCGCCATTGAAAAAACGGTCAGTCATTAAAAAATAAACTGATGCGTTATCCCAAGAGAACACAGGTTGTGCCGGAGTAGAAACGGCAGTTTGTGATGCTGTTGTTTCTTCTTGCTGTGATGCCGCTTGAACTGTTGGCAAAGCACCTATAACGCAAGTTATAAGCATAGCAACAATTAATGTTAGCGAAATCGATTTTTTTAAAAATTTTCCTTTCATAAGTACACCCTTTCATTATTTCAAAAAATTTAAGACTATATAATTATACCTTTTTATTGGTAAACCGTATACGTCAAAATCTGACAAAATATTAACAAACTATGAACGAAATTTGGATTAATTCTACACGTGCATTGATGTTGTTATAAAAAACATACAACACATACAAAAAAACACTATTTTAGTTGTAACATTAAACGCAACTACTACGATATATTTAGTTTTAAAGTATTTTATACTTAATTAATACTAAAAATTTACCATTCTTACACTAATTAATTATCACTATAATAAAAATGAAAAAAGATTGATACAAGGTCTAATTTGTATCAATCTTATTATCTCATGTTAAGTTATTTTTCATCTATATCAAAATTTATAAGCTCATCATATGTTTTAGATGTATCTACAGTATCCTCTGTATTATTACAGTTGCAATCTTTCTTACTGCAATCTTTAGAACTTGAGCAACCAATGCACTTAGCACCGTTTTTCTTAGCTCTAACTATATACCAAATTGCAATTGCTAGTATTGCCACTATTATACCACCGATTATGTAGTCTTGCATTTTAACACCTTCTTATGCTTTGCTTGATTTTGTAGAACTTAGAGCATAATCATCTAGCTTTTTATTTCCTTTTTTAATTAGTACTACAACTATAGCTACCATTGCAAGTACTGCGATTAATCCACCAATAAATGCATCTCCTAAAGAACCAGTAGTGATAATTGTACCTATTTGGTAAACTAAGAATGAGATTACATATCCAGTGCCTAGTTGAAGGGCAATTCCTCCAAATAACCATTTTTTGCTTTGCATTTCTGCATTCATAGCACCAATAGCTGCAAAACAAGGTGGTGTAAATAAGTTGAACATTAAGTAAGCTAACGCAGCAACTGATGAAATTCCTATAATTGAAGCGATTTCAGTAGCACCGTCTACTATAGCTAATTCGTCAACATCAATAAAGTTAGTAATACCATATACAACTGCTAAAGTACCAACTACATTTTCTTTTGCTATAAAACCAGTAATTGCTGCTGCTGCAAGTTGCCATACACCAAAGCCTAGAGGAATAAATAATACAGCAAACGGAGTTGCAATTGTTGCTAGTATAGATGTGCTTTCCATACCTTCTTCTACTAGTTGGAATTGCCAGTTGAAACTTTGCATAATTTGAACTAATGCGTTACAAACAAGAATTATTGTACCTGCTTTTATAATAAATGCTTTAGCTCTGTCAAGCATAGATAATGAAGCTGTTTTTAAGCTAGGAGCTTTATATTCTGGAAGTTCCATAATAAAGAAACTTTTTCTTGATTTATTAGCAGTTATTTTTTGAATTAGTAAAGCGCCTAATATTATGAATAATATACCAGCGAAATACATTAAAGTACCAACCCATGCAGCGTCTGAGAAGAATGCTCCAGCAAATAAAGCGATAACTGGAAGTTTAGCACCACAAGGCATAAATGGTGTAAGCATAGCAGTAGTTCTGCGTTCTCTTTCGTTACGAATTGTACGAGATGCCATTACACCAGGGATAGCACAACCAGTACCTATAACCATAGGGATAATTGATTTACCAGATAAGCCAACTTTTTTGAATATTGGGTCCATAACTACAGCAACACGTGCCATATAACCACAGTCTTCAAGTAAAGCAATAAGGAAGTACATAACCATTACAAGTGGCAAGAAACCAACAACAGCACCGAAGCCATCTATAATACCACCTACTAGTAGAGATTCTAAGAATGGGTTAGCGTTCATACTCTCTAGCTGAGTAGCAGTCCAAGCACTAAAAGTTTCTATCCAGCCTACAAGGAAATCAGCAATTAGTGGACCTAATAATGTTTGAGATATATAGAACACACCAAACATAACAGCTGCGAATATTGGAATACCTAGTATTTTATGTGCAATTATTGCATCTATTTTATCTTGAGTAGTTTTTTGGCTAGTTAAAATTTCTCTTTTTTCAACTTTTTTAACAACACTGTTTACAAAATCAAAACGGTTTTTATCTGCATCGATAACAGCTTTTTTACTATGTAAATCTATTTGACCTTGTGTAAATGGAGCAGGTTGTTTTTTACCAGAAACTTCTATAACTGCTTTTATTAAATTTTCTAGCCCTTTAGAAGATGCAGAAACTGTTTCTACAACTGGACATGAAAGTTGTTTTGATAATAATTTAACATTTATTTTGGTTTTCTTTTTTTCGCTTAAGTCAACTTTGTTTAAAGCAACAACTACTGGTATACCAAGTTCTAAAAGTTGAGTTGTAAAGAAAAGGCTACGACTTAAATTAGTTGCATCAACAATGTTGATTATAACATCTGGATTTTCTTTTTTTACAAATGCACTTGTAATACTTTCTTCAGATGTAAAAGGTGACATAGAATATGCACCTGGTAAGTCAATAGCGATAAGCTGTGCATTACCACTATAACTTTTTTTAATTGGTGCTGATTTTTTATCAACTGTAACACCAGCCCAGTTACCCGCATGTTCGTTTTTACCTGTAATTGCGTTATACAGGGTGGTTTTACCACTGTTTGGATTTCCCGCTAAGGCTATTCTCATTTTAAAACCTCCTAAATTTATTTAATTCATTCTTATTAGTATTGACTAACCTGTACTTTCAAAAAAACTCAACTACTTATTAAAGTATATTAAGTTTTTGTGTTTTTATTACTTCTATTTTACTAGAATTGCCTGTGCTAAATTTTTATCCACGTTATAACGTCCATCCTTTATTGCTAAAGTGTAGCTGCTACCTATAGTAGATACAATTACTATAGTTTCTCCTTTGTAACAACCTAATGTGAATAAAAAACTTTTTAACTCTTCATCATCAGTATCAATGTCAATTATCGTGTACTCATTGCCTACTTTGCCTTGAGCTAAAGTCATTTTCAGCCCTCCTAAAATAAAATAATTTAATTAAATTAAAGCATAATTATACAGGTTAGATTTAACTAATTATACATTATATGTTAGCAAATACTAACTTGATTGTCAAGCTATTTTTCTTCTCTTTTTCTTTTTTATGAGTTAATTCGACTTTTTTTATAGTAGTACATTCTTTTTTGTACAACTTTACTTTTGTCATGTGCTTTATATCCTTGTTTTTTTTTTTGCTTTATGGTATAATTTAGTTAGCTGAAATTACTAATATATTTTTTTAGGAGAACTTTATTATGAATTATTTATCTAAAAAAGTTTTTATTGTTAAAACTTTATTTGTTGTTATAGCTGTTATGCTCTTGTCTTCTATAAATGTTTTTGCAATATCTGTTACTTATAGTTTGAAAGATATTGGCATTTCTTTAACTCTTCCAGAAAATGTAAACACTATAACTAGAGAAAACAAAAGCACTGATGATGTTTTTCACGAAGTTATGAGTTATGAAGATGCTCAAAAATATATGAACGATAATAATATATATTTAATTGCTACGGCTTTTGATTTTTCGTACACTCTTGAACTTCAGATGGTAAAGTCAGATAAATCTGATGATTCTTATTTGAATGATAAAATTTTAGAAAACACTTCTAATACTGAATTAACAACTTCTCAAATAGGGGATATTGATTACTATATGTATAAGTCAAGCACTCAAGATGAAAATGGTACTACTACATACGTTGTAAATGCATCTACTCTTCAAAACGGAGAAGAGTTTACATTAAAAATCTTATCTCAAGGCGATGAGGTTACTCAAGAGGAAATGACTGTTTTTAATGATGTGTTAACTTCAACCGAATATACAACTCCAACACCTATAACTGACACTCAAGAAGCAACTACTGCGATTGATAATACTCAAACTGGTAATAATATTAATGTAGCATCTATTGTGATAAATTTAGTTGTATCTGTAGCAATTCTTGCTATTATACTAGGAGTAATAGTATATGCTAAAACAAATAGAAGAAATGCTATTAATGTACAAGTTAACTCTAGTAGTGATGTAGATGATACTCAAAACACGTTCATAGATGACTTTTATGATGAAGTTTCTAGTCAGTCTAGTCGCAAAAGTGATGTGTATGATGCAAATTATTCTTCATCTGGAAAAAAACGTGCTAAAGCTATAAGATTAGAAATAGAAGTACCGGCAGATAAAATAAGAGTTACAAAAGAAAGTAAACGAATAAAGAGAAAAATGGAAGAAGAAAAAGATAGTGTTGTTTTGACAAATAGTAATAATGAAGATTTTGATGAAGATATAAAAGAAGATTTTGTAGATATAGAAAGTAGTTCTAAAAATGTAGAGGAAATAAAAGATACTAATAGGAAAGTTGAAAGAGAATTTGTAGGGCAAGATGTTATAGTGCAAGAGTTTGAAAAAGATGATTATTGGGATAAATACAGATAAACGGAGGTAATAAAAATGAGTACTTTGCTTATAAAAAACGCAAGGATAATAGATTTTTTTACAAATAGAGATGAAGTTGCTAATATATTAATAGAGGATAAAAAAATAAAAGAAATTACTACTAGAGATATATGTGCAGATAATATAATAGATGCAAGTGGATTAGTAGCAATACCTGGTTTAGTAGATATGCATGTGCATTTAAGAGACCCAGGACAAACAGAAAAAGAAGATATAATAACAGGTTGCAAAAGTGCAAGTGCTGGAGGCGTTACAAGTATACTAGCAATGCCAAATACAAATCCAACTATAGATAACGTAGAAACGATAGAATATATTAAGAAAAAAGCAGAAAATGCAACAGCAAAAGTGTATATTTCTTGCGCAATTACAAAAGGGCTAAAAAGTGAAACTTTAACAGATATAGAGCAGTTGAATAAAGCAGGGGCAATTGCATTAACAGATGACGGCAGACCAGTTGAAAATATAAAATATTTAGCAAGGGCATTAAAAATTGCTAATGAATTAAATATGAGTGTAACAGCTCATTGTGAAGATTTAGACTTAGCAAAAGATGGGATTATCAATAAAGGTAAAATTTCTGAGAAATTAGGCGTTAGTGGTATACCGTCTAGTGCAGAAGATGTTGGAACTGCTCGAGAAATAATGTTAGCAGAGTTGTATGATGTTCCTGTGCATATTTGCCATGTTAGCACTAAAACATCTGTTGAAATAATTAGAAGTGCTAAAAAACGTGGAGTTAAAGTAACAGCAGAAACAGCACCTCATTATTTTACACTTACAGAAGAAGAACTACTTAAAAAAGATGCTGACTATAGAATGAATCCACCTCTTAGAACTCATGAGGATAAGCAAGCAATAATTGAGGGTTTAATTGATGGTACACTTGATGCAATAGCTACAGACCATGCACCTCATACAGTTGAGCAAAAAAGTAATTTTGTAAAAGCTCCAAATGGTGCAATTGGTATGGAAACTTCTTTTAGTGCATCATATACAGCACTAGTTAAAACAGGAAAATTAACTCTTAAACAATTAGTTGAAAAAATGTCGTATAATCCAGCAAAAATATTAAATATTGAGGCAGGTGTTCTTGATGTTTCAAAGTATGCTGATATTGTTTTGATTGATTTGAATAAAGAGTATATAGTTGATGAAAACAAATTAAATGGGAAATCTAAAAACACACCGTTTAAAGGCCTAACATTAACTAGTAAAGTTAAAACTACAATATTAAATGGTGACATTGTGTATAATGATGTTACTTAAATAAATATAATTGAATATAATTAAAACGGAGGAATTTAAAATGTCAATGGATAGATTAATAGAGGGAATAGTAAGAACTCAAAACCCTACAGTAGCAGGATTAGACCCTAAACTTTCATTTATACCAGATTTCATTAAAGATAAAGCATATGAGCAATTTGGTAAAACTTTTGAGGGTGCTGCAGAAGCTATATGGCAGTACAACAAAGGGTTAATAGATGAATTATGTGAAATAGTTCCAGCTGTAAAGCCACAAGCAGCTTACTATGAGATGTATGGTTGGCAAGGTGTTAAAACTCTAGCTAAAACTATTGAGTATGCTAAGCAAAAAGGTATGTTTGTAATTACTGATGGCAAAAGAAACGATATTGGAACTACTATGGAGGCATATGCGATTGCTCATTTAGGAGATACTGATATTGATGGAGAAATTGCAACTGCTTTTGGAGCTGATGCATTAACTGTAAACGGATATTTAGGTTCAGATGGTATATTGCCTTTAGTAGATATATGTAATAAAAAAGATGGAGCAATATTTGTACTTGCAAAAACATCAAATCCAAGTTCTGGAGAACTTCAAAATCAATCACTAGATGGTGGAGAAACTATATATTTACACATGGGTAAAATGTGTGAAGGTTGGGGAAAAAACATAACTGGTAAATATGGTTACAGTGGCGTAGGCGCTGTAGTAGGTGCTACTTACCCTCAGCAATTAAAAGAATTGAGAGAAGAACTTAAAAATACATTTTTCTTAGTGCCCGGATATGGCGCTCAAGGTGGTACTGCACAAGATATAGCAGGTGCGTTTGATAAAAATGGACTAGGTGCAATAGTAAATTCTTCAAGAGGTATTATGTGTGCATGGCTTGCTGAAAAGTGTCAGCCTACTGATTATGCAAAAGCAGCTCTTAGAGAAGCGGAAAAAATGAAAGCGTTGTTATTAGATGTTACTGGAGAAATAACAATATAATATATAGTGTTATTGCCTCTTTTAACAGATTCAATCGTTAATAGAGGCAATTGTTTTGGTACATAATGATAAATAGGAAAAATTTATGATTTTGATATTATAAAATTTGAACAAATATATTAAAATGTATAGAATTTTATGGATTTTTCTTGTTGCTATATGTTATAATATCAATAAATGGGTATAGGTGTATAAGAGATGGGGGTGTAATCTAAGTGGGACAATTGTCTAATTCTAGAAATGTACTAGTGAAAAAATCACTTGTTTTAGTAGTAGTGCTTTCTTTTGTTTGGATTTCTATCATGGGTTACATATACATTACTAGAACTAGCGATTATGAATCTGATGAAGTAGTAGATTCGTTAAAAACTATTACACATAATAATTCTAGTATGGTGGAGTTTGATTTTAACAAGTATATTAATATTTTATCGGTAACAGCTAATAACTTTGCTGATATGCCGATTGATTTTGATTACTTCGAAAATAAATTTAATGAACTTGTTGTTTTAGAAAATTTCGATAAATTGGCAGCGGTCTTACCTAATGGGGATTCTTATGTTGCTGACGGAATAAATTTTACTAGAGCTGATTACGATTTTTCCGAGAAAATGAACACTAATAAAGTTTTTATTACTGATGTGTATTTTGATAGTGAAGAAATTGGCAATGTAGTGTCTATTAATGTGCCTATTATTAATGAGCAAGAAGAATTGTTGGCTTATTTAGTCGGGATTTTATCTGTAGATAGTCTTTCGATTATATTCAATGATTTATTATATACTATGGACGGTTATTATCATATTATTGATTCTAATGGGAATTATGTTGCGTTAAGCAATTCTAATGCTATGCTACATATGGATGTACCTTTTGAAGAAGGACTAAGTCAAGTAAAATTTGACGCAGGGTATGATGCTAAATCAGTGATGGAAGATTTCAAAGCTAGAAATGATGGAGTTACTAAGTACTATTCAAATAACGAGAATAGATATGCTTATTATAATCCGATAAATATTAATGCCTGGACTATGTATAATGTAGTGTTAGAAAATGATGTTAACGAAACGATTACATACCATATTTTTAATGCGGTTTGGTTATGTTCTAGTTTTGCACTTGTTTTTATTATTCATCTAGTATTGGTGGTTAGATCTCAAAAGAAATTTAACAGAAAATCTTTTGAGTATGAAAGAAACTTTAGATTTGTTTCTGAACAAATTAATAAATTTATTGTAGAATGGGATTTTAATAATGATACTTTTACTATTAGAGGTAATTACGAAAATTTGTTGAATAAAAATTATTTTTCTGGAATATGGTCCAAAGACTTAAATAGTGGATTTATTTATAAAGACGATATTAGTCTTGTTAAACAAAACTTTGATGAGGTTAAAAAAGGAAAAACTATATCTGATATGAGAATAAGAATACATCATGATAATGATGATTATGTTTGGTGTGCTTTGAATGTTGTACCTATTAATAATGAAAAAGGAAATTATACAGGAAAAGCATTAGGATTTTTAGAGGATATTGAAGATATTATGATAGAAAGTATTGAACTTAAAAAACAATCAGAGCTAGACTCTTTAACGAATATATATAACAAGGGTACTACTGAAAAACTAATTAAAATGATTGTTGAAAGTGCAGATAAAGAAAAAGATAAACATGCGTTATTGATTATAGATGTTGATAATTTTAAAGAGATTAATGACATATTTGGTCATCAGTATGGAGATAAAGTAATAGTTGAGCTTGCTAATAAATTAGAGAAAATGTTTAGAAATGAAGATATTATTGGTAGGATTGGCGGAGATGAATATTTTGCATTTATGAAAAATATTCCTAACAATGATATAGTAGTGGCAAAAGCTAATAAGATATGTGAAGAGTTTAATGTAACATATAATGTAGATGGCAAAGTAGTAACTATATCGGCTAGTGTAGGTATTGCGATTTATCCACAACATGGTGAGTCTTTTGAAAAGTTATATAAAAAAGCAGACTTAGCATTGTATACGTCTAAGGAAAATGGTAAGAATACTTTTAATATATATGATGGTCAAGTGAATTCTAATTATAAATCAAATAGAACAAAAATTGACAGTGGTAAATAGAAAACGATAAAATAATTTTAATAGGGCTTTTGCAAATGTTATCTCACATTTGCAAAAGCCCTGTTGCTTTGTTTGAATTTATTGTTAACACAAAAGTTTTACTCAATTTCTTTAAAAAATTGTGGTGGTTAAGGGTTTACCTCAAGGTCTTATCCTTAACAAAAATCAGATAACTCCACTATCTGTTAAATGTTCTAAAAAACTAAGACAGCCTTTTTCTACATCATAATAAGTTTCATCAAAATTATGTGTATACCATGGGTCAGCTATATTTCCAGTGCTATTTGTGAAATCTAATAGAAGATGTACTTTGTTATCAGTATCTCTTTTAATTATTTTTTCTAAATTTTTTATATTGTTTCTATCCATACATATTAAATAATCATATTTATCATAGTCTGATTTTTTAACTTGTACAGCTCTTCTCTTTGTAAATTCAACGTTTTCTTCTTTTAATTTAGCTTTTGTTCCATAGTGCGTATCATTACCTAACTCCTCTGTGCTTGTGCCGGCTGAGTTGATTATAAACTTCTCTGATAAACCTCTCTTTTTTACGATGTCCTTTAATACAAACTCTGCCATTGTACTTCTACATATATTACCATGACATATCATTAACACTCTTATCATTACTTTTCCTCCTTTTATTTAAATCTTTTCGCATAACCACATTTTTTACAGAGTTCTTGTGTTGCTAATCTGTTTGAAAAACCTTCATATATGGATATTGACTTTTGGCTACTTAATATGTCATCTAGGGTATCTTTATAGATATTACCTAAATTTATATCTCCTTTACTATCTAAACAACAAGGCACAACTACTCCGTCACATAATATTCCTAGTTGGTTTCTTAACCCATAACAAAACACGTTGTTTTCATCGCTTTTACTGTTTTCTAAACTTGGCCATTCAAATCGTTCTTCTTTACCTAAATATAAGTTTCGTTTGATTGTTGCACTCCCTTTTATATTTATATCCTGCTCTATGTCTTTTGCAGTCGTTTCATCAACATTTAATTCTCTACACAACATTTTAAATAAATTTATATTGTTATTATCTACTCCTAAATTCCATAATCTCACCTCGCAAATTATGTTGCGTTTAGTTGCAATATTTACAAAGGTTGTTATATCTTTTATGTAGGTGTATATTATATTCATATCATTTGTTTCTAAACTATGTAAAGATATACTTACTTTCCTGAGCGACTTGCTTTCTAACAGTGTTTCTTGGTTTTGTTTTAATAGTGTTCCATTAGTAGTTATATTAACTCTTAAGTTGTAGTTGATTGCAACTAGTAAAAATTCTTTTAAATCTTTATGTAATAGGGGCTCTCCTAAAATATGTAGATATATATAGTCGGTGTAAGGTTTTATTTTCTGTACTATTCTTGTAAACTCGTCAATTGTCATAAAACGTGGTTGACGTGTATTGCCTATGCAAAAACTGCATTTTAAATTACATACATTGGTGATTTCTATATATATTCTAGAAAATTTCTTCATATAATAAAACTCCTACTTAATATTTACTTTGATTATATCACAGATTGATTATAAATGTAATATTAAACTTTTAACAAATTAAAACAACACCACTAATTAAAGTGATGTTGTTAATTTTTATAAATTTATTTCTAATTATTCGCCAAAATATCTTTGTAATAATCCTGCAAAACCTGCACCGTGTCTTGCTTCATCTTTTGCCATCTCATGCACTGTATCGTGAATAGCGTCTAGGTTTTGTTGTTTTGCCATTTTTGCTATTTCAAATTTACCTGCACATGCTCCTGTTTCTGCTGCTACTCTTAATTTTAAGTTTTCTTTTGTGCTGTCTGTTAATACTTCACCTAAAAGTTCAGCAAATTTTGCTGCGTGTTCTGCTTCTTCAAATGCATACTTTGTGAATGCTGCTGATATTTCTGGGTATCCTTCTCTATCTGCTACTCTTGCCATTGCTAAATACATTCCTACTTCTGCACATTCACCTGTGAAATTATCTTTTAAACCTTGATATATTTCAGGGTCTACACCTTTTGCAATACCTACTTCGTGTACTGTTGCAAATGATTGTTCTTCTGTCATTAAGCTGAATTTTTCTGCTGGTGCTTTGCATATTGGACAGGCCTCTGGTGGTTGGTTCCCTTCATGAACGTGTCCACATATTAAACATACATATTTTTGCATTTTGATTTCCTCCATATTTTAAATTATTTTTTATAATAAAAAGGTAAATCCCTTTTATTTACTAAGATTTTAATTCTTTACATATATTACATTCTCCATAAAACGTTAAATTATGATGTGTAACTGTAAAATTATATTTATTTGCTACTGAAATATCGATTGATTTATTAGTATCTACTTTCATAATATCTATTACAGCACCACAAGTATTGCATACAAAGTGTGAATGTGGGTTAACATTAGCATCAAAACGTTCTTGACCATTAACATTGCCTACTGAAACTACTAAACCTTGTTCTTTAAACAAAGATATATTTCTGTAAACAGTAGCAAGGCTTATATCAGGATATTCAGAATTTAATTTATTATAAACCCACTCTGCTGTAGGGTGGCTTTTTGTAGAAGATAAGGTGTTATAGATAGCTTCTCTTTTTCTACTAAAATTTTGTTTTTTCATAATTAACTCCTAAAAAACAATAATCATTCTCATTTCTTTATCATATTAACATATAAATCACACTTTGTAAAGATGTATTTTAAATATTTTTTATAAAAATTCAATGTTTATCGGATTTTACAAATTTATCCTTTGTTTTTGTTTTTTCTTTGTATCTAATTTATATGTATATTTTATTTTGCTTTTTCATATCTTTAATAAATACAATTTAGGAGTTGATTTTATGCCTTCTGTTTTTTTAAGCCCGTCTACTCAACAAGCAAATCCTTATGTTGATGGTGGAAACGAAGAATATTATATGAATTTGATTGCTGATGAAATGGTACCTTATTTGCTTGCTAGTGGTATTAAGGTTGTTAGAAATGACCCAAATGAGCCTTTAAGTGCTGCTATTGCTCAATCGAATTTAGGTGATTTCGATATTCATTTTTCTATTCATTCTAATGCTAGCCCTGAAAGTCGTGCTGGTATGACTAGAGGTGCTGATGTATATTATTATGATGGTAGTAAAAAAGGGTTTGAGCTTGCTTCTATTGTTGCTGATAACTATAAAGCTATATATCCTGACCCTAATTTAGTAAAAACAGTGCCAAATACTTCTTTTGCTGAGCTTAGAAGTACTAAAGCTCCTGCTATTCTTATTGAAACTGCATATCATGATAATGTGGAAGACGCACAATGGATACGTGAAAATATTGAAAATATAGCAAGAAATTTATCACTTTCTATAACTGAGTATTTTGGTATTCCCTTTGTAGAGCCTACTATGTAAGCCTAGTTCTTAGGGTCCGCCTGTGTGTGCTATGCACACAAAAAAGCCACCACGCTCCTATTTGATTTCAAGGATTGTGGTGGCTTTTTCACTGCAAAACGTAGTTTTGCAGTGCAGGCGGACCCTAAGAACTGGGCTTACAGAAAACCTCCATCTACTGTAAGCGTTTGACCAGTTATAAATTTTGAATTATCACTTGCTAAAAAATATATTGCTTTTGCTATGTCTAACGGCTGTCCTAGACAATTAAGCGGAGTTTCTTCTATTAGTACATTTATTGTATCTTCTCCCAAATTTGCACACATATCAGTGTTAATAACTCCAGGTGCTATACAATTTACTCGTATACCGCTAGGTGCGACTTCTTTTGATAGTGCTTTTGTAAGTGCTATTACACCACCTTTTGTAGTGCTATAACACACTTCCATACTAGCACCACTTAGTCCCCAAATTGACGAAATGTTTATAATATTACCTCTATGCTCTCTTATCATATATTCCAGAACTTTTCTACTTGTAAAAAACATAGAACTCAAATTTGTGTTTAAAAGGTTAAACCATTCATCGTCAGTAGTTTGAGTAAATAATTTTTGTTGGCTTACTCCAGCGTTGTTTACTAAAACATCTATAAAACCAAAATCAGCAATAACGTTTTCAATTAGTAAGCTTACCTCATAACTTTTACTTACGTCTGCTTTATAGATTTGAGCAGTGCCTCCGTTAGATATAATAGTTTCCTTAACTTCTAAGGCGTTGTTTTCACTTTTAAAGTAGTTAATTGCAACATTGTATCCTTTTTTTGCAAAATATATTGCAGTAGATGCGCCTATCCCTTTAGAAGCACCTGTAATTAAAACTGTTTTAGACATCATTTATCACCTGTTATTCGCTTACTAGCACTTTTACTATTTCTGAAACAAACATTTTATGATAATCTTTATTAGGATAATTTTTCTCATCTAATTCTTTTTCAATAAAAGAGTCAGAATTAAAATCTTGTTTATATAATTTTTTGCAAACTAAAACAAGTTTTGCTTGTTCGTAGTATGGTGCGTTTTCGTCAAAAACAGGGATTAAACCAGTTTCTTTATCCTTATCAAAATCTTTTCCAGATTTTGTTCCACAAAATTTTAGAGCATCTCTCATATCATCGTTAAAGAAAGACAAAGTAAAATAATCATTTTTATCAATAAATTCTAAAGTGTATCTTTGTGGCCTAACAAATGTGAAAGCAACATTTTTGTTCCACATAAAGCCTAAACCACCCCAACTAGCAGTCATTGTGTTGTGTTTTTCTTCATTTCCAGCAGTAATAAGCATCCAATCTTTGCTAATTAAATCAAAAGCGCTTTCCTTGATTTCGTTACAGTTTATCTCTTTAAAATTTTTCATATATAAAACTCCTTTTAATTTATTTACTTATATTATATGAATTAATAAATGAATATAAGAAAATTATATCATTAAAGTGAATAATATACAAGTTTTAATGAATAATATTCATTTTGATTTAATGTAAAGACGGGGGATTTAGTGATTGAACAAGAAAAAATTCATCAAAAATTATATCTACACAACCCAAAATATACAGAATAGTTAAAAATACATTCTTATTAACTTTTAAAGATATTCACTTATACAAAAAATTCATATTTTGTATATTTATGCATAAAACCCTTGATTTTTTGCATAAGAGGTGTATAATATGAGATAGATAATTTAAAATTTATATTATAGAGGTGCTTACAATGGAAAAGAAAATTAAAAAAGTAGTTTTAGCTTATTCAGGTGGTCTTGATACATCAATAATAATACCTTGGTTAAAAGAAAATTATGATAATTGTGAAGTTATTGCTGTAAGTGGTGACGTAGGTCAAGGTACAGAGCTTGACGGATTAGAAGAAAAAGCACTTAAAACAGGTGCATCAAAATTATATATTGAAGATTTAAACAAAGAGTTTATAGAAGAGTATGTGTGGCCAACACTAAAAGCTGGTGCAGTGTATGAGAAAAAATATCTACTAGGAACAGCATTTGCTAGACCAGTAATAGCTAAAAGAATAGTTGAAATTGCACTTGAAGAAGGTGCAGATGCTATTTGTCATGGTTGCACAGGTAAAGGTAATGACCAAGTTCGTTTTGAATTAGCAATAAAAGCATATGCTCCAGATATGACTATAATTGCACCATGGAGAACATGGGAGTTAAAATCAAGAGAAGACGAAATAGCGTATGCAGAAGCTAAAGGAGTACCTTTAAAAATAAATAGAGAAACAAACTATTCAAAAGATAAAAATGTATGGCATTTATCACATGAAGGTTTAGACCTTGAAGACCCATCAGGCGAGCCATTTTATGATGACCCTAATTTCTTAGAATTAGGAGTAAGTCCAATGCAAGCTCCAGACAAAGCAGAGTATGTAACAGTGTCTTTTGAAAAAGGAATACCAACAGCAGTAAACGGTGAAAAAATGGATGCAGTAAGCATTGTAAAAACATTGAATGAGATTGGTGGCAGAAACGGTGTAGGCATAGTAGATATGATAGAAAACCGTTTAGTAGGAATGAAAGCACGTGGAGTATACGAAACACCAGGTGGAACAATATTATATGCAGCACACGACAAACTAGAAGAATTATGTTTAGATAGAGATACAATACAATATAAAGAAGTAGTAGCTAATCGTTTTGCACAATTAGTATATTACGGACAATGGTATACACCACTAAGAGAAGCAATAAGTGCCTTTGTTGACAGCACACAAGAGTATGTGACAGGTGAAGTTAAGTTAAAATTATATAAAGGTAATGTAATGGATGCAGGAGTTACATCTCCATATTCACTATATGATGAAGAAATAGCAACATTTGACGAAGATGAAGTATATGACCAAAACGATTCAGCAGGATTTATTAACTTATTTGGATTGCCTTTAAAAGTAAGAGCAAAAAAAGGATTAATAAAATAAAAAAGGTGTCTATATGCTGAAATTTAGTTTAATAGTACCAATATATAATGTAGAGAAGTTTTTACCACAATGTTTAGATAGCATTTTAGACCAAGATATACCACTTGAGGAATATGAAATTATTTGTATAATTGATGGTTCTCCAGACAATTGTACAAATATAGTTAAAGAGTATCAAGAAAAATATTCTAATATAGTTTTGTTTGAACAAAAGAATAGTGGAGTTTCAACTGCTAGAAACAATGGTATAGAGTTATCAAAAGGTGAGTATTTATGGTTTATAGATCCAGATGATTTTATAGTGTCAAATTGTTTGAAATATTTATATGATGAAATTAAAAAAGACGACTATGATATGATAAAATTTAATTGGACCAGAATTGAAGAAACAATGGAATATAATAAACTTAATTATACATTACAAACAGCATTTGATAACAAGGCAAAAGTAAGTGATGTTTGTACAATAAGTATCATTAAAAAACAAGTATATAGTGACAATGATTTGAATTTTAATCCGTTGTTATTAAGAAAAGAAGATGTGTTGTATTATTTTTATTTGACAGCTTTGGATTTAAAAATAAAAACACTTCATAATGTTGTGATATATATATATAGGCGAAGAAAAAATTCTAGTATGACTAGTAGAAACATAGAAGATCAAAAAATAAAAGCTAATGCAATTTTAATTTGTGCTAGTGAGATTGAAAGCAATAGAACACTTTATATTAATAACAAAAAGATGTTGAACTATATAAATTATAAAGTTCAAAGTTTATGCGTAGGATTGTTAATTGATACATTTATTCATAACAGAAAAGATTATAAAACAGTGATTCAAAAAATGACATCATTGAAACTCTTGCCTTTTAGATATAAAAAAAAATTAAATATAAAACAATGTAAAAAAATAAAGCAATATATGTTTGCTGTTTTAGAATTTTTAATGTATAAAAACTGGTTTGTGAGATTTTTAAAAGTGTTTGGTTAATAGGAGATAAACAAGGTGAAATTTAGTTTAATAGTACCAATATATAATGTAGAGAAGTTTTTACCACAATGTTTAGATAGCATTTTAGACCAAGATATACCACTTGAGGAATATGAAATTATTTGTATAATTGATGGTTCTCCAGACAATTGTACAAATATAGTTAAAGAGTATCAAGAAAAATATTCTAATATAGTTTTGTTTGAACAAAAGAATAGTGGAGTTTCAACTGCTAGAAACAATGGTATAGAGTTATCAAAAGGTGAGTATTTATGGTTTATAGATCCAGATGATTTTATAGTGTCAAATTGTTTGAAATTTTTATATAGTGAATTAAAAGAAAATAATTATGATTATGTTGATTTTAGTTATACAACAATTGATGAAAATGAAAAATATAATGCAGAAAAATATAAGCTAAATATAAATTTTTCTAATGTACAATACCATTTAGCTTATCCGTGGCAAATGATATGTAAAAAAACTATATATGATATAAATAATTTAAAATTTAATACTTCAATGATTTACTGTGAAGATATATTATTAAGATTTCAAATTAATCAACTAGAGTTAAAAACTAAACAACTTGAAAATTTAGTTTTATATGCTTATAGAACAAGATATAATTCAGTTGCCAATAACAAAGACTTTAAAATGATTAGAGAAAAAATAAATTGCTTATTGGTATTCTCATATGAAATTAACAAAATTCAAGATAGTTATAAAATAAACAACAATTCTTTTTTTGATGTTGATTATCAAGTGTTTTCACATTGTACAAATGCGTTGATAAGTACCTTTTATTATGATAGAACTAATTTTAAAAACATTTTAAATAAAGCGAAACAAATGGGATTATATCCTTATAAATTAAAAAGAAAATTACATTTAAAGAAGTGTAAAACACAAAAACAATATTTATTAGAAATTTTTGAATATTTTATATGCAAAAATTGGTTTGCTACAATAATTTCAAAATTTTGTTAAAATGCTACACAGTTAAATATACGGATTTTTAAAGGTGTTAAAATAATAGGAGAGATATAATTTGAAATTCAGCTTGATAATACCTATATATAATGTAGAAGAATTTTTACCACAATGTTTAGATAGTGTTTTAAATCAAGATATTGCGTTAAATGAATATGAGATTATTTGTGTGATTGATGGTTCTCCAGATAACTCTATAGACATAGTAAGAGAATATCAGGAAAAATACTCTAATATAGTTTTGGTTGAGCAAGAGAATGGTGGAGTATGTTCTGCAAGAAACCATGGAATAAGATTAGCAAAAGGTGAATATGTGTGGTTTATAGACCCAGATGATTTTATAGTGACAAATTGCTTGATGTATTTATATAATAAATTAAAATCAAGTAATTATGATACTTTAAGATTTGATAGAACTGTAATTGATGAAAATACTGTGTATAAAAAAGATGAGTATACTATAGGCAAAAAGTATGATAATCAAAATAGTTCAGATAATGTATGTACTATGATTATAGTGAAAAATGAGATTTATAAAAAAACAGGATTGACTTTCAACGAAAATTTAATTTTTGAAGAAGATACATTTTTTATGTTTCAATTGGACTTTAATAAGTATAATAGTATATTATTAAAAGATGAAGTAATGTTTGTTTATAGAATAAGAGAAAAATCAATAACAAATGAAATTACTGATGCAAACACATTAAAAAAAATCAATTCATTAATTATTTTGGCAGAGGCATATAAAAATGAAAAATCAAAATTTTTAAATGATATAGAAAAAATTAAATCTATAAATAATAGAATAACAAATGCTTGTCAAGGGGCTTTGTTTATTGCGTTTTTTAAACAAAGAAAAAGTTACAAATATACATTTTATGAATTAAAAAACAAAGGACTTATACCTATGAAAACCAATTGGTATAATTTTAAATACAGAAAAGATATGAGTATAAAGCATAATTTATTAGCAACTTTAGAAGCTTATTTTTCATTTACTTGGTTTGCATCTTTTCTTAAAATATTTGCATAAATATAAATAATTTGATTGTGAGGGTAAAATGTTAAAGTTTAGTTTGATAATACCGATATATAATGTAGAGAAATTTATAAGACAATGTTTAGACAGTCTTTTAGACCAAGATATACCACAAGACGAATATGAAATAATATGTGTTATAGACGGCTCGCCCGATAATTCCATAAATATAGTGCGAGAATATCAAAAAAAGGTTTCTAATATAATATTGATCGAGCATGAAAATAGGGGGTTACCATCTGCTAGAAATAGTGGTATTGAAGTAGCAAAAGGTGAATATATGTGGTTTGTAGATCCAGATGATTTTATACTCTCTGATTGCTTGAATTTTATATATAAAGAATTTAAAAAAGATGATTATGATAGACTTAGATTTTATAGTACTGTGATTAGTGAAGAAACTAAATATAAAAAAGAAAAATATACATTACAAACTCAGTTTGATAATAAAAATATTAATGATACAACGTGTATTACATACATAGTTAAAAGTAGCGTGTTTACAGAGAATAATATAAAGTTCAATCCGAAATTATGGCATTGTGAAGATGTATTCTTTACTTTTCAAATTAAACAGCTTAACCTGAAAGTGAAAATTTTAGATGAAATACCATTATACGTATACAGAGTAAGAGCTGGCTCTGCTATGACTAATAGAGAATTAAAAGTAACTAGAAAACGTGTAGATTCATCAGTGATATGTGCTTCTGAGATAAATAAACTTAGACACAATTATTTAGACGATGAAAAAAAACTATACAATACTGATTATCAAGTTTCTGGCTTAGGAATCGGTGCATTAATACAAACTTTTACTCACGATAGGAAGAGATATAAAGAAGTGTTAAATAACTTAAAAGATGAGGGTGTCTTTCCGTTTAAAACTAAGAAAAGGTACTTGAATTTTAAGACTTGTAAAAATTTCAAGAGTTTGATTTTTATGTATTTAGAATATTTTATGTGTAAAAAATGGTTTGCTAATTTTTTAGCAAAAATTACTTAAAAAATGATATTATGTTTTATCATTAGGGGTTTATTATAATAAACCCCTAATATAATTTTAATAAAGAGGTGTTTGTTTTGAAATTATGGACAGGACGTTTTAAAAAAGAGCTTAGTAAAACTACTAATGACTTTAACTCATCTATACCATTTGACCAAAGAATGTATAGACAAGATATAGAAGGCTCAATTGCACACGCAGAAATGTTAGGACAATGCAACATAATAGATAAATCGGAAGCAGATAAAATAAAACTAGGGCTATCTGAAATATTAGCAGATATTGATAATGGTAAATTATCAATAGATATGGAAGCTGAAGATATACACTCGTTTATTGAGGGTGAATTAACAAAAAGATTAGGCGATACTGGAAAACGACTACATACAGCAAGAAGTAGAAACGACCAAGTAGCATTAGATATAAAAATGTACTTAATTGAAGAGAGTACAAATATAGAAAATTTACTTAAAGAGTTAATTGAAGTGATTTGTAATAAAGCAGAAGAAAACACAACTACTGTAATGCCAGGATACACTCACTTACAAAGAGCACAACCGATTACATTTGCACATCATCTATTAGCATATGCTCAAATGTTTGTTAGAGATTTAAGCAGAATAAAAGATGCTAAAGAAAGAATGGATGTTATGCCACTTGGAAGTGGAGCATTAGCAAGTACAACTTACCCAATAAATAGAGATATAACAGCAAAGTTGTTAGGTTTTAGTAGTGTGACAGCTAATAGTTTAGATGGAGTTTCAGACAGAGATTATTGTATGGAGCTTGCAAGCGTGTTATCAATAATAATGGTGCATTTGTCAAGGTTTTCAGAAGAAATAATAATGTGGTGCTCATGGGAATTTAAATTCGTAGAGCTTGATGATGCTTTTTCAACAGGTTCTAGTATAATGCCACAAAAGAAAAATCCAGATATAGCAGAGTTAGTACGTGGAAAATCAGGAAGAGTTTTTGGTGACTTGATGACATTACTTACAGTTATGAAAGGTATAGCGCTAGCTTATAATAAAGATATGCAAGAAGATAAAGAGGCTATATTTGATGCAGTAGACACAGTGAAAATGTGTATGACAGCATTTACACCAATGATAGATACAATGAAAGTATTACCAGAGAATATGAGAAATGCTGCTGCTAGTGGTTTTATTAATGCTACTGATTGTGCAGATTACTTAGTTAAAAAAGGCTTACCTTTTAGAGATGCGTATAAAGCAACAGGAGAGCTAGTAGCACTTTGTATAGATAAAGGGCTTACGCTTGAAACGCTACCGATAGAAGAGTATAAAAACGTATGTGATATTTTTGATAATGGTGTTTATGATGCAATTTCTCTTGAAGCATGTGTAAACGACAGGTCTGTATTTGGAGGACCTGCTCAAAGTAGTACAATAAAACAGATTGAAATTGTTAGAAAACAAGTAAATGAATAAGTTTTATTATTAAAGTTAAAGGAATGAATTAAAATGGTTAAAGTAGGTATAATTGGTGCAACAGGATATGCAGGTGTTGAACTAGTTAGATTATTATCAAGTCACCCAAATGTAGAAATTGCTGCTATTAGCTCAGTGACTTTTGAGGGTCAAAAATTAAGCGAAGTATATGAAATGTATACTGATTTAAATGATTTAGTATGCGAAAAGCAATCTGATGTAATAGAAAAATGTGATATAGTTTTTGCAGCACTACCACATGGCTTATCTCAAGAATTAGCAAAAGAGTGCTTAGACAAAGAAAAAACATTTATTGATTTAGGCGCTGATTTCCGTTTAGAAAAAGAAAAAGATTATAAAAATTGGTATGGTGGTAAATACCTAGATAAAGACGCACATAAAAACTCTGTTTATGCATTACCTGAATTGTTCAGAAAAAATATTAGTGGTAAAAAAATTATAGCTAATCCAGGTTGTTATTCTACTGCAGTACCACTTGCATTAGCACCAGCTGTTATAAATGGAATTATAAAAACTGATAATGTAATTGCAGACTGTAAAAGTGGTGTTACAGGTGCTGGAAGAGGTCTTTCTCAAGGGACACATTTTGCTGAACTAAATGAAGCTTTTACAGCTTATAAAATTGGAGAGCATAGACATACTCCAGAAATTGAACAAACTCTATTTAATTTAGCTTATCAACATTATACAATTACCTTTGTACCTCATCTACTACCAGTTAATAGAGGCATTTTAGCTACTTGTTATGCTAATTTAAATCGTAAAATGTCTGTTGAACAAGTTAGAGAATTATATCAAAAATTTTACAAAAATGAATATTTTGTAAGAGTTCTTGATGGAGATAAAGTAGCTAATATTAAAAATGTTAAATATTCTAACTTCTGTGATATATCAGTCCATGTAGATAAAAGAACAAATAGATTAGTAGTTGTATCTGCTATAGATAATATGGTTAAAGGTGCTGCAGGACAAGCAATTCAAAATATGAATATCATTTGTGGCTTAGATGAAAAAACTGGACTTGAGATTATCCCACCATCATTTTAATACTTATAGGAGAATTTTTATGAATTTCAATTTTATTCAAGGTGGAGGAGTTACTTCTCCAAAAGGTTTTAGAGCATCTGCTTTATGTTGCAGTATAAAATCTACTAATAAAACAAAAAAAGATTTAGCTTTAATATACTGTGATGTTTTATGTAATAGTTCAGCTATTTTCACGCAAAACTTAGTAAAAGCAGCTCCAGTAAATCTTACTAAAAAACATCTGATTAATGGTAAAGCACAAGCAATAATTGCAAACAGTGGCAATGCTAATGCTTGTAATGCAGATGGAGAATTAAAAGCTAAAATGATGTGCGATTTAGTTTCTAGTAAACTTAATATTTCAAACGAAGATGTTATTGTAGCCTCAACTGGTGTTATTGGTCAAGTTTTACCGATAGAGCCTATAGAAAACAATATGGATACACTTGTAAACTCTCTCTCTAAAGAGAATGGTACAGATGTAGCAGAAGCTATAATGACTACAGATACTGTTAAAAAAGAAGTTGCTTTAACTTGTGAAATAGACGGTAAAACAGTTACTATTGGAGCTGTTGCAAAAGGTAGCGGTATGATACATATTAATATGGCTACTATGTTATCTTTTATAACAACTGATGCAAATATATCATCTCAAATGCTCAAAGAAGTGCTAGTTGAAGTAGCAGATGATACTTTTAATATGATAAGTGTAGATGGCGATACATCTACAAATGACACATTAGCAATTATGGCTTCTGGAAAAGCATGTAATAAAGAAATTGTAGAGAAAGATGAAAACTACAAAATATTTGCAAATGCATTAAATGAAATATTAGTAAGAATATGTAAACTTTTAGCAGGTGATGGTGAAGGTGCTACTAAACTTTTAATTGCAGAAGTTAAAAATGCTAAGACTAAAGCAGATGCAAAACTAGTTGCAAAGTCTGTTATCTGTTCAAGTTTAGTAAAGTCTGCAATGTTTGGTGCAGATGCTAACTGGGGCAGAGTGTTATGTGCAATAGGATATAGTCAAGCAAATGTAGATATAAATAAAATAGATGTAACGTTTACAACTATTAAAGGCGAAATAATAGTTTGTAGAAATGGTTATGGCGTTGAGTTTAGTGAATATTTTGCTAAAGAGGTCTTAAATCAAAGAAATATAACAATAAATATAAATTTAAATGATGGTGAAAGTAATGCAACAGCTTATGGTTGCGACTTAACATATGAATATGTTAGAATTAATGGAGAATATAGAACGTAATAGCAATTTTTGTTTGTATTATAATCATCAACTTAAAATCATTCGGAGGTCATTAACATAATGAAAATTTCTAACGAGATGCGTGCATCTGTTTTAATAAAGGCGCTACCATATATACAAAAATATTCAGGTCAAACTATTGTAGTAAAATATGGTGGTAATGCAATGATTACACCTAATTTAAAAAATGCTGTTATGAGCGATATAGTTTTATTACAGTTGGTTGGTGTTAATGTAGTGTTAGTTCACGGTGGTGGGCCTGAAATAAATCAAATGCTAGATAGAGTTGGTAAAGTAAGTGAATTTGTTAATGGTCTTAGAGTAACTGACGAAGAAACAATTGATATTGTGCAAATGGTGCTTGCAGGTAAAGTTAACAAAGGGCTAGTGCAGTCGTTAGAAAAGCAAGGTGGCAAGGCTATTGGGTTATGTGGATTAGACGGTAAAATGCTAAACGCAGAAAAATTAATAACAGCAGAAGACTTAGGTTTTGTTGGAGAAATAACTTATGTAAATACAGAAGTTATAGAAAACTCCATTGACAATGGATACGTTCCAATAATATCTACAATAGCAGGTGGTTATAACGGAGAAGTATACAATATAAATGCAGATATTGCAGCAGCACAAATAGCAGCAAAATTAAAAGCGTGTAAATTGGTACTTATGACAGATATAAAAGGGTTACTACGTGATAAAGATGACGAAAACACATTAATTCCCGTTGTAAATGTAAGTGATGTACCTAGTCTTAAAAGGGAAGGTATAATCAGTGGTGGTATGATACCTAAAATTGATTGTTGTGTAGAAGCTGTAAGACAAGGTGTTAAAAGAGCACATATTATTGATGGAAGAATAGAACACTCTATATTAGTAGAAATGTTCTCTGATGATGGAGTAGGCACAATGTTTTATTGATATACTCTGGGGTGTTTTAGATGATTATAAGAGATATGAAAAAATCTGATTATAGTGAAGTATACGAAATGTGGAAGATAACGACAAAAAGAGCATTGTCACCACAGGATAAAGAAAAAAATATAATTAGATATTTAGAAAGAAACGAAAATTTAAGCAAAGTTGCAATAAAAGATAATAAGATTGTCGGTGCAGTATTAATAGGACATGATAGTCGGATAGGTTTTGTTCATCATCTAGCAGTATTGCCAGAATATAGAAGACACAATATAGCAAGCAAAATGATGAAACAAGCGATAAAAGATTTAGAAGAAATAGAAGTAAGTAAAATATATTTATTTAGTTTTGTAGATAATAAAAAAGGTCAAAAATTTTGGAAGTCTATGGGGTTTAAAAAAAGAGATGATATGTATATCTATAGTATTTAAAGTTACCTAGTTAATGCTGATTGATAAAATACATATCATTACACTTTTTGATATGTTATGTGAATTGAGATATAACTTTTAAATCTAGCTTTACTAAAGGGGGATTATTATGGATTTTGATAAAATAAAAGATGATGAACAACTTTATATGATGAATACTTACGGTAGATTTGCAGTATCTATAGAAAGTGGTAGCAAATCTATTGCTAAAGACATTAATGGTAAAGAATATGTAGACTTTACTAGTGGTATAGGCGTTAATGCATTAGGATTTTGCGATAAAGGTTATGTTGATGCTGTTTCTGCTCAGCTTAGTAAATTACAACACATATCTAATTTGTACTACAATAGTGAGCAAGTTAATTTAGCTAAAAAACTATGTGAAAAAACTAATTTGTCTAAAGTGTTCTTTGCAAATTCAGGTGCAGAAGCTAACGAATGTGCAATAAAACTTGCTAGAAAATATAGCTTTGATAATTACAACAAAGAACGTACTAACATAATAACACTTAAAAATTCTTTTCATGGTAGAACAATTACTACACTTTCAGCTACTGGTCAAGATGTTATGCATAATTACTTTTTTCCATTTACAGATGGTTTTTCTTATGCAAATGCAAACGACTTACAAAGTGTAATAAATGTAATTGACAATAATACTTGTGCAGTTATGATAGAGCTTATTCAAGGAGAGGGTGGAGTAATTCCTCTTGAAAAAGATTTTGTGCAAAACCTTTCAAAATATTTAAAAGAGAAAGATATTCTTTTGATTATAGATGAGGTTCAAACAGGAGTTTCAAGAACTGGTAAACTGTTCTGCTTTGAAAACTACAATATCACACCAGATATTTTAACTTCTGCTAAGGGGTTAGGTGGTGGACTGCCTATTGGTGCTTGCCTTTGTAATAATAAACTTAAAGATGTTTTATCTTTAACTACTCATGGTACTACTTATGGTGGTAATCCTGTTGCTTGTGCTGGAGCAAACTATATTTTAGATACTGTTTCTACCGATGAGTTTTTAGAAGATGTTTTGAAAAAATCAGAGTATATCAAAAATAAACTTATTAAAATGAATAATATCAAAGAAGTAAGAGGGATAGGGCTTATGATTGGTATTGTTTTAGAGAGTGGAGATGCTAGAGAAATTGCAATTAAATGTGCAGAAAGTGGACTTCTTATCTTAACAGCAAAAACACTTCTTAGAATGTTGCCACCTTTAAATATTTCTTATGAAGAAATTGACAAAGGACTTGAAATATTGGAAAAAAACTTAATGTAATATAATAATCACAATTAGAGGAGAATATATAATGAAACATTTATTAAAACTTTTAGACCTTACAGGCGAAGAAATTATAGAAATTTTAAATCTTGCTGACCAATTAAAATATGAACTTAAACATGGTATAGACCATAAACACTTACAAGGTAAAACTTTAGGGATGATATTTCAAAAAGCATCTACTAGAACTAGAGTTTCTTTTGAAGTTGGTATGTATCAATTAGGAGGTATGCCTCTGTTTTTATCAGCAAACGATATGCAAATTGGCAGAGGAGAACCTATTGAAGATACAGCAAGAGTGTTATCACGTTATTTAGACGGGATAATGATTAGAACTTTTGAGCAAAAAGAAGTTGAAGACTTAGCAAAATATGGAAATATTCCAATAATAAATGGATTAACAGATTTTGCCCACCCTTGTCAAGTTCTAGCTGATTTAATGACAATTAGAGAATTTAAAGGTAAGTTAGATGGGCTTAAAATGTGTTATATTGGCGACGGTAACAATATGATGAACTCTTTAGTAGTTGGAGCGTTAAAAACAGGTATGAAAGTAAGCGTAGCTTGTCCAGAGGGTTATGACCCTGCTCCAGAGGTGTTAGAGTTTGCAAAAAACTATGATTGTTTCGAACTTTTGAGAAACCCACTAGATGCAGCGACTCAAGCAGATGTTGTTATTACTGATGTGTGGGCGTCTATGGGACAAGAAAGCGAATCAAAATTACGTGCAAAAGCATTTACAGGTTATCAAATAAATGATGAGTTAATGTCTAAAGC
The DNA here is from genome assembly GCA_964369405.1 of uncultured Eubacteriales bacterium. GTDB lineage: Bacteria > Bacillota > Clostridia > Oscillospirales > Acutalibacteraceae > CAYJFG01. Next base: position 82,529 of record CAYJGB010000008.1, read on the forward strand.
AGACAAAGATGCAATGGTGCTACATTGCTTACCAGCTCATAGAGAAGAAGAAATTACAGCTAAAGTGTTTGAAGCTCACGCAGAAGAAATTTTTGGAGAAGCTGAAAATAGACTTCATGCACAAAAAGCAGTATTAGTTAAAACAATGAAAGATTAATATATAGAAATAGTTAAGGGTTGTCACATTTATGTTAATTAGATTAAAATTTTTAATTAACTATAAATTATTAAGTGTGATAACCCTACTAATATAGTATAAATTTAAATTTTGAGGTGCTTTATGATTAGTTCTATCCAACAAGAAATTATAAAACTTAAAAAAGAAAATGATATTTGTATTTTAGCACACAGCTATCAAACACACGATATTTTAGAAGTTGCTGATTTTTCTGGCGATTCGTATGCATTAAGTGTTATTGCAAAGACTGTGCCACAATCTACTGTTGTTATGTGTGGTGTTAGATTTATGGCTGAAACTGTTAAGATGTTATCTCCAGATAAAAAAGTTATATTGTCGCATAAAGAAGCCTCTTGTCCAATGGCTGAACAAATGACTAAAGAATATATAACTAAAGTTAAAGAAGAGTACAGCGACTATACAGTAGTTGCCTATATAAATACAACAACTCAGCTTAAAACTGTTTGCGATGTATGCGTTACTTCGTCTTCTGCTGTCGAAATTTGTAATAAAATAGAAAACAAAAATATATTATTTGTTCCTGACTGTAATCTAGGTGCATTTGTTGCTAGTAAGTTGCCAGATAAAAACTTTAAACTTCTTGATGGTGGTTGCCCAATTCATGCAAATATTACTAAAGAAGACGCAATTAATGCGAAAAATCTTTATCCAAACGCATTGTTTTTAGTTCATCCAGAATGTGTTCCAGCAGTTTCAAATTTAGCAGATTATGTTGGCTCAACTTCTGGTATTATTGAGTTTGCTAAAAAATCTGATAAAAAAGAATTTATTATCGGTACAGAAATGGCGATTGCTCAACATTTACAATTTGAATGTCCTGATAAAAAGTTTTATCCTTTGTCTAAAGAGCTTTTATGCCCTGATATGAAAATAACAACTTTAATAGATATTTTAAACTGTGTTAAAGGTGATGGAGGAGAAGAAATTTTCTTAGATGAGGATACACGATTAAAAGCAGTTAAATGTATTGATAAAATGATAGAATTAGGTTAAAAGTAAACTGAAAGTGAAGGATATAGTTATGACAGAAAAAGTTATGGTAGGTATGAGTGGTGGGGTAGATAGTTCTGTATGTGCAGTTTTGCTAATGGAGCAAGGATATAACACTTGTGGCGTAACTTTGCAACTATTTAATAACAACAATGCATTGCAAGATGAGTTAACACGTACTTGTAGTTCTTTAGATGATGTAAAAGATGCTAAGAAAGTATGTGAAAAATTAGGCATTGAGCATTATGTTTTTGACTTTACTAATGAGTTTAAAGAAAATGTTATTAAAAAATTTGCATTAAGCTATGAAAAAGGGGAAACTCCTAATCCATGCATATTTTGCAATGGTAGCATAAAATTTGGTAAGCTTCTTGAGCAAGCGCAATCAATGGGGAAAGATAAAATAGCTACAGGACATTATGTTCAAAGTGAATATGATAGTGTTAGCAAAAGGTATCTTCTAAAAAAAGCCCTTGATAACACAAAAGACCAAACATATGTACTTTATATGCTTAGTCAGTTGGAGTTGTCTAAAATAATATTTCCTTTAGGTGGATATAAAAAATCTGATGCTAGAATTATCGCAGAAAAAAGCAATTTGATTAATGCAAGAAAACCAGATAGTCAAGATATTTGTTTTATAAAAGACGGTGATTATGCAAAGTTTTTAGAAGAGCAAATGGGAATAAAAACACCAAAAGGTAACTTTGTATATAAAGATGGCACAGTTTTAGGTGAGCATAAAGGGATTATTCACTATACAATTGGACAGAGAAAAGGTTTAGGTATAAGTTATAAGCACCCGATTTTTGTAATTGATAAAGAAAAAGAAAGTAATATTGTAAAACTAGGCGAAAGTATAGACTTGTTTTCAAAAAGACTTACAGCTAATAATGTAAATTACATAGCGATAGAAAAATTAAACGGTGATATGAATGTAAAAGCTAAGACTAGATATAGTCAAAAAGAAGCTAATGCTAAAATTCACCCAATATCCGAGGATAGAGTAGTTGTAGAATTTGAAGAAAATCAAAGAGCAATTACAAAAGGTCAATCAGTAGTATTTTATGATAACGATATAGTTGTCGGTGGTGGAATAATAGAGTAAATGTATATTAAAAGGCTCTTTGTCAAATATTTGAGTTTGACAAAGAGCCTTTAAAATTAGAATGCAAAACAAAACGCACCTCACAAAGTGAAGTGCGTTTTTATTAGTCGAATTATCGACTGGTGGGCCATCAGGGACTCGAACCCCGGACCTACCGGTTATGAGCCGGTTGCTCTAACCAGCTGAGCTAATGGCCCACAGCTGGATTTTCTAGTGCTTTAATATTGTATCAGAATAATTAATAAATGTCAATAGGAAAATAAAATAAAATTTTTAAAATAAAAGTCTTGACAAAAGACAAAAAGAATGATAGAATAGTCAAGCTGTCGAAAGACAGAGGA
>CAYJGB010000009.1:0-84415 GCA_964369405.1 uncultured Eubacteriales bacterium
TCTGCTTCTATTTTTGCAAGTCTTTCTTGCTCTCTTTTTTCTGCTTCTATTTTTGCAAGTCTTTCTTGCTCTCTTTTCTCTGCTTCTATCTTTGCAAGTCTTTCTTGCTCTCTTTTTTCTTTTTCTTGAATTTTAGCATCTCTTGCTTGTTGTTTTGCTAATCTTTTAGCTTCTTTTTCATCTATCTTTTTTTGCTTTTTCTCTTCTCTAGTTAAGTTTTTAACTGCTACTGCCGTCAAACTTTTTTTACTGTTTTCTCCGCTTTTTCCCTCTATATTATTTTCATCTTCATCAGACAAAAATTTCAAATCATACCTATTATCTTTATCTTTCATACTCTAGATACACCTCCAAATTCTAATTAGATTAATGGATAGCAAAAAAGGGACTTAACAAGTCCCTTTTAGATTGTTTGGAATTAACGTAATTGTTCTTTAACTTTAGCTGCTTTACCAACTCTATCACGTAAGTAGTATAATTTACTTCTACGAACTTTACCGTATCTTATTACTTTAACGTCTACTACGTTTGGTGAGTGTATTGGGAATACTCTCTCAACTCCAACACCATAAGAAACACGTCTAACTGTAAAAGTTTCAGCTACGCCACTACTTTTTTTAGCTATTACTGTTCCTTCGAACATTTGAATTCTTTCTCTTTCTCCCTCACGGATATTAACGCTTACTTTTACAGTGTCGCCAATTCCAAATTGTGGAAGTTCTTTTTTCATTGAGTCTTGTGCAATTGATTTTAGTGCATCCATTAATAATTTCCTCCTAAGTATCCAGACATTCTTACATAATGCAGAGGACTGTCCGCTTAAATAATTTGACAAAATGTCAAAACTAATATTCGATATTCATTATTAAATATCAAACGCTTACTTATTTTAACACACTTTATTAAAATATGCAATACTTTTTTAAGTTAAATTTAGATAGTGTTAAGTGTTTGTAATAGATATTTTTTATACGTTTTCAATATCTATATCTACTGAGGACTTAACAAACTCAAACTCTTCTAACATTTCTTTTGTAGGTGGTTTTGTTAATAAGCTAACTGTTATCATAGTAATGAAAGCAAGCACAAACCCAATTACTAAAGAATATAACCCAGTTGCATTTGCAAGTGTTGTGTAAGTTCCCTCTATGTTTACAATTGGCAAGTAATCCCAAATCATAACAGTTCCTCCACCAACGCACATTGCAGATACTGCACCTTGTAAATTTGAACGTTTCCAGAATAAGCCTAATAATATAACTGGTCCAAATGTAGCACCAAATCCAGCCCAAGCATTTGATACAAGGTTCATAACATTACTGTTTTCATCAAGTGCTATAAAGAAAGCAAGTATTGCAACAACAGCAACTGTAATTCTACTTACTAATAAAACTTTCTTTTCTTTAGCCTTTTTATTAATTGCACCTTTGTAAATATCTTCAGATATTGAAGAAGCAGTTACTAAAAGTTGAGAGTCAGCAGTTGACATAATAGCAGCTAGAACTCCACAAAGCAGAAGACCTCCAACAAAAGGAAGAGCTAATGTACTATTAAACATATCGATTATCATATTGATAAAAACGTTTTCAGCCTGTCCGTCTTCTAAAGTAGGAACTAAATATGCTTTACCGATAATACCTACTAAACAAGAAGCAGCAAGAGAAATACTTACCCACGAAATAGCAATTATTCTGCTTTTTTTAACTTCTGAAGTTGATTTTATAGCCATAAATCTTACGAGGATATGAGGCATACCAAAGTAGCCTAACGCCCAACCTAAGTTAGATATAACAGTAACTATAGATAAAGGTTGACCATCTTTACTAAGCATAGGATTAAGATAACCGTTAACATCGGCAACGCCATTAGCAGCTAGAGCGTTATAAACACCATCAGCTTCGCCTAGTATAAAGTAAGCGAAAATCGGTATTAACATTAAAGCTAGTAGCATAAGTAAACCTTGAATAAAGTCTGTAATACAAACAGCCATAAACCCACCTAAGAAAGTATAGACAAGAATTACTAAAGCGCCTATAGCTAGAGCTAATGTGTAATCAATATTAAAAACATTGTGGAATAAAAGTGCGCCAGATTTAAAAGCCGAAGCAGTGTAAACTAAAAAGAAAATCGCAATAAAAATAGATGATATAACTTTTAGTTTATTAGATTTATCTCTAAATCTGTTTTGGAAAAAAGATGGAAGTGTTAAAGAGTTTCCAGCTTTAATTGTGTATTTACGAAGTCTTGAGGCAACTAAGAACCAGTTAAGTACCGTACCGATTAATAGACCTACAGCAATCCAAATTTCGCCAGTACCAGCAACATAAATCGCACCAGGTAAACCCATTAATAGCCAACCACTCATATCAGATGCTTGTGCAGATAAAGCAGCAGTCCAACCATTTAAACTTCTTCCTCCAAGTATGTAGTCTGCAGAACTTTTAGTTCTCTTGTAGTAGAATAATCCAATTAAAATCATTACAAGTAAATAGCAACCAAAAGCAATAATCGTCCAAGTAGTATCAGACATAGAAAAATCAACCTCTCTTTTAAATAATTTATTAATGTAAACTGAATTTACATTATATTACACAAACATAATAATTATACTTTAAATATCATTTTTTGTCAAAAACTTGCCTTATTATCTAATGTAATGATAGCAAACAAGTAGAACAAGTGTAATTAAGCTAATGCTAATGTGGCACAGTAAATATTACAATTATACTTTTGCTTAAGCACCTTAACACATTCGTTAAGAGTTGAACCAGTAGTTATGATGTCATCTATTAAAAGAATATTTTTATAAATATTCTTACTATCTTTAGCACTGTACACACCTACTACATTTTGTTCTCTTTCGTTTCTTAAAAGAGTGTGTTGAGGTGAGTTTGATTTTATTTTTACTAATAAAGATGAATATGGTGTATTCTTTCTCTTAGAAATAAATCTAGCTAAAAGTTCTGACTGATTATATTGTCGCTCTCTTATGCTTTCTTTTGATAGAGGAACACATGTTACAACATCAAAGCGAATATCCTTATATGAAATATCTATAGTTTTTAATAACGCATTTGAAAACGGTTTAGCAAAATATGCTTTGTTATAAAACTTATAATTAAGTATTGCACGCTTATACTCATCTTTGTACAAAAATGGTGATACACATTGTGAATTGTTTAAATTGTGTGAATACATATGTATACTAAAAAAAGATTTACAATTATCGCAACAGTATAAGTTGTCATATTGCATTAAGTTATCGCAATAAGGACAGCGTTTTGGAAATAAAACATCTAAAATCTTCATAAAATCTCCTATATTATGTTATCCATATCAGTTAAGAAGAATTTAAGCCCTGAATATCTAAGTGTTTTTTTATTATTTTCAACCATCTTAAATACAGTGTTTTGAACTCCTACTAATATAAGTAGTTTTTTTGCTCGAGTAACAGCAGTGTATAATAAGTTTCTATAGTATAATTGTGGTGGACCTTGGTGCATAGGTATTATTACTGCGTTGAATTCATTACCTTGACTTTTGTGTACTGTTGTAGCATATGCTAGTTCTAAGTCAGTAGCACTGTCAAAGTCATAATGTGCTGTTTTATCATCAAAAGTTACTGTAAGTCTTTTTGATAATTTATTTATATCTGTTAATATCCCTATATCTCCGTTAAATACACCCTCACCAATTTCTCCATTATTTCGTGTCCACTGTATATCGTAGTCGTTTTTAATCTGCATAACTTTATCGCCTAATCTAAGCAACAGACCATTTATAGTTATTTCACTTTTGTTTGCTGATGGTGGGTTTATTGCATTTTGAAGATTTTTATTTATATCTAAAGAACCTAAAACGCCTTTTCTTGCTGGCGATAACACTTGAATATCATTTAGTACAGAATATCCATACGATTTAGGAATTCTTGTAGTGCATAGTTGAGTTATTGTTTCTATAACCTGTTCTTTGGTGTTTCTGTTTATAAAGAAAAAATCATTATCTTTAGTTGTAAGGTTTGGCATCTCACCCTTAACAATGCTATGTGCATTTGTTACTATTAAACTTTGCATTGATTGTCTAAAAATTTCTGTAAGTTTTACAACAGGCATAATATTAGAATTTATTAAATCGTGCAAAATGTTTCCTGCTCCTACAGATGGTAGTTGGTCGCTATCGCCTACTAAAATTAGTCGGCAACTCATAGGTAATGCTCTCATTACGCTATCAAATAGGTGCGCATCTACCATAGATAACTCATCTATTATAAGTGCATCGCAGTCTAACATATTGCGTTCATTTCGTTTGAAAATTGGTTTATCTGACTTGTCCCATGTTACTTCTAAAAGTCGATGTAGCGTTTTTGCTTCACAGTTTGTAACTTCGCTCATTCTTTGTACTGCTCTTCCAGTTGGAGCAGCAAGGAAAACTTTTTCTCCGTTTTGTTTAAGTATTTTAATTATCGCATTTAGTGTAGTTGTTTTACCTGTACCAGGCCCACCTGTTAATATAAGCAATCCACTTGATAACGCTTCTGTAATAGCTTTTTTCTGAAGACTTGCATATTCTAAATTTTGAGTTTGCTCAATTTCTGATATTTGCTCATAAATGTTAGAAATTTGATTTGATGGAAAACGTAAACTCATAAACAGTCTTGTTGATATGTAAGTTTCGTAGTTGTGCATATCTGGTAAAAACAAAAATGGTCTGTCTTCAAAAACTTCCCTTATAAGCTGATTGTCTATTACCATATCTTCTAAAATACTACTTAAGTAATCTGTATCTGTATCTAAAAATTTAGCACACGCAAGAAGCAACTTATCTTGTGGTAAACAAGTGTGTCCGTTTCTTTTGTTATGCTCTAAAATATGTAAAAATCCTGCTTGTACACGAAAAACATTGTTTTTTGGCATATCATTAGACACAGCAACTAAGTCAGCTTTAGAAAATGAAATCCCTAAATCTGACGAGCATAAAATATATGGATTATCTTTGATAATTGATAACGCTTTTTCTCCGAATACTTTCCAAATTCTAACAGATTCTTGAGCAGTTATAGAATATTTTTGCATTTCGGTTATAAGTTCGCGTACACCAAATATTTTTTTTATCTCGTTACTAAATGAGTTTGCTTTCTCTTTAGTTATACCTTTAACTTTACAAACTAATTCAGGTTGATTTTCCAAAACACTCAATGTATCTTCATTAAATTTTTCTACTAATCTTCTAGCAATTACTGGGCCTATTCCTTTTATTGCTCCAGAAGATAAATACTTTAAGATAGCAGTCGAGGTTGTCGGTAGCGTACGCTGACATACTTCAACTGCAAATTGTGAACCATATGATGGGTGATTTTTAAATTTTCCGATGAGTTTAACTGTTTCTCCACTGTTTATTAATGGCAGTATTCCAAACGCTGTTAGTAAGTCGTCGTTTTCACTAACTAGCGAAAAAACAGTATATCCATTTTCTTCATTTCGAAAAATTATATCTTCAATTTCTCCATGAATTTCATATAACTTATTATCCATATTTATTTAGTATCTTCTTTCGTGTTTTAATCGCTTTCTTCTTCATCTTCTCCAGAAATTCTTGCAAGTAGTCTTTCTTCTGTCACTCTATAAGCTTCTACTTCATATGGGTAAACTTCATCTTTTAATGTAAAATTGCTGTCTTGTTTTGTGCATAATAATGATACAAAATAGTTCATTAATTCAGGATTTTTTACAAGTATAGGACCTGTTACATAAGTTGCATATACGTTGTTTTTATGATAACCCTCTTCTTGTGTTTTCTCGTTGTTACCATGTCCTAAAATCATCTCAAATAATGGGTCCTTTATTCCCTCTATGCTAGATGCTTTATTTACATATCCTACAACTGGGATATCTATTATTTTAGCATTACAATAACAGTCGCCTTGTATTCTTTTAACATTTTGCTCAAAAGTAGTAAAATTAGCAATCTCAAGTGCTTCAAACACATTACCTTCACAGTCAGTTATAGTTTTTCCTAAAAGTTCTATAGCATTACCTGTAAATAACATAACTGTTCCATTTTTTGCAAGTTCTTGAATTTCGCTTTTTCTTGTTATTAAATCTTCTAAAGCAACTTTTTGGCTTCTTTCATTTCCTGCTCCAATATAAATAAAATCATATTCAGATAAATTTGTGACTTCTCCTATTGATTTAAAACTATTTAATTCAACTGTTGCTCCTTGGTCCATTAAATGAGCTTTTAATACAGCTACATTTGTGTATTCACCATATAAATTCATTAAGTGTTTGTATAGATGTAAAATTTTGATTGTCATAAATAACCCTACCTTTTTATTTAATGTTTATTTTATTTAAAAATTTATCTTTATCTGAAAAACAAGTTATAACAAATAGATTTTCGTCACCGTTTTCAGCTAAATACTCTATAGTTTTTTCAATGTTACAATTGATTATTATCTTATCTTGTGGTATGTCTGTATAAGTAAATCTTGCTGCTAAATCATTTGCATAGCTACCACTTAATATAATATTTTTTACATTTTCTGAGCTAAGTTTGTCAAAGTTTATATCCCATAACCACGAGGTTTCACTTGTAAAGTATTTTCTACTTATTGCATCAACTATTATGATGACTGAACATTCTTCTTTTGAATTTGTTGCATACGTTATCGATTGGTCATAAGATACTGAGTTTTCGTGCTTAGATGTAAGTAATGTACCATTGTGGTTATTAATTTTAAAATTAACAACTCGTCCATTTTTAAGCACATAATTATTTATTGAATTAGTTATAGTTTCGCTATCTATTCCAAGAATTGATGTAACAGCGAATGCTGCTAAAATATTATATACGTTATATAAACTGCTAAGTGCTAAAGTTATTTTATTTGTCTTGTTAATATAAATTTCACCTTTGTCAAGGTCTACACTTGTAACAGTAAACATTGTATCATTCTTTTTATGTCCACATCGGTTACATTTATAATTTCCTATATGTGCAAAATGATAATATTCATAGTCCATTTCATTGTAGCAGTCTGGGCAATAAAAACCATCGTTATATACGCTTGTACACATTTTGGTGGAGTCTGAATACTCATCAACGCCAAACCAAATATTGTTTTTTTGGTTTTTTCCAAATAATGATACTAACGGGTCGTCAGCGTTTAATATTAGTTTTGTATTTGGATATATACTTTCTTTAACTGCATTATAAACCCATAGTGGGTGACCATTTCTAGTAAGTTGGTCACGATATAAATTAGTTATAACATAAAGCGTTGGTCTAAAATATTTAAAAATATATTTTGCATATCGCTCGTCTGCTTCAATTATTAAAATATCTTTTTTGAATTTTCCAGTAAGCGTACAATTAGATAATACTAATGTGGTAACACCTTCAATTTGATTAGAGCCTTCTTTGTTCCATGCAATAGATTTTTTCCCATTAGTTAAGATATGAGCAATCATTTCAACAGTTGATGTTTTCCCATTACTTCCAGTTACTGCTACGATATGCAAAGGTAATTTGACTTTTTTTAATATATCTTTATCAAATTTTAAAGCTATTTGACCAGGTAAGCTACTACCACGACCAAACAAACCACCTATAATCTTAAGAAACTTGCAAATAAAAATAATAAATATAGTTTTCACAAAAGCACCCCAAGTAAATTTATAATTGTTAATATTATACCATAATTCAGCATATAATAAAAGTCTTATTTATAAAAAAATATTTTTTAATAAAATTTTACTTGAAATGCTTTAATTTTCAATTGCTAGAATTTATTTCTATGCTTTCTTTAAACTCCATAAAACTATATTCATCGCATATTTTTTTACATATCGTCTTTGTTTCATTGTCTGTATTGCAATCTAAACACAGTACTTTATTTATTCTTGTTCCTCCAAACCATTTTACTCGTGCTGCTGTATGTCGAAGTAAAATTTCTACAGAGTCATTATGTCCATATACTGGCACTACAATGAAAACATCATTATCATTTTTAGTTTTCATAAAATACAAGACAACTGCTCTTACTATTTCGATAATTCCTATAATTGATAAAAAAATAAACATTAAATCTCTAATTATGTATAACATAAAAACTCACCTCATTATATTTTATGAAATTTAAATTTTATTGTTACGAATATTATTATAAAAAAAGAGAAAAATAATTATACAAAATGAAATCATATGTTAAGGTGTGTGATTTTATTTTGAATATTTTTGAAAAGAGGAAACTAATATGCCAAATTCTTTTGCTAATAAATGTATCAGATGTACAGTAAGTGAATGTAAGAACCATAACACAACACAAGATTTTTGTTCTTTAGATAGTATTGTAGTTGGAACACACGAAAGCAACCCTACAATGAATGAATGTACAGATTGTCAATCATTTGTCCCAAAATGTTGCAACTAATTTAATATTTTAAATTTAAGAATATGTTACTCTTTATAGAGGCTCTATAGTATAAAACCCTAAATTTATATGATTAAATAAAGCAAAAATTAACCCGAGCTACAAAATTAAGGTAGCTCGGGTATTTGTGTTTACTATTTTTAATATTTATGCTACTGTTTTAGGACTAGACATATATAAAACACCGTCGATAAAAGCCCATGCTTGCATATATAAATTTGTGTTTTTATTATTCATTACTGCTACATAGTTGTAACGGCCATCGCCGTTCATAACATTAGTAAAAGTATATTCTTTTACTATATTTGAATATCCATACATTAGATATTGTTCTACGTTTTCTTCAGAAACGTCATATATATCAGTTGAGCGTATTACACCGTATCTAACTTCAGTTTTATTTTCTATACCTGTAGTTACAATAGGAAAATACATTTTTGTTATCTCATCATCTTGTGTTGAATAAGAAACATTACCTACTTCAATACTTGAAGTAGCTATTTTTTCACCCTCAAAAACTGGCTCAACGAAAGAATGTTCAGTTACGTAGAAAGAGTAAGTTTTGTTTGGTGTAATAGATACTAATTGACCATTGACTGTCCAGCCAATTACGTTTTGTGGTCCAGTAAACTTTACTTTAGCGATTTGATTATAAGAAATCATACCACCGATTGATTGGTTATCTCCTGTCGTTCTTAAAGGATTACCTGTATAATCAGTAATAGTTAAGTTATCGTATAAAGAAGTAACAAAAAATTCTTTATCTACTAAAGTATAATATAATGTGGTGTCTTTAGTTATATTTTGTAAATCAGCACGTTTAAAATCTTGTATGTATTCTTGGTCTCTAAATAGTTTTAAAGTAGCACCATATGCATCTTCACCTTTTAAAACTAATTCTGTATCTAGTAGTTCTTCTGTTTCACTATCTCTATATGTTACAGTGAAATAAGTTTCTATAAATGGATTAATATAATTATATGTAGTTAAACCTTCTGTTGTTAATATAAATTCATCTGAATAATTGTTTTGTTGTTTTACGCCATCTAATAATACAGTATATGGTTTGTTTAATTCTAAATCTGAAAAAGCTATTGAATAATAATCGTTAGTTGGTGAGTATGATAAAATTTCATTTGTACCATCTAGCACAGATGTTTCTTTATTAGCACCTGCCATTTGTTGATATACTAACTGTAACACATTTGCTGCTGATTCTCCACTAGGAGCAAGAACAATGTTATCAGTGTCTTCAATTGGTAATTTTGTAACGTTTTCACTTACTGCAATAACTTTTGCACCAGAGCCAATTAATATATTAGCACCAGTACCTAGAGAACCACTACCAATAGCACTACCATACGTACCACCGTACGCTGTTACATTAGCTTGATTTTTAATATCAATATTACCACCATTAGTAATGTTGTTACCACCACCAATAGCAGCACCATAAGTGCCAGCAACAGCAGAAACAATTGCATTATCACTTATAGTAATATCTCCACCACCTTCTTCATTTCCTCCACCAATAGCTGAACCATATGAAACGTTAATTGGGTTATTGTTTTCTTGGGTAGCTGTTACTTGAGCATTAAGACCAACGTTGATTATACCACCATTACCAGAACTACCACCACCAATACAAGCACCATAACTACTAGGAGTTTGTTCTGAAGTTTTAGATACTGAAGCTGTAACATTAGCATTATCAGTTATAGTGATTTTGTTAGAGTCAGCTAAATTACCACTACCAATACCAGCACCATGAGTACCACCAATTGCGTTAACAGTTGCATAACCAGAAATAGTTATTTCACCACTATTACTATTTGTACCACCACCAATACCAGCTGCATAGCTAGAATTGTTTTCTTCAAGTGTTGTTGATGGTATATTTGAATTTGCAGTTACATTACTAGAACCCTTTATATCGATTTCACCATAATTAGTAGCATCAGCACCAGAACCGATAGCTGCACCATGGGTGCTGCCGTTAGCTGTTACATTTGCATTACCATCAATTACTATTTTTCCAGCAGAACTAAAATTTCCACCACCAATGCCAGCACTATATTCACCAGCTGTTACTGATAAATTACCAGAACCCAAAACGACTAAAGTAGCAAAATTTGATATAGAAGTTGCTTCTACTTCAATACCTGCTCTATAAGCACCACTGTTTAAGGTGTTATTTGAATTTTCTACAAGAGTAAGATTTGCATTAGCTTCTTCATTAATCTTAAATGCACATTTTTCATCTTCAGATAGGTTAATGTTAACATTGTTTAAAGATATGTTATGTGTTCCACTTTCTACTGTGATTGTGTCTGTTTGACTAGAACCCGTTATTGTGATATTTTCAGAATACAAAGTCCAGCTACCACTGTCTTGTCTATATTCTGTTTGACCATTATTTTCACGAAGTTCAATACTACCATTTCCAATATTTAATTCAGCACTATTGGTTTCATTTGCAAATACTATGTTTACATTTAGTGTTAACATAAGAATAGTAATTACTATAGATAATACTTTTTTTGATCTTTTCAAAGTTTTCATAAATAATCCTCGCTTTTCACTTTTTATTCTATAACAAAAACGTTACATTACTAGATTATAACATTATTATTTACAAATTTCTATAGTTTCATTATAAAATTAAAAAAGGTTGTAAAGTTGTCAATGATACCTTACACTTGCTCCAAAATGTTGCGACTAATTTAATATTTTAAATTTAAGAAATAAGAAAGCCTATAACTATTACTAAAATGATAGTTGTGGGCTTTTATTGCACGTTAAGATGATAGATAACATACTATATTACATAAAAGTAAAAAATCCACTGAAAATGGAGGAGTTAATTTGATTAGTTTTAATAGTATAGGTGTAATTGGTGGAGATAGAAGAATGTTATCGACAGCAAAGAGTATTAGTTCAGATGGAATAACTGTGTTATTAGGTGGATTTGATAAATTAGAGAATGTATATGGAATTGAAGAGGAAAGAGCAACACCATCAGAAGTTGCGTTATGCAGTGAGATAATAATATTACCACTTCCACTTACAAAAGATGGAAAAACGCTTAATGCACCTTTTTCGGTTGATGAGATAGTTTTAGATGATAAATTTGCAAAAATGATGCAAGGCAAGAGAGTATATTGTTCTATGAAAGAAAAGCTACTTAAAACTAGTAAGTTTTGGAATGCGCAATTGCTTTTTGATTATTTTGATAGAGAAGAGTTAAATGTTCTTAACTGTGTTGCAACAGCAGAGGGTGCAATTGAAATAGCTATGAGAGAACATATAGGAACGATAAATGGTTCTAAAGTATTAGTAGCAGGATATGGAAGAATAGGTAAAGTGTTGTCTAGTATGTTAAAAGGTATAGGAGCAGATGTTTATGTAAGTGCTAGAAAGAAAGAGGATTTAGCATGGATAGAGTTGTCAGGATATAAAGCGATTAAAAATGAGGAGATAAATAAGGTTAATGATTTAGATGTAATTTTTAATACAGTACCATCAATGATATTTGATTCAAGAACACTTGCTCATATAGCACAAAAATCAATAGTAATAGATTTAGCCTCTAAGCCTGGTGGAGTAGACTTTGCAAGTGCCAAAAGAATGGGAATAAATGCTATACATGCATTATCGCTACCTGGAAAAGTAGCACCGAAAAGTTCTGGAGAGATAATAAAGAATACAATATTTAATATGTTAGAGGAGGTGTAATGTTGAAAAAAATTACAATAGGCTTTGCAATGTGTGGGTCGTTTTGTACATTTGAAAAAGCTATTATGCTAATGAAAGATTTAATAGAAAAAGGATATGAAATTATACCAATAATGTCAGAAAACGCCTACACTACTGATACAAGATTTGGGAAGAGTAAAGATATAATTAAGGAAGTAGAAGAAGTATGTAAACATAAAATAATACACACAATAAAAGGAGCAGAACCAATAGGTCCTAAAAAAATGTTTGATATATTGCTAGTAGCACCGTGTACAGGTAATACAATTGCCAAAATAACACACGCAATAACAGATACATCGGTAACTATGGCAGTGAAATCACATTTGCGAACAGGTAGAAGTGTGTTGATAGCAATATCTACTAACGATGCACTTGGAAATTCAGCACAAAATATAGGTAAAGCGTTAAATGTGAAGAATATATATTTTGTACCATTTTCGCAAGATGATCCAATAAATAAACCTAATTCGTTAGTAGCTGATTTTGATAAAGTAGAGGAATGTATAAAATTAGGATTAGAGTATAAACAGTATCAACCTATATTATAGCATATTAACTTTTATTAGTTACGCTTAGGCGTCTAAAATTTTACATTGCTATGTTGAATTTAATAGGAAAGATTAGCAATAAAATTCGGGCACCCGCCCATTCAAATCTTCGATTTGAATGAACCGTCCCCACAGCCAAACATCTAAAATTAGTAGAATGGTGTGGGGACGGTGTTTGAGCGAAACTTTCAGTTTCGCTCGGCGGGTGCCCGAAGGCTTGTTTGTGCAAACTTAAATTATCTCATCTCGATACCTAATTTAAACTTCAAATTAGATAATATTTTTTTAATAGCTCTGTCTATTGTATCTGTAGAAATTTCTTTAGTATCACTAAAAACTATAGAAAAAGCCATACTTTTTTTGTTTTCTCCTAAATTTTTACCTCTGTAAATATCAAAAAGATTTACTTCACGAACTAACTTATTTGCAGATTTTATTTCATCTACTATACTACCACAAGTTGTATCTTCATCGCAAATTAAAGCTAAATCCCTTTTAATTTCTGGATATTGGCTTATCGCCTCGTATTTGAAATCACTCTTAGCACAAGATATTAAATTATCAAAATCTATTTCAGCTAAATATATGTTCTGGTTGTTTTTTTCATCTTTTGCAATTTTAAGTTCAGCAGTAACTTCATTAGCTAATTTTCCAAAGATACCGATTTTTTTACCATTACATATTATGTTAGCAGTAATTCCTGAATGTAAGTAACTAATGCTACCTCTTTCATATTTTAACTCTAACCCAAATGATGTAGCTATAGCCTCTATTGCACCTTTAACAGTATAAAAATCCTCATCAGTTCCAAACACACCCATACTTAATGTCAATTTCTCTTCTGGACGAGCAGTAAGAGGTAATTCTTTTGGAATATATATATTGCTAAGCTCAAACAATCTACCACTTGTATTACCTTTTTTCAAATTATCAACAATTACATTAAGCATACTAGGCGCTAATGTTGTACGCATAATTGATAAATGTTCAGTTATTGGATTTTTTAGCCTTATAGCATTTCTTTCTACTGCATCTTCAGGGAAATGTAAAGCGTTTAAATCAGCAACGGAATAAAAAGCTAAAGTTGAGGCTTCAAAAAAGCCTTGACCACATAACAACTTTTTCAATTTAAGTTGTTGTTTTTGATAATCATTAAGACCACCAGTAGTAACTGATGCTGTTTTTAAGAAAGTAGGTACAATATGCTCGTATCCATACATACGTATAATTTCCTCTGCTAAGTCAGGATAATCATATATATCCTCTCTATAACGAGGTATGCTAACGGTCCACATATCATCATTAACACTAACTTCAAAATTTAATCGTTTTAAAATATCAATCATAATATCAGTTGGAACTTCAATGCCTAAAACACTATTGATTTTTTTAGGATTTACAACGATAGTTTTACATTCTTTTGAAGAATTAGAACTGCAATCAAAAGAAGTAGAGGTAATATCTCCACAATTAAGCTCTTGGATTAAATGTAAAGCTCTTTTTAAACCGAGTTCAGTGCTAAATTCATCAACACCTTTTTCGTATCGTAAAGAAGAATCACTACTTTGACCTAATGCACGAGAAGTTTTTCTAACGCTATCACGTGCAAAAGTAGCACATTCAAATAAAAGTTCATTAGAACTATCAGAAATACCACTGTTTAAACCACCCATAACACCTGCTAATGCTACAGGTTTTGAAGCATCGCAAATAACAAGATTATTATTTGAAAGTTTAAATTCTTTTTCATCAAGAGTTATAATAGTTTCATTTTCATAAGCTCTACGAATTTCAATACTTCTACCATCTATTTTACTTAAATCAAAAGCATGCATAGGTTGTCCTATTTCAAGTAAAGTATGGTTTGTAATATCTACAACATTGTTTATACTTTTAAGCCCTGACAAAGCTAAGTGTCTTTTAATCCAACGTGGAGAACTTGCAGGGCGAATGTTTTTAACATAATGTGCTAAATATCTAGGACATAAGTCGAAGTCAACAACACTTACATTTATTGAGTTGTCCACTTCGTCAGTGCAAATAAAGTCAGTAGCAGGCATTTTTAAAGGTTTGTTTAGAACAGCTGCAACCTCACGAGCAATACCTAGAACACTTTGACAGTCAGGTCTGTTAGCTGTAACTGAAATATCAAAAATATAATCGTTTAATCCGACTACATTACAAATATCTTCACCAACTTTTGTATCTTCATCTAAAATAAGGAGTCCATTAAGTTCAGCACCCTCATACCAATCATCAGTAATACCTAATTCTTGACCAGAACATAACATACCGTTAGATTCTACACCTTGCATCATTCTTTTTTTAATTTTAAAACCACCAACAATAGTAGAATTATCCAGTGCAACAGGAACTAACGCTCCTAAAAACACGTTTGGAGCACCAGTAGTAATTGCTATATCACTTCCGTATTCACCACAATCTAATCTACATAATTGAAGATGGTCAGTGCCCTCTTGTTTTTCTAAAGAAGTAACTTTACCAACAACAACTCTAGAAATTTCAGCAGATAAATCAATTAATTCTTCCACCTCGAAACCACAAGAAAAAAGTTTTTCTTCTAGTTCTTGTGGAGTTATATCTATATCAACAAACTCTTTAAGCCAACTAAATGCAACTTTCATAAATAAAAACCTCCCTTAACCTTGAAACTGTTTTAAGAAACGTAAATCGTTTTCAAACAGTAAACCCATATGATTAATTCCGTATTTTAGCATAGCTATACGTTCAATTCCAATACCAAAAGCAATACCAGAGTATATATCAGGGTCGATGTTACAATTGGTAAACACTTTACGATTAACAACACCACCACCTAAAACTTCAATCCAGCCAGTGCCTTTACATAAACTACAACCTGAGCCACCACACGCAAAGCAACTAACATCAACTTCAACGCTAGGCTCAGTAAAAGGGAAGTAAGATGGGCGTAAACGAGTTTTTGTATCTTCACCAAACAAAGCTCTAACAAAACTATCAAGCATACCTTGTAAATCGCAAAGAGTAATACCTTTATCTACTACAAGCCCTTCCATTTGATGAAACATAGGACTGTGAGTAGCATCACTATCACTTCTAAAAACTCTACCAGGAACTAAAACCTTTATAGGAGGTTTTTTCATATCCATAGTACGAACTTGACCAGGAGAGGTGTGAGTTCTAAGGAGCAACTCATCGTTGATATAAAAAGTGTCTTGCATATCACGAGCAGGGTGGTCTTTAGGAACATTTAAACGAGTAAAATTATGGTCGTCGTCTTCAATCTCAGGACCCTCATATATTTCAAAACCCATACCAGAAAAAACATCAACTATTTCATTTTTAACTAATGTAATAGGGTGAAGTCCACCTGTTGATTTGGTTTTAGCAGGTAGAGTAATATCAATAGCTTCTAAAGCATTTCTAGCTTCCATTTCAAAAGATTTAATTTTAAGTGCAGTTTGTTCGTAATCTTTTTCTACTTGAGATTTAAACTCATTAATAACTTTACCAGCGTTTGGTCTGTCTTCTTTAGGCACATTTCTAAGTTCTTTCATTAAACTAGGAATTTTACCATTTTTGCTTAAATATTCTTGCCAAAAATCTGATAGAGATTTACTATCAGAAATATTTGCAAGACTATCTTTAACTTTAATAGATAATTCGTCAATAATATTTTGCATTGAATATCGCTCCTTTTGATATATGTGTTTGTAATTTTTACAGTTTTAACAAACAAAAAACTTCGCCCCAAAAAGGGACGAAGTAAAATAACTCCGTGGTACCACCCAAATTCCACTTAAAAAGTGACACTTTTAGCACCTGTAACGTAGTGCAAACGTTTTATACTAATAGGCTATTAATAACAAATAAAATAACTTTTCGTATAAACCATTCAGAAGTGAATTTCTACAACATTTCTTTTGAACTTTTTCAGCCTAGAAGTTCATCTCTGAGTAAAGAAAGAAAATGTATACTTATCTTCGTCAATATGTTTAATAAAACTACAGTGAGTATTATAACATATTGATTTCAATATTACAAGGACTATATTAAGAATGTTTGAAGAGCATTAAACAAGTAACCAACTAGAATAATGCCAACAGTACAAATTGCAATAAAGACTAACAAAAGTTTAGTTTTAACTGCTTTTTTAAGCATGATAAGTGATGGTAAAGAAAGAGTAGTAACAGACATCATAAAGCTTAAAACAGTACCCAAACTAGCACCTTTATCAAGTAGAGCTTCAGCAATAGGAATAGTACCAAAGATGTCAGCATACATAGGAATACCAACTAAAGTTGCTAAGATAACACTAAATGGGTTATTGCTACCAAGAGCCATTTCGACCCACTCTTGAGGAATCCAGTTATGAATAACAGCACCAATACCAACGCCGATTAGAATGTATAAAATAACTTTTTTGAAAGTTGAAAGCATTTGGTCTTTAGCAAAAACTAATCTGTCTTTTTTAGTTAAATCAGGAGATTCAATATCTACATTTTTAGCCTCGTAGATAAAGTCTTGCACATATTTTTCTAGACGTAGTTTTTGAATAATAGTACCACCGATAATAGCAATAATTAAACCAACAATAACATATAAAACAGCTACATTAGTACCAAAGATAGACATTAATAAAACAAGGCTACCAATATCAACCATAGGAGAAGATATTAAGAAAGAAAAAGTAACGCCTAAAGGAAGTTTAGCACTAGTAAAACCGATAAAAAGAGGGATAGACGAACAAGAGCAAAAAGGAGTAACAGTACCTAAAAGAGCACCAACAGTATTAGCACCAACACCTTTAAATCTACCCATAATTTTTTTAGAGCGTTCAGGAGGGAAATAGCTTTGAATATAGCTAATAATAAAAATCAAGAAACAAAGTAAGATAGTAATTTTTATAACATCGTAAATAAAGAAGTGTACACTACCACCGATTTGAGAAGTAATATCTAATCCTAAAGAAGCTAAAAGATTACCGATTAAATCGTTAAGCCATTTCATGCCAAGAATTTGAGTTTGAAAAAAATCCCACATTAAAAGTTACCTCCATTTATTGAGCAAGATAAATTGCCAAAGTAATTTTTAAAAGAAGTAAGAGTATCGCAATTAATAGAGTAATTGCTCCACTTGCCATCTTTTCTTATGTTAATAAGATTACATTCAGACAAAATTTTCATATGATGAGAAAGAGTAGGTTGAGTAATATTAAAAGTAAGTAAGAGGTCACAACCACATTTTTCGCCATTAGAAAGAATTTGAATAATTTTAAGTCTGTTAGAATCGCCCAAAGCTTTACAAATAAGAGCAATATCGATATCGTTCATAAAAAGCACCTCACATTGATGTTTATCTATGTGACAAGTATAGCACACATATAGATACTTGTCAATATGAAAAAATAAAAAATTTCATCGCATCATTTTGATACGATGAAGTCTATATATAACATATGTTATGCTGTAATTTTTATTTTGTGCTGTTTTTAATTATAGATGACAATTGCATTTTAACTTTATCTAAATCATTGCTTGTTAAAATAGGTATTAGCTTAATTATATCTTTTATATCTTTATCCCACCACTTAAATTCTTCTAAAATATTTATTAGTTCATCATCAAAACGCTTTTTTATAATTTTAGCAGAGTTTCCTACAACTATACTGTATGGTGGTACGTCACTACCTACAACACTATTTGAACCTATTATAGCACCGTTACCTATATTTACACCAGCTAGTATAGTAGAGTTTTCTCCTATCCAAACATCATTTCCGATTATAGTATCACCTTTAATTGGCATTTGTGTAAGTGGTGGCACAGGTTGATTAAATCCCTCAAAAATATAGAAAGGAAATGTTGAAACAGCATTCATTTGATGGTTTGCGCCATTCATAATAAATTTAACTCCACTTGCTATTTGACAAAACTTGCCTATTATTAATTTGTCGTTATAAAAATCATAATGATGTGTAACATGTCTTTCAAAGTCTATATCTGAAAAATACGAAAAGTCACCAACAATAATATTAGGATTTTTTATAGTAGGTTTAATATATGTAACTGTATCAATTCCAGTTATCGGAAAAATAGTGTTGGGGTTTGGTGTGTTGCTATTCATAATTTCACCTTTTATGTAAGAATTAATATCCACGTATGCCGTCTAAAGACTCATCGTTATTTATCCAATCTTCTACATATATACTTGTAAATTTGTTTTTAGTGTTTCTAATTATTACTAACTTAATTCCAGCGTTTATAATCATTCTTTTACACATAGAACATGAATTTGCATTTTCTATATATTCTTTTGTAACTGCATCTTTTCCAACTAAATACATAGTTGAGTCAATCATATCATTTCTTGATGCGTGAATTATTGCGTTTGCTTCTGCATGAACGCTTCGACATAGCTCATAACGCTCACCTCTAGGAACATTTAACTTTTCTCTTACACATTCGTTCATATCAATACAGTTTTTTCTGCCTCTTGGAGCACCTACATAACCTGTAGATACTATCTGGTCATTTTTTACTATGATTGCACCAAAGTTTCTTCTAAGGCAAGTGCCTCTCTCCATTACTGTTTCTGCAATATCAAGATAATAATTTTTTTTATCAATTCTGTTCATTTTAAAACCTCCATAATTTTTATATGCTATAGTTTCTAAATATCCATTTTATCTATATGCTCATTAGCATTATATGCTGCAATTGCTCCATCGGCTGTAGCTGTTACTATTTGACGTAGTTTTTTTGTGCGTGTATCACCGGCAACATAAATTCCATCAAGCTTTGTTTTACAACTTTCGTCAGACACAATATAACCATGCTGGTCTAAAGTTATAAATTTTTCAAACGATTTATTTTCTGGTAATAAACCAATTGCTACAAATACACCGTCTACTTCATAACTTTTTTCACTTTCATCTAATGTGTTTTTAGTGTCTACTCCTGTAACATTTTTATCTCCGTTAACACTAACTATTGTTTCGTTAAAAATTATCTCTACATTTTCTTTTTTAAGTATTGCTTTCTTTAATACTAAATCAGATTTGATTTTATCTCCTCTTATTATTAAATAAACTTTTTTACATATGTTACTTAAATAAATTGCATCTTCAATAGCTGTGTTGCCACTTCCACATATTGCTACATTTTTATCTTTGTAAAATGCTCCATCGCAAGTAGCACAGTAAGATACACCTCTGCCAGTGAATTTTTCTTCACCACTACATTCTAGTTTACGTCTGTTAGCACCGTTTGCAATAATAATTGCTTTTGCAGTATATTCTTTGTCATTAACTTTTACAGATTTAATACTACTTTCAAAATCAACAGGTAGCACTTCACCGTATTCGATAACTGCCCCTAGCTGTGTAACTTGTTCAATAAGTTTTAGAGCAAAATCTGTACCACTAATATTATTAAATGCCGGATAATTTTCTATTTCTGGAGTGTTTACAGTTTGTCCACCATGAATATATTTATCAAATATAATAACACTCTTCCCTGCCCTAAGTGCATAAATACCTGCTGTTAATCCAGCCGGACCACCACCTATAATTATAATGTCGCTACTTAAATTGTTTATCATAAACTCACCTTACCTTTAATTATTATAATATTTTTTAATGTATAATTTTTAATATTATTGAAATAATATTAATAAATTTTTTGAAAATGGTGATAAAAATGCCAGTGATAATAGTATGTTCTAGCAGTGGAAAAAGTATACTTTCAAACTCTATAATAAAAGCACTGTGTAATTATGGTGAAGTATTACAGATAGATAATAGAAGTTTAATATGCAATAAAATATCAGATAATTACGATTTTATAGTTATTAATAGCGAAAGTGTATTAGAAACACTAAACACAAAAGGCATAATAATATTTGATGAAAATTTTCAAAGTAATACAGAGATTAAATTGGAAAGATTTATATCAATCTTTGATAGTAGTAATAAAGAAGTGATAAAAATGCTCAATGGAGTAAGTAATAAAGCTGTAGCATGTGGAACGAGTTCAAAAGATACATTTAGTATATCTAGCATATCTAGAGATAGTGCAACAATATCACTACAAAGAGAAATTACAGATATAAATGGAGATAAACATGAGCCACACGAGTTTAAAGTTGTTTATAACGAGGAGATAGAAGCATATACCTTGCTTTGTATATGTGCCACGTTGCTAGTAAGTGGAATTTTATCTGATAATGGTTATATCATATAAAATCAATAAAATTTAAAATACACTTCTATAATTCTTAAGTCTTCTCTTTGTATAATAGAAATATCATCAAGATCAATATTAATTGAGCCTAATTGATTATTAACATTATTAGCATATTCAAAGAATTTATAAGGTTCATTAAAAAAGAGAGCGTTTGTAGTGTACTTATAATCTAAGTTGTTTCCTATTTTTATATATATACAATTTTCATTGTTGTTTACTGCTTCAAAAAGTTCTTTCTCTATCTCTGAAGCATTATCATTATCAAAGTTATGAAATAGTACAGAATTTTTTACATAAAAATTATCTTTGTCTGAGTTACAGTTTGGAACAGAAATATTAAACAAAATAGATTGTTTGGAACTACTTCCGTTTATTTGCTGTGCTGTAAGTGAGTAATAATCTTCACTTATAGTTCTGTCGGTTTTAATTTGGGCAGTATCTACATTAAAGTAATTATAAAATATTTGGTCATCTGAGTCGTTCCATGTAGAGTCTAAATGATACCACTCATCATCTATATTTACAACGTTCCATTGGTGCCAAGAGTCGTCGTATCTGCCATTTGCAAGTACACTTTCTATTCCAGCATATTTTAGTAAAAGTTGCATTGATTTTGAGTATCCCTCACACACAGCTAATCCATTGGCAAATGCTCCATATATGTTATATGCTGTCCATATATCAGTGTCTTCTACAGCGTCATAATCATAAGTGCAATTAGATAAAAGTTCATCGTGCAAATATAATTCTCTTTCAAATTCGCTTAAGTCTTCTGGTAATGTAGATAACATTTGATTAACATTGTTTTCTATTTTTTCTGAATAAGTTTTAATTTCTTTATCACTTAAATGTGAATAAAATTGTACTGTCATGGTGTAACCGTTGTCGTAGTATGTAAGGTAATTGTCTAGCCAAAAAACTTCTGGTGTGTCGTTTGTAAAAGCTTCTAACACTAGCATAATTTCTTCTTGCTCTAATATAATACCAGTTAATTCAATAGGCTGAATTAAATATTTGCCATTTTCATTTTTCTCGCTAGATATTATATTTACTGAATTTTCAATTTCTGTATATAATGTTTTCTGGTTATCTGTTTGTAATGCATTATAACAATGGTCTAAGTTTACTTTCTTATAACTTGTACTGTCAATTGATAAAAAATCAACTGTGCTAGTTTCTAAATTTTCAGTAGATATAACCTCTTCTTCAACAGTAGTTATAGGGTCGTAATTATCATTAGTTTGATTTTCTATTGTTTGATTATTATTTAGTATCTCAGCAGATTTACTTATATCTTCTGCAAATGAACAAGCAGTAAAACTAAATAGTGTAGCTAAAACTCCTATAATAGCAATTATTCTATTAAAATTTTTATGATACATATATTGACTCCATTCGCAAAAATATATTTGCAGTTATTATTAATATATTTATATTGCACATTATAGCAGATAAGTATAAAAAACTCAAACAAAAGCTATAAAAATTTTTATTTTTAGTAAATTTTAATATAAATGTAAATAAGTTTATAAATTTACACAATATTACTTGACGAAGTAAAGTAAAAATTGTAAAATTAAATTTAATTGTATAAAATTTTTTATAACAATGACTTATTTGTTTAAAGGAGAATTATTTTGAATACATTTACATTTGAAAAATACGAATCTGAAGTACGTTCATACTGCAGACACTTTCCAACAGTTTTTACAACTGCGAAAGGTGCAACTTTTACTGATGAGAACAATAGAGAATATATAGATTTTTGGTGTGGAGCAGGTGCTGTAAATTATGGTCATAACAACGACTATATTAAGGCTAAGTTACTTAAATATTTAGAGTCTGACGGAATAATGCATGCATTAGATATGTACACAGTTCCAAAGAGAGAATTTATTGAAACTCTTGAAAAGAAGATATTAAAGCCTCGTGGTTTTGATTATAAAATACAGTTCCCAGGACCGACAGGAACAAATGCAAATGAAGCAGCATTAAAGCTTGCAAGAAAAGTTAAAAAAAGAAATAATGTCTTTGCATTTATGGGTGCTTTTCATGGTATGACACTTGCATCATTAGCACTTACAACAGATAAAGGTGCTAGAGGTGGAGCTGGAGTGAACTTAACAGATGTAACGCATATACCAGCACCATATATGTTTAAAGGTTTAGATGTAATAGAATATATGGAAAAGCTAATAACAGATGACCATTCAGGAGTATCGAAACCAGCAGCAGTAATGTTAGAAACTGTTCAAGCTGAGGGTGGAATTAGAGTATTTGAAGATGACTTTTTAAGAGGTGTTAGAGAGTTTTGTGATAAATATGATATTTTAATGATAATAGATGATGTTCAAGTAGGATGTTGCAGAACAGGAAACTTTTTTAGTTTTGAGAGAGCAGAAATAGTACCTGATATAGTTACAATGTCAAAATCGATAGGCGGATATGGCTTACCATTTGCAATTACACTGTTTAAACCAGAGTTAGATATATGGACACCAGGTGAACATAACGGAACATTTAGAGGTAATCAACTTTCGTTTACAGCAGCAACAGCAGGAATAGAATATATGTTAGAAAATAATATAGAAGAGATGTCTATTCATAAAGGAGAAATTATAAAAGAATATGTAGAAAAAGAAATATTACCACTAGATAAAAGGTTAGAGTTTAGAGGAATTGGCTTAATATGGGGCATCGAATTTGAGAATATTCCTGTAAAAGGTTTAGGAGATATAATAATTGATGCTTGTTTTGATAAAGGTTTAATTATTGAAGGAGCAGGAAGAAAAAATTCAGTAGTTAAAATAATGCCGCCGATAGTAATTGAGGACGAATTACTATTAAAAGGATTAGAAATATTAAAAAACACAATAGAAGAAAAGTTACAAGAGATATAAAAGAATATATTTAAAGGGAGCAAAATTCAAAGAAACGAATTTTGTTCCCTAAAATAATGTTAGAGAGGAACAGTAATGAAATTTATAGATGTATTAAATATAATTGGTGGAGCAAGGGTTTCTAAAATGACTAAAGTTATTGATGAAATACATATAAAAACAGGCAAAAGTAAATTTGTTATGTTTTTTGATATGCTTGCATGTTCAGCAAAGTACGGAGCAGGATATTTTGATTATCAAATTTTCGAGTTTTATAATATGAATACAAAAGAACGTAAAACTTATATGACTAGAATGAAGAACAAGAAACTGATTATGAGAATGAACAATCAAGAATATAGTTATATATTTGATGAGAAAAACGTATTTGATGAAAAATTCAAGAAATATTTAGGACGAATGGTTACTGATATAAAGGATTTAACTTTTGAAAAGTTTGAGATATTTATTAAAGATAAAGAGAGTATATTTGCAAAACCGTATATAGGCGAAAGTGGTAAAGGCATAGAAAAATTAAATGTAGCAGATTTTAAAAACACAAAAGAGATGTATAATTATATAACTGATAAATCTAAAGGATTTGGAATTATAGAAGAGTTAATTATACAACATAAAGATGTTGCAAAGATATATCCTTGTGCATTGAATTGTTTTAGAATAGTTACACTAGTAGAAAAAGGCGTACCACATATACTATATGCAGTATTTAAGATGGGTAACGATGGTAACTTTGTAGATAATTTAGAAAATGGAGGTCTTGCATGTAGTTTTGATTTAGAAAAAGGCGAGATAGATGGAGTAGGACATACATCAGCATTAATAAATTATGACACACATCCATATACAGGAGTAAGATTTTTAGGATATAAAATACCTTATGTAGAAGAAATGAAAGAGCTAGTAAAAGAAGCGGCACTAGTAGTACCAGAGATAAAATATGTAGGGTGGGACGTGTGTATAACAGAAAACGGACCAGCTATAGTTGAAGGGAACGACTATCCGGCTTATGATTTCCCACAACTACCAGAAAAACACAGACCTAAAGTTGGTTTACTTAAAAAAATACAACAAGTAGTACCAGATTTCAAATAAGAAATATGCAAACAGACTAACCCAAAAACTTTTCTATCACAAAAATAAAATAAAAGTATAAAATGTATTGACAATATAAAATTAATAGGGTATCATAGTTAAGTAAAAGTAATTACTTTTACTTAACTATTTTTTATTTGGTGGTGCTTTTATGGCTTTAGATTTTTTGAAAACTATTGATAAAATCATGCATGATTTATCTATTATGGAACTTAAGAGAGTATATGCAAACGATAACCCTTGTGACTTATCGTATTTAGATACTTTATATTTAAGTATTATTGAATATTATCCAAACAAATATACTTCTTCACATATTGCTGATTTATTACAAGTAAGTAGACCGGCTGTAACTCAAAAGATTAATGAACTTGTTAAAAAAGATTATATTATTAGAACTCAAAGTGAAAGCGATAAAAGAATTTTTTACTTATCAATTAATGAAAATAATAAAAACTATTGTGATTATAATAAAGAAAAAGATGAAAAATTGTTATCACTTCTTGAAGATAAATATTCTAAAGAACAGCTTGATAAAACTTGTGAGGTGTTAGAATATTTTAGAGAATGTTTAGAAAATTTAGATTAGGTGGTCCATTATGAATAGTAACCCTTTAGCTCGTGACTTTAATATGTTAGCTCTTTTAAAATACACATTACCTAGTGTGTTTATGATGGTGTTTATGTCAACATACACTATTGTTGATGGTGTGTTTGTAGCAAATTTAGTTTCAGAAGACGCTTTATCTGCTGTCAACTTAATTTACCCTCTATTTGGCGTAGTTATGGCTTTAGGTTTAATGTTTGCTACTGGTGGTAATGCTATCATAGCAAGACTTATGGGCGAGGGTAGAAATCAAGAAGCGAGGCAATTTCTATCTGTTATATTTATTATAGGCACTGCAATTGGTGCTGTTCTAACAATTTTTGTATACGCTTTCCCTAATCTACTTCTTAGCTTTTTAGGTGTTAGTGAGTCTTTGTATTCTTTATCTAGCGATTATCTTTTAAGTTTAGCAGGTTTTGCAATTCCTATATTTTACCTTGTATTTGTTCAATCGTTTTTAGTAACGGCTGGTAAACCAACTTTAGGGCTTATCATCTGTATAGCCGGTGGTATCACTAATATGGTGCTTGATTATTTTTTAATATCTCCAGATTTTATGGACTTAGGTATTGCTGGCGCAGGGCTTGCTACTGGAATTGGTAATTCGCTACCTGGGATTTTTGGGCTTGTTTACTTCTTTGTAAAACGAAAAGGCGATTTATATTTTGTTAAGCCTAAGTGGAATGGTTTATTTATACTTAAGAGTATGTATAATGGTTTGTCAGAATTAATAGGTTCGCTTGCTATTTCTATAACTACAATTATGTTTAATACGATACTATTATCAATTGCTGGTGAGTCTGGAGTTGCTGCTATTAGTGTTATTTTATATATTCAACAATTTCAAACGGCAATTTACTTTGGATTTACATTAGGTGTTGCACCTATTATCAGCTATAAATTCGGAGAAAAAAACAACTTAGGTTTAAGCAAAGTTATTAGAAAAAGTTTGATATTTAATGGTGTTGTTTCTGTTTTAGTTATTGCTCTGACTTTTATATTTGCAAATGAAGCAGTAGCGATATTTATCTCAAGAGAAAGTCAAACTTTTGCTATGGCTAAAGAGGGGCTTTTGGTGTTTTTACCTGCTTATATATGTATGGGATTGAATATTTTCTTTTCTGCAATGTTTACAGCACTTTCAAACGGGAAAGCATCTGCCATTATTTCTATTAGTAGAAGCTTAGTTTTCATAGTTATTTCTCTACTGATTTTCCCTAATATTTTTGGTATAGTAGGTGTGTGGATTGCTGTTCCGATTGCTGAATTTTTATCTATAGCAGTAGGCTTTTATTTCTATAAAAGATATAAAAATTCATACGGATATTAAATCTACAACAATACAAATCTATTAAAAGTTTTTTATATATTTACTACCTTGTACAATATTACGTTTAGACAAAGCAATGTTAATTGCATTTAATACTCTTTTCTTGTCGCCACTCCATAGTGGAGCAATTAACAATTTTTTAGGTCCGTCACCAGTTAGTCTATGAATTACAATATCTTTAGGTAGTATTTCTATACAATTACATAAGATATCAATATATTCATATAATTCTAAAGTATTGAATAGCTTATTATTATAATCTTTTTCTAAATCGGTGTTTTTTAAAATATGGAGCAAGTGAATTTTTATCCCATCTGTTTTATGCTCACTTATAAATTTCACAGTATTAAGCATATCTTCTTTACTCTCGTAAGGTAAACCTAGAATAATATGAGTAACTACATTTATATTTAATGATTTTAAATTATTTACTGCATTTATATAACAGTCGTTTTTATAACCTCTGCGTATATATAATGCAGTATTTTCATTTGATGTTTGAAAACCTAATTCAACAAATACTGGTTTGATTTTATTTAGACTATTTAATAAAGCTAAAACTTCATCTCCTAGACAGTCTGGTCTTGTTGCAATTGCAAGACCTACTATATCATTATGATTTATAGCTTGTGTAAATATTTTATCCAAATAATTTATAGGTGCATATGTGTTTGTAAAAGACTGAAAATAAGCTACATACTTACCATTTTTATTTTTATGATTAACTAATAATTTAGCTTGTTCAATCTGAGAATTTATATTTTCCCCTTTAGCAGAAAACTCTCCACTACCATCAGCACTACAAAATATGCAACCTTTATTGCCGATTGTTCCATCTCTGTTAGGACAAGTAACATCAGCGCTAATCGATAATTTATAAATTTTTTCTCCAAAACGTTCTTTATAATAATTGTTTAATGAATAATAATACATAAGTTTAAATTTATCCCTCTCAAAAATAAGCTGTTTAGGTTATTTTATATTTAATCTTAAATTAAGTCAATAATATAGCAATAAATTTTATCCAATTGTAATTATACTTATCACATTAATATATCAAAACTACCATTTTGATTATCATAAATTTAGTCTATTAAACATCAAATTTATAGAGTATAAGCCAATAACACCAATTTATGATATATAGTTTTATGAAACTAAGAATTTATAACACAACAAAAACGCATATACTCAGTTAATACTGTAGCATATGCGCTTTTATTGTTTTAGTTTTTTATGATAAATTATTTTAGCATTTTTCAAAGACGCTTTATAGGTGTACTTCATTTGACGGGTACGTTGACTCTTCATAGTTTGTATAACGTAACATATTATTTTCGTATTTACAAAACTCGATAAATGTTGAGCTCTTAACATTTATCATCAATTAAATTATAACATACGGTTTTTCTTCATACAATAAAGACAAATTTAAGTTTGTCACACCTAACCAGTGACATCTTTTTTTAAAATTTGTTAATACTTTTTGTGCAAATGTAACAATTAACTGTATTATATATTTTAGCATAAAAAAACTCGCTTCAAATTGCTTTGAAACGAGTTTATTATATTTAGTTATTATTCAACTGTAACAGATTTTGCAAGGTTACGAGGTTTATCAACATCTAAACCTTTTAAGAATGAAGTATAATATGCTAAGAACTGTAATGGCACAATCGCTTTTAACGATGCAAAAATATCCGCTTTACAATTTAACACTATTTTTTCATCATATGCATCTTTAGGAATTTTTATACTATCCAATGTAATAACTGTTATTTTACCACCACGAGCTGTAACTTCTCTAATATTTGAAATAGTTTTTTGTGCTAATTTTGCATCTGTAACAAGTGCAATAACAGGTGTTTCCTCAGTTATCAATGAAAGTGTGCCATGTTTTAATTCCCCTGCTGCGTATGCCTCACAGTGTACATAAGAAACTTCTTTTAGTTTTAAAGCAGCTTCAAGTGCAAGGCAAGAGTCAAGTCCACGCCCAATATAGAACATACTGTGTGCATTTACAAAATCTTTTGCAACCTCTTTGCATTGTTCTTGTAGCTTAAATGTTTCTCCAAATGTTCTAATGGTTTCTAAGAAAGCATCTATAAATGTATTAGCCTCGTCTTTTGAAATTGTTTCATTAGCCACTGCTAGTTTTAATCCCATTAAATAGAACAATGAAACTTGCACAGAAAAAGCTTTTGTACTTGCAACTGCAATTTCAGTGCCTGCATATGTGTACATAACGTTATCAGCCTCAAGTGCAATTGCTGAGCCTCGAACGTTAACAATAGCAAGGTTTGGCACGTTTTTTTCTTTAGCTAGCCTTAATGCAGCTAGTGTATCAGCAGTTTCTCCAGATTGTGAAAGCACAATTACTAAATCTTTTTCAGATAGTACTGGTGGATTATAACGGAACTCTGAGGCAATAACAGGAAAAACATTTATATCTGCTATATTACGTAACACTTGTCCACCAAGCATACCTGCATAGTAAGCAGTACCACAAGCAACTACATATATATTGTTAAAATCTGCGAAGAACTCATCGCTGATGTTATCAGCACTAAAATCAGGTAATTTTTCATCAGAAATACGTGGAGCAACTGTTCTTTCAAGTGCAAGTGGTTGATCGAAAATTTCTTTCAACATAAAATGATCATAGCCACATTTTTCAGCATTTTCTACTGTTAGGCTTGAAACACTAATTGTCTTCTCAATAGGATTTTTATCCATATCATAGAATTTTTCCTCACCATCTGAAAGATGTGCTATTTCGCCCTCTTCCAATGTGTAAAATTTATTAGTGTATTTTAGTACAGCTGAAATATCAGAAGCAAGGAAAAGCCCCTCGTCAGAACTAGCCACTATTAGAGGACTATTTTTTCTTGTTGCAAAAATTTCACCTGGTTTATCATAAAATACAATTGCAAAAGCATATGCACCCTCAAACTTTTCACACGCTTTTTTAATAGCCTCAAATGGATTGCCATCGTAGTAGTAATCAAATAACTTAGATGCTATCTCTGTATCCGTTTGAGAAACAAAAGTATAACCTTTTCCTATTAAAAAATCACTTATTTCAAGGTAGTTTTCAATAATACCATTATGAACCAAAGATAATTTTTCTGTTGAATGTGGATGAGCATTAACATTAGACGGAATACCGTGTGTCGCCCATCTCGTATGTCCTATACCACATTTTGCACTATCATCAACAACTTTGACTGCTTCTTTTAAGTTGTTGATTCTGCCCATTGTTTTACAAGTTAATATTTTTTGCTCAGGCGTAAAAACTGAAATTCCTGCTGAATCATATCCTCTGTATTCCAATCTTTCTAACCCGTTTAGTAAAACTTCTTTAGCACTTAATTCCCCAGTAAATCCTACTATACCACACATTTTAATACCCACTTTCTCTTTATTAAATAACAATTTAAAATAACTACTATAAATCATCTGTAGTATAACATTATTGATTTTTTTTGTCAAGAGTTCTACTCCAATTATTAGTTCATTAAATTAATAAAATTACATTCTATCATAACGTAAATAATCATAAAAAAAACGATTATTCTTATGGGCTAAAGTCAAACCCTGTAAGAATAATCACAGTGGTGCGAGTGACGGGACTTGAACCCGTACGTCATAGACACACGCCCCTCAAACGTGCCTGTCTGCCAGTTCCAGCACACTCGCATTTTACGTAATGTATTATATCAAAAAGGTAAAGTATTGTCAATGTTTTAACTTGCATTGTTTAAGTTCTCTTTACCTTAACTTGTTTTAATCTTCCTACTTTTTAAGTTAACTCATTCTTTTTTCACTTCACAATATTCACCTATTTAAACTTAATCATTTTAAGTTTAAATAGGCGATATTTTTATACTTTTATACTCTTAACTATATGTGTATATTTGTTTACTTTGGTGCTCATGGTCTGGAACTATAACCATAAAATTATGATTTAAAATCTCTTTCTTATCTTCTCCAAAAGCTTCACAATAGTCATCTAACTGAGTAGATAATTTTGCAAAATCTTTTTCTGTTGCTTTTCTTGCTTTTACTTGTTTTGGCAAGTTTATTGGTAATTCATTTTCTTCGCAACGTAAGAATATCATTCCACCATGCATACCTGTTCCACAAAAGTTACCTACTATTGCATCTGAATTTGTATTCATACCTAATACTATTATAATTCCACCTGCTTGGTATTCTCCTAAAAAGCTACCTGCACTGCCTCCTATAACTATTACTGGTATTCTATCTTGATATGATTTCATATGTATCCCAGTTCTATACCCTGAGTTACCATGTATTATTATTTTTCCACCACGCATACCATATCCAGTTGCATCTCCACACATTCCATGAACATATATTGCACCCTCGTTCATAGTGTCGCCTGTAGCTTCTTGAGTGTTTCCATACACATTTATTGTACTTCCGTCTAAATAACATCCTAATGCATTTCCTGGTGTTCCGTTTATTACAATATTTTTTCCTTTAGATGCACTTGCTATATAACGTTGTCCTATACAATTGTCTATTGTTACTTCTGTATCCTTAGATTCTCTAAGTAAGTTGTTTAACTCTTTAAAATGCATTAAATCTGCTGTTATTTTCATAGACTTGCACCCCCTAAAGTTTTTGCTCTTTCTCTTTTTGAGAAAGCCATAAGTTGTGGTTTTTCTTTTATCAACTCAAAATCTATTGAATTTAAATCTTTTTTCTCTCTGATTAATGAAGTATATATACCGGCTCTACTAACATTACCAATCATTATATACCCTATCAATAAATTATCTTTTACTACTAACTTCTTATAACTACCCTCAACTTTTACAATATGTTCTTCTCCACCATATGTTCCAGCTGTAATTATATGCATTCCAAAAAATCCGATTGCATTCATAGGTATAGCTTTATCATATACAGAAGATGCCCCAGCCATATTATTACCTGCAACTTCACCTTGCATATATGCATTTGGTAATAAAGCCATAATTTTTTCCTCATTAGTAGTTATGTCTAAACTCTCGCTACAATCTCCACCACTATAAATGTCTACTATAGTAGTTTGACATTTTAAGTCAGTTACTATGCCACGATTAACTTTACCACCAATTTCAGAAACAAGCTCTGTGTTAGGTCTAACTCCAACAGCAATTACTAAGATGTCAAAATCTATCTCTTTCCCACTGTTTAATATTGCTTTATTACTTTTAAAAACTTTAACACTATCACTAAGTGTAAATACAACATCGTTTTTCTCAATATGTTCTTGAACCATTTGAGAACCTGTTTCATCTAATATACTAGGTAAAATACGATTTGCTAAATCTACTACATGAATACTTTGAACTCTATCCTTTATACCCTCAGCACATTTTAAACCGATTAAACCAGCACCAATAATTAACACTTTACTTTCACTTGTAATAACTTCTTCTATTGCTTTTGCATCGTCTAATGTCATAAAAGTAAATTTGTTTTTTACTGTTTCTACACCATCCATAGGTGGCATAAATGGTTTTGAACCAGTAGCAACAAATAATTTATCATAATTAATTTTACTACTATCTTCTAACTCTACATTTTTATTATCTTTATCAATTTTTATAACCTTTTTACCTAATATAGTTTCCACATTGTTATCTTCATAAAAACTATTGTTACGATATTTCATTCTCTCTTCGTCAGTTTTTCCTAAAAGCAAGTAAGAAATCAAAGGTCTTGAATATGTATGATGTTTTTCATCTGATATTAAAGTAATTTTACCCTCTTTATCATATTGTCTAATCCCCTCAACGCAACCAATTGCAGCAGCTGAGTTTCCTATAATTACATAATTCATACTTATCTCTCCTCCCATTCTATAGCTTTATTTGGACATCCCATGACACAAGCAGGAGAACCATTAGAATTTTTTACACAAAGCTCACATTTTTGTATAACGCCCTCACTAGTTGGAGATATACAACCATATGGACATGATAACAAACAAGTATAACAGCCAACACATTTATCTTGATTAACTTCAATAATACCATCTTTGATAGTTAATGCACCAGTTATACAGCTTTTAACACATAGTGGCTCGTCACAATGACGACAAGAAACTGCAAAACTTATTGAGTCGTGTTCTTCTATTCTAATTCTAGGGTTAATAGTTATATTTTTAAGCGCTTTAACCATATCTGATTTGCCACTATTTGCAAATGCACAATAATATTCGCATAAGTGACAACCTAAACACCATTTTTCATTTACGTATATACGTTTCATAGTATTGCTCCTCCTTATTCGCCAGCGTGTTTAATGCCCAATATTTCTAATTCTTTTTCAGTAAGCCCTATTCCTCTAAGCATTAGCCTATTACCTCTTAAAGCCTCAATAGAGTTAATACCCATACCACCCATCATTTCTTTAATCTCGTGGTCCCAAGCAGTAACAAGGTTTACAAGTCTTTCATAACCAATATTAGGATTTAAACGTCTAACAAGTTCTTCTCTTTGAGTAGCAATACCCCAGTTACATTTACCAGCTTGACAACTTCTGCACTGATGACAACCAAGTGCTAATAAAGCAGTTGTAGCTATATAAACAGCATCTGCACCAAGTGCAATAGCTTTTACTATGTCTGAACTATTTCTAATTGTACCACCAACTACTATTGATAAATTACCACGTATACCCTCGTCACGCAATCTTTGGTCAACAGCTGCAAGTGCTAATTCTATTGGAATACCTACATTATCTCTAATTCTTGTAGGAGCAGCACCAGTACCACCTCTAAAGCCGTCAATAGCTATAATATCAGCACCACCTCTAGCAATACCACTAGCAATCGCTGCAACATTATGAACAGCCGCAATTTTAACAATAACTGGTTTTTTATAATTAGTAGCCTCTTTTAATGAGTATACTAATTGTCTTAAATCTTCAATTGAATATATATCATGGTGAGGAGCTGGTGAAATTGCATCTTCGCCCTCTGGAATCATTCTAGTTTTTGATATATCTCCAACTATTTTATTACCTGGAAGATGTCCACCAATACCAGGTTTTGCACCTTGACCAATTTTTATTTCGATAGCTGAACCTTGTTCTAAGTAGTCTTTATACACACCAAAACGACCAGATGCAACTTGAACAATTGTATTATCACCAAATTTATAAAAATCTTTATGTAATCCACCCTCACCAGTATTATAAAAAGTTCCTAGTTCTTGTGCTGCTCTTGCTAAACTTTCGTGAGCATTATAACTAATTGAGCCATAAGACATAGCAGAAAACATAACAGGTACTTTAAGTTGTAATTGAGGAGTTGAGTTATCTTCTAAATTACCATTTTCGTCACGAGAAATACTTTTAGGTTTTTTACCTAAGAAAGTCCTTGTTTCCATAGGCTCACGGAGTGGGTCTATAGATGGGTTTGTAACTTGAGATGCATTAATAAGCATTTTATCCCAATAAATAGGATAATCTTTAGGGTTACCCATTGATGATAACAAAACTCCACCAGTACCAGCTTGACGATACACCTCACTAATAGCATCTTTAGTCCAGTTAGCGTTTTGTTTAAAAGTATGGTCTGTTTTAACAATTTTCAACGCTCTAGTAGGACATAGCGACACACATCTATGACAGACAACACATTTACTCTCGTCTGCAAACATTAAGTTTAACTCTTTATCTAAATGATGTACTTCATTAGCACATTGACGCTCACAAGCTCTACATGCTATACATCTTGAACTATCACGAATAACTTCATATTCTGGATATAAAAAATCAATAGCCATTATTTTGTACCTCCGTCTACTGTAATAACAACAGGCTCTCCACCTTTAGGTGCCCATATTTTATCAAGATTTGGCTGAATAACTCTTATAGCTGCTTCTTCGCTAGAGAGATATACCATATCGTCTTTTTCACCGATAACCATAGAACGTAACTTCAGTCTGTCATTAAGTGCCATTAATCCACCCTCAAAGCCAACTAAAATAGAGAAAGGTCCTGTTACTAAGAAACTAGCAAACGCATTTCTAAGATATGTCATACGTTTTCTTTGTTCTTCAGGCATAGCCTCAATAGTGCTCCAAAACGGCGCTGACATAATCCATGCACTTTCTTCATATGTAAGACCTTGTCTACGTACTAAGTAATCTATCATATATGTAATAGCTTCTGTGTCAGTAAGCAAAGAACAATTATAACCCATCATTTCAATATATCTTCTGTTTGCATCATAAGAAGAAATTTCTCCATTATGCACAACAGAGCAGTCAAGCATAGCAAATGGATGCGCTCCACCCCACCAGCCTGGTGTATTTGTAGGGTATCTACCATGTGCTGTAAAACAATACCCCTCATATTCATCTAATCTATAGTAAACACCAACATCTTCTGGATAGCCAACAGCTTTAAACGCTCCCATATTTTTACCACTAGAAAAAACATAAGCACCGTCAATAGCTACATTAATATGCATAGTTGTTTTAAATACAAATTCATCTTCATTAACTTGCATATCTGCAACTCTATAAGATAAAGGTTTTACAAAATAACGCCAAATTAAAGGTTCATCTGTAATACATTTTAATTTTCTTGTAGGCATTTTTGACATACTAGCGACTTCATAATTAGCACTAATATATTTATAACATTGCTCTCTAGTAAATTCGTTGTCGTAAAAAACGTGCAACGCATAGTAGTCTTTAAACTCTGGATAAATTCCGTAAGCTGCAAAACCACCACCTAAACCATTACTTCTGTCGTGCATAACAGATATAGACTTAATAATGTCTTCACCATTATAAAGTTTTCCACTTTTAGAAATCATACCAGAAATCGCACAACCTGAAGGTATTCTAACTTGACCCTCTCTCATAACATCTTCTCCTTATTTTTCACATAATATATTAACAAGTAATATTTAATTAAATATTTTATAAAACTAATTTAAGAGTTGAAACGCATTGAAACTATACATGTACTACAATTTATACAAAACAAAAGCAGCAAAATCATTATTAATATAAACATCGTATATAATTTGTATAAAAACTCAAAAAAACACTGAAAAACATTTAATTAAACATCTTTCTAAAGTGAATTATACTTCACTAAATATAGAATGTCAATAGTTTTTTAAGAAAAAATGCAAGATACATTTGTTTTCTGTTAAATTTATATAAATATAGCTTATTTTCCAATGTTTATATATTAGTTTTTGCAAGAAATATAATTTTTCTTGCATTTTTTAAAAAAAGTAGTTGACAAATACATTTTTTAGGTATATAATCTTAAACATAGACAGCAAAGGCGCTGTAAAGGGATGTTTATACCCTTTACTCGCCTTTTTGTTTTATGTGTATTTATATTAGATTAGAGTTAGGAGTTTTTTAAAATGACAAATGTTCCAGAAATGTTCGGCAGTTTGGTTTTTGATGACGCTACTATGAAGCAAAGACTTCCAAAGCAAACTTACAAGACTATGAAAAAAACTATTTTAGAAGGTCAGCCTTTAGACTTAAACGTTGCTAACATTGTTGCTAACGCTATGAAAGATTGGGCTGTAGAAAAAGGTGTTACTCACTTTACACACTGGTTCCAACCTATGACTGGTGTTACTGCTGAAAAACACGATAGCTTTATTAATCCTACTGAAGACGGAAAAGTTATTATGGAGTTTTCTGGTAAAGAACTTATTAAAGGTGAACCAGATGCATCAAGTTTTCCATCAGGTGGAATAAGAGCTACTTTTGAAGCAAGAGGTTACACAACTTGGGACCCTACATCTTATGCTTTTATTAAAGATGGCACATTATGTATTCCAACAGCATTCTGTTCTTACACTGGAGAAGTTTTAGATAAAAAAACTCCACTACTACGTTCAATGGATAGAATAAGCGAAGAAGCTTTTAGAGTTTTAAAATTATTTGGTGATACTGAAACTACTAGAGTTATTACTACTTTAGGTCCTGAACAAGAGTATTTCTTAATTGATGAAGACGTATATAACCAAAGAAAAGATTTAATATATACAGGTAGAACATTATTTGGTGCAAAAGCTCCAAAAGGTCAAGAGTTAGAAGACCACTACTTTGGAACAATAAAAAAACGTGTTGCTGATTTTATGAAAGATTTAGACGAAGAGTTATGGAAACTTGGAATTTATGCTAAAACAAAACATAACGAAGTTGCTCCTGCTCAACACGAACTAGCACCAGTATTTACAACTACAAACTTAGCTACTGACCACAATCAGTTAACTATGGAAATGATGAAAGTTGTAGCTAGAAGACATGGTATGGTTTGTTTATTACACGAAAAACCATTTGCAGGTGTAAACGGAAGTGGTAAACATAATAACTGGTCAATTTCTACTAATACAGGTAAAAATTTACTAGACCCTACTAAAACACCAGAAGAAAATCCACAATTCTTACTATTCTTATCAGCAGTAATTAAAGGTGTTGATGAATATCAAGACTTATTAAGATTATCAGTAGCATCTGCTGGAAACGACCACAGATTAGGCGCTAACGAAGCTCCTCCTGCTATTATTTCAATGTTCTTAGGTGAAGAATTAACAGAAATCCTAGAAAAAATTGAAAAAGGCGAAGAATATTCAAAAACATCAGTACCGAAAATGGAAATGGGTACAGTTGTACTACCTAACTTTAAAAAGGATACAACAGACAGAAACCGTACTTCTCCATTTGCATTCACTGGTAATAAATTTGAATTCCGTATGTTAGGTTCAGCACTTAACATTGCTTGTCCTAACATTATGCTAAACACAATAATTGCTGAAGTATTAAGCGAATTTGCAAACGAACTTGAAAAGGCTTCTGATTTTAATGCATGTGTTCAATCAATAATCAAGAAAACAGCTACTAATCATAAGAGAATTATCTTTAATGGTAACAACTACTCAGACGAATGGGTTGTAGAAGCTGAAAAAAGAGGTTTATCTAACTTAAAAACTACTCCAGAGGCACTTGCACGTTACATAGACCAAAAAAATGTTGATTTATTTGAGAAAAACAAAATATATAACGAAACTGAATTACACTCAAGATATGAAATCCAGTTAGAAAACTACTCAAAGGTAATCAACATCGAAGCATTAACTATGCTTGATATGTCTAAAAAAGATATTTTCCCTTCAGTATCTGCTTACACTAGAGAATTATCAGATACTATAAACTCAAAACTAGCTATCAGCCAAGATATCCCTTGTGATGCTGAAATAGAACTAGTTAAAAAATTATCATCACTTCTAAACTGTTTCTCTAAGAAAATTGATGCATTAGAGGCTACTTTAATTAAAGTTAAAGAAATTGAAGATGCTCAAGAGATGGCAAACTACTATCAATCAGATGTATTTGCTAGAATGCAAGAGTTAAGAGCTGTTGGTGATGAAATGGAAATCAATATGAGTTCAGATTTCTGGCCTTACCCATCTTATGGCGATATTTTATTTAGTGTTTGTAAATAATTAAAATAGTTTACACAATGGCGTGTATATACTAAAGATAAGTTAATCTATGATTAACTACCTCTAATGTATGTACACGCATTTTTATTATTACAATATAATATTATACACAAAGGCGTGTATGTATTTTAAAGATAAGTTTTATTTCTTTAAAGTATATATACGCCTTTAATTTATTTAAGGAGAGATTATAAATGGAAAATGTTAATGTAGATAACATTATGGAAATGGCAAGTGGTACTACTTTTGGTGTTTGGTTCCTTATAGGTGCTGCTTTAGTATTCTTTATGCAATGCGGATTTGCAATGGTTGAAAGTGGTTTTACTAGAGCTAAAAATGCTGGTAACATCATTATGAAAAATCTTATGGACTTCTCTGTTGGTGCAGTTGTGTTCTCACTTTTAGGTTTTTCTCTAATGATGGCTGAAGATTATATTATGGGTGTTATCGGTATGCCAAACTTAGATATGTTTACTAATTACGGCAGTATAAACTGGTCTAGCTTCGTATTTAATATGGTTTTCTGTGCTACTGCTGCTACTATCGTTTCTGGTGCTATGGCAGAACGTACTAAATTTAGTTCTTACTTAATTTACAGTGCTATTTTAAGTGCTGTTGTTTATCCAATAGAAGCTGGCTGGATTTGGAATCCAGAGGGTTGGTTATTCCAAATGGGCTTTATTGATTTCGCTGGTTCTACTGCTATTCACATGGTTGGTGGTATATCTGCTCTTATCGGTGCTTTCTTACTAGGTCCTAGAATTGGTAAATATACTAAATCTGGTAAAGTTAAAGCTATCCCTGGTCACAGTTTAACTCTTGGTGCTTTAGGTGTGTTCATCTTATGGTTTGGTTGGTACGGTTTTAACGGTGCTGCTGCTACAAGTCTAGAGGGCTTAGGTTCTATCTTCTTAACAACAACATTATCACCAGCTATTGCTACTGTTGTTACTATGTTCTTTACTTGGTTTAAAAATGGTAAACCTGATGTATCAATGTCACTTAATGGTGCATTAGCCGGCTTAGTTGCTATTACTGCTGGTTGTGCAAATGTTGATGCTTTAGGCAGTGTTATAATAGGTGCTGTTGCTGGTATTTTAGTAGTAGTCGCAGTTGAAGTAGTAGATATAAAAATTAAAATCGATGACCCAGTTGGTGCATTTGCTGTACACGGTGTAAATGGTATTTGGGGTACATTAGCTGTTGGATTATTTGCAATGGAAGGTGGCTTATTCTATGGTGGTGGAGCAAGTTTACTAGGAGTTCAAGCTCTAGGTGTAGCTGCTGTTGCAGGTTGGACAATTGTTACAATGTTCCCAGTGTTCTTTATAATCAAGAAAACTACTGGTTTAAGAGTTACACAAGAGGAAGAAGTATTAGGCCTTGACATGACAGAACATGGACTAATCAGCAGTTATGCTGACTTTATGCCAACAGTAATTGCAAATGCATCTCTTGATGACCCATCTGCTAGTGTAACAGGCAAAGTAAGTGTTAATGATGCAATACCTGTACAATTAGTACAAGGAGCTCAATCACCTGCATCTGATATAAAAATTTCTAAAATTGAGATATTATTAAAACAAAGCAAACTAGAAGAACTTAAAAACGCAATGGACGCAATTGGAATTACAGGTATGACAGTAACACAAGTGCTAGGTTGTGGAATGCAAAAAGGTAAAGCTGAGTATTATCGTGGTGTACCAGTAGAAATGAACTTATTACCTAAAATGCAAGTTGAGATAGTTGTAAGTAAAATTCCTGTACAAACAGTAGTAGACGCTGTAGTAAAAGCACTTTACACAGGACATATTGGAGATGGAAAAATATTCGTTTACAATGTGGAAGATGTTGTTAAAGTACGTACAGGAGAGAGAGGCTACGCTGCACTGCAAGACGTAGAATAAAATTACCTAATCCTTATAAATTCACATAACAGAAAAGCTCATTATATTAAGTTATCCTGCTTAATATGGTGAGTTTTTCATTTAAAGGTATATTTCTCAATTAAATAGACTATTTTTATTGATATATTCATAAATTTGTGATATAGTATACGCATTGATTTAAATTTTTTTAGAGGTGATTTTTTGGATCCAGATAATCTTTATAATATTATAATGGGTGTTTCTATAGTTATATTAATACTTATGTCAGCGTTTTTCTCTTCAATAGAAACTGCTTTTTCTTCTGTAAATACAATCAGATTAAAGCACTCTGCAGAAAAAGGAAATAAACGTGCTAAAACAGCATTATATGTTACCGAAAACTATGATAAGGCATTAACAACAATTTTAATTGGTAATAACATAGTTAATATAGGTTGTTCTTCTTTGGCAACTGTTCTGTGTATTAATCTTTTTGGCGACATTGGCGCAGCTATTAGTACAGGCGCTGTCACGCTACTAGTGTTAACTTTTGGCGAAGTCTTACCTAAATGTATAGCAAAAGAACACGCAGAAAACTATTGTTTAGTTACAGGAAGAACTCTAAAATTTTTAATGACATTGTTCTCCCCTATAGTATTTATATTTATAAAGTTAAAAACTATAGCATTAAACTTACTAAGCAAAGGTGAAGATGGTCCATCAGTTACTGAGGACGAGTTAAAGTTCATAATCGAGAGCATTGAAGAAGAAGGCGTGTTAGAAGAACAAGAGAGCAATCTTGTTCAATCTGCACTAGATTTTGATGAGAAAACTGTTCAAGAAATACTTACTCCTAGAGTAGATATTACTGCTATAAACATAAATGATAAAGTTGAAGATATAGCTAAACTAATAATATCTGAGAGATACTCAAGAATACCTGTGTATGATGAAAGCATAGATAATATCATTGGTATCTTACACACAAGAGATTTCTTAGAAGCTATAGCAAAAGGTAAAAAGCCTATAATCAAGGAGTTAATTCAACCTCCGTATTTTGTATATAAAACAAAAAAACTTTCTAAAATATTAACTGACTTTAAATATAACAAATTAAATATCGCAATTGTATCTGATGATTACGGTGGAACTGTCGGAATAGTAACAATGGAAGATTTGCTAGAAGAGTTAGTTGGAGAGATTTGGGACGAAGACGAAGAAATAGAGCAACTATGCAAACCTTTAGTTAATGGAGGATTTGAGGTTAGTGGCGATATGGATTTAGACGAAATGTTAACTTTATTTAAATTAAGCGAAGATACTATTGAATGTGATAGCGTATCAGTAGGTGGTTGGATATTTGAACATTTAGGAAAAATACCAGAACAAGGTAAAGAGTTTAATTATAAAATGCTTAGCCTAAAGGTAAAAGAAGTAGTTGAACAAAGAATTAACTTAGTAGATATATTTATGAATAGTAATTATCAAGAAGAATTAGAAGATAAAATTGTTTAGTTTGTTATTGAAATTTATAAACATATGTGATACACTAAATTTACTAGAATAATATTTTTGAAAGGAAGTTTTGTATGATTAAATTCAATCAAATTATCACGCTTGATAATTTAGACCAATTTAAAATGCATATAGCTAAAAACAATGGTATTTCTAATCCGCTAGATGAATTTATTGAAAATTTTGATTCGTGGATAGGTTGGAATACGTGGCGTGGCGAAGGAAATAAAAATCGCTTTAATAGAAAGTATGTTATATCATTTATTGATTTC
Organism: uncultured Eubacteriales bacterium; assembly: GCA_964369405.1. Lineage (GTDB taxonomy): Bacteria > Bacillota > Clostridia > Oscillospirales > Acutalibacteraceae > CAYJFG01. The sequence goes on from CAYJGB010000009.1 coordinate 42,081, forward strand.
TATCCACAACGAGGAACATTTTTATTCGGCGGCATATTTGAAATCGTTAATACATATTCAGATCATTATGATGTTAAATTGCTTGATGATTTTAAGGATTATATTGGACGATTAAAGGTTTCAAATATTAATACAACTAGAGGTAGCTCTTTTAAATTAGAGAACTATTATAACGATATTGAAATAATAGAGCTTTTAGATAAATCATACTCTACAAATATTTTTCCTGGATATGAAAATATAGATTACTCTTTTCAAACAGTTAAACGAATTATTTTGAATGATACTATCGATTGGAAAACGGCTCTAGAAAATGTAAAAGGAGTTTATATGCTTAGTGATGTACTAACTGGAAAAAGGTATATAGGTTCAGCATATGGCGATTATGGAATTTGGGCTAGATGGTGTCAATACTGTGAGAACGGACATGGTGGTAATAAAAAGCTAATCGATTTAGTTAATACCAAAGATTATAACTACATATGTGAGAACTTTAAATTCACTTTACTTGAAATACACCCTAAATTTACACAAGATGATTTTATTATTTTAAGAGAAAGTTATTGGAAAGAAGTAATGCTTTCTCGTCAACCTAAATTTGGATACAATTCAAACTAAAAAACAAATAAGCAAGTGACTGATATTTATAAAAATCAGTTGCTTGTTTTTTGTTTTTATAATTGTTTTATCATTTTTAAGTTGAAATTTTAATATCAAATTATTGAATAAGTTTTGAATTTATGATAAAATAAATAAAAACAAGTAAAGGAATAATAATATGATAGCTGTAATAGATTATGGAGCAGGAAACTTACAAAGTGTAGTAAAAGCATTAAACTATATTGAGTGCGAGAGCATTATAACAAAAGATAAAGAAACGCTTCTAAATTGTGACGGTGCAATTCTACCTGGTGTTGGTTCTTTTGGTGATGCAATGAAATGTATGCAAGATAGTAAAATGGATAGCGCAATAAAAGATTATATAAAAACAGATAAACCTCTACTTGGCATATGTTTAGGTTTACAACTTTTATTCCCTAACAGCGAAGAAAGCCCTAATATTAGTGGGCTTAGCTTAGCAAGTGGAAGTATTACAAAAATACCTAATCAAAATGGAACTCTTAAAATACCACATATGGGTTGGAACTCTTTGGAGATAAAAAACAATAAAGAGGGGTTATTTAAGAATATAGAAAATCAATCGTATGTATATTTTGTACATTCATATTATTTAAATGCAACAGATAAAAACATAGTAACATCTACAACCGATTATGGTGTTACAATAGATGCTTCTGTACAGCACAACAATATAATAGCAACACAATTCCACCCAGAAAAAAGTGGAAAAGTAGGACTACAAATGCTAAAAAACTTTGCTGATATGACAAATATAAGATAATAGGAGAAAATATAAATGTATGCAAAAAGAATAATACCTTGTTTAGATGTTAAAGATGGACGAGTTGTAAAAGGAACAAGTTTTGTTAACTTAAAAGATGCAGGCGACCCTGTAGAATGTGCAAAGAATTACGATGTACAAGGTGCAGACGAATTAGTACTACTAGATATAACAGCATCAAGCGATGCAAGAAACATAATAGTAGATATAGTAAATAAAGTTGCTGACAGTATATTTATACCATTTACTGTAGGTGGTGGCATACGAAGCGTTGACGATTTTACAGATATACTGCGAGCAGGAGCAGATAAAGTGTCTGTAAACAGTGCAGCAATTTTAAGACCAGAAATAATTAATGAAGCGTCTTACAAATTTGGTTCTCAGTGTGTAGTAGTTGCGATTGATGCTAAGAGAAAAGATGATAGTTTCGAAGTATATATCAACGGTGGCAGAAAGCCTATGGGACTAGATGCAGTTGAGTGGGCTATAGAAGCTGAAAAACGTGGTGCAGGCGAAATACTTCTAACTAGTATGGATTGCGACGGACAAAAAAACGGTTATGATTTAGAGCTTACTAAGGCTGTTTCTGAAAGTGTATCAATCCCTGTAATTGCTTCAGGTGGAGCAGGTACACTAGAGCATTTTTCAGATGCATTTACAACAGGTAAAGCTGATGCAGTGCTTGCCGCTTCCCTATTTCACTTTGGCGAAATATCAATTGAAGAATTAAAAACGTATCTTGCAAGCGAAAATATAAGTGTCAGAAGATAAGAAGTAATTAATTATTTACATTTATTTATTAGTTTTTACAAGTCAACAGCCCACTTAAACAAAATGTTTAAGTGGGCTGTTTAAATTATTTTAATTTTATTATTATATATAATCTGTTACATTACAATTAAATTTACCTGAAGTTGTTTGTGGTGTATATAACTTATTATCACCTTCAACTGCTAAATTGTTTGACTGTCCACTTCCCCCATTGTTGAAGATAATTATATCATAATCTCCCTCTTGGAAAGTTATTGAGTAAATTTTCACTCCGTCTTCTCTTGTTTCTACTAATGTCATCTTTTGTCCTGGCCAAGCTCCATTATTCTTGCCTGTTCCGTCTTTATACATATATGCATTCACTGTTGTCCATTTACCAGTATTTGCAAAGTACATTGTTATTGATGAATCTGGTATTTCTGGGAATGTACCTAAATCTGTCCATATTCCATAGTCACCTGATTCGCTTTTAACTGCTGTTATCATTTTTCCATGATTTTCTTCATCTATAATAATTTCGTCAGACTGGTCATTTCCATCGTTTCCATTATTAAAGATAACTGCATTTGCTTCTATTGGTAATGTAACTTTATATACGTTATCATCAACTGTTTCTGTTACTTCATCTCCTGGCCAGCTTGAAAGCACTGCTCCATTGTTTTCCCAATAATATACATATACATCGTTCCAATCTTTATAATTGTTAAAATATATTGTATATTCTGTTGGCTCATCTGGGTCTACTACACTAGATGAGTCTACTGGATATCCTATGCTATATTCTACTGCTATTTTTGCAAAATATTTTTGTAGTTCTAGCATATCTACAAGTGTAATATCATTTACACCATCTATATTTGCTGCTAATACTGCCTCTTCCCCTAAAGTAATGATTTTTGCCAATTGAAGTTGTATTTGTAATGGGTCTACTATATTTAATTTACCATTTCCGTCAACATCTCCTAAAGCATATGGGTCGCACTCTGTTATAAACTCTTCACTAGGTGGGTTTACAAAGTTTTGCCATTTTCCATCTTCCCACACCATTGTTCCTGCTGCTTCAAATCCACCTGCTTCTCTATTTGCTTTTAATGCTGCTGAACCATATGTAACTACTGTTGGTGGTAATGTTCTACCGTCTAAACCAGTTGATACATATCCTTCATTAAATTTAATTGTTGCTGTAGTTAGTGGTATCATCGCTTTATAATAACTTGTTCCATTAACTTTTGTCATTTTCATTCCCGGGTATTCTTGTAGCTCGTTACCGTTCTCATCTTTAACATAACAGTAAACTCCACTATCCCCTATCCAAGACTCATTACCAGTTATATCAAAGTATACTACTGTGTTTGCATTAGGGTCTTTTTTAACTATTTTATAAGTTTCTGTTGTTACAACTTCACCTTTTTTTGCTGCTATTGTAACTGCTATTTCTGATGTTACTTCTACATCTTTACCTATTGTAAAGCTACCATTTCCACTTACTGTTGTGTAGTTTTTACCATCTGTACTATATGAGAATGAATCTGCATTTTTAAGCTCTACTGACATTTGTGCTGTATCTTCCATAAAGTATAATGTATCTGCTACTTTAACTTCTTCGCCATTTAATGATACTGTAGCCTCTGGTGTTGTTAATGTTTTATTATATATTACTGCTACACTTTTTGCAGGTACAACACCTGTTAATGTGCCATTACTTACAGTAAAATTAGAACCATTAACTTGGTCTGTATATGTATTATCAACCATGCCTGTGCTATAGCTTATATTTGCATCTGAACTTGATAAATTAACTATTACTATACCGTCATCTCCACGCTCAACATAATATTGTGAACCTAAAGAATCTACTTTTTCAGATTGACCCTCATAAGCATTACGGAATTTATTAACCTCAGCAACTGTTTTATCTTGCCATAATAAGTTACCAGGTCCACCCATTAACTCATCATATGCTATTGTTGTACTACCTACTGATTGTCCTGTTTCTTCGTGTTCTGGTCTTGCTAAATATAAAGATGTAGCATCTTTTCTAGCTCCGATTATACCCCAACCTAATAAAAGTTGCTCATGTGTTAATGCACTTGATTCGCTCGAAGCAAAGTTATCGTGTGACTCAACCCATGTTACTATGTTATCAGCTGTTGTATCTAGTTTATAGCTTTCTAAAGAGGCTGAAGAACTATTTCCTTTAATTAAGCCTCTAACTGTGCTACCATATGAGCTATCTGTAACACTCATATATTGTGCATAATTATCCACGTCTGTTCCCATTGGAGATAATATTTCGCCATATATGTATACATCTGGTTTTATTGATTTTGCATAATCAACTACATTTGGCCAGAAGTCTGATGCAAATTCATTACCATCTTGAGCTTCATCACTAGGTAATTCAATATGTTTAGCAGCATCAAAACGGAAACCATCAGCACCTAAATCTATGCATTCTTTAAGCAATGCTTTTACATAATCTTGTACTTTTTCATTACTTGTATTTAAGTCAGGTATACCGCTTAATCTCTTTTGAGTCATATCATATCTACTGTTATCATTTACATTTCCTGATACTGTGTGGAAAGCATCTGGGTCTAATCGTAAATCTTCGATAACATCAGGGTGTACCTTACCAGATGCACCACTATCTGCTTGGGCAACGTGGTTTGCTACTATGTCAACTACGACTTTAACACCATGTTCCTCAGCTATTTGACACATAGCCTCAAAGTCAGCTTTACTGCCTAACGAGTTACCAACTTCAAAGTTAACTGGTTGATATAATGCCCACCAGTCACAAGCGTATGTTGTAACGTTTGTAGTAATTTTTGAGCCTTGTACAGGAGAAACTTGAACAGATGTAAACCCTGCCATAGCAATTTCTTTCATATAATCAGCAACATCATTGAAGTGCCAATTAAAAGCGTGTAAAATATTACCGTCTTGAACATTATCAGCTAAGTTGTACGCTGTAGATGTTTGTTGCATTGAATTTGTGTTTTCTTTTGTATCAGCATCAGAGATTGAAACAGCAGATGTAGGAATAACAAAGCAACTAACTGTTAACAACAATACTAAAACAAGAGATATTATTGATTTTCTTGTCATATTAGAAACCTCCATAATTAATTTTAATGACTTTACTATTATAATGCATTTATATATTTTTTTCAACAAAATGAGGCTAAAAAAATAATATTTTTTATATATTTTTTTACGATGAAAAGTTAATTTATGAATAAATTGTTAAAGAACTCCAAATTGTCGCTTTTGCAACATTATGTTTTGTTTTTTTGTATTACCATATTAGTATAATTTACTTTTATAAATTTTCTTGTGATTTTTAATAATTTTTCATTATATTTACTCACTACTTGGGTAAATTAATTATATTGTAATTTTTGACATTTTGATGTATAATGACTTATCTATCGTATTTATTTTTAAAGGTTGTGATTTCTTATGAAAAATGTTGAAATTTTCACCGATGGTGCTTGTAAAGGCAATCCTGGACCTGGTGGTTGGGGTGCTATTTTACGATATAAAAATCATGAAAAAGAATTGTCTGGTGGTAATGCAGATACTACTAACAACAGAATGGAAATGACAGCCGTTATTGAAGCTTTTATTTTGCTTAAAGAGCCTTGTAATGTTACATTATATAGCGACTCGCAATATGTATGTAACGGGCTTAAACTTGGTTGGGCTAAAAAATGGAAGTCTAATAACTGGATGAGAAACAAAAAAGAACCTGCATTAAATCCCGATTTGTGGGACGAATTATTAAACCTTTATGATAAACATAACGTAACAATTGTATGGGTTAAAGGTCACGCTGGACATCCAGAGAACGAACGTTGTGACACACTAGCAGTTAATGCTATTAATAAATATTTATAACAATAACCCTTAGAAAGGATAATTAAATAAATGAACAAAAAAATATATGCAGATAACGCAGCTACTACTAAAATATCAAAAGAAGTTTTAAGTTCTATGATGCCACACCTTACTGAAATATATGGTAATCCATCAAGTTCTTATTCTATAGGTGTAGAGGCAAGTGATTCTCTTGAGAATGCTCGTAAAGATATTGCAAGCTGTTTAAATGCTAAAGAAAAAGAAATATTTTTCACTTCTGGTGGCAGTGAGTCCAACAACTGGGCTATTAAAGGAATGGCTCACTCGCTTAAGAAAAAAGGTAAAAACCATATAATAACTTCTAAATTTGAGCATCACGCAGTTTTGCACCCATTAGAAGTTCTTGAAAAAGAAGGTTTTGAAGTTACTTACTTAGATGTATATTCTAACGGACTAGTTAAAGTTGAAGATGTTAAAAATGCTATAAAAGACACAACAGGACTTGTTACAATAATGTATGCTAATAATGAAATTGGAACTATTCAACCAATTAGTGAAATAGGTAAAATTTGTAAAGATAATAATGTTATATTGCATACAGATGCTGTACAAGCTGTTGGAAATGTTCCAATAGATGTTAAAGAACAAAATATAGACCTACTTTCTCTAACAGCACATAAACTACACGGGCCTAAAGGTTGTGGTGTACTATATGTAAGAACTGGTATTCGTCCAGAGATATTAATTGATGGAGGAGCACAAGAAAGAGGAAGACGAGCAGGCACTGAAAATGTGGCTGGTGCTGTAGGTCTTGCAACTGCATTAAAAAACGCAATTAGCACTATGGATACAAGAAAAGAAAAACTTACAAATATGAGAAACTCTCTAATTGACGGTTTATTAAAAATAGAAAAATCTATTTTAAACGGCGATAAAGATAATAGACTTGCTGGAAATGTCAATATGAGCTTTGTGGGAGTAGAGGGTGAAGCATTATTATTAACACTTGATTTAAACGGAGTATGTGCTTCTTCAGGTTCTGCATGTACATCAGGTTCACTTGACCCTAGCCACGTTTTATTGTCACTTGGGTTAACTCACGAGGTAGCACATGGTTCTTTAAGAATATCATTTAGCGATGAGAACACTCAAGAAGATGTTGATTACATTCTTGAAGTTTTACCACCGATAATTGACAGATTACGTATGATGTCCCCACTATGGGAAAGAATTAAAAAAGAGGAACAAGTTAATTAACTAGTAAACATATAAAGGTATAAAATTTTGAAAGGATAAGATTAATAATGGCGTATAGTGAAAAAGTAATGGAGCATTTTGCAAACCCTAGAAATGTAGGAGAGCTTGAAGATGCTAACGGAATTGGCGAAGTTGGAAATGCAAAATGTGGCGACATCATGAAGATGTATTTAAAAATTGAGGATAACATTATAACTGATGTAAGATTTAAAACTTTTGGATGTGGTGCAGCTATTGCTACAAGTTCAATGGCAACAGAACTTGTAAAAGGCAAAACAATAGAAGAAGCATTACAATTAACTAACAAAGCAGTTATGCAAGCATTAGATGGTTTGCCAGCAGTTAAAGTTCATTGTTCTGTACTAGCTGAGCAAGCAATTAAATCAGCGCTTAGTGATTACTACACAAGACTAGGTATAGACCCAGAACCAATTGTAGGAAAAATTGAAGATTGTGACCACCACGACGACAGTTGTGGCTGTAGTATGTAATAGTAAACCATCAGCAAATGAATATTTTATAATAAATATATATTAGCATTACAAAATCTTTTTAAATTAAAAAACTCACAACTTACAAAAGAGGTTGTCTAAAATGATAAAAATCATTTTAGACAACCTCTTACTTTATTATTTAAAATATATCCACCTATTCGTATTGGTCTAAGATAACCTGCCTACATGTAAGCAGGTGGGTATTTCTCTCTTGATTCACGCTCCCTTCGTCCTTGAACTAGAATAAATTCTAACAAGGGAGGTCTGCAATCCACAACAGAAGTAAAATTCCCATAAATAAGGTTGTAGGGTTATAAAGACTCTAATTACGAAATAAGCAGACATATTTTAAATAACAAATTTTTATTAATTTTAAAAAGTATCTAGTAGTATCTTACATATATATAATAACATATCTTTAGCTTTTAGTCAATATAAATAGTAGCACTTGTATAAAATTTTTGTCTGTTTATATTTTTATTATATGCACCAGTTTTATTTTTTATTCCTATATAATTAGTTTTGGGTAAATGGTTATATTGCTTTACAACCATTTACCCGTAATTAATTTTTATCGCTTTTGTATTAACTCTCTTTTTTTATTAATCCTATCTACTATACAATTTAAAGTTATAAATAACGCTACTGCAACTCCTCCAACTATACCAGACATCATTAACACATTATTATTATAAATTACAAAATCAAAAAATCCACCAAACACTGTAATACCTAAAACTAAACCAGATATACAAACTACGACTAATGCACTTCTTAATAGATTAAATGGTATACATAATTTTATTATAAACATTATTCCTATTAACCCTGTTACTACTCCACAAACGGTTGATATTTGTTGACTTGTAAAACCTAAGGAATTGCCTGCAAATACTATTGATAATATACTTGTTATAACTACTACTGCTGTAGGTATCGCTTTCGATATTACATTAATAAAGAATTTACCTTCTATTCTATTTTTGTTTGGCTGTAATGCTAATATAAACGATGGTAATCCTATGGTAAACGCATTTAGCAATGTCATTTGAATAGGCTCAAATGGATAGCTATATGGTATAAAGACAAATAATAGCGATAATATCGCACTATAAATTGTTTTTACTAAAAATAGAGATGCACTTCTTTGAATATTATTTATAGAACGTCTTCCCTCTGCTACAACTTGTGGCATCGATGAAAAATCAGAATTGAGTAGCACTAACTGCGATACATTCCTTGCAGCTTCGCTACCACTTGCCATTGCTACTGAACAATCTGCCTCTTTAAGTGCCAACACATCGTTTACACCATCTCCAGTCATAGCTACTGTGTGTCCCTCTTCTTTTAGTGCAATTACTAACTCTTTCTTTTGAACTGGCGTTACTCTTCCGAAAATAGAATATTTTTTTGCCGCTTCTTTTAATTCTTCTGTAGTTTTAATTGTTGTTGCATCTATATACTTATCATAATTTTTAAATCCTACTTCTTTTGCTATTCCTGCAACTGTTTTAACGTTATCTCCAGATATTATCTTTAAGTCTACTCCTTGTGCCTCAAAAAATGCAAGTGTTTCTTTTGCATTTTTACGTATTTTATCTTTGATTAATAATATTGATACTGCTTGTAATTTTTCTGGCAAATCATTCTTTTCTATTATTTGATTTGATATCGCAAGCACTAACACTCTATAGTCGTCTGAATATTTTTGTAAACTCTCTTGCACTTCTTTTGGAACTTCTTTAAATATAAACTCTGCTGCTCCTATTACAAATGTTCCGTAATTTGTAAACGATGCTCCAGACCATTTTTTATCAGACGAAAACGGAACTATATGACAACATTCTAAGTCAGTTTTTTTATTATATCTTTCCTTTATCGCTTTAAATGTATCGTTTTCATCATTTAAGTTTGTTATTATTGAGTTTAAGTACATATCACTTTCTTTTGCACTTACTCCGTCAAACAACACTACATCTTTAAGCTCCATTGTCCCTTGCGTTATTGTTCCAGTTTTATCAAGACACAACACATCTACTCTTGCAAGTGTTTCTATACAGTATAACTCTTGCACCAACACCTTATGTTTTGATAGTCTTATTATGCTCACTGCTAATACTGTACTTGTTAGCAAAATAAGCCCTTCTGGTATCATACCTATTAACGCTGCTCCAGAATTTATTATCGCTTGACTTATATCTCCTTCTAATGCGTGCATTTGTCCCATAAAGAACAATGCTCCTATTGGAAAAATCGCTATTGATACTATTTTTATTATCTTATTTAGCGTTTTCATTATTTCTGAATTAACTTTTTTTACATATCTTGCACCACTAAACACCGATGATACATATGTATCTTTTCCTACTTTATCTGCTTTTACTCTACACTTTCCACTTACTATATAACTACCAGAATATAAAGTATCTCCCACTACTTTATGTATTGAATCTGATTCTCCTGTTAATAATGACTCATTTACATCACATTCACCACTCATAACAATACAGTCAACTGGAATTTGATTACCATTTGATAATTCTAAAATATCATCTAATACTATATCTTCTATATGAATTAAATTCTCTACCTTATTTCTAATTGCTTTTATCTTTGTAGATGCTATAAAAGACAACTTTTCAACTGCTTTTTTTGCTCGTATCTCTTGAAATGTTCCTATCGCTATATTGCATATGATTACACCCATAAACAACACATTTCTATACGACCCAACACTTAATATTGCTACGGCTAAAATTACATTTATTAAATTAAATAATGTAAAAAAATTATCCCTAAATATTCTTGGAATTGATTTTGTTTTAAGTTTGCTTTCAATATTCACTTCGCCATTATGAATTCTTTTCTTGACCTGTTCATCAGTAAGTCCTATTTCTTCTCTTACTTCGAAACGTTCATACTCTTTATTTTTTACTTCTTCATTTTTCATTTCTTTTTTCATTTTATTAACACACCCTCTTAAAGTATATAATATCATATTTCAGCCAATAATACAATTAAATTACTGCTGAATATTTTTTAAAATTCAAATTCATGAGGAGTTTAATATGAAAAAATCTATACAAATATCAACCTTAGTAATTGCAATTGTAACTGCAATTTTATTTGCAATTTGCATTATATCTTATAATTATTTTCCTAACCACTACATTATTACCGAAAACGCTTCTACCTTAAACGTTCAATATGATTATATCTCTATTGCTGAAAAAAAAGATAACAATATAAATGTATTATCTACAGATACAAAGAAAATATCAGATAGCAACGGAAAATTGATGCTTTGTGGTGTAATTCCAATTAAAGATGTTTCTTTAGAATATGAAACAGCTGAAAAACTTATCCCTTGTGGCTCACCATTTGGAATTAAGCTATTTACTGAAGGTGTAGTAGTTGTTAAAATCGATGATATCAAAATCGACAACCAGACCTATAGCCCTGGTAATGATGCTCAAATTAAAATAGGTGATATAATCACAAAAGTAAATGATATAAAAGTAAGCTCAAACGAAGAGTTGGTTGACTTAGTAAACAAAAGTAAAGGTGAAGAAATAACTCTTGATATTGTAAGAGATGAAAAAAATACATTTCTAAAGATAACACCTGTTAAAACAAGTGACAATGGAGATTATAAAATCGGAATATGGGTACGTGATAGTTCAGCTGGAATAGGAACTATCACATATTATGATGAAGAATCTCATGATTTTGGAGGACTAGGACATGGTATAACTGATGTAGATACAGGAAAACTGTTACCACTTAATAAAGGTGAGCTTGTAACTACACAAATTACTGATATAACAAAAAGTTATAAAGGTAACGCTGGAACGCTAAACGGATATTTTGAAAGCAATAATGTTATAGGTAGTTTAGATTCAAACACTGAATGTGGCGTATTTGGAGAATTAGAACAGTCGCCCGTAGAAGGTGAAGAAATACCAATAGCGACTAAACAAGAAATAAAAACTGGAACAGCACAAATTATATCGACAATAAATTCAGATGAACCTGAGTATTATGATATTAATGTAGAGTATATTAATTATGACGAGGAGAGTAAGACAAGAAACTTAATAATAGAAATAACTGATGAAACTCTTTTAGAAAAAACTGGTGGTATAGTACAGGGTATGAGTGGCAGTCCAATAATACAAGACAATAAAATCATTGGAGCAGTAACACATGTGTTTTTAAATGAACCTAGTAAGGGTTATGGGATATTTATTGAAAATATGCTTGAGAGTGCTGAAAATATAACGTAATAAAAAGAGTTAGTCCTTGATTTCTTGCAAACAATACAAGATAATAGGACTAATGCTTTTTTATTGACGGACTACAAGGTTAGGTGTATAATAAAATTATTAAAGAAAATTCCTGTTATCCTGTGGTTTGTCTGGCTTGTGGATAATAGGAGAGTATTTATATAATGGAAGGATAGAGTTTCTTTGGAAAACCATAACAAATTAGATGTCGCAGCTAAAATATTTCCTGCGGTAACGAATAAAAATAACTCGTCGGTGTTTAGAGTATCGGTAATTTTGAAAGAAGAAATTGATCCACATTGCTTGCAATTAGCTGTAAATATGATACACCAAAGATTTTTCATATTTTTTATGAGATTACGCAAGGGTGTTTTTTGGAATCATTTTGATAAAAACTATTTTTATTTTAAAGTTTCACAAGATTTGAAATCACCTTGCCAAAATATACTGTCTTACGATAATGACGGATATATAATTAGAGTCTTGTATTATAAAAACAGAATTTCGGTAGAGGCATTTCATTCCATTACAGACGGTAGTGGTGTGTTTGAGTTTCTAAAGTCACTCATATACTACTACATCTGCATAAAGCACCACGAAGTGGATAGTCAAGACAAAGTAATACTGTTTGATGAAAGAACTATAAATGACTTTGACAGTTATGCAGAACACTTCAGTAATTTAAGTAGAAAGTCGCCGACAACTAAAATACAAAAAGGAAAAATTGCATTTAGGTTGAAAGGAAAGCGGTTTAAGCATGGAGGAATCTGTGTTGTTAGTGGAGTTACCTCAGTGTCTAGCATAAAGAAACATTGTAAAGAACAGAACTGTACAATTACCGCTTTCTTGATTGCTAATATGATTGCCACTATATATGAGTGCAAGCAAAGGCATATAAACGATAAAAAACCTATAGTAATTGCTGTTCCTGTAAATCTGCGTGCATTATTTCCGTCTAATACCCTAAAAAACTTTTTTGGCGTAGTTAATATCGGTCATGAAGTAAATGAACTGACGGAATATAGCGAAATCATAAAATCTGTTACAGAGCAACTTAAATCATCATTAGACCCTACAAACCTTTCAAATGCTTCGGCAAAAAATGTCAGATTATCTAAAAATGTGTTTTCGGCACACACACCTTTGATTTTAAAAGATATGGTGTTGCCTATAGGCTTTAATATTGCAGGTGAGTATAAAAAAACTATAAGTATTTCCAATGTTGGAAAATTTGATGTGCCTGATGATATAAAACCTTACATTGAACATATAGAAGTTATGCTTTACCCTACACCTAAAAGTCCAATAAACTGTGGTGTTTGTTCGTTTGAAGATAAGTTGGTTATTAGTTTCTCACGAGCAATAACAGATGTAGAAGTAGTGAAAAAATTTTTTGTAAATATTTCTAAAAAATTTGGAAGTGAGGTTGCGGTATACTCAAATGATTGGGGTGAAGACTATGAAAAAATGTGAGCGTTGTAACGTACAGGTTTATGATAGTGAATCACACTGTCCTCTCTGTCGAACTTATCTCGGTGAAACTACACAAACATCTGTACAATATCTGGCTTATGAGAATATCATAAAAGAAAAAACCGCAATGAGAAACTTACCTCTGTTTATCACACTGTTTGTAAATATTATTTGTTTATTCATCAATATTTTTACACATAATACAGGTGATATTTTTTGGTCAGTCATTGTTGTTGCATCAATGACTTATTCTTTGCTTATGTATTACATTATAAGAAATCAAATGCGATATGGAAAAAAAGTTCTATATAGTTATATATATCTTTCTTCATTGCTCGTTATAATTGATATAGCAAGTGGCTGTTTACTTTGGTCTACAAATTACGTCTTTCCCTTTTTAACAATGTTTACTGCTCTGTATATTACTGTCTTAACAATTAGAAATAAACGAATGTTTTCAGAATATTTTGGGTTTTTGTTAGCAGTTACCGCTATTAGTTTTTTATCTGTTATTCTATATTTATTTAGATTTAACACAAGTGGTTGGGGAGCATTTATTCCCACATTGACATCAGTCATCTTATCATTGGGATTATATTTCTTTGCTGAAAAAAATCTTAAAGAAGAAATCAAAAAGCATTTTCATCGTTGAATTGTCGATAACTCGATGATATTCATGAAACGATTGTGTTTTTCACTTGTTATGAGCATTTCACGGTGTATACTAACTCTTTATCTTACTACAGAAAATAATTGTTAATTTTCATAGCATGGTTTTAGCTGTGCCTTATTAATTTTATAAAAATGTTAGTCCTTAATTTCTTGCAAATCATACTAGATAAATAGGACTAACTCTTTTTTTTGACGGACTACAAAGTTAGGTGTATAAAATTATTAAAGAAAATTCCTGTTATCCTGTGGTGTTATAATGCAATTTTTAAACTTTTCAAAATAATCTTAGTATGGATTTGTGCAACGTTTGTTGCTTTTAGTAAAACAAAATATATTTTTATGATTTTTTTAATAAATATAGAATATTATTTGTAAATCTAATTGTAATTTATATTTTTTTAATTAAGATACATACTACACAAACAAAATATTAAAAAATTGTTAACTCCACCAATTGCATTTGTGAATTTTTTGTGATATCATTATACATGTAATAACGAATGTATCTACTCCTCATTCATTTTAACTTTTTTCATTTTAATACGCTCCTTGAAGGCACGCTTTATTGCGTGCCTTCAGCGTTTTTATTTTTAAACTTTCTGCTGTCTTTAGGACGCTCACCTATTTAAATCTTCGATTTAAATGTAGAGGCACCAACACTTACCTTTTATATCTTCTGGTTTGTGTTGGTGCCTCTTTTGCCCGAAACGCTTGCGTTTCGGGTGGTGAGCGTCCTTATTATAACATCTTCTTTAAATATTTTCCTGTGTATGAACTTTCGTTGCATACTACCTCTTCTGGCGTTCCCTTTGCTACTATATAACCTCCTTTATCGCCTCCCTCAGGTCCTAAGTCAACTATATAATCTGATGTCTTTATTAAATCTAAATTATGCTCTATTACTACTACTGTGTTTCCACTATCTACTAACCTCTGTAATACATATATAAGCTTATGAACATCTGCTATATGAAGTCCTGTTGTCGGCTCATCTAATATATATATAGTCTTTCCTGTTGGTCTTTTTGATAGCTCTGTAGCTAGTTTTACCCTTTGTGCTTCTCCTCCTGACAAAGTTGTTGCTGGTTGTCCTATTTTTACATACCCTAAACCTACTTCATATAATGTTCTTAATTTTCTTTCTATCTTTGGTATGTTATTAAAAAACTCCAATCCCTCTTCTACTGTCATTTCTAGTACATCGTGTATTGTTTTTCCTTTGTATTTTATCTCTAATGTTTCTCTGTTATATCTCTTTCCTTTACATACTTCACATGGTACATATACATCTGGTAAAAAATGCATCTCTATTTTTAATATTCCATCTCCTTGACACGATTCACATCTACCACCTTTTACATTAAACGAAAATCTCCCTGCACTATATCCTTTCATCTTTGCATCTTGTGTTGATGCATATAGCTCTCTTATATCTGTAAATACTCCTGTGTACGTTGCAGGGTTAGAACGTGGTGTTCTACCTATTGGAGATTGATTAATATCTATAACTTTATCTAAATTCTCTATACCTATAATATCTTTATGTTTTCCGGATTTTGCTTTATTTTTATTTAGTTCGCTTGCAAGCTTTTTATAAAGTATTTCATTTATTAAAGAAGATTTCCCTGAACCTGACACTCCAGTTATACACACAAATGCTCCCAGTGGTATATCAACATTGACATTTTTTAAATTGTTTTCTTTAGCACCTTTTATAGATAATTTTAATCCGTTTCCTTTTCTACGCTTTTCTGGTACTTCTACTTTTCTAACTCCACTTAAATACTGTCCTGTATATGACTTTTTACATTTTTTTATTTCTTCAACTGTTCCTGCACATACTATCTCTCCACCATGCACCCCAGCACCAGGCCCTATATCTACAATATGGTCTGCTACATACATTGTATCTTCATCATGCTCAACTACTATTACTGTATTCCCTAAATCTCTAAGTCTTTGCAATGTTTTTAACAGCTTTTCATTATCTCTTTGATGTAACCCAATACTAGGCTCGTCCAAAATATAAAGCACACCCATAAGTGATGACCCAATTTGAGTAGCTAATCTAATGCGTTGACTCTCTCCACCAGATAATGTGCCAGAACTTCTTGAAAGCGACAAATAGTTAAGCCCTACACTATTTAAAAAGTTAAGCCTTTCTTTTATCTCTTTGACGATGTCACGTGCAATCATTTTATCTCTTTGTGACAACTCTAAATTCTCCATAAATGTAATTGCATCACTTACAGACATATCGCAAAACTTACTAATATTTATATCTCCTACCGTAACAGATAAACTCTCTTTAGACAAACGCATACCATTACACTCATCACAGTGAATAGCACTCATATAAGCTTCTAGTTCTGATTTTATCCAACTGCTTTGAGTTTCTTTAAAACGTCTTTCAAGATTATTTATAATACCCTCAAAAGTCGTATTCATCTCATATTTCCCACGTTCGCTTTCTCTAACGATTTTAATTTTTTCTCCTTTTGTTCCATATAGCATTATATCCATAATTTCATCAGGAAGTTCACTAACAGGTACATCTAAAGAAAACTTATATTTCTTTGATAATGCACTAAAATACGCATTAGCTATCGTGTTACCCTCCATAGCCCAACCACTAGCCTTAATTGCACCACCATTTACCGATAAGCTAGTATTAGGAACAACTATTTGAGGGTCAATTTTCATAAACACGCCTAATCCTGTACATTTAGGACAAGCTCCAAACGGATTATTAAAAGAAAACATTCTAGGAGTCATCTCTTCGATACTTACCCCATGCTCAGGGCAGGCATAACTTTGAGAAAACAACATATCTTCCCCATCTATTACGCTCACTACCGTTAGACCACCTGTAAGCTCTGACGCTGTTTCTAACGAGTCAGCAAGTCTGGAGCGTATATTTTCATTAATAACTAATCTATCTATAACTATTTCAATAGTATGTTTCTTATTTTTCTCAAGCTTTATTTCCTCTGTTAACTCATATATTATACCATCAACCCTAAGTCTAACATATCCACTTTTTCTAGCAGAATCAATCACTTTTATATGTTCACCTTTTCTGCCACGTACAATAGGTGCCATTATCTGAATTTTAGTTCTATCAGGCAAAGCCATAACTTTATCTACAATTTGGTCTATCGTCTGTTGAGATATTTCCTTACCACAAACAGGACAATGTGGAACACCTACTCTAGCGTATAAAAGTCTTAGATAATCGTAAATTTCAGTAACTGTACCAACAGTAGAACGTGGATTTTTAGAAGTTGTTTTTTGGTCTATTGATATAGCAGGTGAAAGTCCCTCTATACTATCTACATTAGGTTTTTCCATCTGACCTAAAAACTGACGTGCGTATGATGAAAGCGACTCAACATATCGACGTTGACCCTCGGCATATATGGTATCGAACGCTAAACTTGATTTACCAGAACCAGACAAGCCAGTTAGCACCACAAGTTTATCTCTAGGTATTTCTATATCGATGTTTTTAAGATTATGTTCTCTAGCACCGACAACTTTTATATTTTTAATAGACATTATTATCACCTTTAATTTTAAACTTAATTTTATTATTATAACCACAATTGTATATTTAATTTCAAACAAATGTACTATCAAATTATAACAAACAAATTAATTAAATTAAAGAGAAATATACTTAAAAAATCAAAAAAGGAAAAACCACCAAAAAGAATAAATTAATGTGAAAAAAACACTGCATAAATACTATTTATATTTTACTTTTTGCCTCTTATTAACAGCAATAACTCCACCGATAGCACCAGATAAGCCCATAGCAATACATTTAATAACACTTGCAAACGACGGAATATCAGTCGCATTGATAACCCCCAAAACAAACACTATTAAAAATAAGATTAACCCTGTTAACAATCCCCATAAAAGTCCATTAGCTTTCATAATTCTTACCGATATGTACGAGCCTACAAAAGCACCGAGAGAAGCTAAAATCATACTAAGTGTACCAAGCAGAGCATCTGGAATAGATTTCATTTGAGAAAAAGCAACAGAAGACAAGAGCAAAAATAACGAAATAACCAACACACCACAAAGAACCCCAACAATCAAAGATTTCAAAACATTATTCATTTTAGCATTATTCTTATTTTTCAAGAAAAATCACCACCACAAAATATTAAATAAGATTATAAGAATAAATATGAAAAAAATATATAAAATATAACAAAACACAAAAACAAGATTATTTTTTCATCTTCTAGTTTGACAAATATAAAAATAGTTACTATAATTTAAATTAGGGAAAATATGTAAAATCGCTAATAATATATTTAGTGATTTTGACTATATATATCTTTATATTAAAAAATAAAAAATGAAAGAGGAATGTTAAATGAAAAAGCCACTATGCTTATTAATAATGGACGGATTTGGTTTTGGAGGGGATAACGGAAACGCTATTAAATCAGCTAATACACCAAACATTGATAAATTATTTGCAAACAATCCAATAACAGAAATCGGAGCATCTGGAATGGACGTAGGTTTACCAGATGGACAAATGGGAAACAGCGAAGTAGGACATACAAATATAGGAGCAGGTAGAGTAGTATATCAAGAGCTTACAAGGATAACAAAGTCAATAAAAGACGGAGATTTCTTTGAAAACGAAGCATTATTAAAAGCTATTGATAATGCAAAAACAAACAATACAGCACTTCATATAATGGGTCTATTATCTGACGGAGGAGTACACAGTCACAATACACATTTATATGCTATTTTAGAGTTAGCAAAGAAACAAGGGTTAAGTAAAGTATATGTTCACGCATTATTAGATGGAAGAGATGTACCACCAAGTAGTGGTAAAGATTTTGTAGAAGAATGTGTTAACAAAATGAAAGAAATCGGAGTAGGACAAATAGCAACAGTTATGGGAAGATACTACTCAATGGATAGAGATAACAGATGGGATAGAGTAGAAAAAGCATATAGTGCAATGGTGTATGGAGAAGGTAACAAGTGTAGCGACCCAGTACAAGCAGTACAAATGTCATATGACGAAAAAGTAACAGATGAGTTCGTATTACCAACAGTGTGTGTAGAAAACGCAACAATAAGCAAAGATGACAGCGTAATATTCTTCAACTTTAGACCAGACAGAGCAAGAGAAATAACACGTTGCTTTGTAGATGAAGCATTTGACGGATTTGAGCGTAAAAATGGATTTTTCAATTTAGAATATGTATGCATGACTCAATATGATGCAACAATGCCAAATGTAGAAGTAGCATTTAAACCACAATCGCTAAAAAACACATTTGGAGAATATATATCAGACAAAGGACTGACACAACTTAGAATAGCAGAAACAGAAAAGTATGCACATGTAACATTTTTCTTTAACGGAGGAGTAGAGAAAACATACACAGGCGAAGATAGAGTGTTAGTATCATCACCAGCAGTAGCAACATATGACCTACAACCAGAGATGAGTGCAATAGAGCTTACAGATAAGTGTGTAGAGAGAATAGAAAGTGGTAAATATGATGTAATAATATTAAACTATGCAAACTGTGATATGGTAGGACATACAGGAGTATTTGACGCAGCAGTAAAAGCAGTAGAAACAGTAGATACATGTGTCGGCAGAATAATAGAGTCAATGGAAAAAATGAACGGTGTTACAATGATAACAGCAGACCATGGTAATGCTGATAAAATGGTAGCAGACGATGGTGGAGCATTTACAGCACATACAACAAACCCAGTACCATTCTGTGTAGTAGGATATGATTGTAAATTACGAGAAGGTGGCAAATTAGCAGATATAGCACCAACAATGTTAAAAGTAATGGAGCTTGCTCAACCAGACGAAATGGACGGAGAAAGCATAGTATTATAATATAAGTTAATATTTCAAATAAACTGTATCAACGAAAAAAGTCGTTGATACAGTTTATTTTTTGTATTACGTGAATTTATATCACTTGATATATTTTTATCTCTTTTCCCAAACAACTCGCTGGCAATATAATTATTGTCAGCGAGTTGTTTATTTTGAATACTTATTTAATTTTAACTTGCATTTTCAAAGGTGAATTTATCTTCCTTATAATCACATATCATCTTCTGATTTTTCTTTATTGTTCCATTAAGTATTTTTTCTGATAATTCATCTTCAATTTTAGATGTTATAACTCGTCTTAGTGGTCTTGCTCCATACACACTATCAAACCCTGCTTTTGATAACTCTTTTACTGCATTTTTAGAAAACTCTATTTCTATTTGCATATCTTTAAGTCTACTTTGAACGTTACTTAGCATTTTAAATGCTATTCTTTCAGTGTCATTCTCACTTAATTTATCAAACACTATTATATCATCTATTCTGTTTATAAACTCTGGTCTAAATGTGTTTTTTAGCTCTTTTATTACTTTTTCTTTTATTTTTTCGTCCGTTGATTTATTATTATCCTCTTGACTAAACGCAAATCCTAATTCGCTGTTCTTCTGCGTTATTATTCTTGCTCCTACGTTTGATGTCATTATAATAATTGTATTTTTAAAATCAACTACTCTACCTTGTGAGTCTGTTAGTCTTCCGTCTTCTAATACTTGTAGTAACATATTAAATACTTCGTTATTTGCTTTTTCTATCTCATCAAACAAAACTACACTATATGGTCTGCGTCTTACTTTTTCTGTAAGTTGTCCTCCCTGCTCATACCCTACATAACCAGGTGGCGAACCAATTAGTTTTGCTACTGCACTTTTCTCCATATATTCAGACATATCAAGTCTTATCATAGCTTTTTCATCGCCAAACATTACACTTGCTAAGGCTTTGCAAAGTTCTGTTTTACCTACTCCTGTAGGTCCTAAAAACACAAATGAGCCTACTGGTCTATTCGGGTCTTTAAGCCCGACTCTTCCTCTTCTTATAGCTTTTGCTATTGATGTTACTGCTTTGTTTTGTCCTACTACTCTGCTGTGTAATATCTTTTCCATCTCAAGAAGTCGCTTACTTTCTTCTTGTGTTAAATTTGTTACCGGTACGCCACTCCAGTCAGAAACAATTATAGCTACATCTTCTGCTCTTACTTTCTCTATCTTCTCTTCACTTTGTATTTGCCATTTTTCTTTTTCTTCTTTTAACTCTTCTTTTAATTTACTTTCTTTATCTCTAAGTTTTGCTGCTCTTTCAAAATCTTGTGCGTTTACTGCTGCTGATTTTTCTTGCTGATACTGCTTTACTTTGTCTTCAATATCTTTTAAACTATCTGGCTGTGTATACGCTTTAAGCCTTACTTTTGAACACGACTCGTCTATTAAGTCTATTGCTTTATCTGGCAAAAATCTATCTGTTATATACCTAGATGACAACTCAACGGCTTGCTCTATTGCCTCATCTGATATTTTAACTTTGTGATGTGCTTCATACCTATCTCTTAAACCGTACAATATCTGCTTTGCTTCTTTTATCGTTGGCTCTCCTACTGTGACTGGCTGAAATCTTCTCTCTAATGCACTATCCTTTTCTATATTTTTTCTATACTCTGTTATTGTTGTTGCTCCTATTACTTGAAAATCTCCTTTTGCTAGTGCTGGTTTTAATATATTTGCTGCATCTGCACTACCCTCTGCACTTCCAGCACCTATTATTGTATGCACTTCATCTATAAACAATATTATGGTGTCATCGTTTTTAACTTCTTCCATAGCTTTTTTTATGCGTTCTTCAAAGTCTCCTCTATACTTTGTTCCAGCTATCATACTTGTTAAATCAAGCGATATTATCTTCTTATCTTTTAATGGTTGTGGTACTTCTCCTAACGCTATTTTTAGTGCTAATCCTTCTGCTACTGCTGTTTTTCCTACTCCAGGTTCTCCTATTAAACATGGGTTGTTTTTTGTTCTTCTCGATAAAATTTGTATTACCCTTTCTATCTCTTTGTTTCTTCCTATAACTGGGTCTATATCGCCTTTTTCTGCTTTTTGTGTTAAGTCTACTCCAAACTGCTCAAGTGTTTTATTTTTACTCTTTTTGCCTTTTTGCTTATCTTCCATAACTTCACTTATATTCTTATATTGTGTTTGATTTCCACCTGTTATAGCTACTATTATATCTTTACTTTGTACTCCTAAATCATTTATTATTGCGACTCCAAAACTTTCTTTTTCTTCTAACAATGCTAACAATAAATGTTCTGTTCCTACATAAGTATGATTTAGTTTTGTCGCTTTTATTACTGCATATTGCAATATTCTTTTTGCTCTTGGTGTAAAATCTGTAGGGTTTAATATTGTAGGACTACCTACTCCTATCTTTGATACAACAATATTAATTACTTCACTTTTTTTCACTCCTAGAGTATGAAGCGAACTAT
The DNA here is from genome assembly GCA_964369405.1 of uncultured Eubacteriales bacterium. Taxonomy (GTDB): domain Bacteria; phylum Bacillota; class Clostridia; order Oscillospirales; family Acutalibacteraceae; genus CAYJFG01. The sequence continues at coordinate 64,690 of CAYJGB010000009.1, forward strand.
ACGCTACCCCACTACTCTCTTCCATTAAACCTAACAATATATGTTCAGTCCCAATATAAGTGTGCCCTAATTCTTGTGCTGATTTTATACTTAAATTTAATGCTACATTAGCCTTTTGTGTATATCCTTTAAAATTATACATAATATAACCTCCCATTTAAATATATCTTTATTACTATACTATATAATATCTATATCAATCTGATTTTCTCTCGTACTATATTTGCTCTAATTACATCTCTTTGTTCAGATGTCAAATTTTCGCCTTTACTAACCATAAGTGTTGCCGGTTGACAAATTGTCATAAGTTCATCAACATCACTATAACTTAAATCTTTAATTTCCCCTAGAGATATGCCTAATCTAACATTTGATAACACTTTCATACATTCATCATTACTTAAAAGTCTAGCACTAAGTAAAATACCTCTTGACCTGCTAATAATATCTAATAACTCGATATTTTTAGATTGATTTTCGCGAGCGTTATTCTCTTGTGTAATCAACTGACTAGTGATATTTTTCAGATTATCAATAGCAGTCTGTTCGCTAATGCCTAATGTAACTTGATTTGATAGTTGATACATTGAACCTTTTGACTGTGTTCCCTCTCCATATATTCCTCTCAAGACTAGTCCTAATTTAGATAAATTACTACTAATTCTATTTATAGCATTACTTTGTTTTAACGCTGGTAAATGTAGCATAACAGATGCTCTCATACCTGTCCCTAAGTTTGTAGGACATTGTGTTAAGAAACCTAACTCTGAATTAAACGCATAATTGAGTGCATTGTCTAATAGCACATCTAACTTATCTGCTGTTTTGTATGCATTCTCTAAGTCTAAACCTTTTGATAAAACTTGTATCCTTATATGGTCTTCCTCATTTATCATAATACTTATAGTTTCATCTTGTGTTAACAGTAAGTAACTTGCCTCTTTATCTGATGCAAAATCTGGGCTTATTATATGTCTTTCTACTAACGATATCGCCTCTACCTGTCTAAGACTGCTCATTTTAATCACATTTAAACTATCAGCTATAGCACTGTTACTCTCTTTAAGTGCTTTTATTATTTTTTGTGCTATTTCCTCTTTTTGCTGTATATCTAACCTATTTGGAAAAGGATACTCTTTTATATTTCTTGCTAATCTAATCCTTGTACTAACTACTACATCTGAGTTGTTATTATTTTGCATATACCACTTTTGAGTCATCTCTTAGCCCTCCTTACTTTCTATCTCTTTTATAGTATCTCTAAGTTTTGCTGCTTTCTCAAACTCTTGATTTGCTACTGCTTGATTTAGTTCTGATTTTAACTTCTCTACTTCGTTTACTACTCTAAGTTCTTTGCTAGTAGCTCCTGTTATTTTTCCTACGTGTTTTGTATTCCCATGCATTTTTTTAATTGATGGATATAATTCCTCATAAAAAGTATCGTAACAGTTTGCACAACCCATTTTACCAGTTCTTGCAATATCAGAAAAAGACACTCCACATTTTTGACACATTGTAGCATTACTTCTAGGTGGTAACCCTGTGTTTAAAAAGCTTCCTAAAAAACTATTAAAATCAAGCGATGTACTAGAAAACAAATTATTATAACCTGCCTCATTTGCACATTCCATACACATATGATATTGTGTAAATTCTCCGTTGACTATACTTTTAATATGAGTTGTAGCCTCATTTTTTTTACATATTTGACATAACATAAAAAATCCTCCTTAATCGTTTTATTATATTAAATTTAAAATCATATTTTTAAAAATTTTAGCTCTTGCAATATCTCTAAATTGTAATGGTATATCTCTATAAACCACATCATTAACAGCACTATTAAAAATATTTGCTTCTCTAGCAGTTAATAATCCTTTACTATGTAAACTTTGTAAAATCATTTTTGCTGTACTGTAATCTAAGCTTTGACCAATAGAATTTACTATATACATAATGTAAGAATTTTTATCTAAATTCAATTTAGTAATTCTAATATAGCCCCCACCACCACGTCTACTCTCCACCAAGTATCCTTGTTCCTGAGTAAATCTTGAAGTAATAACATAATTAATTTGGCTAGGGACACAACCTAATGTTTGAGCAAGCTCATTTCTTTGAATTTCTGCAATACCATTTTCATTATTAAGTGTATTAATAATATATTCAGCAACAATATCACTCATACGCATTAAAATCACCTCTTTTTGACTTTTATTGACCTTATAATAATTATACGTTTAAAGTCAATAAAAGTCAAAGTCAGTAAAAGTCAAAAATTCTTTTGTTTTATAATCTTTTCTTCCATTTTCTCTTTTTTTCTTTTTCTTCCTTATTTTTTCTATTTTTTATTTTTTACTAGTTTTTTTATTAAAAATATATTATAATTATTTTATACACTTTCTCTTTGGAGGTTGATTTATGAAAATATCAGTTAACAACTTTTATAAAGTTACTTACTTTTTTGAACAAATAGAAAATTTTGATTTTTTTGATGACGCTATTAGTGTCGCTGTTGTTTCTCAACAAGAATTACCTAAATTTTTAAAAACTTATTTCCCTGATGTTGTATTTCCTCGTAAAGATAAAAATTTACGTCTAACTAGAGCTTTAGAGTTTAATAAGTTTACTTACTGTTCTCTTAGTATTCCTTTAAAGAAAAAATATAAGCTTAAGCACAGTGCTAAGTTCTCAATACTAATTATGAACAATGCTTTAATATTTGTTACTCATAACGAACATTGCAAACAATTGCTAAAAAAATTCAATCTTCATAAAATGAAACAATCTTACTCTATTGAATTAATACTATACTTATTCTTTGAAAATGTTATTGAAAACGATTTAGTATTTTTAGAGGAATGTGAACGACGTTTAATGGCTTTAGAAGAGTTAGCATTTAATAAAGATGTAGAAAATTTTGATAGAGATTTAATCAATGTTAAAAGTCAACTCTTGTACTTGACGAGTTTTTACACTCAATTCACTGGGCTATTGATTAAATTAAAACATAACGATAAAAATTACTTTACTAACACAAATTATTTTTCTCAAACTAACGAAAGATTAGCCTTGTTGTTAAACCTTTCTCAAATGCTTAAAGAACATTCTGTTCAAATAAAAGATTTATATCAATCTCAAATAGATGCAAAACAAAATAACACTATGAAATTTTTGACTGCTGTTACTACTATCTTCCTACCTCTTACACTCATAGTTGGTTGGTACGGTATGAACTTTGAACATATGCCTGAACTTTCGTGGCAATACGGATATTTAACTGTAATAGTCGCAAGTATAACAGTAGCTTCAATATGTATATTTATATTTAAAAAGAAAAATTGGTTTTAAGGTCGCCTGTGCAAGCAAAAACGTATGTTTTTGCTTGCAAGAGGCACCAACTCTCTCATATTTCGTTATATGTTTGTGCTGGTGCCTCTTAAATTTTAAATCTCTGATTTAAAATTTACAGGCGACCTTGAAAACTAATAGTTCAATTAACTGTTTATTGCTAAACATTTAAACAAATTTAGTTGAATTTTACAATTATTCATTTTTTCTCTTGACACTTTACTGTAAAAAGTAGATAATTATAACTAGAAATTAAATTTTTTGGAGGTCTTTTTTATGCGTGCTTTTATAACTGTTATTGGTAAGGATACTGTCGGTATTTTAGCTAAAGTTTCTACTAAATGTAGCGAATACGATATTAATGTAACTGAGGTTACTCAATCTGTACTTCAAGATATGTTTGCTATGATTATGTTTGTAGATATCACAAAATCAACTATAAGCATTTCGACTCTTTCTGACGAGATGACATCTCTAGGTGACAGCCTTGGATTAAAAATCCATGTAATGCATGAGGATATTTTTAACTCAATGCACAGAATATAATATATACTATTGAAAGAAGGATTTGTATTTATGATTAATTCTCATGATATACTAGAAACTATAAATATGATAGATAATGAAAACCTAGACGTACGCACAATTACTATGGGGATTTCACTACTTGATTGTATAGATAACGATATTGATAAAGCGTGTGTTAAAGTTTATGATAAAATTTGTAGATACGCTAAAGATTTAGTAAAAACTGGAGAAGATATAAGTAAGCAATATGGAATACCTATTATTAATAAAAGAATATCGGTAACACCAATTGCAATGCTAGCTGCTGCTTGTCCAACACAAAATCCTGTAAAGTTTGCAATTGCACTTGAAAAAGCTGCTAATACTGTAGGGGTTAACTTTATAGGTGGATATTCAGCATTAGTACAAAAAGGTTTTTCAGTTGGCGACTATGCACTAATCGAAAGCATACCAGAAGCATTATCTGTAACTGACCATGTATGTTCATCTGTAAATATTGGTAGCACAAAAGCTGGTATAAATATGGACGCTGTTGCAAAAATGGGTATAATAGTAAAAAAATCAGCTGAACTTACAGCAGATAGAGATTGTATAGGAGCTGCAAAACTAGTTGTATTTTGCAATGCACCAGATGATAACCCATTTATGGCTGGAGCTTTTCATGGAGTTGGTGAGCCTGAGTGTGTAATAAATGTTGGTGTATCTGGACCAGGTGTTGTAAGGTCGGCATTATCAAAGCACCCAGATTGTGATATAACAGAAGTAGCAAATATAATTAAGAAGACAGCTTTTAAAATAACAAGAGCAGGACAACTAGTAGCACAAGAAGCATCAAAAAGATTATGTGTACCATTTGGGATAGTAGATTTATCATTAGCACCTACACCAGCAGTTGGAGATAGTGTTGCATATATACTAGAAGAAATGGGACTAGAAACTTGTGGAGCACATGGAACAACTGCAACACTAGCACTGCTAAACGATGCTGTAAAAAAAGGTGGTACAATGGCATCATCACACGTAGGAGGATTATCAGGAGCATTTATACCAGTAACAGAAGATGCTGGAATGATAGCTGCTAGCGCGTGTGGCTGTTTAACACTTAATAAATTAGAAGCTATGACAGCTGTATGCAGTGTAGGACTTGATATGATAAACATACCAGGAGATACAAGTGCAGATATAATATCAGCAATAATAGCAGACGAAGCCGCAATAGGTATGATAAACAGTAAAACAACAGCAGTAAGGCTTATACCAGCAATAGGAAAAGTAGCAGGTGACACATTAGAATTTGGTGGTCTGCTAGGTGGTGGACCTGTAATGCCAGTAAACACAGCATCGCCATCAAAGTTCATAGCAAGAGGTGGCAGAATACCAGCACCACTACAAAGTCTAAAAAATTAAACTAGTAGTAGCTATAACTTTATATTGATATATTATTAAAATAAACATAAGAAAAAAATATATACTATAAGTATCTAGTTTAATTATAAATATAAAAATAATATTAATTTGGAGGTTCTTTTTATGGAAGATATGTTGTCAAAGATTATCGAAATGGATCAAAAAGCATCTTCGCTTACAGAAGACGCACAAAAAGAAAAAGCACAGCTAGAAAAAGATATCATAAAAACTAAAGAAACAATATATAACGACTATATCGAGAGAGCAAGAAAACGAATTGATATAAACGAAAAGACAGACATTGAGAATGCTAATAAAAAAACAGCTGAAATAAAAGCTAATCAATCTGAAATAATAAAAAAACTAGAGGACTCTTACAGTAAAAACGGTGATATTTGGGTTAATGAAATTGTTAAAAGAGTTTTAACAAATTAAAAAATATTACACCTAGGAAAGGGAGTGTTTTTTATTGATTATTTCATATGCATCTAATGCAATATTATCTAAAGCACGTGCAATGTATGGAAAAAGACTAACTGATAAAGATTATCAAAGTCTAGTTACTTGCTCAAGTGTGGCAGAAGTGCTATCTTATTTAAAAAGTCATACAAAATACTCTGCACTTTTAAACAGCATTAGCGAAAAAGATGTACACAGAGGCAGATTAGAACTAATACTAAAGCAACAACTCTTTTATGACTTTGCTTCGCTATGTAGGTATGAAATTTCAGCAGGAGAACATTTTTCGCAGTACATTATTATTAGAACTGAAATTGAACAAATACTCCATTACTTAATGCTATTTAATTCTGGAAAGTTAAACGAGTATATTTATGCTTTACCTATGTATTTTGACAAACATACAAAGATTGATTTAAATGCACTATCAAGAACTGACAATTACGAAAAGTTTTTAACTGTTTTAGAAGGCACACCCTATCACAGTATTTTATCAAAATACAAACCAGACGAGCACAACAATTTAGATATACCGACAATAGAAAACTCTTTGTATACCTATTTTTATAAAAAAGTTTTTTATATAATTAATAATTATACTAAAGGTAACACTAAAAAAGAGCTTAACTATATATTTAACAATTATCTTGATTTATGTAACTTTGTACGTATATTAAGGCTTAAAAAATATTACAATATGACTGCTGATAAAATTAAGGAAAATCTACTTCCCTTTGGAACATTAAAAGATTATCAAATAGATAGTATGTGTAATGCGCCTCACTCTAAAGATGTTTTTGCTATTATGGAAAGTACAAGCAGTGGAAAAGTCATTTCTAATATGGAATATAACTTTGCTGGCGAAATTTCAAAAAGAGGACGTTACAACTTAGGACGTAAAAACATTAGATTTTCAACTTCACCTACAATTGTAATGATGTCTTATATATTCTTAGAAGAAGCAGAACTTTCAAATGTAATCAACATTATAGAAGGTGTAAGATATCAAGTAGATGAGGATACTATAAAAGCATTACTTGTTTACAAATAAAACACACTCTTAGTTAAAGGAGGGTAACTATGGCAATAGCTCCTATAAAATCAATAGCTATAATAGGTTTGATGTCTGAACTAGATAAAGTTGTTAAGTTTTGTGGTACATCAGGTTTTTTTCACCCTGATGATGCATCAAATTTTTATTCTAAAACATCAAATTTTTCACAAGTAACAGACAAAAACCCATATAGTGACTTATTTGCAGAAATAAAAGATATTTTTGACTTAGCATCCATACAGCCTTACGAAGTTGATATTGATGAATTTGTGGCAACACGTAAAGACCTTGCAAATTACACAGATATTTTAACATCTAATCTAGGCGCACTTATAATGAAAAAGTCAGAATGTGAACAGAAAATAGAACAATGTATGCGTGAAATTTCTGAAACAACTCACTTTTTAGGAGTAGATTTACAACTAGATAAAATCGAGAATTGTAAATATATTAAAACAAATTTCGGTAGACTACCAATAGAAAGTTTCCAAAAGCTAGAGACCGATAACGATAACGATAACCCCTATTTAATCTTTTTCCCATGTACTAGCGACAAAACGCACTATTGGGGTATGTACATTTCTCCTATTGATAAAAGCGAAGAAATAGACAGAATTTTTTCTAGTTTATATTTTGAGCATTACGAAATATCTAACCACGAAAGCAGCCCCGAAGAGCGATACGAAAAATTAAATAAAGATTTAGTAATATATAAGCAAGATTTAGAAAAAGCAACTTTAGACGTTGATAATTTTATCAAAAACAATATTGATGAATGTATGAAATATTACACTAAAATTGAGTATCTAAATATTTGTTACAATATAAAAAATTATGTATTAAAATATCATAATAACTTTATTCTTGTAGGTTGGATTCCACAAGAACACGAAAACGAGTTTACAAAAAAACTTTCTGAGATTAACAGTGTTGAGTTTACTTTAAGCGATGGAAAGTCAGAGATTAAACATTCCCCACCTGTAAAGCTTAAAAACAACTTTTTTGCTAAACCTTTTGAATTTTTTATAGATATGTATGGCGTTCCTTGCTACAACGAAATTGACCCTACATTATTTGTATCAATCACTTTTACTATACTATTCGGTATTATGTTTGGCGATTTAGGACAAGGTGTTTTCTTATCTATAGTAGGCTACTTTATGTGGAAATTCAAAGAAATGGCAATTGGTAAAATATTAATACCTTGTGGAATTTCCTCTGCTATATTCGGCTTAGTTTATGGCTCGGTATTCGGTTTTGAACACGCTTTAGACCCTTTGTACCACGCTTTAGGTATGGCCCATAAACCAATAGAAGTTATGGAAAGTGCAACAACACTAATCTTAATGGCTATTGCAATTGGCGTTATCTTAATATTAATTGCTATGATACTAAACATATATTCAGCGCTCAGGCGAAAAGACTACGAAACATCTGTATTTGGTGCAAGTGGTATAGCTGGTTTAGTTTTCTATAGCTCCCTTATCATTGGGCTAGTTTGTCAGCTAGCTTTATCAATTCCAATAATGAATATCCCTTACATTATTTTCTTAATGATTTTACCTCTAACATTAATTCTATTTAGAGAACCATTAGGGCGACTTATGGGTAAAGAAGAAAACTGGAAACCAGAAAAATGGGGAGATTATATAGTACAAAATATGTTTGAGCTTTTTGAAACACTTTTAAGTTATGTTACTAATACTATGTCTTTCCTTAGAGTAGGTGCTTTTGTACTTGTTCACGCTGGCATGATGCTAGTAGTATTTACTATATCTGACTTAGCTAATCAAATTGCTGGTTTCCCAGGTTATGTAGTTTGTGTGATTTTTGGAAATCTTTTTGTAATTGCTTTAGAAGCATTACTAGTTTGTATTCAAGTTTTAAGACTTGAATATTACGAATTATTCAGCCGTTTTTATATAGGTGCTGGTAGAAAATTTGCTCCTGTTATGCTCGGCAAAAAAACTAATATATAATCACACAGTAGTGATTAATATAAATTAATTTATTTTTTATGGAGGTTGTTTAAATGCAATATTTATTACTTTTAATTCCTGTAACATTTTTAGTAGGTTCTATAATTCTGGCTATTAGAGCAGAACACAAAGGTATAAAAAGACATCGTGTTTTAGCAATGCAAATGATATCTTTCTTTGCTGTAGGTTTAGGCTGTGTAATTACTCCACTTGTTGCTTCTGCTGCTGAACCAGCTGTAGCTGTTGATGCTGTTGCATCTAATGCAGAGGGCCTAAAATATATAGCTGCTGCACTTGCTACTGGTTTATCTGGTATTGGTGGTGGTATTGCCGTTGCAGCTGCCGCTCCTGCTGCTATTGGTGCTACATCAGAAGACCCTAAAGCATTCGGTAAAGCATTAATCTTTGTAGCACTTGGCGAAGGTGTTGCTCTTTACGGATTACTTGTATCAATATTACTATTATTCACATAATGAAATAATAGTTAATACAAATCACATTAAGAAAATGGTGATAGTATGAAATTCTACTTAATTAGCGATAATGTTGATACTCAAGTTGGTTTACGACTTGCAGGGATTGACGGAATAGTTATACATGAAGATGAAGAAGTTAGAAAAGCCTTAAAGGAAGCTATGGAGATGGAAGATGTAAGCGTTATACTTATGACAGAACGTCTTATAAGTCTATGTCCTGAGCTTGTTTATGACTTAAAACTTAACAGACAACGCCCATTGATTGTAGAAATACCAGACAGGCATGGAAATGGACGTACAAAAGATTCAATAACAAAATATGTACAAGATGCTATAGGTGTTAAACTCTAACACCTATAGTATATCTAAATTTGAATATATCTACTATTCGGAGAGGAATGGTTATATTATGATAAATACAGAAGAAAAAACAGATAACTTTTTGAAAGCTATTCAAAAATATGCTGACGAACAAAAACACCAAATCGAGTCTGAAGTTGAGAAATTTAAAAAACAAGAACTTGAAAAAGCAAAAGAAGAAGGCTTAAAAGATGCATATGCATTAATACAAAAAGAACAAACTACTAGACGTGCAAAAATAACAAGAGAAACTGCGAGAGTTGAAAGTGAATGTAAAAAAACACTTTATCAAAAGCGTATAGAAATTACAAAAAACGTTTTTGACAAAGCGTTTAAAACTCTTTGTGATTACACTTTAACTAATGAATATATAGAAAACATAAAAACAAATGCTAAAGAATTAGCAACATCATTACAAGGTCAAACTTGTGTTGTTACAATCAAACTAAAAGACGAGGGGCTTAAAGGAGATATAAGTGCTTGTTTTAATGGTTGTAATGTATCAATAAAAACTGACAGTAATATTTTAATAGGTGGTTTTGCCGTTTTTTGCGAAGATAAAGGCATTTATATAGACAAAACACTTGACACTAAACTTTCTGACCAAAAAGAATGGTTTTTTGAAAACTCTAATTTGAAAATAATCTAAATTTAAATATAAGCTTATATCCTGTGAATTTTCACAGTTTGAGAGGATTAATTTTATGGAAAATATAAATGTAATTCATGGTATTAACGGGCCTGTTGTTACTATAAAAAACACAAAATCTTTTTCTATGATGGAAATGGTTTATGTAGGAGAAGAAAAACTTGTAGGCGAAATTATAGGTATTACAGATAAGTTCACTACTGTACAAGTTTACGAAGAAACTACAGGGCTTAAACCAGGCGATAAAATATATGGCACAGGTGCACCTATGAATGTTACTTTAGGGCCTGGCATTATGGATAATATATTTGACGGTATCGAACGACCACTAAAAGCTATAGAAATAAAATCTGGTGCTTTTATATCAAGAGGTGCTAGCGTGTCTTCACTCGACACAACTAAAGAATGGGACGTTACTATAACTGTAAAAGTTGGCGATAAAGTATCTGGAGGGCAAGTATATGCAACTCTTCCAGAAACTCATATTATTGAACATAGATTACTAGTTCCTCCTACTTTAAGTGGAGAAGTAGTTAAAGTAGCTCAAAATGGCAAATACACTTTAGAAAATACAATTGTAGTTGTAAAAGATGATTTAGGTAATACACACGATTTATCATTATGTCAAAAATGGCCTATCAGAGTACCTAGACCAGTTTCTAAAAGGCTTGCAGGCTCTATTCCACTAATCACAGGACAAAGAGTTATAGATACACTTTTCCCTATTGCTAAAGGTGGTACTGCTGCTATTCCTGGTGGATTTGGAACAGGTAAAACTATGACACAACATCAACTTGCTAAATGGTGTGATGCAGATATTATAGTTTATGTTGGTTGTGGTGAGCGTGGTAATGAGATGAGTCAAGTTCTTGATGAATTTTCCGAGCTTATCGACCCAAAATCAGGCAGACCTATGACTGATAGAACGGTACTTATTGCTAACACTTCAAATATGCCTGTTGCTGCTCGTGAAGCATCTATTTACACTGGTATTACACTTGCTGAATATTACAGAGATATGGGTTATCACGTTGCAATTATGGCAGACTCTACCTCTAGGTGGGCAGAGGCGTTAAGAGAAATTTCTGGACGACTTGAAGAAATGCCTGCTGAGGAAGGTTTTCCGGCTTATCTACCATCACGATTATCAGAGTTTTACGAAAGAGCCGGTAGATGTGATGTACTAAGTCAAAATGAGGGTTCTGTTACAATTATAGGTGCTGTATCTCCTCAAGGAGCTGACTTCTCAGAGCCTGTTACACAGAACACTAAGCGTTTTACACGTTGTTTTTGGGCTTTAGATAAATCACTTGCATACGCAAGGCATTACCCTGCTATAAACTGGATTAACAGTTACAGCGAATATTTTACAGACTTAGACCCTTGGTTTTTAGAAAACGAGGGAACTGACTTTATTAAATATCGTAATAAAATAAGTTTCTTACTGCAAGAAGAAAACAGGCTTATGGAGATTGTAAAACTTATTGGTTCTGACGTTTTACCAGACGACCAAAAACTAATAATAGAAATTGCAAGAGTTATAAGAGTAGGTTTTCTACAGCAAAATGCTTTTCATGCTGACGACACATATGTACCACTAGAAAAGCAAAAACTTATGATGAAAACTATACTACATCTATATAAAAGAGCTAGACACTTAGTATCTGCAGCAATTCCAATCTCAAGAATACAAGAAATTGGATTGTTTGAAAAATTGACTAAAATGAAATACGATATACCTAACAACAACTTGAAGTTATTTGATGATTACATCAACGAAATAGATACAGTGCTTGCAAAAATAACAGAGTCATAATAATTATTATATTTGAAAAGAGGTAAAAACTATGATTATAGATTACGTTGGAGTTAAAGAAATTAATGGTTCTCTTATAGTAATTGATGGCGTTGAGGGTGCTTCTTATGAAGAAATAGTTGACATAAACCTTGATAATGGAACTACTAGACAAGGTAGAATTGTTCAAATAGACGGCAAAAGAATTGTTGTTCAGGTTTTTGAGGGTACAAGGTCTATATCGCTTAGCAATACTAAATCAAGACTTACAGGACACCCTATGGAACTACCTTTATCACCAGAGATTATTGGCAGAGTTTTTGATGGTGCCGGTAAACCTATTGATGATATGGGAGAAATCTTTTTTGAAAAGAAACAAAATATAAACGGTACTCCTATAAATCCAGTTTCAAGAGTATATCCTAGAAACTTTATTAACACAGGTATTTCTACTATAGACACTTTAGCAACTTTAATTAGAGGGCAAAAACTACCTATATTCTCAGGTTCTGGTATGAAACATAACGAACTAGCTGTACAAATAGTGCGTCAAGCAAAAATAGCAGATGAAGCAGGGCAAGGGTTTTGCGTTGTTTTTGCTGCTATGGGTGTTAAAAATGATGTTGCTGATTACTTTAAGAGAAGTTTTGAGGAGTCTGGTGTATTAGAAAGAGTTGTAATGTTTTTAAACCTTTCTAACGACCCTATTATAGAAAGAACGCTTACACCACGCTGTGCACTTACAACTGCTGAATATTTAGCATTTGATTTAAATATGCATGTATTAGTTATTATGACAGATATGACCTCTTATGCTGAGGCTTTACGTGAATTTAGTTCTTCTAAAGGTGAAATCCCTGGTAGAAAAGGATATCCTGGCTACTTATACTCTGACTTAGCATCTTTGTACGAGAGAGCAGGAATGATTAAAGGTAGCACTGGTAGCGTAACACAAATACCAATTCTTACAATGCCAAATGATGACATAACTCACCCAATACCTGACCTTACAGGTTACATTACTGAAGGGCAAATTGTATTAGATAGAACTTTACAAGGGCAAGGGTTATACCCACCTGTTGATGTTCTGCCATCTTTATCACGTTTGATGAAAGATGGTATCGGAGATGGTTTTACAAGAGCAGACCATTCACCACTAGCAAATCAGCTATTTGCATCGTATGCAAAAGTTATAGATGCAAGGTCTTTAGCATCAGTTATAGGTGAGGAGGAGTTATCTCCTACAGATAAAAAATATATGGAATTTGGTAAACTGTTCGAGGCTAAATTTGTTAATCAAGGCTTTACAGAGCACAGAACAATAGAGCAAAGTTTAGAACTTGGGTGGGAACTTTTAAGAACATTCCCTAGAAGTGAGCTTGACCGTATAGACGATGCATTACTAGATAAATATTACGAACAAAAATAAACTAACAATATAAATTTTAGGTGGTGAGAATAAATTGGCTTTTCAAGCAGTACCTACCAAAGGTAATTTAATTAATACAAAAAAATCTTTAGCACTTGCACAAACAGGTTATGAATTACTTGATAAAAAAAGAAATATTATCATAAGGGAAATGATGTCGTTAATCGACCATGCAAACGTATTACAAACTAAAATTGACGATGCATACACCGAGGCATATTTAGCATTACAACGTGCAAATTTAACACTAGGATTTTGCGACGAAATTTCTCAAAGCATACCGATAGAAGAAAGTTTAAAATTATCATATAGAAGTGTAATGGGTGTAGAAATTCCAATACTCACAATACAAAACAATGTTCAACCACCACTAAGCTATGGGCTTGCCTCTACAAACTCAACATTAGATGATGCATACATTAAATTTAACGAAGTAAAGCAACTTACAGCAGAATTAGCAGAAGTTGAAAATAGTGTATACAGATTAGCAGATGCAGTTAAGAAGACACAAAAACGAGCAAATGCACTTAAAAATATAATGATACCACGATTTACACAAACAGTTAAATTTATATCTGATGCACTAGATGAAAAAGATAGAGAAGATTTTTCTCGATTAAAAGTAATAAAAAGGCAAAAACAGCATAAAGCACAAGAGGACTAATAAATAATTCTTTTTTATATGGTATCGTAAAAGTTTTGTCCACTTTTTCAAAAGTGGTGGAGTTTGAGGTGAAACCTCAAGGTCTAGCCCTTGACCTTAAGCGTAAAAAAACGCAGGAGGGGAACCCACGTTCTGTTAGGGGTTCCCCTTAAATTGTACAAAGTTCCGTAAATATTACAAACCAAAGGAAATTAAAATGACTCAAACTTTATCTAATCAAAATATAACTAAATCGTTTTTCAAATATGTTTCTCTAAATGTTATAAGTATGCTAAGCCTTTCTTTTTATATTCTTGTAGATACTTATTTTATTGCTAGTTCTGTTGGTTATCAAGGGCTTACTGCTTTAAATATTGTTTTACCTATTTTCACTGCTATGAACGGATTCGGTTATCTTATTGGTATAGGCTCTTCTACTCTATTTTCTATATTCAAAGGTGAAAACAACTCTACTAAGGCTAATCAAATCTTTACTCATGGTGCTATTTTTGCACTTGTTGTTTCTCTTGTTTTCTCTATTATCGGTATTTTTTTCTCTGATAATATATCATCGCTTAGTGGTGCTGACGATACCATACTACCTATTGCCAGTAGCTATATTTCTATATTGCTTGCAATTTCTCCTGCTTTTATATTCAACACTTTTTTAAGTAACTTTGTTAGAAACGATAACTCCCCTAAACTTGCTACAATCGCAATTTTTGTTTCTAGCTTTAGTAATATTATTTTAGACTATGTCTTTGTTGTTATTTTTGATATGGATATGATAGGTGCTGCCATTGCTACTGCTGTTTCTCCTGTTATAAGTATTGCAATTTTATCTATTCACTTTATCAAAAAGAAAAATACTTTTAAATTTGTAAAATGTCCTTTTAATTTTAAATATATATCTAAACTTACAAGTATTGGATTTCCTTCTTATATAACCGAAGTTTCTAACGGGATTGTTATTTTTATTCTAAACTATATTATACTTTCATACAGTGGTAATATCGGTGTTGCAGCTTACGGTGTTATCTCTAATATTGCTTTAGTGGCTATTTATATTTTTAATGGTGTTGCTTTAGGTACTCAACCTATAATCAGCTATAATTACGGCGCTAGAAACTTTAAAAACATTGCTAAAACTTTAAAACTAGCTTTAATCACTTCTCTAGGTATCGGTGTTATTATTTATTTATCAGGCTTATTTTTTGCCTCACCTATTGTATCTATTTTTAATTCTGAAAAAGATGCTACTCTACAGTCAATTGCCGAAAACGGTGTGTATATTTATTTCATAGCATTTATTTTTGCTGGGTTAAACATAGTTTTTATATCTTATTTTTCTTCTACTGTTAAACCAATTAAGTCTTTTATTCTATCTATTAGTCGTGGTTTTGTATTTGTAATTATTTTTGCTTTTATGCTACCTAACTTTTTCAACTTAAATGGCGTATGGATAAGTATTCCTCTTGCTGAAATTACTACATTAATTATAGCAATTTCATTAATTTTATTTGACAAAAAGCGTAAAGCTGATATAATAAGTAATGTTAATAAAAGGATTTAACAGACGCTTAGCTCAAGACTTTTATTAAAACCAAACTATAACGGTTTTATGATTGTCTTGTTTTTTTACGAAAATATTTAAAAGAGGTTTTTTAAAATGATGTATGTTTGCTTGATTATAGGTTTTTTACTACTAATTAAAGGTGCTGACCTATTTGTTGACGGTAGTTCCTCAATTGCTAAAATTTTTAAAGTTCCTACAATAATTATCGGTCTTACTATTGTAGCTATGGGTACTAGTGCTCCTGAACTTGCTGTTAGTGTAACTGCATCTTTTCAAGATAACAGCGAAATAGCACTTAGTAATGTTGTAGGCTCTAATATTTTCAACTTACTAGTAGTTGTTGGAATATGCTCTGCTTTTAAATGTCTAGTACCTGCAAAAGATATTGTAAAAAGAGATTTACCTGTATCTATATTAGCAGCAATTATAACATTAGTAGCACCTATAATAACATACTTAGTAACTGGTAGTTATCAATTTACATTAATATCTGGAATTATATTGCTTATAGGTTTTATTACGTATATTGTTGTTTTGCTAAGAAATGCTAAGAAAAACCCTGTGCTTGATACTCCTGATGATGATATTAAAGTTATGTCGCCAAAAAAGAGTATAATATATATGATTATAGGTTTAGCAGGAATAATAATAGGTGGTAACTTAGTAGTGCATGGTGCTTCTGGTATTGCTAGTTCATTTGGTCTAAGTGACACTTTAATTGGTCTTACTATTGTAGCCATAGGCACATCTCTACCAGAACTTGCGACTTCTATAATCGCTACTAGAAAAGGTGAAAATGAACTTTCCCTTGGTAATGCAGTAGGTTCGAACATATTTAACATACTATTCATTTTAGGTATATCTTCTGTAATTTCTCCACTTTCAGTTGAAACTGTATCACTTATGGATAGTGCTATATTGATTATATTTAGTGTAATCGTGTTAGGATATATTCTAATTAGAAAGAAAATTGATAGAATTTTTGGTGTGGCTATGGTGCTTATGTATGGTGGATATATGACATATATTATCCTTAGATAACATTAATATATATTTACTCAATTATTTGAAAAGAGGTTTTTTTAAAATGATGTACGTGTTTTTAATTATTGGTTTCCTTTTGCTTATTAAAGGTGCTGATTTGTTTGTTGATGGTAGTTCCTCAATTGCTAAAATTTTTAAAGTACCATCAATAATTATAGGTCTTACTATTGTAGCTATGGGAACAAGTGCTCCTGAACTTGCTGTTAGTTTGTCGGCATCTCTGCAAGGCAATAACGAAATAGCTCTTAGTAATGTGGTAGGCTCTAACATATTTAATTTATTAGTAGTTGTTGGGTTATGTGCTACTTTTAAAACCATAGTCCCTGCAAAAGATATTATAAAAAGAGATTTACCAATATCAATAATATCTGCTATTATTGTTTTAGTAGGTCCTATTATTACTTATCTTACTACTGGCAACTATGAATTATCTATGATAACTGGTTTTGTATTATTAATATGTTTTGTAGCTTATATAGTTTATTTAATTAGAGATGCTAGAAAAAATCCAGTTTTAGAAAATCCAGATGAAGAGATTAAAGTAATGTCACCACTTAAAAGTGCATTTTTTATAGTATTAGGTTTAGCTGGAATTATTGTAGGTGGTAACTTTGTAGTTACTGGTGCTTCTGATATTGCTATTTCTTTTGGACTTAGCGAAACTCTAGTAGGGCTTACAATTGTAGCTATAGGCACATCGCTACCAGAACTTGTAACATCAATAGTAGCTTCTAGAAAAGGCGAAAACGAGTTAGCTCTGGGTAATGCTGTAGGTTCGAATATATTCAATCTATTGCTTATATTAGGTGTGTCAGCAAGCATATCACCATTTAAGGTAGAGGTTCAATCTCTATGGGATTTAGGACTAGTAATAGCGTTTAGTTTAATCGTTCTTATATATGTGGCAATAAGGAAAAAAGTAGATAGACTTTTTGGTATTGCTATGGTGCTTATGTATGTAGGATATATGGCTTACGTAATAATGAGATAAAACCCAAAGTAAATATAAGTAAATCTCCTCTTGAAGTGACTTGTGTCAAATCAAGAGGAGGTTTTTTAAATATGCTCAAAAAATATATTTTTGTTGATATACTCTATTGGTTCAATGTCTTTTTGATTATACGCAATACAAAGTTTAGCATACGCTGATTCTAATGATATATTATATAACGGTATCAAATAGTTTTCAAATAGTTTATAAGTTGTTGAATATTTTATGTCACTCTTTTTAAAAGATGTTCCATACACTGGTATGTTTTGATTTTTGCACCTATCTAAAAATTTCAAAACAGATTTACTACCTATTGTATCTGTGCAAGCAGTACCACTATGATATAAGCATAACAACACTGCACTTATGTCATTTAGGTTATAATTATCGTAATCTAAGTTTGGATATTGTTTAATCATCATCACTTTATTTTCAAGTGAAAATTCATTATTAAGTTTAAAATTCGCATTATTTTCAACTTCTTTAATAGATGGGTTGTCAATTTGTTTGTTAATTTTAAATTCGCAATTTTGAATAGTTCCAAACGCAGAGCTAGAAAAAGAAGTAAATTCATCTAAATATGGGTCAGATTCTTTTAACCTAGTGCTAAGATAGATTGCATTATTATCATTAGAATAAGAAACATACACTCCCCTATTCTTACAATTATTAATAAAATCTACAGCATTTTTTAAGTTTGTAATACCGTTACTCTCTTTTAAATTTGGTGGATAATTAGCAGCAACAATTACAACAGGTTTATTTATATACGAATACATAAGCCCTAAAAAAGCACTTGTAAAAGATAATGTATCTGAACCATGTGTAATAATAACTCCGTCATACTTAGAAAAATCTACAGAATTTAAAAATTTAATTATTATATTCCATTGACTATAATTTAAATTTTCGCTTAATAACTCTAAAGGTTCTTTACAAGTGAAGTTTATATTTTTATAGCTACTATATTTTTCTAAAAACAATTTTAGCACTGTAAATTCACTATTTTTTGACACATCTACTACATTATCATAAACTTTACTTCCTATTGTTCCACCAGTAAAAACAGTTAAAATATTCATAACTATCCTCCAATATTAAAAATAATGGCTATGTTTAATATACAACATAGCTCTCAGACTGTCGAAAAACTGTACAACCACAAAATTTTAAATCAAATTTTGCTTACTTTGTCATACAAACTTGCAAATAGCACTCATATACAACCCGTATTATTCGCTTATTTGCAAGTTTTATTCCTCGTCTTGTACTAGTTTTTCGAAGCCTGTCATCGTGTCGGCTTTATCGACACGATAAGAGCTATGTTTAATATACAACATAGCTCTTAAAATATGTATTCAGTTAAATTAAAATTATTTAAACATTCTAACTTTACCAATTAAAGGTAACTCTTTTGCTCTACCGTTAACAGTATTAATAATACCGAAAATAATACCAATTAGAACACAAATTCCTGCTAGCATACTTATTATTCCACCAACATAAGGAATGAAACTAACCATACCTGAAGCACACGATAAAATAAATAATGTTATCCCTTGACTACAATGAAATTTAACATACTGTGAATTTGGTTGCGATAATAGCGGTATCAAGAATAATATAGATAAGTAAGCTAATATACATATATCTTTGTTTTGTTTTATATCTTGTGGGTCAAATTCGTGAGTAAGGTCTTCTTCATTACCAATTGTTGGAGCACCTGCACCTTGTTGTGATTGATGTGGCTGTTGTTGGTACCCACCTTGATTTTGGTTTGGTTGTTGTTGATAACCACCTTGTTGTGCATTATTTGGTTGTTGGTAACCATTTTGTTGATATCCACCCTGTGGTTGGTTTGGTTGTTGGTAACTTCCTTGTTGTGCGTTATTTGGTTGTTGTTGATAGCTTCCTTGTTGTGCATTGCTTGGTTGTTGATAGCTTCCTTGTTGTGCATTGCTTGGTTGTTGATAGCTTCCTTGTTG
>CAYJGB010000010.1:0-77837 GCA_964369405.1 uncultured Eubacteriales bacterium
ATATATCAGCAACTAATTCTATTAACGCATTGTAGGCTTTATCTGTTACTTTGTAAGGGTGGTTAGTATCACTTGCTACCTCTATTGTTATTGCTCTGTTGTCAACGCTTGCTGATGATGTACACCAACTTCTGTCTTTTTCCTCTACATACATTCCAACTCGACCGTCTTTATCTACACCATAGTTAGAACTGGCACCAACTGATGTAGGTTTAAATATATTCCCTAAACTCTCAGCTGTTACTTGTCCTACTACACAATGAATAGCTATTGTATCTATCTTATGGTTTCTAGGACTCGACTTATTTGGTGATATGTTTGTATGTACTACTAATTTACTGTTACTCATATTTAAATCTCCTTTTTATTGCTTATTATATTATTTCTTGTTCGACTAAAACCCATTTATCATCAGTCACAAGTGCAGGGTCTATAGTTGCTTGATTTATAAATTTTACTGCTTGATAAATTTGATTATTTTCTAAAGATATACGTTTCATATCTTTTTGAATATATTCACCATATACCCATTTTTCAAGATTTTTAGTTTGCACCGGTTGATAATATTCAATGTTGTCTATATCAGTATTTGTATCTTTTATATCTTGTAGCGTTAAATATTTAACACCATTAAATTGAAAGGCTTCACCCTTTTTATATAATCTCTCGTTGTTGTACGCTGTAAGCATATATAATGGCAATCTTAAGCACAAATCATACATTCCACTCAAATCAGATTTCATCACAACTTCTTTTATAATTGCTGTTAATTCCTCTTCTTTATATAAAATCATTACACATTCACCCCTAAATTATTTAAAGTTTCAATTTGCTCACTAAGAGTTGTCGGCGGTTGAACTCCTAATCTTTCTAAAATTTTAGCTTCTTGAGTATCTTCGACAACGTCAAAATTACCTGTACCAAGTTTATTTAATACTTTGCCAGTTATTGAACATTTTCGGCTCTGGTCTGGCTGTGGTTCATAATTATGCTTAATAGTTCCATCTTCATTATAAATTCGCACATCATATAGTTTAGTTCCTTTGTCAAGCGAATATTGTCCATTTCCTACAGGAATTCCTCCAGAATTCATATCAAATAAAAATGTAGTAAATTTTGTGTCTGTAAGAATGTTTTGCGAATAATCTAATTTGATTTTATTATTTACATATAGTTTTTTTTGATGAACTTTTATTGTAAAAAATTCTTTAATAGGGTATAAGTCATATATATTTTGACTAATTCCACCAACATAAAATACTTGCTGACCTAATGCGTAACTGTCTGTTGCATTAAAGCTTGAACGATGCCCAAATATTATTTTACTTGTGTTTGCAACAAAATTAATATCAATTTCAATTGTTTTTTCTGGTGTGATAATTTCTCCTAAATCATAGTATGCTTGAGTACCTGTTGCGACGTGATAATATTTAGGTTCAGTGCTTAATATTTCTTTAAACTCGCCATTTATATTTTTTAATAATGACACTATACTTTTAAACTCACCATTTACATTTTTTTTGACTGATTTAACGTCTTTCCTATTTTTAATTAACATAATATCACCTATTCATAAATATAAACTATGTCATACTCTAGCTTTTGTTCTTCTGTTAAGATATCCCACTGTGCTTGAGTTCCTGTAAAGTCTTTTATATTGACTTCGTTTATAGCGTTTACTAGGCTTGTTTTGTCTGTTGTTGTTAATTCTTCTAGCTTACCTGTAAATATTTCATCAGGTATTTTTATCCAATCTGTATACTCTCCACCAATATATTTTCTTATCTTTAATTCTTTTATGTTTCGATAATCTCCAATATATAATTGCGTATATCCAAATTGAATTAAAGTATCTCCATTATACCCACTATAAAATATACCTTGCTCGTTAATGTTATTAAAAAATGTGCTTAATGGATAAGCTGAATCCATAGTGTTGTATGGCAAACGCATATATTTGCTAGTTAAATCTGTAGACATATCATCATACGTGATTTTATCATTCTCACTTCTAAAATCCATATTAATATTATCTGTCAAATTGATTTCAAAAGTTAACACTTGTCCAGAATATACATAGTAATTTGTATCTTTGTTAAACACTAAATTTAACTGTTCATTTTCTACTGTTAATTTAACTTTGCCCACAATATTGTTTAAAGAATTTCTTACAATATAAGTGTTTTGAGATATATCTATCATACTTTCAATCTCACTTAACAAACTCCCAACACCTGGTATATTCTCTAATATAATTTCAATAGTTTCAGTTCCTATATTTAAATTATTTATAAAATTAAAAATTAACTTTGATAAATACATGTCTTTTTTATATTGTCTAAAATAATTAAGTCCTATAATTTCTTCTGATGGTTCATTATTATCATATGGATAAGTAACATCTTCATAAAACCAAAAATCATCTAGCCAGTAATATGCTTTTTCGACTATTTTTTCTTTACCATTTAAAGATTTAACTATTTTGATATCTCCTAAAATTTCTTCAGTTGTATTCCTTGTTACATAATTTACGATATAATTATCTTCTTCATAATTTTTAGGTTCTAAGTCAAGTATTAATATTTGATTTTTAACTTCTGGATTGCTGTAATTACTATCTACAACCACATCATAATAATTTGAATAGTTGTTATCTTTAAACAACACACAATCAGCAATAAAACTCTGCGTGTCTATTTCTGATAAACTCATAGAATAACCAGCACCAAAATGAGATGTATAATATACATCTAACTTATACATTTTATTCCCAATTAAATTCTCATTAACTCTAAATTCACGTACATCAGCGTATGTTTGTGCTGTCACATCAATTTTATTTCCAGAGCTTGTATCAATTCCAAAATAAATCTCATAATTTGTAATTTTTGATATTGTGTTATAAGTACCTTTTTTTATAAAACAAGCATACGCATCATTAACTAGCCTATCAAAACAAAACTCGTTTTTTTGAAAAAAACCTTCTAACGACAAGTTTTTAATGAAGTTAGGTACATTTGCATAACTTTCAACCAAACTAGTGCTTAAGCGTGTAATATAATTTCTATGAATACTCAATATCATTTTATTTATGTCATCAATAATGTTTTTAGTATTTTCACTTATACTTTTATCTTCAGCTATACTGTTATACGAATAAACATCATATACTTTTAAACCCTCGTTACCACCACTGTTTAATTTTTTTGCTACCTCACTTGACAATTTATCTTCTGTGACTGCACCATCTTCTAAGTGAGCAGTTTGTACACTTCCCTCTTCAATCACTCCCATTTCTCCTCGTGATGGAAGTCCAGTATCTTCATACACACTCGTTACAGAATTATATAAATACCAATTAGAATTTTCTCCTATTATTGGTGCTTTTAGTGAAGCATTTTCTATCTCTAATAACATTTCATTTAGTTTTTCTTCAATTTGCTCAAATTCTGTTGGTGTTTTAAAATTGCTAGATGTTTCTAAAGACTCTAGCACTTGAAACAACCCTACAGAACTATGCCAAATTTCTCCATCATTTTCATACACTTTAAGTTGTGCACTAACAATTCCTGTATCTAGGATATGCTCTTTTTGAACATCCCAAAGTAATTTAACTCCAGCAGAAACATTTTGACTAGACAAAGTAAAAAAGTTACTTTCCCCATTTTTGAAAGATAAAAACAATCTATAAATGTAATTATCATTATCACTATAATCAGTTATCAAAAATTCTCTGCTTAAAGTTAAATCATCACCCATATAACCTATAAATCTTTCTTGACTTGGTATTAACATTGTTGTATTTGATATTAGTATCATAAATCCAACTCCTTTCAATTATGATGTAAAATGAAAAAAAGTTGACCACTAATAGTCAACTTTTATACATTAAACAGAAACATAAAAAAAGGCTGCCTCAAATAATTTTCATCATTTGCGACAGCTACTTATATTTATATTATGTCATACCATTATTTAATTAGCCAAAAAATCCTTCAAATGCATTTTCTGCTTCTTGTTGTTGTTGTGTAATACGGTCTGTAGTAGTTTCGTTTTGTATATCTTCTGGTATTGACTCTGTAAGTGTTAGGTCTAAGTCCCCTGTTTCACTTCCTCTTGCTATACTTACTTTTACTACGTCACCTACTTCGTGCTCATTAAATATATCCTTTATTTCTTGAGCTGTAGAAACTTCTGTTCCGTCTATAGCTATAATTCTATCTCCACTTTGTAATCCTGCTTGGAATGCTGCGCTATTTAACTCAACAGATTGCACATAAACTCCTAATTCGTCTACTCTGTACATCATAGCCATTTGCTCGTTTGTAATATCTACTAAAGACATACCAACTTGAATATTTCCTCTAACATAACCAGACTCTTTCAAGTCATCAATTACATTTTTAACTTGATTGATTGGTATAGCAAAACCTAAACCTTCTACCTCATCACCAGTTGATTTAGCAACTATTATACCTACTAATTCACCTTGGTCGTTAAACATACCACCACCTGAGTTACCAGGATTTATAGCTGCATTAGTTTGTAATACGTTCATAGAAGTATCATCAATAACTAAGTCTCTATTTAAAGCACTTATGATGCCATCAGTTACAGAGCCACCTAATTGACCTAGCGGATTACCTATAACTACAATTTCTTGACCTACTTGTAAGCTGTCTGAATCGCCCATAGAAGCATATTTTAAGTTTTCGCCGTCTATTTTAAGTAAAGCAATATCTAAAGTAGGTTCAGCAGTTCCTACTAATTGAGCCTCGTAAGATGTACCATCTCTAAGAGTTACATTAATTTTAGTAGCTCCCTCAATAACGTGATTATTAGTTAAAATATATCCATCATCAGAAATTATAACTCCACTACCAGCACCAGATTCAATATATTGTTGGTTGAATGAACCTGTTTGAACAACTTCTGTAGTAATTTCTACAACTGTATCAGCAGTAGCAGCAACAATTTCTTCAGTAGTCATTCCAGTACCTGAATATGATGAAGAGCTACCAGTTGTTTGTGTAACATGTGAAGGGTCCGAAGCGTTTTCGTTATTCTTCTCTGCCATATAGTTTGTAGCCACAACGCCACCCACAGCACCTACAGCACCACTAAATAGAACACATACAACTAAAACAACTGCTAAAACTCCAGTGCTTATTGTTTTTTTAGGTTTTTTAGGTTTTTGTGGAGGTGTATATCTATATTGTTGATTAGATTGATTTTGGTCAAAATCAGATTGTTGTTGATTATTATATACATCTTCACTTTGATAATTTGAATTATAAGCTTCTTTTTCTTTATCATTTAAGAAGTTAGTGCTTGAAAAACCTTCGTTATTATTTTCATTTGATGAACTATAACTGTTATAATTATCTCCATAATTACTAGCACTATTTAACTCTATATTTTGTGTTTCAGCTTTACTAGTATCAATTGGTTTACTAACATCATTACTATAAGGATTATAAGTATTATTTACATTGCTTGACTCGTAAATATTTGATGTACTATTTTCATTTGCTTGAACACTTTTAAAACTTTCGTCTGAACTAAACTTTTGACTATTATAATCTACATCGTTATTATCATTGTTTGGAGTTGGATTATAATTGTTTTCATTAGGATATTTTTCCATATTAATCTCTCACTTTCTAAATCATAAAATATTTAATTTAATTAACTTTTTTCTAAATTTCTTGGCTACACATATATAATACACCATAAGTTTGAACAAAATATGAACACTAAGTAAATTATCTGAAAACAAACTATCAAATAACTATGAACTGTTCAAATTTAGTTCACTTTTTTAATTAAAAGATTTTCAGTAAATTTATGCTTTATTTGTTGTTTTATCTAGTATTTTATGTTATATTAATTTAACAATATAATTTGATAGCTTTTTGTAGTAATTGTATCCAAGAACTATTAAGTTATACTACTTAAACCTTAAATCAACTATAAAATTTAATCTAAATTTAGGAGTATATTACATATGGATTTTAAACTTAATTTAGGTGCTTGGAATAATATATTTGCTGTGCCTACAAATATAATAGATAAACACTTAAAAACAGCTGGACATAAACAGTTGCAGATATTATTATATATGCTTAGAAACGCTGATAAAGAATTATCATTAGATTTATTAGCTAGTGAATTTAATATGCACCCTATTGATGTTAAAGATTGTTTACAGTTTTGGGAAACTGAAAATGTTATTAAAAAATCTGATAACAACTTTATTCCAAGTGAAGAAAAAACAGTTTCACCATCACAAAATATAAATCAAGGTGTCAGTTCTACTGCTAATGAGAGTATATCTAACGAAACATCGCAAGTTAACTCAAGCCTTCCTAAACTAACTGCTAAAAAAAGCAGAAGTATGTCAAGACCACAAAAACCTGATATGATTTTTGTTTCTTCTCGCATTAAGAATAGTGAAGAGCTTCAATTTTTAATGCAAGAAGCGGAAATGATATTTGGTAAACCTCTATCAAATTCTGATTTTTCAACATTAGTTATGCTCCATGATGACGACGGACTTCCAGTATCTGTAATAATTATGATTTTACAATTTGCAAAATCCGAGGGTAAGGCATCTATGAGATATATTGAACGCTTAGGAATAGACTGGGCAAGTGATGAAATTGACACACTCGAAAAAGCAGAATTTAAAATATCAGATATAAAGAGAAAGCGTAGCAACTGGGAAACGATAAGCAAAATATTTGGAGTTAGAAATGCAGGCTCACCTACTAAATATCAAATAGAATGTTCTACTCGTTGGCTGGACGAGTGGAAATATTCAAAAGAAATGCTACGCCTTGCATATGAAATCTCAATTGACTCTAAAGGCGAATATAATCTTAAATATATAGATGGAATAATTAAGCGTTGGCGAAAAGATTCAATACAAACTAGAGCTGACTATGATAGTATAATGCAAAATAAAATCTCTAAACAATCAACTAACAGCAATACAGGGACAGCGTCATTTGATTTAAACGCCGAAAATCATTCAGATTTATTTGATATTTAGAAAGGAGTTATAGTATGACTTATTCAAAAGAAACATTCAAAAAAGCTGATAGCATATTAAAAACCAGACGAAATAAAAATATAATAGAAGCAGAAAATCGAAGAAAAGTATTTTACAAAGAAACTCCTCGAGCTTATGAAATAGAAAAGGAACTTTGCAACACAGCAACTGCTGTTGGTAGAGCAATAGTAAATAAAATAGATACTAAAACGCAACTAGAAGAATTAAAAGTTAAAAACTTAGCACTTCAAGAAGAGCTTAAAACGCTTTTGCTAAAATCGTCTTTAGATGAAAACTACTTAGAACCAAATTTTGACTGCAAAAAATGTAGCGATAAAGGACTAATTGATGGTAAGATATGCAGTTGTTACAAAACTTTACTTCGAGATATTACTTTTGAAGATTTAAACAAGTTATCTCCCCTATCACTATCTTCATTCGATACTTTTTCAGTTGATTACTACGATACACAAGAAGTAAATGGTATATCTCCAAGAGAAAAAATGACAAAAATTCTTGAGTATTGCAAAGAATACACAAAATCATTTAATCAATCAAGTCCATCACTATTAATACAAGGTGGCACAGGTTTAGGCAAAACTCATTTGAGTTTATCAATTGCAAACGAATTAATTAATATCGGTTATGGAGTAGTATATTTTTCAGCACCTAACCTTATACAGAAACTTGAGCAAGAACATTTTTCCAAAAATCTAGAGGAAGAAACACTTGCTCAACTAATAAATTGCGACTTGCTTATTTTAGATGACTTAGGGACAGAGTTTAATACACAATTTTCAAACAGTACAATCTATAACTTATTCAACACACGGTTATCATCAAATAAACCAATAATTATTAGTACAAATTTAAACTTAAATGAATTAGAAAAACAATACAGCCAAAGATTTGTATCTAGGATTATAGGTAATTGTGTCAAAATGAACTTTGTGGGCAAAGATATAAGATTTATAAAAAGGTCAATTTAACGAAATAAGCATTTTAATACAATTTATTCTAATTGACATTTTTTTTTAAATCTAATATAATCTATATCAGCAGTAAATATATTTTTATAAGGAGAATTATTATGGGGAAAATTGAAAAATCAAAATTCAACTCAGAAAAAGCAGTAGAAATATTCATTGTAGTGATGTTAGGTTTAACTGCTCTACTAATGGCATGGGCCACATGGATTGGTGCATTACATGGAGGTAATCAAGCTACAAGTTATACAAAAAGTAACAATTTAGCATCAGAGGGTAATTCAGAATATAACGCAGCTATCCAACAGCAAATGCAAGATATGTTGCTATGGAATGAAGTTTCAGAACTTCAATCAGAATTACTTTTTGATTTAAACGCTGAAAAACCTAACCAAGATGAAATAGATTTATTATCTTATAAAATTTATTTCAAACTAAATGAAAACATAACACCAACTATGGCAGCAGAGATAGACTGGCCAGAAGCAACAGATAACGATGAGCCTACAGAAGTTGTGTTGACATGGTTAGAATCTGAAAACGCTACAGTTTCACCATTTTTTGATGAAGAATTTGTAAATTCATACTTTGTAACATCAAGCGAATTACTAACAGAATCTGAAGAAGAGCTAGAATCTGGAAAAACTTCAAACTACAACGGCGATGCTTTTGGATTAGTAACTGTTATATTTAGTGTAGTATTATTCTTATTAGGTATAGCAAGTAGTTTAAAGAGCAAAGTTAATAAAAACATTATTGTTGCATTCTCTTTAGTTAGCTTCTGTGCAGCTACAATATACATGCTAACAATTCCACTACCTACTGGCTTTTCAATATCAACATTTTTTGGTGGGTAAAACAAATTAACACTTAACTTATATTTAATACAAATGTAGCTGTCAACAAATTATTTTATTTGTGACAGCTCATTTATTGGATTTTGTTTTATATAATTGTGCAAAATTTTATATAAAAAGTAATTTCTTTATAAATTCAAAAAAAACTTGCTTTTTTTATAAAGATGTGTTAAAATTCTAATGTTAATATGATTTAGCGAAAGAGGTGTAAATTATGAAAGAAAATATTCATCCAAATTATCAACAAACTACAGTTACTTGTGCTTGTGGCAATGTTATAGAAACTGGTTCAACTAGAAAAGATATTCGTGTTGAAATATGTTCAAAATGTCATCCATTCTTTACTGGTAAACAAAAATTAGTAGATACAGGTGGACGTGTAGACAGATTTAAAAAACGTTTAGAAATGCAAAACAAATAATCATTTTTTACAAGGCGACACTTAAACAAGTGTTGCCTTGTTTTTTCAACCACTCATTTTTATGTATTTTAAAGGAATGTATATATGTCTATTCAAAATTATAAAACTATTCAATTTGAAAATAAAATAGAATTCATTGAAAAAAAATCACGATTTATCGGTTATATTAAACCTTTAAATTCTTCAAAAGATGCAATTGACTTTATAACCTCCATAAAGTCACAGCATTTTGATGCTAATCACAATGTGTATGCTTACATTATAAAAGATGAAAATGTTGTGCGTTATAGTGATGATGGCGAACCATCTGGAACTGCTGGTATACCTGTTTTAGATGTTTTGCAAAAAAACAATTTGACTGATGTTTGTGTGATTGTCACTAGGTATTTTGGTGGAACACTGCTAGGTGGTGGTGGTTTAGTGCGTGCATATTCTCACACTGCTAAATTGGCTGTTGATAATGGAAATATAATAAATATGCAACTATGTGCTATTTGTAATTTGAGTTGTACATATAATCAATATGGTAAAATTTCTTCTTTAGTTCCAAGTTTAAACGGAACAATTACTGATACTATTTTTACAGATATAGTAGAAATTACCTTTAATATATCATTTGATGACTTAAACCGTTTAAATAAGCAATTAATGGAGATAACTTGTGGTGAAATTCAAGCAGAAATTTGCGATAAACAATATTTTATGGTTAATTAAATGTTTAATTTAATTTTTTTATAACAATTAAAGGGTTTCTATTTTTTTTGTCGTATATTAATACAAGGTCTTTGTAGATTTTTATCAGGTGGTGTTATTATGTTAGTCCGTTTACGTACTGAAAATTATGAAAATAACAATTTATCTAAATTTGCAGCTCTCTCATCTAATAGTATAGGTAGAGATATCCCGATAGAAGAATGTTCAATGCGTACAGTATATCAACGTGATAGAGATAGAATTATACATTGTAAATCTTTTAGACGCTTAAAACATAAGACGCAAGTTTTTTTATCTCCTGAGGGCGACCACTACAGAACACGACTTACACACACATTAGAAGTTTCTCAAATATCCAGAACTATTGCACGAGCATTAATGCTTAACGAAGATTTAACAGAAGCTATTGCATTAGGACATGACTTAGGGCATACTCCATTTGGTCATGCTGGAGAAAGTGCTTTAAACGACGTATCTAAAAATGGATTTAAACATTATGAACAAAGTGTAAGAGTAGTTGAAACATTAGAAAAACTCAACTTAACATATGAAGTAAGAAACGGTATATTGTGTCATACAAAAGGAAAACAGGCAGATACATTAGAGGGACAAATTGTAAGACTAGCTGACAGAATAGCCTACATAAACCATGATATTGATGATGCAATTAGAGCAGGTGTATTAACAAATCAGGATATACCTTTAGACATATTAGAAGTCTTAGGTGACACATCTGGAAAACGTATAGATTGCTTAGTAAAATCAATAGCAGAAAACAGTATAGATGATAATATAAATATGAATAGTGAGGTAAAAACTCAATTTGATGCATTACATAAATTTATGTATGCGAAAGTGTATAGAAGTCCATATGCAAAAGCAGAAGAGAAAAAAATACCAGACCTCGTTAATAAACTATATAACTATTTTATGACACATACTGATAAATTAGACGATAATTTAAAAACTGTTTTAATAAATGAAAATGCAGATAGAGCAGTTTGTGACTATATAGCAGGTATGACTGACCAATATGCTATACAACTGTATCAAGAATTATTTGTACCAAAAAACTGGAGTAAATAAATTTTATTTATAAATCGCTAACGAAAGGAGATACTAAAGTGGCTTTACCTTATGAATTTTTACAAGAATTATATGCACGAAACAGAATAGAAGATATTGTATCAGAGTATGTAAACCTTAAGCGTATGGGTAGTAAGCAATTTGGGTTATGTCCATTTCATGGTGAAAAAACACCTTCTTTTAACGTAGTACCAGAAGATGGGTATTTTCATTGCTTTGGTTGTGGCGTTGGTGGTGACGTTGTAACATTTATAATGAAGATAGAAAATTTAGATTATATAGAAGCAGTTAAATATCTTGCTCAAAAATGTGGTATGGATATGCCAGAAAATTCATATAATGCAGATTTATCGAACTTAAGAAAAAAAATATACGAAATCAATCGAGAAACAGCAAGATTTTATTATACTAAATTATATACAGCTCAAGGCAAAGAGGCTTTAGCATATCTTAGAAATAGAGGTCTTACAGAAAAAACAATAAAACATTTTGGTTTAGGCTACAGCCCTAAGGGACAATATGAACTAGTAAATCATTTAAAAAATTTAGGTTATAAGGATACTGAACTTGTTCAAGCAAATGTTGCAATAAATACAAGTTATGGAAAAACTAAAGATAGATTTTATGATAGAGTTATGTTCCCTATTATAGATTTAAGAGGTAATGTTATTGCATTTGGTGGTAGACTTTTAGGTGATGGAAAACCTAAGTACTTAAATACATCAGACACATTAGTTTTTAAAAAAAGTGCTAATTTATTTGCACTAAACTTAGCAAAAAATCAAAGCGATAATTCTTTAATCTTAGCTGAGGGTTATATG
This sequence comes from uncultured Eubacteriales bacterium, assembly GCA_964369405.1. GTDB lineage: Bacteria > Bacillota > Clostridia > Oscillospirales > Acutalibacteraceae > CAYJFG01. Next base: position 11,940 of record CAYJGB010000010.1, read on the forward strand.
GATGTTATAGCACTTCATCAAGCAGGTTTTGCAAACGCAATAGCTACGCTCGGCACAGCTCTTACTGAGGAACAAGCACAATTAATTAAACGTTATGCACAAGAAATTATAATTTGTTATGACTCTGACGAAGCAGGACAAAAAGCATCTGCACGTGCAATTACAATACTTAGAAAAATCGGAGTATTGATTAAAGTTTTAAATATACCAAACGCTAAAGACCCTGATGAATATATACGTTCAAATGGTGATAAGGGTGCAATTAAATTTAAAATGCTGCTAGATAAGTGTGGAAATGATATTGACTATAAATTATCAAAAATTAAAAGCCGATATAACTTAGAGCTAACAGACGATAAAGTTAAATATCTAACAGAAATCTCTTTGATTTTATCAGAGCTTGAAAACGCTATTGAAAGAGATATTTACACTAGTAAATTGAGTGAAGAAACAGGCGTACAAAAAGATGCTATTAGTATGCAAATAGAAAAGAATTTAAAGAAAACAAATTATCAAAAAAAGAAAAATGAGTTTAGAGATATTCAAAAAGAAATATCAGCTAGTCAAAATAAAATAAACACTCAAAAAAGAAGCAATTTAAAAGTTGCAAAAGCAGAAGAAGGGCTTATCGCTTATATACTTAAAAACCCAGAGTATGCAAAAAAAATATTAGAAATTTTACCTGTTGATTTATATATAACAGATTTCAATAAACAAGTTTATGATGTAATTACTCAAAAGGCAATTGAAAACAAAAATATAAACATTGCTGAACTTAGTACAAATTTTACTCAAGAAGAAATCTCTGTTATAGTAGGCTTCAAAGTTAAATATGAACTTGTTACTAACAGCAAAGAAACTGCTAAAGATTACATAAAAATTATTAAAGATGAGAACGATAAACAACGTATAAAAAACAACGACGATGCTAATGATGAAGATATAACTTCATACTTAAATAGATTAAGAGAACAAAAAAAATAACATAATTAAAAAACCGAGAGGAATAGGTGCATTATGGTAGCAAATCAACCAAGAGATAAAAAAACAGTAGAGAAAGAATTAATTGAGCTAGGAAAATCAAAAGGCAATCTAACTAATAAAGACATATTAGATGCCATAGGCGAAATTGATTTCGAACCAGAACAATTAGAAAAACTATATGATTCTATCGAGGTAGCAGGGGTTGAAATCATAGAAGATTTTGACGAAATACATCTAGATGAGATAGCTGTAGCTGTAACTGGAACTCCTGTTATTACAGAGGAAGTGTCAATAGATAACATCTCAATTGACGACCCTGTAAAAGTATATCTTAAAGAGATTGGACGAGTGCCACTATTATCACCAGAGGAAGAAATATACTTAGCTATTAAAATTTCAAGAGGAAGTGTTGCAGCTAAAAAACGACTATCAGAAGCAAACTTAAGACTTGTTGTAAGTATTGCAAAAAGATATTTAGGTAGAGGTATGCAATTCTTAGATTTAATACAAGAAGGCAACCTAGGACTAATAAAAGCAGTTGAAAAATTCGACTATACACGTGCATTTAAGTTTTCAACATACGCAACATGGTGGATAAGACAAGCTATAACAAGAGCAATTGCAGACCAAGCGAGAACTATTAGAATACCTGTTCATATGGTAGAAACTATAAATAAAGTTAAAAAAATATCTAGTCAACTATTGCATACAAACGGACACGAACCAACAGCAGATGAAATAGCATTAGAAATAAACTTGCCAGTTGATAAAGTACGTGAAATTATGCGTGTAGCACAAGAGCCTGTGTCACTTGAAACACCAATCGGAGAAGAAGAAGATAGTCACTTAGGCGATTTTATACCAGATGCAGACGCTCCAGCACCAGCAGATGCAGCATCACATACAATGCTTAAGGAACAATTAAAAGAAGTTCTGGACACATTAACAGATAGAGAAGAAAAAGTACTAATGCTAAGGTTTGGACTAGAAGACGGAAGAACAAGAACACTAGAAGAAGTAGGAAAAGAATTCAACGTAACTAGAGAGCGTATTAGACAAATCGAGGCAAAAGCTTTAAGAAAATTAAGACACCCAAGCAGAAGTAAAAAACTTAAAGACTTTTTAGATTAATAGTAGGTGAATACAATGTTTACTATTGAAGAAACTAACGAAATGCTTAATGAAATTGCAGATACAATACCTTTAGAGTTGTATAGAGAGCTTAGTGGAGGAATAATTTTACTACCACAGGCTAAAATACACCCAAAAGCTATAGATAATGATTTATTTATTTTAGGTGAATATTGTATCTCTTCAATTGGAAAATACATAAGAATATATTATGGTTCTTTTGCAAGTGTATATAAACATATCACATCAAAAGAGCAATATTATGAACATTTAAGACGAGTTTTAGTACATGAGTTAAGGCATCATAACGAAGAATTAGCAGGTTATAAAGATTTAATTTTATATGATGATAAACAGATTAACAGTTATTTAAACTCTAAGCAAAAGAAAAAAGATAAAATTTAAAATAAATTTTGTAAGGGATATTGCACATTTAATTTGCAATATCCCTTATATTTTATAAATTTGAAATCAAAAAATAGCGTATCATAAACTTGATACGCTATTTTGATTAATAAATATTATTTACTATTTCTTGTAGTTACGGCCTTTGCTTTTTTGCTTTTATTAGTTTTAATATATACAAACAATGCAAATCCACATAATATAGTCATAACAGTTGCAATAATTATAAACATTTGATTATTCTCTGAACTACTTGTATTATTTGGTACTGCCTCAAATACACTTACATTTCCTGCTACTAATGCATTATCCATCTCAACACTTGTTAAAACTGGAGTGTTTTCTTGAGTTGTTTGCATTAATAAAGCATTCATAAACACTTCGTCTATTTCACCAGTTGGCTCTAATGCAAAGTTTGCTTGTGCCATTTTTACTGCTGATATTGTTTTTTCATCAATTGTTCCTGTTGCATCTTCTTGACTCAAATAACCTAATTGAATTAAACTTGCTTGTAATGCTGACACGCTATAACTGCTATAGTCCATTGTCATTAAACTGTATTCTTCACTTGAAACAGCTTCATCAGATAATAATAATTTCAAACCATCTTCGTCCATTGAGTTGATTGGTTGTAATTGTGATGCTATGTAATAAGATGTTAGTGCAACTTGTGTGTTTGCATCAAACTTGCTGTTTACTTCTTCTGTATAATAACCTAGCTCTGTAAGTCTTGTTTGTAATTGTTTTACCTTTGAACCTTCTCCACCTGGCTTTAGTTGCTCTTCTAGTGGAAGTTCTGTAGGTGCTTCTGTTGGCGCTTCTGTTGGTGCCTCAGTTACAGGTTCTGTTGCTTTTGGTTTCTCTTTTTCAGGTGCATCAGATGCATATATCGCGTCAGATGTTGTGCTACCTACTACACCATCTGCTGTAAGTTTAGCTTCTTTTTGAAATTCTATTACTGCTTTTTCTGTAGCTTCTCCAAAATATTCTGTAATTTCATCATTATAATATCCAAGTTCAGTTAAACGTTCTTGTAATTTTTCTACTTTAGACCCACTTGAACCTAATTTTAAAACAGACGATGAACTACTTGAGCTGCTTGAACTACTAGATGATGAACCTGATGTACTATTGCTTTGAGTATAATCTGTTGCTTTATAATCACTCTCTGGAGGATTTTTATCAGAAACACCTTTAGAGTTAAATGTATATTTAACACCATCAATAGTCTTAGTAGTATTAATTATATATTGTCCATTTTGATAGTAAAAAGAGTCCCCATTATATTTTACCCAACCAGTTGTAGGGTAACTAACACCAGAAACTTTAAACCAAGAAGTCCAGTTTGAACTACTTAAACTATCATAACACATATCAGAATTAGAATCTCTAGCATCTATAACCATTCCACCGCCAACGTAAACACCAACGTGACCTGGTCTATGTAATCCTAAACCGTGAATACGAGGAACTCCGTTAGAAACATATCCACTTTCGCTAGAAGCCGCTAACATATCTACACGGATGCCACCAACACCGTTGTATGACCATATTAAACCTGAACAGTCAACAGCACCTGGAGAAGTACCACCCCATACATAGTTCCAGTCTTCGTTGTAAGCGTTTAAGCAGTGAGCAGATAATCCTACCCCTGTGCTAGTCGCTGCAAAAGAAGTAACTGAGCTAATAGCAAAAATTGAAGCGATAATAACTAAAGATAGAATTAAAGCCATTATCTTTTTAAATTTAATTTTCATTTTGAAATCCTCCTAAAAACGTATCATAATATGTAAAAAACATATTTATTATTAAATTAAAAACTCTGTGTAGAAATAACAATCTTATTACAAAGAGTAACAATCTTGTTACAGTTTAACATATAAGTATAAAAATATCAAGTAAAGCTAAAAATAAAGGCATTTTTTATAATTAAATTATATTTTTTTAAATTTTTTTATTTAAAATTACATATCAGTAGTCTGAATTTAAACTTTACTTAGAGATTTTCAGATTCTTTGTTCATAATTTGTTTACAATTTAGTTCTTAATAATAACAAATATGTAATTTTATATCCAAATATTACCACATAAAAAAACCTAGAACTAATTCTAGGTTTTTTTATGTTAATTTTCACTTATGAGTTCTTCAACTATTTCCAGACAATGAATTGGCGATACTAAATTGTCTGCTAACGTTCTTAATAAATGTGTAACATAAACTTTATCTTGACTTATGTTAGTTATTCTTACTTTATCAGTATACTTATCTTGACTATACACTGTAATACCATATTGTGTTATAGTGTCACATTTACAAATTAACTCATATACAAAAATTTCCTCCTCCATACTTCTAACTAGTTTCACCATAATAACTTTTACCGCCTTTTACATAAATCTATACATTTATAATAAAGTGACATTGCGCCACTTGCAAGCGATTGTTATGAAAAATTCACAATAAATTCATCATAAAATAATTCTACTCTAAATTAAAATAAATTTCAATACCACTTTAGTTTACTAAAACTAAACTATAAGTAATAATTTCTTGTTAGCTCCACCCTATTTGTTACATCTAGCTTTTGATATATATTGTATAACGTCTTTTTAACTGTTCCTTCGCTGATTTTAAGTTTATGTGCTATTTCAATATTTTTAGCACCATCAAATATCATTTCCGTTACTTCTTTTTCTCTTGCAGTTAACTTTTCTAAAATAACTTCGTTATTTTTAAAATCAATATTATTCTTCATAATAAGAACAGGAACTATTGTTTTATCTATTTTAGGTGCAAATAGTAATTTAATATTGCTATTAATATCTTTATTTATAACATTATATGTAACTGTTTGATGATTTATTAATTTATTTACTATTTCTTCATTGTTCATCAAAAACGATTTTTCAGTATTACAATTTTCAAGTATTGTAAAAAATTGTTTATTAAACTCATTTTCAATAAAATATTCTTTATTATAATCTAGTTTATCTATATCTATATTACATATTTCGTAATCTAAATTGTTATCTTTAAATTCGTTTAACTTGAAACAATTATTTTGCAAACTGAAAAATTCATTTTTACTTATCTCCACATAAACCATTATGATGCTTTCTAAATTGTTTTCTTCTTTTAAAGGTATTAATGTGATTATAAAATATTTAGCACCCTCATCAGTAAAAAGAATTTCTGGTAATCTAATAGGATTACCCTCTTTTATACATTCATCTAATATATTTTCATTTCTAATGCATAAACTCTTAAATTCAAATAATTCCAAAGCATTGCTATTGTTCCTAATACTTTCACCTATATAATCAACAGCTTTATATGAATACTTGTTAACATTATAGTTGTTATCAATTTTATCAAGCACCACTGAAAAATTAGATTTTTTTGAATAATAAGAAAATTCAAGATTATCTATAACTTTATTTACAAAATCAAATAAATTTCTTTTTTCTGTCTTTTTATAAATAAAGTTTAGGCATTTATCACATACAAATATATTTGCTTCATAATATGAATCCCCGATTTTTCTCATAAAAGAGATACTTTTATCAGTACCAGCTAAAGCATTATAAATATTACAGACATACTCATGAGTTAAACTTGTAAAAAGATTTTCGATATATTTACCAATACTAGTATCATCTAAACTATTTACATACATATAAAATGAATTAGCATTATATAAACAAATACAGTTATCATCTTCCATTTTGTATTGTGCTATGTAGTAGTCTTTATTGTTCCAATATTTAAACAGACTACCGTTGAGAACTTCATTCACGATTATCACCACTACTTTTCCAATTTAAACAACATAGATATACTCTATTTAAATTAGTGTTTTACATAAACTAAAGTTAGTTATAATCTTTAGTATAATACTAAAATCATACTAAAGATTAAGAAAACATAAATAATCAGTTAAAATAATTATAAAATAATTAGATTTAATTTTCTATTTTTGGCAATTTAACACTACTGATAGAGATACAATAATAACATTGTATATGCAATATTGCAATAGAAATGTAAAAAATAGCAAAATATTGCATAAAATAGCAATTTTTCAAAAACGTTAATTAATTAATTTTAAAAATAATACTATAATAATTCAATAATATTTTCGCCTTTCATCACTAATAGCATTTGGTTTTTAATTACATTTCGCATTACACTTTGAACACTATTATTTACACCCAAAATTTCATCTATTGTCCTTTTACTTTTTAGTATTACTCCTGCTATAATTTCTGTGTTGCTACTATACTGTGTCATATCTATTATAGGTGTAATTCCTGTTTTAATATTTGCTAAACTGCTATATTTTACACTTCTATCTTGCTTTATAAATTTATAATTGATATCGTCAATAAAAAATCTAATATAATATTTACCTTTAACAAGATTTTTAAATAAATATTTTCCGTCAACTCCATTTGCATTTGGAGCTGTAAACGTTATAGCCTTAACATACATATTTTCATCTAATAGCATAACACCAACATCATTTATTGCACGTTCTCCATTTGTATATTTTCCGTCATATTCTTCATCTAACCATACATATCCACCTATTTCCACCGTATCTGCTGGTGTATCTTTTATAGAAATTCCAACCTTTTCTGGCTCAATCGCCAATAAATGCTGTTCTATTCCATTTATATCTATATATGTCACATCTGCACTAAATGTATTCCACGCTACTTCTTCTCTATTTACTCCAACTGGTACGCTTGCTAAAACTTGAACCTCTAATACATCATTAGGTTTTAAAACTATATCTTTTGTACTAACTTTAAACGCACTTAATTTGCTAACCTCATCTGGTAAATTTTGAGTCCAATTATCAATAGTACCAATCATATCAAAGTTAGCGCCAAACCTTACTGGATCTTTACTAGTTGAATATTCTATATCAAAATTCACATTTTTATTATCGGATAATAATTTCGCACTCACTTCTGATAAAGCATATACATTAAACTGACTACCTCTATCTACATTCGGCGATATTATAGATGTATCTCCTACATATGGTAGTATATCTATAATTTCTACCTTAGTTAAATCTGAATTTCCAATATTTTTAACTGTAATCTTATATTCCAAAGTACCTGCTTCATAGGTAGAACCTACTAATGGCTCTTCTATAAACTGAGTGTCTAATGCTCCTTTTACTTTTTTATCCGACGACGTACTTACAAAAAACAATACTGTATTTTCTATCTCGTCTGTTTTTGAGTACTTCTCTTCTACTTCTATATTTTGAGCAATATTATTTACATCTGTATATACATCAAAATTATTTGGTATTTGGCCTGTGCTATCAACTGTATTCAATATCATAAATGATTGAATATCTCCATACGCTCCAACAGCTACTTTTACATCAAAGCTAATATTAAACCTTGCTAATTGTCTAAATAAAAACTCATATTCTCCATCAAATTGATACTTTATTAAAGTGTCTCCAAATTCATTAAAATCAGTTAAAACCTGTGCTTGTGGAAGTGTTGGAGAAATACTTGTAAAAACATCAGAAAATGTAAATGTTTCGTTGCCTACATACTCTAGTTCTTTAGGTAAAACAGTTGCTACTATAGGTTTTAGAAGTCTTGAATTTACACAATTAACTGACATTGTATATCTAAAAACTTGGTTTGGTCTAACAGGTGCTGTACCCACACTTGATGATAGCGACGGTCTTAAAACACAAATGTTGTCTACTATTGTAGTAGCATTTTGTATTGTTTCAAATTCTTCTTCATTTACATCACTATAATTCAAATGTATATGATTAAAAATATCGCTTGAAATTTCTACATCTTCATCTACAATTCCAAATAAACTTGGTGCAACCCTATCTTTAACGCCTACGCTTAAAATCTGCAAATTCCAATATATAGCTGATAACCTATCATTTGTATCAATAAATTCACTTAAGTCTATTGATGTATTGTTATTACTGTTAAATATACCAAATGTACCACTGTTACCATTTACTGTGTCAAAATCAATAGTATATTGAGCATTCAAGTTTTGATTTAATGCTCCAATATGAAATGCTCCTGTATTAAATTTATAAAATCTAATATTGTCTGGTAATTCATTTTTAAATACTGCTGTTCTTAACACTTGATTACCTGTATTACGTATATTCATTCTATAACATATATACTCTTGTGGCAATGTGTAATCTGGTGCATATATAGATATATCTGCATCATATATTTCTTCATTTAAAGTTAAGTCGTGAAATTCAATCTGTTCTTCTGTATCATCAGCGTTTAAAGTAGCATTAGTTACTAACTGCTCCCCTATCAATGCATTGTTTGAAATTATAGCTTTATATATAAACTCATATTTCTGCCCACTATATCTAGGCAAATTAATTAATACTGTGTTTCCTTCAAACACACCTAATACATTATCCATACTACTATCAGCAAACTTAGATGATACATCTTGTCCAACAACCTCAAATGTAGTATCTATAGTTATATCATCACTGCCAAAGCACGAAACATTGGCATTATTAATAAAGCCTCCTAAATCTCCATAATTTTCAAGTGTCACCTTATAATATATTTCACTATTAGGTGATGGCTCTACTAACGGTAAAACAATTTCTCTACTCATTACAAAACGTGGTGTTACTATTAACTCAATCTCATCACTTAAAAACGAAATTACTTCTTCACCATTTATTAAAAGTTTCGGATTAAAAGTAAATTTAGTTAAGCTTTCTGTATCCGTTTTATAAGTGACTCCTATCCCTATCCTTGTCGCTATCCCTAAATCTGTTATACTTCCAAAATCATAAACTACTTTTGTATCTCCGTCTATAATATTTTGACTAACATTTTTTATCGGGTCGTTAGTATCTCCTAAAAAAATATTTAAAAAACTCGGGAAAACAACTTCAATTTTTGCCGAATTAATCTCTCCTACTATCCCTGAAAAACCTACATTAATTGAATAAATAAATACATCTTCGTAATTACCTGATAATCTATCAACACTTGCAATTAAACTTGGCATATATAACTCCTCCAATTTTTAATTTATATGAGTTATCTCTAAAATATAGCATATAAAATCAAATGTGTATAACATTATATGCTTGTTTTTAAATTTTTGACACCTTAACACAACTCTAAATATATTATGTTATATACGAATATAATGGAGGTAATATGATGTGGAATTATCAAAATTTCTGAATAAATATAAAAGGAATAAAAAAGATGTATATACACCATCACTAGATTTAATAAACTTGTGTGAGGAACTCAAAAACCATGAAATATTATCAATTTATTATGAAGATTTCAAGGCAAAAATATATGATGAAAGCAGTCGAAAAAACGACTTTGATATAATAATTAGTGAAATAAATAAAACAAACACTGAATATGCTAATAAAATCTTTTTAAAAGAAATGTTATCAATAGAAATTGAAAACTTAAATCAAATATCCAATTTGAATATAGATAAGAACTACAAGGATTTAAACACATTTAAGGAGTCAATGCAAGTAATTAAAGAAGAAAAGCAATCACTTGAAAAATTAAACAAGCAATCGAAATTAGCGTTTGAAGATGAGCAAACAAAAAAAATCAAAGTTTTATTTAACAATCATTTCAAAGAACTTAATAAAGCACTAAAAGAAATAAATGACTTTAACACTCAAGAAGAAAAGCTATCTGATGAAATATTAAATTACTCATATGAAATCACAAAGTTAAAACAAAAGTATAAATTATCTATTGACTGGAATGGAAATAAAAAACAAATGATTATAAGGGGAAACGAACTAAAAGCAGAACGTTATAAACTTGTTGAAAAAGAAAATATATTGAATGACAAGTGTAAAAAACTATATAACTATATTATTCTAATGCATACAAATTTTACAGTTAATCATATGCAAATTTTTAGCAAGATAGAAAAAGAAATAGAACTATTAAAAGTTAGCATTAAACACTCAAACTCCATAGCGTTAATAGAAAGTAAACTAAGCGACTATATAAATTTATATTATTAAGGTGGTATCAATAATGATTAAAAAACTAAAAAAAATACTCTTATCGCTAAGCAGTAAAAACACAGCATTTATATCACTTATTATAATTTTTTTCATCTTATTGTTACAGTCTACTCTATCTCTTTTTTTTAACGAAACATCTGAAAGTCTTACTCAAATTGATATTGTATTTAGAACATCTTTAACATCTATTTTTGGGTATTTAGTTAGTGTTGTGTCTGTAAACAGCATCAATAAAAAACAAAATCGAGAAAATAAAAACACAACAAACACTATAGGTTTTAATACAGAAACAACTCCTACTACTATAACATCACAGCTAGATACCGACAATGGTATTTTGTCAACTCCTAAAGTTACATCTAGCAAACTACCTGATGTACCTTTTAAAAAAGTCCCGTTAAATTATCAAATTGTAGTAATAGCTTCAATATGCATATTTTGTTTGTTAATAATGATTTCAGTTAGAAATTTTGGTCATCTGCTCATTCCAGGTAACTCCACTGCTTCTACGATAGGAGTATATAGAGATTTTGTTTCTAGTGGTATAGGCGCTTTAATCGGTTTGTCAAAGGATTAGGTAACTTATAATACTATGATAAAACAACTCTCTTTACATTTTTTGTTAATTTTTTAACTTTTTTTCAATTTAGTCTTTATATTTTTGAATTATTATTGTATAATAACTATGTTAATCTATTTTTAAAAAGTAAATGCTTTTTGAAAAAGATAAAATTTTAATGTGGAGTGATTAAAAATGCCATTAGTAAACGCAAAAGAAATGCTTACAAAAGCTAAAGAAGGACATTATGCAGTAGGTCAATTTAACATCAACAATTTAGAGTGGACTAAAGCTGTTTTACTTACAGCTCAAGAGTTAAACTCACCAGTTATCTTAGGTGTATCTGAGGGTGCTGGAAAATATATGTGCGGTTATAAAACTGTTACTAATATGGTAAATGGTATGATAGAAGAATTAAACATTACTGTTCCTGTAGCATTACATTTAGACCATGGTTCATATGACGGTGCTATGGCTTGTATCGAAGCTGGATTTAGTTCTGTTATGTTTGATGGTTCTCATTATCCAATTGATGAAAACATTCAAAAAACAAAAGAATTAGTTGCAATTTGTAACGATAAAAACTTATCAATAGAAGCTGAAGTAGGTTCTATTGGTGGCGAAGAAGACGGTGTTGTAGGTACTGGCGAATGTGCAGACCCTCAAGAATGTAAACAAATTGCTGATTTAGGTGTTACAATGCTTGCAGCAGGTATTGGTAATATTCATGGTAAATACCCAGAAAACTGGGAAGGTCTAAGTTTTGAAACTTTAGACGCTGTTCAAAAATTAACAGGAACTATGCCTTTAGTATTACATGGTGGTACAGGTATTCCTGATGATATGATTGCAAAAGCAATATCACTAGGCGTATCAAAAATCAATGTTAATACTGAGTGTCAATTATCATTTGCTGATGCTACAAGAAAATACATTGAAGCTTCTAAAGATTTACAAGGTAAAGGTTTTGACCCTAGAAAATTATTAGCTCCAGGTTTTGATGCTATAAAAGCAACAGTTAAAGAGAAAATGGAATTATTTGGTTCTGTGAACAAAGCTTAATTTTAAGTAATATAATTTATAATTTTAGGGATTGTATCAAGGTGCAAAACATTGATACAATCCCTTGTTTTTTTTGTAAAAACAAGACTATTAGATTAATTAAACAATCTAATAGTCTTTAAACATATATTTAATTATAATTCACTTCTACCGTCTAACGCTCGTGCAAGAGTAACTTCATCTGTATATTCTAAATCTCCACCGACAGGTATTCCGTAAGCTATTCTAGTTACTTTTACACCTAATGGCTTTAATAATTTAGATATATATATTGCTGTTGCTTCTCCCTCCACTGTAGGATTAGTAGCCATAATAACTTCTTTCACAGTATCATCTTGCAATCTACTTAAAAGTTCTTTTATATATATTTGGTCTGGCCCTACCCCATTTAGCGGAGATATAACTCCATGTAAGACATGGTATTTAGCATTAAACTCTTGTGTTTTTTCAAACGCTATTACATCTCTTGGGTCTTCCACTACACAGATTATTGAGTTATCCCTTTTATCATTTTTACATATTGGGCAAACATCTCCGTCTGCTAAGTTATAACAAGATTTGCAATAATGTATTTTTTGATGAGCTTCTATAATTGCACTTGCAAATTCTTCGGCTTGTTGCTTTGGCATTTTTAGCACGTGATATGCTAAGCGTTGTGCAGTTTTTGCACCAATACCTGGTAATCGCTCAAAATGCTCAGATAGCTTTGCAAGTGGTGGCACGTTGTAACCTGCCATATTTTAAAACAATCCAGGCATATTAATTCCACCTGATATTTTTTCCATTGTTTGTTCTTTGTCTGTTACTGCACTTCTTATAGCTTCGTTAGTTGCTGCTATAATTAAGTCAGATAACATCTCTACGTCTTCTGGGTCAACTACTTCTGGTTTAATATCGATAGCTGTTACTTCCATTTTTCCACTTACTGTAACGCTTACTGCATTTCCACCAGATGTTGCATTATATTCTTTTTGTTCTAGTTCTTCAGTTGCTATGTCCATTTGGTCTTGCATTTTTTGTGCTTGTTTTGCTAATTGTTGTAAATTATTAGCTCCACCGCCACCCATTCCTTTTGGTATTCTTGCTTTCATATTAAAACCTCTTTCTTTTTATAGTGTTAAATCTTTTATTACACTATGTATTATTATATTTACTTTATTTATTTTCACTCTGATTAAGAGTTATTCCTGATTCTTTTATCTTTTTTGTAAGTTCTTCTAGTGGGTCTATTTTATCTTTGTTACTTTCACTGCTTTTGTATGGCCCTAAGTTGAATTTTTTTCCAGTAACTTCTAATATTGCTTTTCTTACTTCTTCTCTTTGAGCACTTTGTTTTAAAAGTTTAATTGTAATATCGTATTTAGAGTCTATTAATAAATATTTACCACTTATATACGCACTAGTCCCATCAAACGCTGATGCTATTGTCTTAGATTTTTTTCTCAAAATTTCTATAACATCTTGCCAATCTTCCATAGGCTTAGCATTTTTTATAGCTTCGCTTATACTATCTATTTTATTAGTTGTTTCACTTATATTAGTTTGATTTTCTTCATTTTGTGATTTTGCCCTTTCTAAAACTGGATGAGTATTTTTAACAGGCTTTATATTATCTTTTAAAACTGTTGTATTGCTACTACTAGTTTCATTTTCATCAATTGCAAATTCATTATAATCTTCTTTATCTGATTTATCTTTTTTTTCTATAATTGTATCTTCATTAGAAAACTCTTTAACTTCTATATTATCTTTCGTTGATACTACTGTAATACCTTTTTTAACAGCTCTTTCTAAAGTGGCTATTCTACTTAATAAAGCGTCCATCGATGTATCAAATTTAGGTGAACATAACTTGATTAAACATATTTCTAGTTCTGTTCTTTTGTTAGAGCCTTTATGAATTTTTTCAAGCGACATTTGCAAAGTATCCATTGCATATATTATCTCGTTAATACTTATACTATTCGCTTGAACTAAACTGTTTTCAAATTCATCATTTGTAAGTATTACTAGTTCTTTAGCATTTTTCATTGTTTTAATAAGCATCAAGTTTCTAAAATGTGAAATTAATTCTTCACATAATTTAGTCATATCTTTAGATTTATTATTTAATTCATCAATCATATTTAGCGCTTGGCTACACTCTTTTTTAACGACTGAGTCTACAATTGCATACAAATACTCACTACTTGCTAGCCCACTAATTTGTCTTACAACTTGAGTTGTAATATGCGTATTATTGCTTATGCATCTATCTAGTAAAGACAGTGCATCTCTTAATGCTCCATCTGATAAAGAGGCTATTAAAAAAGCTGCATCATAATCAATATCAGTATTTTCATTTTCAGAAACGTAAATTAATCTTTTAGCAATTGCATCTGCTGATATTTTATTAAAATCAAACCTCTGACAACGTGATAATATAGTTGCTGGTATTTTATGAACTTCTGTTGTAGCTAAGATGAAAACTACATGAGAAGGTGGTTCTTCTAGTGTCTTTAACAACGCATTAAACGCACCTATCGACAACATATGAACCTCATCAATTATATAAACTCTAAACTTTGCTTTACTAGGTGTAAAAACAGATTCCTCTATAAGAGTTCTAATATTTTCTACGCCATTATTGCTAGCAGCATCAATTTCTAAAACATCTAAAATTTCGCCACTTTCTATGCCTACACAATTTTCACATTCACCACATGGGTCGCCATCAACTGGTTTTAAGCAGTTAACTGCCTTAGCTAAAATTTTAGCACAAGTAGTTTTTCCTGTTCCACGAGAACCTGTAAATAAATACGCATGATTTATCCTATTAGTTTTAAGTGCATTTTTTAAAGTGATAGTAACTTGTTCTTGTCCAGAAACATCACTAAATTTAAGTGGACGCCATTTTCTATATAGAACTTGATACATACATATCACCTGCACCTTTCAATAAAAATAATAGCAAACAGACTCTATAGTTTATATATGTGAACGACAGACTTACTGTATCGCATCGAACAATCCCCTTAATGCTGCTCGGTTCCCCGCCTGACATGGTTCGAGGTATCCAATCGTACAGGGCCTGCCGCTCACATATATAAACAAACTAAATTCTGCTTGCTTTTAATTACTCATAAGTAACCTAAACTATTATACTATATAAATTCAAAAAAATCAACTAAATTTTTATGCATTTCGTATTTTGATAGTACAAATTTCTATATTGATTGAATATTTTTTACTTGATTAGATTTTTTAATACAAACGTTTTTCACCTATTTAAACACACAAAGTGGACACAGCATGCCATGTCCACAAAGTATTATATTATTAAGAAATTAATTATTCGTATAAAGGATATTTTGAACAAAGTTCTGTTACGCCTTCACGTACTTTATCAGCATTACCCTCAAAGTCTTCAATTATTAGTGATATAAATTCTGCTATCTTATCCATATCACTTTCGTTTAATCCTCTTGTAGTAACAGCAGCTGTTCCTATACGTATTCCACTCGTTACAAATGGGCTTCTAGGCTCGTTTGGAACAGTGTTTTTATTTACTGTAATGTATACTTCGTCAAGTCTATGCTCTAATTCTTTACCTGTAATATCGCTATCACGTAAATCTAAAAGTAAAACATGGTTATCAGTACCACCAGATACTAAGGTTAAACCTCTTTTAGTAAGACCATCTGCTAAAGCTGCACAGTTTAAAACGATTTGTTTACCATACTCTTTAAATTCTGGAGCTAAAGCCTCTTTAAAGCAAACTGCTTTAGCTGCAATTGTATGCATTAATGGGCCACCTTGAGTGCCAGGGAAAATAGCCTTATCAACATCTTTTGCAAATTCTTCTTTACAAAGAATCATACCACCTCTAGGGCCTCTTAAAGTTTTGTGAGTAGTAGTAGTTACAAAATGAGCATATGGTACTGGGTTTTGATGAACGCCAGCAGCTACTAAGCCTGCAATATGAGCCATATCAACCATTAAATATGCACCACTTGCATCAGCAATTTCTCTAAATTTTGCAAAATCTATTTTTCTAGGATATGCACTAGCACCACAAACAATTAATTTAGGTTTGCACTCCATAGCAGTTTGCATAACCTTATCGTAATCAATAGTATGAGTAACAGGGTCAACACCATAAGCTACAAAGTTATAATATTTTCCAGACAAGTTTACAGGTGAACCATGAGTTAGATGTCCACCCTCACTTAAATTCATACCCATAATAGTTTCACCTGGTTTAACCATAGCAAAGTACACAGCCATATTAGCTTGAGCACCTGAATGAGGTTGTACATTAGCATGCTCAGCACCAAAAAGCTTACAAGCTCTTTTTCTAGCAATATCTTCAACAACGTCAACACATTGGCAACCACCATAATAACGTTTAGTAGGGTAACCTTCAGCATATTTATTAGTAAGCACGCTACCCATAGCAGCCATAACAGCAGGAGAAACAATGTTTTCAGAAGCAATAAGTTCTAAATTACGTTGTTGTCTTTCTAATTCTTTTTGCATTGCACTACCAACTTCTTCATCATAAGAAGTAGTAAACCCAATACTATCCATAATATCATTATACATTTTATCAATTCCTTTCAAATTGCGTTCCCTTATATTATAAAATAATTATAGAATTATTTCAATAAAAATTTTGAATTTTTTTCATCTGATTTGTAGAATTGTCAATAATGCAAATAAAATGAATAATAAAAAGTATACAATACGCTCTTGACTTACGACATACTATGTGGTACGATATATATAAGAAAGGAGCTTGTTATGAATATTGATGACTGGAAAACTCAAATTAAACGAGGTGTTTTAGAATACTGTATTTTATTATTAATATATAAATCTGATTCTTATGGTTATGACATAATGAACCAATTATCTATGCACCCAATTATTACATCAAAAGAGAGTACTATTTATCCATTACTTAGAAGGCTAGAAAAAGAAGGTTTTACTTCTTCTTATTGGAAGGAAGCTGTAGAGGGATTACCACCAAGAAAATATTATACGATAACACCACAAGGCAAAGATTTTTTATCAAAAATGTCTGAAGAATGGGTACATTTGGAATCTACTATTAAAAACTTTAGGGAGGATTTATATGAAAAGTAAATTAGAATTATATATAAACAGTATTGAAAAAAACTTAAAAAAACTACCTGAAAATGAAAAAACAGATATTATAAATGAGCTAAACAGCTATATTACAGAACTTAAGACTAAAGATAATTTATGCGATGATGATATTATAAACAAGCTAGGTTCACCTAATGAATTATCTGCAAATTATATTAATTCATATCTTATTAAAAATAACTCTTTTAATTTAAGAAAAGTTTTGCTAATTATTTCTTATATTTCTATGGTTTCAGTTGGTAGTGTATTTGTTATTCCCACTGGATTAATATTATCAATTACTTTGTTTTTTTCATCTGTAGTATCTGTTTTAGCTGGTATAGCTGAACTTATTGCATCTTTCTTTAATTACGATATTCCATTTATAAAGTTTGAAATTGGTATTTTAAGTTCTAATCAAGTAGCATTATCCCTATTAAGTATTTTATTTGGAGTTATTTTATTCTTTTTAGGTATTTTAGCATGGAAAGGTGTTTTCTTATATATAAAAAGCATGTCAAAAGTAAGAAAAAAATATAAATATTCTTAAACTATATCCTTATTATTTTACTAAAACTAGCTACACTAAAATTGTTTATATACTATATATCAAACATTTATTTAATACTAATCTCACAAAAAACCGACAAGGTATTTATTATAATCCTTGTCGGTAGTATTTTGTTTATTTATTCTTCAGTTGTGCTTTTTGTTTCTTCTGTAACATATTGTGCGTATTCTGGGTTTGCTTCTAGTAGCTTATCTTCATATACAAAATATGCAACTTCAAAAATTTGTTTATTCCAGTCAGTAACTTCTATTATGCTTTGACGATCATCTGTCCAACCATATTGCCAAGCACCATCAGTAGGTACATTAAAATCTAATAACTCATAATTTAAATATGTTAGCGAATTTGCTACTAAAAATGTTATTTCATCTTTTTTAAGGTTGGTTGTTATCATTGGTCCTATTTCGCCAACTATTTCTATTATCTGTGTTAAAGACGCATCTTTCATATCATCTACTAAAACACCTAATAATTTTCTTTGCCTTTGAGTTCTGTCAAAGTCATCTCCAGAAAAACCTGCATCTTCATCTCCTCTATTACGTGCATACCATAACGCTTGAGTTCCGTTTAAATGCACTATTCCAGGCTCTGCTACTAAATCTGTTTCTGTATCAGTTTGATTATTTCTATACATTTGCCAATTAATATAATCTATTTCGTCTTGTGAAAGTTCAATATCAATGCCACCTAAAACATCTATTATTTTTTGAAAACTTTGAAAGTCTACTATTGCATATCTATCAATATTTATTCCAAAATTACTCTCTACTGTTTGAATAGATAAAGATGCTCCACCCCAAGAATAAGCCGCATTTAATTTATTAAAGCCATATCCAGGAATGTTTACATATAAGTCACGCATAAATGTAGTAAGTTTTAAACTTTTATTTATATTATCTATAGATAACATAATCATAGTGTCACTTCTGCCATGTTCTTCGTTACCTTGTGCCTTATCTTCGCCAAAAAGCATAATATTTAGCACTTGTGGGTCATCTAATAATTTACCATTTGTTAAACTCATATTTGCATCTTCTGCTGATGTAGTATATGGGTTTTCTATAGTATTACCCTCACTATCAGTTGTTTTTGTCGTATCTTCTAATGGCTGGTAATTAAGGCTATCAAGTGCGTTATAAGCTATTAATACACCACCACCACTTACACCAATAATTATACAAATTAAAATCGCTATAAAGTTTTTTATATTAAATGTTTTTAAAGGTTTTCTTTTTTTAGTTCTATTTTTTGACAAAAAATCAACTCCTTTATTAAGTATCTCTATATTATACTACTATTATACAATTTTTTCAACTATAAAAGTATTAAAATTTATGTTATGCTTATAACAATACCGAGTGTTTTAATTAAAAGACACTCGGTAAAATTTATTGCGTTACTTCATCATCTATATATTCTTGAAAACTTGGATTCGATTTTAACAACTTATCCTCATATATAAAATATCCAATTTCAAATCTTTGTTTTGTCCAATCTGTAATTTTTAAAACATCTAATTTATCTTCAGTTATATAATAATTCCAACAACCATCTGATGGTACACTTTCTTCAACTAAATCATAATTTAAGTAAGTTAAAGAATTAGTGACTAAAAATGTTATTTCATCTTTTTTTAGATTGGTTGTCACCATAGGTCCTATTTCGCCCACAATTTCTACTATTTGTGTTAATGATACATCTTTCATCTCGTCAACTAAAGTTGATAATAATTTTCTTTGTCTTTGCGTTCTATCAAAATCATCTCCTGAAAAACCTGCTTTGTCATCTCCTCTATTTCTTGAATACCATAATGCTTGTGTTCCATTTAAATGCACTATTCCAGGCTCTGCTACTAAATCCGTTTCTGTATCAGTTTGATTGTTTTTATACATTTGCCAATTTATATAATCTATTTCTTCTTGTGTAAGTTCAATATCAATTCCACCTAACACATCAATAATACTTTTAAAGCTATCAAAATCAACAATAGCATATCTGTCTATGTTTATTCCAAAATTACTTTCTATAGTTTGTATTGTTAATGTAGGTCCACCCCATGAGTAGGCTGAATTTAATCTATGTTTATAATATCCTGGAATATCCACATATAAATCACGCATAAATGTAGTAAGTTTTAAACTTTTATTTATATTATCTATAGATAACATAATCATAGTGTCACTTCTGCCATGTTCTTCGTTACCTTGTGCCTTATCTTCGCCAAAAAGCATAATATTTAGCACTTGTGGGTCATCTAATAATTTACCATTTGTTAAACTCATATTTGCATCTTCTGCTGATGTAGTATATGGGTTTTCTATAGTATTACCCTCACTATCAGTTGTTTTTGTCGTATCTTCTAATGGCTGGTAATTAAGGCTATCAAGTGCGTTATAAGCTATTAATACACCACCACCACTTACACCAATAATTATACAAATTAAAATCGCTATAAAGTTTTTTATATTAAATGTTTTTAAAGGTTTTCTTTTTTTAGTTCTATTTTTTGACAAAAAATCAACTCCTTTATTAAGTATCTCTATATAATACTACTATTTTACAAATTTTTCAACTGTTAAGATTTCAATATTTTTAAAATTAGATATTCCAATTAAATATCGTTTTAAACGGCGTTGTTAAATCCACTGCAAACGCATTGTGTATATCATCTATATTGTTAACTACATCAGTTTCAAATATTATACCACTTAAGCGTCTAATCGATTTAGGTTTTGACATAAACTCCATTGCCTCAATAAAATCTTCTCTACCGCTTCTGCTACAACCTAATAGAGTGATACCTTTTTCTAGCACAAGACGTGTGTTTATTGCCACTTTATTTTCACTTACACCTAAAAGAGAAATTGTACCCTGTGGTTTTATATTGTTAATTATTTCATCTATAGCATTACAGCTATACTCACCACCAACACACTCGAAAGCATGGTCAAAAGTTAAATTATTAGGTAAATTATCTGTAACATAAGTATTACTTACAAAAGAGAATTGAGAAAGTTTATTTATAGTTTTACCAACTACTATAATTTTACTATTTGGATATCTTGTTTTTAATATACAAGCTACTAAATAAGCTACACTACCATCGCCCCAAATTGCAAAGCAGTCTTTAGTATTGTGAGATAATTGTTCCATTCTATTTATACTATGAGTTGCAACACTTACAAGTTCGCTTATAGATGCAATTTGCAACGGAACATTATTAGCTATAGGTACTACTCTTTGTGGTGGCATATTAACAAACTCACGCATAAAACCATCTTCTGTACTAGAAGAAAACTTTGAACATTCATCATAATTTTCATAAATATTCTCAAGTGTTCTAGTAGGGTTATTCGGAATTAATGCCACAGATTGACCAACTTTAAATGTGTTTGTGTTATCTTTTATAACTTCACCACAACACTCATGAATTAAAGCCATAGGTAATTTTTGATTTAAAGTTTTTAAATCTCTGTTACCTTGATAATATCTTTGGTCAGCATGACACAAAGACATATACTTTGGTCGTATTATAACATCTTTTGAGATATCAACATCTTCATATTTTACTGAAAAAATATGTGGTGACATTAGTTGATAAATGTAATTAATCAATTGCAATACCTCCAGCTAAAACTTGTGCAATTTTATAATCAGTTACAGTTGTAATCTTTATATTAGATACTTCACCATCAACTAGTTTTACTGTATGACCTTTTAATACACAAATTTTACACGCATCAGTTAGAATTTCTTTTTCCTCTACTGTTAAAGAATTATATAATTCTTTTATCATTTTTATGTTAAAACTCTGTGGTGTTTGCCCTTGATACATATATTTTCTATTTGGAATTTCTGTAATTGTGTTGTTGTCACTTGAACATACTATTGTATCGGTAGCACAAATTACAGTATCACAAGCACCGTACTTTAAAGAATAATCTATATTATCATTTAATATTCGCAATGTCACAAAAGGCCTTACAGCATCGTGAGTGACAATTATATCGTCTTCGTTTATAGTAAATTTATTCTCAATTTCATCAATTATATTAAAAATAGTATCGTTTCTACTCTCTCCACCATTTACAATAATTACTTTTTCATTGTCTAAATTATATTTTTCTAACAAGTCAGCCATATGCGATAAAAAACTATTATGAACACCAATAAAAACAGCATCAAACCTATTACACATTAGTATTTTTTCTAATGTGTGTATAATTATTGGCTTATCTACTAATGGCAAAAACTGTTTTGGCATTGATGAAATATTTAATCTTGTGCCGCTTCCACCTGCAAGTATTGCTGAATATATCATATTACATATCCTCCCTTTGTAATGATTTAATATCAAAATCTATACAACTTTGTTCTAAATCTAAATACACCATATCGTGATGTGGTTTTCTGTTTTCTTCTGGTGGTAGCTCCATATAATTACCAAAAGCTATTCTTAAATATTTGTCATACCCCACTGGTATTGGCATTTGTAGGTTTTCAAAACTTACATTAATGCTTGACTCAAATATTTCTTTTGGATATTCACACTTCATATAATGAGGTCCTGCACATAACTCAGTTATGTATTCGCAATCTTTAAGTTTATATTTAGACATATTTTTTTCTGCTAGTCGCCAAATTGAATTTCTTATTTTCTTTCCTCTAAATACACCTAGCAGTATTTTGCTACCTATCGCTAACACTCCTCCGTGGTTTTCTGGCACTACTTGTGCTAAAAATAAAGAATATATCATCGCCCATAATTTTTGCATTTTTCTTTTAAATCCCACAGGACAGCCATCAAGTGGAAAAACGTCCATAGCAAGCCCATGTGGTATATTCAAATGTGCTGTATTTGCTTTTACACAGGTAGCACTAGTATCTACAATTGTAGTGAAAATATTACCACTAAAAAAATCATCATCTGTCTTTAGTTTTACAAATTTTTCAGGGTGATTCTCTTTATTCCAAAGTCTATTCATTTTTATATAGTCTTTTCTAGGCATAAAAATATCTATATCATCATCCCAAGGGATAAACCCTTCATTTCTAAGCGAGCCTATACAACAACCACCACAAAAATAAAACAACAAATTATGTTTGTCGCAAAACTCTTTAAAATATATTAGAGTATCTAACTCTTTTAATTGCAAAGCACGCAACTGCTCTTGATTTAATGTTATTGGTTGCATTTTATAAATACTTCCTTTTAAACTTTATTTTTAATATCTTCAATCCTTGAAAGAACTTGAGGGTCAATTGATTTTTTCCATAATGGCATTTTTATCAGCCCGACAAGAGTACCTATACCATAAGCCATATGCATTACGGAAAAGATAATAGGTAGTAACAAAAACTGAGGATAAAATTTCTTATTAATAAAAGCTGATACAGTTATAGCTAATACAAAGAGAGAATAAAAAACACTTAAAATTGATAGTAGTATTGAAAAATTCAAAAACACTAATAAGGTGCAAAATAAGTAGCCTATTACTAATAGTAAAGGTGCTAAATATAAATATGATAGACACTTTGGACATACTCCTAGAGTAAGCCCTATCCATAACCCATTACTGTATTTTTGTTTAAGCATCTTTAAAAAAGATGAGCGTATATTTTGATACGATATTATGTTTTCACTTAAGCAAATTTTGTAACCGTTTTGCCTTACTCTGTAATGAAACTCATTATCTTCTGTTCTGCCTAAAGACTCGTTAAATCCGCCTGTTTTTTTAAATACTTCTCTCTTATAACAAGCATGAAAAACTGAGTCTACATATTGCTTTTTATTACTTTCTTTTCTATATACTGCAAAGTTACCAAACATAAACTCCTCAACAGTAAGTAAAGTATTTTGCCATGGAGTATCTTTTTCTATCCTGTTAGGACGTCCACCACCGCATACATCTTCTCCATCTTTTATTGTATTCACGTTTTCACTAACAAAATCATACGGAATAGAAGAATGTGCATCTACTCTAATAATAACGTCCCCTATACTATTTTCTATAGCAACATTCCAACAAGCAGCTTGCATATGCTTTTCACAAGTACAAATTTTAATATCCATAAACGATGAATTATTTAATTTAAATTCATTCATAATTTTATATGTTCTATCGGTAGACAGATTGTCCACAAAAACTAGCTGTATTTTATTATGGTCATAGTCTTGTATTTTAATATCTTCTAATAATTTACCTATAGTTTTTTCTTCATTATAGGCAATTACACAAAGAGAAACAATCATCTTAAAACTCCTTTAAGTTATTAGAAATTATATATTTAGCACTTACAGAAAAGCTTGTAAATATGTAAGGTACAGTGTATAAAGTAGGAATAACTAAAAATGATAGTAATATCCAAGGCAACAAAGACAATAGAAGTGAGTAATATTTTTTTCTGTTTTGTTTCATGATTTTTATTGATAAATCAATACAACGAGTAGCACTAAGTGTTTTGTTGCTAACATGGATATAAGGCGCTAAAAAATATGAACAAGATATAATGATAAATACTACAACTAAAGCTATAGCAATAATTACTAATAAAGCAAATAACAAGTTAGTGAATAAAGCATTTTCAGCAGAAATGGCTAAATTATAAAATGCGTTTAAAGATAACAATCCAAAAACAACACAAATCACATAACGCATAATGTAACTAATCCAAAATTTAAGTGAATTTATGTAATCTTTCTTATTAAAATAAGAAATCACATTTGGGAAAAATATAGGTTTATTTAATGTTAAATTTACATAATTTAGCGTTATACCAGAAAACACTGGCATAAGCAATAACACTACAACAACTGCAACCAACGAAAATATTAAACCAACTACTACTGTAAAAATATTGTCGAATGGATCTTTTAAAGACTCTAACAATGATACGTTTGATATAATGTAAGCAAAACTGGAAATCGTGCTGTAAATTAAATATAAAAACCATACTAACAAATAACTTGCAATAGCAATACCCCAATTACCTGATAATATTTGTTTTGCTTCGTTTTTAATAATAGTATTAGTATTCAAAATCTCGCCTCTCCCCTATCTTTATATATTCATCATCTTATACATTGCCTCTAAGCATATTTGAGCATGTTTAAAGAAATTTTCTTTGTCAATAGACTCGTTAGCATCGTGAATATTTGTTACATCACCTTTAAATGTTGGTCCAAACGCTACTCCTCTATTGTGTAAAGTTCTTGCATATGTTCCTCCACCAGTTGAATATATTGTAGCATCTTCTCCCATTACATCTTTGTATGCTGAATTTAATAACGGTATTAACGGATTACTTTCATCAATATTTAGCGGTTTTTTGTGACTAAGAGTTTTTACTGTAATACCCTCAAGTTGTGCAAGTGTTCTAATTCTTTCTAAAATATTCGACCCGTTCATAGTCGCAGGGTATCTTACATCTAAAGTTGCTCTTGCATAAGTTTCATCTATATTAACTGTGCCTACATTTAATGTTAACGCTCCAGATGCACTATCTCTCATTTTAATTCCCATTGAATTACCATTTGTTTCTGTAGATATTTTACAATCTATAAATGATATTATATCTCCTAAAACACTATGTGCAAAATTAGATGTCAGCAAATCTATTAGATGTGTTGCCGCATTAAATCCCTCGTTAGGTTTACTTGCATGAGATGCTTTACCCTTAGATATAATCATCATTCCGTCAATTGTATATTTAAAAGTAAAGTTACCCTCTTTTGCATCTGCTAATCTATTGAGTTGATGGTCATCATATTCTGAACAGTCAAGTAATGCATATGCATAGTCTGGCACTGCGTTTGTTACTGTGCCTGATTTAAACTCTGTAAGAGTTGTTGCGTTATTTGTTGGTGATATAAGCTCTAATTGTAAAATTCCTTTTTCACATCTGCATATACCATAATCAGAGTCTGGTGTAAAAGCCATATACGGTAGAGGCTCATTTGCAAAATAAGCCATAATATCTTCCATACTAACCTCTTCGCTTGTTCCAAAAATTGTTCTTACAGCATTTTTACCAATAACATTATTATCTTTTAACGCTTTTAAACAATAAAGAGATATTATTGCACACCCTTTATTATCAACTACACCACGTCCGTAAAGTCTACCGTCTTTCTCAACTAGTTTAAATGGGTCTGTATTCCAGCCATTACCAGCAGGCACTACATCTAAATGAGTTAATACACCACAATATTTATCTCCACCACCGTACTGTGCATGTCCTGATAAATCTAATATATTTCTAGTTTCTAATCCCATTTCATTAGCTCTATTTAATATAAACTCTAATGCTTTTTGTGGAAGCTCAGTACCTTGTGCAGAAACTGATTCAATTTCAATAAGTGTAGCTAAATCTTTTAATATATCTTCTTTATACTCTAATATTTTTTCACCAAACGACATATTAATAACCTCATTTCAAAATATATTTATCAATTATAATAATATAAATACTATTATTATATAAATTTTTAGAATAAATATGCTAAGTACAATCTAAAATAAGAATTGATTTAACATTTTTTTCTATATCCATAGTATTATAACATAAAAATAAATTTTTTGCATTAAAAAAGATAAATTTCTTAAAAAATATGGACGATAGTCGAAATATATATTATACTAAACATAACAATACAAAAAGAGGACTGATAATACTTATGAGCGATTTTTATGCAATGATATCAAGAATGAAATATATAAACAGATGGGGCCTTATGAATAATACAAGACAAGAAAATCTAAGCGAGCATAGTTTAGAAGTAGCGATTATAGCACACAGTTTAGCACTAATAGGAAAAGTACGTTTAGGAAAAGAAATTGATGTAGATAAGGTAGCAGTAGTCGCAATGTATCACGACAGTAGCGAAATAATTACAGGAGATATGCCGACACCAATAAAATACGAAAATAAAAAAATACAAAAAGCATATAAAGATGTAGAGAAGATGGCTGAAAACAAATTGATTGATATGTTGCCAACTGATTTAAAGGAAGAGTATAAAAACATAATAAGAATAGAAGAAGACAGCATAATATATAAGTATGTAAAATCAGCTGATAAAATATCTGCACTTATTAAATGTATAGAAGAGATAAGAATGGGGAATATGGAATTTTCTAAAGCAAAGCAAGTAATAGAAGAAAGCATAAATAATATTGAATTAGAGGAAGTAAAAATATTTATAGAAGAAATGCTACCAGCATTTAGTAAAACTCTTGATGAAATAGACATATAAATAAAAACAAAAAAAGCACACAGGCTGTGTGCTTTTTTTGTTTTTGCATATTTGTTAAATAAGCAGATTGATTTGTTGATGGTAATAATAATATATTGGTAAATTTTGTAAAAGTAAATAGTTTTGCAGAAAATAGCACAAATTTGCAGAAAATAACAATTTTGAAATATCGTTAAATATTTAACATACAGAAATATATGAATTTTTAATCATTCAACAATAAAACTTTATCACCTAAAAAAAGTACTATAGAATATGATTTATTTTGTGGTTATATGCAAATTGTATAAAAAATAAAGTGGTAATTAGTGCATTATTTTTTTAAACTTGTAAACACAAATTTTTATCACTTAAAAAACAAAATTTTTTCTTATTTTGTAACAATTTTTTAAAATTTTTCTTGTTTTTTTTATTTATTTTATGATATAATTAGTTTAAAGGTTAGGGAGTGATAAATATGAAAAATTTATTCAAAATATTAATAGTTGACGATGAATTTATTATACGTCAAGGTATCAAACATTTATTAGACTGGGAAGCACACGGCTATGAAATTATTGGCGAGGCAAGCAACGGTAAAGAAGCTTTAGAAATCATTGAGGAAGTTACTCCAGATATTATTCTTACAGATATTGTAATGCCAGTTATGGACGGCATTGAGCTTACAAAAGAAATTCGTAAGAAAAACAACGATATAAAAATAATTATATTGTCTGGTTATAGCGATTTTGATTATGTGAAAAACACATTCCAAAATGGCGCTTCAGATTATTTGTTAAAGCCTACTTTAAACCCAAAAGAATTATTAGAAATATTAGAAAAAGTTCTTAGAAATCCTTCTAATATTTTATACAATCTAAATCCTTCTTATAATATCGAAAACATTATAAGCAAATATATTTTAGGTTTTTCTACTACTATAAACACTGTAGAAATTGAAGAACAATTCAATTTACCATGTTTTAGATTATTAGGTATTAGTAAAAAAGCTTGCCCAAATGATTTGCATATTATCAATAGTTTTTTTAAAAACGGCGTATTTGAAATGCTTGGAGTGTATCATCCATACGTTTTAAATGTTAACGACGATATAGCTGTTGTTTTATTTAACTATTCATTAACAGAGGATGCTCCTCTTATTGGCACTGTTAAAGATGCAATAGATTCTTTAACAACAATAACTTCTTCATTATTCTTTGTTTTAAGCGATATTTTCTACAATTTAGAAAAAATAAACGAAATTTACAACAATGGTTTTGAAGAACTCGCAAGAAGAAAATTCTACTATAAAAACATTTCATTTTTAACAGCTGATAAATTTATTAACAAACCAAAACCTATACCATTTAATATTGAAAAATACAACTCATTATTAAATTCATTAGACTTTTTGGAAGCATTAGCTTTATTAAACGATTTTGTTAAAACTAGCTTAATAATTTATCATACCGAAGAACATATAATAAAGTCTTTTATTCAAAATTCTGTGTATGCGTTAATTACAGAGCTTGAAACCTTTGAACTAGATACAGAAAGTTTAGGAGATTTAAAATTAACACATTTAAACGAAGTTGAATCATGCGAATACGCAGACGAATTATTAGACAAGTATATGAATATTTCAACTGAGTTAAATGAAATAATCCAAAATTATCAAATAAAAATCGACAGTGATATTATGAACAAAATCACTGCATATATGAAAGAGCATTATAACGAGGCAATAAATCTAAATCAGATATCTAAGAAATTCAATTTTAGTTATTATTATTTATCCTCATATTTTAGTGCTCACTCAGACGAAGGCTTCAATGAATACTTAAATAAAATCCGTATAGATAAAGCTATTGAATTTTTACATGATGCAAAAATTCCAATATCTCAAATCAGTACAATGGTGGGATACTCTGACCATAGTTATTTTTGCAAAGTATTTAAAAAGTTTGTGCATACTACTCCTAGCAAGTATAGAAAAGGGTTGAACTAATATTATGATTAATAAAAAAAGCATTAGAAAACTCATCTCTAGTAATAGTCTTTTTTTAAGAATACTTCTCACAACCATTGTATCTATAATTATATTTTCTTTAATTATTGTTTCTTTATCTATATATATTGCTCAAGCACAATTTATAAATGCTTATGCAGTTGCAAACCAAAAAGTATTAACTCAAATTAATTCAGACTATGATAGAATTAATCAAGATATAATAAATGTACTATCTGTTTGTGACAATAGTTATTATGTTCACGACTATTTAGTGGGTGATTATAGTTCAGATATCGAAGAAACACAAACAATATATAATATGAAAAACCAATTAACAGAAGCAATTAACGCTACAAACAATTTAAATGTTTCTAACTTAATTTTAATAGGAACCAATGGCAATCAATTTATCAATAAAAGAGATGCTTTATTATCAGATGAAATTGAAAATTTTATGAAACAAGATTTTATTGCTGAAGTTTATGCAGAGCCAAATAAAGTTAAATTTCAATTTATCGAAAAAGGTTTAACAGATGCTACTAGTTCTGAACCATGCAATATTGCTGTAAAAGCGTTAGTAGACATAGAAACTGATGAAGTGTATGGAGTAGCTTTAATACTTATGACCGAAGAAGAAGTAAGTAATATCTATACAAATCTTATAGATGTGTCTATAAATACGTGTTTTATATTAAATCAAGATGGACTTATAATATCGTCGAACAACAAAACATATTTGAATACAATAATACCTGATTTTTACGAAAACGCTGAGCGTTTATATGAATCAGATTCTTTGTTTGAAAACGTTCAATTTAATAATGAAAGTATTTCTATATATTCAAACAAGATGTCTTTTCCAGATTTTTATCTAATAAGCAGTGTTAATAATACTGTATTATTAAACGATAATTTCGATACAAATATCTTTTTATTAACAATTGCAATTTGTTTAGTGCTGTTCTCAGTTGTGTTATTTTTTATTATAAGAGCAACTACTCACCCACTATCTAAATTAGCAGAAAAAATGCCAGAAATCGCTAATGGAGATTTTTCACAAGGGTATATTGATGTTAGTGGTTCAGGAGAAGTAAAAGAACTTGCACTAGCTTATAATTCCATGCTTGATGGACTAAATGATTATGTTAACAGACTAGTATGTTTAGAAGAAGAAAAACGTTTGTCAGAAATTAAGACATTACAAATGCAAATACATCCTCATTTTATGTACAACACACTTACTTGCATTAAGTTTTTAATATGGCAAAACGATGTTGACAAAAGCATTACAACTTTAGATGCATTTATTCAATTACTACGTAATACAATAAGTGACCAAAGAGATATTATTTCGGTAAAAGAGGAAATTGACAACTTAAAAAACTATGTTTATATTCAAACTATTAGAAACGGCGAAAAAGTAAAAGTGACTTATAACATAGATGAAAAATGCAATAATTATGCGATACCTAAACTTTTATTACAGCCGTTTGTAGAGAATGCATTTTTCCATGCATTTACAGAGCAAGAGAAAGGTAAGATTAGCTTGTTTATACGTCAAAAAAATGATGTTATGACCTGTGAAATTATGGATAACGGTAAGGGTATGACGCAAGGTCAAATTGAGGAATTATGGAAAAACAAAGGTAAATCTTCAAGCGATAAATCACATGGAATAGGCGTTAAAAACGTTAACAATAGAGTACGTTTGATTTATGGTGATGATTATGGAGTAGTAATAAAATCTAATTTTAAGGTTGGAACAATTATTACAATTACAATACCTGCTATACCTTTAGAAGATAATTAATTTAAATTTAGTGGTGGCTGTCGCACTAAGGTTAATATTAACAAGTATTTGTAGGGGAGCATTCCATATGCTCCCCATTTTTTGTGAATTAGAAGAATTTTGGGCGAAAATGGATTTCGCCGAACGGACTTGTATAATATGACGAACAATTCACTAAATGCGACAGCCCCGTTTTCTTTGTGTATTTATTACAAAAAAACAGACATGGCAACCCACATCTGTTTGAATATACTGTTAAGTTTTACTTTATATAAACCAACTCGTTATATATAATATATTTACAACATTCCCAATGTTTTAGCTCTTTCTTCTGCTTCCCTAAATGCAACTTCCTTTTCTTTTCCAAGTAATATTTCTTCAAACGCCTGCCCTACTATCTGTTCAATTTCATAAGTATATCTACCGTAATTTACTTCAGGTATATTTTTTGACCATTCCATTAAATCATTATAGATATATTGATTATTCAAGAATTCAGATTGAATATCACCGGCATTTGTATCAATTAAGTTAATATTAGAGCTTGCTAAATTAATTTCACTTACTAATTTATCTAGTAAATCAGTATCTGTTGCAATTGTTGATTCTAAAAAATCTATTGCAAGTTCTTCACCATCATTGTTATTTGTAACATACCAACTCGAGCCACCAACACTAGTAGCATTAACGCAACTATTATTTTTTTCCAAACATGGCACAGGCGCAACTGCCCATTTCCCACTTTGAGATATATTTTCTTCCAACGTATTTATTACCCAACTACTATTAATTACTGATACAATTTCTTCATTCAAAAATGCATTTTGAAACGCACTAGTGTCTGATATTATTTTAACAATTCCTGAATCAAGCATTTTCATTAAAATATCAACACTTTTACTTAGTGATTCGTTTTCAGAAATATTTACAGTTTTACCGTCATCTTTTACATACCACTCACCACAAGATTGCATCATCATTCTTACTAATTCTAAATTAGTAGGGTCTAGTGTTAATAAATATTTTCCAGTCTTTTCTTTAACTGTTTTACCTATCTCAATAAATTCATCCCATGTTATATTTTCTAAATCTTTAGCAGTAAATCCACTTTGTTCAATAAAATCTAGTCTATAATATAAGCCAGCAACACCACAGTCAAAAGGGATACCATATACATCACCTTCATACTCACACGCAGATATCTTACTTGGCACAAAATCATCTGTATCAATTTTATCAGATAAATTTGCTATTCCATCTGGAAATGTATGTAAAAAATATTGAATTGAATAGTCTTCTAATAAAACAATATCTGGCAAATCATCATCACTACGAATAGATAAGGCTGTTTTAAATTTATCTACAATATCACTTAGTAGCATTACCTCTATATTTAAAGAAAAATCTGGATTTTCTTTTTGATATATTTTTTCAGCTTCTCTAATTGCAACATAATTAAAACTTTCGTCCCATAACCAGACAGTTAACTCATTTTGATTTTTTTTATTATTCACTTCACCAGAAGTATAGATGCATGATGGCAATAAAATAGATATAATTAAGCATAGGACAACAAATAAAACAAGTTTACTTTTAATCATTTTAATCCCTTTCCTTATGTAAATTCATCATTTCAAAATAATTATATTTATAATCTATAAGTTAACATAATTCTACATCAATATTATAACACACTTTTATTTAATAGTGTTAGAATTAATTTGTTAAATTATATATGTTTTTACTTGATTTATATGTTTAATTATAAAAAAAACAATTTTCAGAACTTAAAATTATTGTATATTAATACAATTTTAAAATATATATTAAAATTATAGCAATTTTTTTTTATTTATAAAACATTGCTATTTAGCCAATAATAATCTTAACTATTTTTAAAAAGGAGAGTCTACTATGAACTACAAACATTTTAAAGTAAGTGGCGAACGTAACATCAAGTTATCTGATTTTCAAAAAAATTCAGGTGACGAAAAAAACAAAAAAGAAGAAATAATAACTAAAACAGCGCAAAACCTAATAGAAATATCGCAATTACAAGAAAAACTCTATTCAGATGCAAAAGAAGGTTTAATAATTGTGTTGCAAGCAATGGACGCTGCCGGTAAAGACAGCACTATTAAGCATGTTATGAAAGGTATAAACCCTCAAGGTGTAATGGTTACATCATTTAAAGCTCCGTCATCTCGTGAATTGGCACACGATTTTTTATGGAGAGCCAATGTAGCACTACCAAAAAGAGGTTATATAGCTATATTTAATCGTTCTTACTATGAAGATGTGCTAGTAGTAAAAGTTAGAAAGTTGTATAAAAACTATCACATAGCTGAAAGATGTAAAGGTGACGATATAATTAAAAAAAGGTATAAACATATAAAAAATTACGAAGAATATTTGTATGACAGTGGTTATAGAATAGTTAAAATATTTTTAAATGTTTCTAAAGAAGAGCAAAAAGAAAGATTTTTAGAAAGAATTGATTTAAAGATTAAAAACTGGAAGTTTTCAGAGTCTGATGTTAGAGAGAGAATGTTATGGGACGATTATCAAGAAGCATATGAAGACGCTATAAATGCAACAGCCACACAAAACAGCCCATGGTATGTAGTGCCTGCTGATGCTAAATGGTATACACGATTTATAGTATCTGAGATAATTTTATCATCACTAAAAGATATTGACCCAAAATATCCAAAGCTACCTGAAGATAAACTCAAAAACTTAGCAGAAGAAAGAGAATTATTAATAAACGAAGATTAATATAACTGTTGATTTAAGAATGATAAAATGTTATATTATGTTATAGATTAGCAAATATATAATTAAGCTGATGACTTTTGTAGTTTTACAAAACATTCAGCTTATTTTAATTTATTTTTATAGAGAGGTACTTATATGCTTATATCTATAGCACTTATATTTTTAGTAGGCATTACACTTGCAGCAATTTTTGAAAAAATAAAATTACCTAGATAAGTTGGTTTAATCATTACAGGAGTTATTTTAGGCCCATATTTTTTAAATTTAATAGATGATAGTATTTTAAATCTATCAGCAGATATAAAAGAAATCGCTTTAATTGTTATACTTGTAAAAGCTGGCTTATCTTTAGATTTGCGTGTTTTAAAAAAACTTGGACGCCCTGCCATATTAATGGCTTTTATACCGGCAACTTGTGAAATTTTAGGAGTGTATATCTTTGCACCAATTTTATTAGGTGTAACTCATACAGAAGCATTAGTCTTAGGTGCAATTATTGCAGCTGTTTCACCTGCTGTTATTGTTACTAAAATGGTATCTTTAATTGACAAAGGTTATGGCGAGAAAAAAGGTATACCTCAACTTATAATCGCTGGTTCTTCTGTGGACGGAATTTTTGTTATGGTACTGTTTACTATATTTTTAGGACTCGAGCAAGGTAATGAGTTATCATTACATAGCTTTTTGCAAATTCCTACTTCTATAGTATTAGGTCTAGTAGTTGGTATAGCTGTAGGATTTATCATTAACAATATATTTAAAATTTTTCATTTACAAGATAGTATTAAGTCGCTAATAATTATCGGTATCGCTTGTCTATTCGTTTATCTTGAGAATATTCTTCAAGGAACTATTACATATTCAAGTTTATTATCTATAATTACAATGGCATCTATAATCAACTTAAAGCGTCCTAAAGTAGCAGATAGGTTATCAATTAAATTTTCTAAAATATGGATACTTGCAGAAATTATGCTTTTTGTTCTTATCGGTACAGAAGTAAATATACAATATGCTATAACATCAGGATTTTTACCTGTAGTATTAATAATAATATCTGTATTATTTAGATGCAGCGGAGTAATGATATCTTTACTTAAAACAAACATATTATTAAGAGAAAGGCTATTTTGTGCTATATCATATATACCAAAAGCAACGGTACAGGCAGCTATTGGCGGAGTTCCTCTAGCTTTAGGGTTTGCATATGGACAGCTTGCTTTATCATTAGCAGTAGTATCAATTATATTGACAGCACCACTAGGAGCAATATTAATAGATAAGACACACAAAAAACTATTATCAGATGATAAAATCGAAATAGACACTTAATCGAAAATTTTAACAAAAAAATATGAATATTTTACATATAATAAAAAACTCTAAACAAGTCATAATATTATTACAGTGATAAATCAAGAAGTTGACTCACTGTAACGGTCTAACAAAGACCATCTTAAATCGAATAGCAAATACTATTTGATGTGAATGTTTTAAATGATATTTTTATTACAAAACTTTAAAAAATGATAGTAAGAAAATATAAATTAAAACTAAACAATATTATGATAATAAAAGGAGAAATTAATATGTCTAAAAATAATTCAATAAACGTACCAGAAGCAAAAGAAGCTATGGAAAAATTCAAAATGGAATGTGCAAGTGAAGTAGGCGTTAACTTAAAACAAGGTTATAACGGCGATTTAACATCACGTCAAGCAGGTAGCGTTGGCGGACAAATGGTTAAAAAAATGATCGAGTCATACGAAAGAAATATGTAATTTAAGAACAAAATTAAATTTTAATTTCAAAATATTTGCTCCTTTATCCAGTAGTGGATAAAGGAGCATTTTCAAGTTATTTGTTATGACAAACAAGTGTAAACTATTTATAATATATTTTCAATTATAGGGTATTCGGCTCTTTTAATAAAAGTTAAGTTTTCTTTTATCATTTCACAACTTATAATATATTCGTTACTATTTATCTTTAAATGCTCTTTTGCAATTGTAAGTCCCATTCCAATTTCATCTACTGTTTCATGATATAAAAACATATCTAAAATTGGCTTTTTATTTTCCCAGTTTTCAAACGATTTCTCTGTAAGTAGCCTTGCACTTGCTAAGTTTCCCTCTTTATATTCAATTATCGCTTTGTCAATTTCATCTTTTATTTCATTCGTAGAATTATTTATATAGGCTATTTCGAATACACTCAATGAAATAGCAAGCGTTCCTACTATTGCTGTAACTAATAATCTTTTCATATTAGTACTCCTTTAATATAATGTTATAATCTTTTTTTTCATTTAATGTCATTATAAACACATCACTAATCTCTAACTTTTCACTTCTTAACTTTTTATAAATCCACTCTTCATCTATATTACATATACTCATTGATGCTCTTGATAAAACTCCATCGCTTATAACTACTGCTTGCAATCCATTAAACTCTTCTTTAATGTTTAATTGTTCGAGTGTAGGAGTGTCTTTTTCTGGTTTTTTTAGTACACTCATTTTACCATTTGTTTCTACTATCGCATACATTACATCTTCTAAGCTAAATACTCCCTCAAGTCTTAGTTGCTCACACAAGTCTTGAACTGTCATTCTTAGCTTTTTTAACTGCTTTTGGTCAATTGTTCCATTATCAATTACAATCTGGGGTTTTCCACATACAAGTTGTCTAAATTTAAATTTTTTTAGCATAACTATACTTAATACTATTTCAAACAATACTAATATTACTATTGGAATAAACCCACTTAATAGTGGTTGAGATGTGTTTTGCATGGGAATTGCAGCTATATCTGATATTAACAACGTTACAACAAGCTCAGATGTTTGTAGTTCGCTTATTTGTCTTTTGCCCATAATTCTAATGGCTGTTATTATTATCAAATAAAGTAAAATCGTTCTAATAATCGCTATTAACATTTAATCACCCTTTTTAAGTTTCAATTTTATTTTTACTGGAAATTTATATTTTATACGTATAAATTTACCTTTCTTTGTAAAAATTACTATTAGAAAATTAAAAGGTGGTGTCCAAAAATGAATATCTTCAAAAAAATGTATGATTACTTTTCTCCTAAAGATAACAATGTTAAACCAATAATAAAGCATGATTTATTTTTCAATTTAGAAGAAAATATTGATTTTATTCAAAAAGCATTTGATTATAGTATAGATTTAACTATTAAAAAATTACGATTATCAGATGATACTAATATTGCCGTTGTTACTATGGAAGGTATGGTAAATAAGGAAACTTTGTCTTTATCAATAACAAATCCAATAATAGCTGCAAAATTTCCTAAAACAATCGGAAACGATAAAATTAAAATGATTGAGGAGTCTATTTTATCTGCATCAGAAGTTGTAAGTATCTCTACAATTGAGGAAGTATATAAGTTTTCAATGTCTGGTTTTGCTGTAATCTTGTTAGATGGTGCAACAAAAGCAATAGCTGTAGGTATACAAGGGTTCAGTTTTAGAAGCATAAGTGAGCCTCAATCAGAGGTTGTGCAGAAAGGTTCGAGAGAAGGTTTTGTAGAAGCATTAAGAATAAATATGACGCTTATACGTAGACGTTTTAAAACGCCTGATTTTAAATTTGAAACCATGACAATAGGACAAGTAAGTCAAACAGATATTTGCTTATGCTATTTACAAGATGCAGTATCTAAAGAAATATTAGATGAAGTAAGAAAGCGACTAAAAAAAATCAAGATAGACACTTTGCTAGCATCAGGTTATATATCTCCATTTTTAGAAAACGATAAAGACTTTTCTTTGTTTAGTGGAGTAGGAGTAACGGAGCGTCCAGACACAGTATGTGGAAAAATCAACGAAGGTAGAATAGCTATTTTGATAGACGGTACTCCAAGTGTGCTTATTGTTCCCTATTTATTTGTAGAAAACTTCCAAGCAGTTGATGATTACTCTAACACTCCATATTTTGCTACATTTACAAGGTGGCTTAAGTATATTGCTTTTTTTGTATCAATACTTATGCCTGGTTTATATGTAGCTATTGCAACATTTAACCCTGAGCTTTTCCCCGAACAGCTACTAGTTAAAGTAGCAACTTCCATTGCATCTACTCCGTTTTCGCTTTTAGTTGAAGTTTTAATAATACATTTCTTATACGAGATTATGAGAGAAGCAGGGCTTAGACTTCCTAGGCCACTAGGTCATGCTGTAAGTATAGTTGGCGCATTAGTAATTGGTGATACAGCAGTAAACGCTGGATTAATTGGAGCACCAACACTTATGGTTGTAGCACTTACTGCAATATCTTCATATGTAATACCTGACTTATACCCAGCAATAGCAATACTTCGAATTGTATTTATTGTAGTTGGTGGTTTAAGTGGTGTATGGGGTGTAGTTTTACTATTCTGCATAGTTTTAATTAATCTTTGTGGTAAGCTAAGTTTTGGAATACCGTTTTTATCTCCTGTTTCACCACTTAGCCTATTTGGTTTACGTGATGTAGTGGTAAGAGCCGGTTGGAAAACCCTTTCCAAAAAGCGAAATTTAGTTCAAAACCAAACAGGTAGTACACAATTTGAGGGAGGCAAATCAAGTGAATAAAAAAGTTATAATATCAGTATCTCAATTATTCATAATGCTTTTTATCAGTAGGACTATAGTTAATCTAACGTATAGCATATATGTTGCCGATATAAGCAATATGTGGGAACATTTGATATCGTGCATAGGAGCTTTTATTTTATCAATAGTTATGACTATACCAGTTTATTATTTAAATAAAACTTCTAAAAATTATAGCATATTAGACGTTTCTTACAGTGCTTTTTCAAAGTTTGGTGCTGTTTTTGCAATAATCTATGCAATATATTTCATATGGGTTTTATGCTATACACTATCACTCTTTGATTTGTTTGTTACTGATTTAATGAACCCTAAAATATCTTCAATTGCTTTATCTTTAGCTGTTATGGTTGCATCTATATATGGTTCTTATAAAGGGATTGAAGCATTAGCTAGAACTTCCACAATAGTATTTATTGCTATATTAGCATTATTTGTTTTTTTAGGAGTATCATTATTCTCTCAAGTAAATCAAACTAATATTGAGCCTCTATTTTATGACGGACCTACTAAAGCACTTGACGGTGTACTATTTATGCTTGCTAGAAATTCTTGTATACCTGTAATGGCTGTTTTATTATCTATGACCAAAGGAGATAACAAAAAAATTAAACGAGGTATTTTCTTTTGGAGTTTTGGAATTTATGGTTTTTCAGCGTTATTTATATATTTAACTGTAGGTGTGTTAGGTAAGTATTATTTAGCTACTCAAGCTTTCCCTTTGTACACTGCTGCAAGCGTTGCAGAAATAGGAATTTTTCAAAGGCTAGACTCTGTATTCCTTGGAGTGTGGACAGCAGGTATTTTTATTAAAACATCTTTATTTATATATTTGGTATCAATCTGCATTAAAAAAGTATGGGGTGAAACTGCTTCCAAAATCTCTATCGCTGTAACTGGAGTTGCTGTTTTAATATGTGCATTTGGTGTAACATCATCAGTAGAAATTATGTCTATACTATTTAACAACTATATATTAATGGTATTTACTTTTGTAACTGCAATCTTAATACCAATTGTATTATTAATTAAAAAAAGAAATAAAGGAGCTGTAAAAGCATGAAAAAGCTAGTCGCTTTTATAATATTATCAACATTTTTATTAATAATTTTAACTTCTTGTACAGGTGCTAAACAGTTAAACGAAAGGTTAATTGTGCAAGGTTTAGGTATTGATTACAGTTTTGACAAATACACTATCAGTGTTATGTATATGGATACATCTTCAGAAACACAACAAACAAAAACACTTGTTACTAATGGAAATTCTGTAGTAGATGCAATGACAAACTCAATATCAGAAACAGGAAAAGAACCGTTATATAGTCAAAATCTATTTATATTATTAGGTAAGGGTGTTATAGAAAATGGATTTGATGAAGCACTGAATTTTTTTGCACAATATTATGAATCAAGACAAAATGTAAATATATTTGCAACACTTGAAAAAGCAGAAGATATAATAATGCAAAAAGATATAACGCCACAACAGATAAATGACATTTCTGGAGATACTAAGCGAAGCGGTAGGGCGATAATATCAACTTTGATGACTCTTGAAAATGACTTGTTAAGTGGATATTATGCACCTAAAACTACAAACTTGATTTTAAGTGAAGAAACTGTAAAATCTGATGGAACTGTAGTATTTAAAGAGGATAAAGTTGATTATACTATATCCCCTGTTGAGTCTTTAGGGGTGCTTCTTGTAAGTGGAAATGCTGACACCGCAACAGAAGTTACAGTAGAGGATAATCAAAACGATTTTATGTTATCAAACTGTGATAGTAACATTGAAGTTAATATAGAAAACAACAATGTAACATTTGATATAAAGATAAGTGCAAATGCAGATGTTTATAAATTACATTTAGAAGAAGATGAGCTTGAAAACTCTATACAAAACAGAATAGATGATATATGTAATCAGGCGATAGAGAAATGTATAATAGAAAATAAATCTGATGTATTTGGATTTAGTAATTACTTGATGAACAAAGATAAAGAATATTATAAGAGTTTAGAAAACGTTTTAGATACGTTAAGTAAAGCAACTTACAATGTAGAAACTACAATATCAGTAAATTAATTCTTTCAAAAAAAATAGAGTTACAACAAAAGTTGCAACTCTATTTTTTAATCTTAATTATTAAATTTTATTTAACTTCTACTGTCCAATTAAATTTATCTTCTATTTTACCTAATTGTATACCTGTTACTGTATCATATAATTTTTGACTAAGCGCACCTATGCCACCATCTTGTACTTGCATATTTTTATCTTCCCAGCGTAATTGACCTACTGGACACACTACCGCTGCTGTTCCTGTTCCCCACACTTCTTCTAGTGTGTTATCTTTATATGCATTATATATCTCATCAATAGAAACACGTCTTTCTTCTACCTCGTATCCCCATTCTTTACACAGTTGTATTACTGAATTTCTTGTAACTCCTGGTAAAATACTTCCGTTTAGCATTGGTGTAACTACTTTTCCGTTTATCTTAAAGAAAATATTCATAGCTCCTACTTCTTCAATATATTTTCTTTCTACACCGTCTAGCCATAATACTTGTGAATAGCCTTCTTCATGTGCTTTAATTTGACTTTTTAAGCTCGCTACGTAATTTGCTCCTACTTTAGCTTCACCTATTCCACCTTTTACTGCTCTTACATATTCATCTTCTACCCAAATTTTTACAGGAT
The DNA here is from genome assembly GCA_964369405.1 of uncultured Eubacteriales bacterium. GTDB lineage: Bacteria > Bacillota > Clostridia > Oscillospirales > Acutalibacteraceae > CAYJFG01. The sequence continues at coordinate 52,989 of CAYJGB010000010.1, forward strand.
TTAACCCTTCTGGATAATATACACCACTTGGTGATAATATTATTATAAACATATATTCATCAGCAGGTTTTACTCCAAGATATGGGTCTACTGCTATTATATATGGCCTAATATATAATGATGTTCCTTTTGCTGTTGGAATCCAATCTCTATCTACATTAACTACTGTTTTAAGTGCATTTAAAAAGTCTTCTTCCTCAATTGTAGGTATGCAAATTCTTTCATTAGTTTTATTTGCTCTTTCGATATTTTTGTCTGGTCTAAAAAGTAAAACTTTTTCGTCTTCTGTTTTATATGCTTTTAACCCTTCAAACATCTCTTGACCATAGTGTAAAACCATTGCTGCTGGTGATAATTCTAAATTTTGAAATGGTACTACTCTTGCGTTATGCCAGCCTTTTCCTGTTTTGTAATCCATAATAAACATATGGTCTGTAAATATTTTTCCAAAAGGTAAATCGCCTTGACTTTGTGGTTTCTCTTTTGGTGATTTTGTAAGTTCTATTTTAATTTGTTGCATTATAATCCTTCTCTCATAATTATTATATATATACTATCACATTATTCTGACTTTTGCAATATATCAACTTGCATTATAGCGTAAATTATGTCGTAATTTTTATCTCAACTCTTCAAAGTTCCACACTTTTATCTCATGTGGAATAGGTGCTATTATATGCATACTTTTTTTACTAATTGGGTGTATAAATTTAATCTCTTTACAGTGCAATGCTTGATGTTTTATTAAACTCTTATCTCCACCATACATATCGTCCCCAGCGAGTGGGTGTCCAATATGCGACATATGAACTCTAATTTGGTGGGTGCGTCCCGTTTCAAGCTTTAACTCTACTAACGTATGTCCTTTATTATATTCAAGTGCTTTATAATGTGTAATGGCTCTTTGTCCATTAACATCTGCTATTCTCTGAATACTCCTACCCTCTTCCCTTTTTATACCTATGTCTATAGTTCCACTACCTTGAACTTTTCCTTGACATACTGCTAGATATGTTTTTTCTATATTAGTCCCTAATGTATATGCACTATAGCTGTTTTTTGTAATCACTACTAAACCTACAGTATCTTTATCTAGTCTGTTTATTGCTCTTATCGTATACATCTCATTTTTTTCTCTCATATAGTATGATACTGCATTTGCTAAAGTATCTTCAAAATGTCCACAAGAAGTAGGATGTACTGGCATATTTGCAGGTTTATTTACTATTAGTAAATGTTCGTCTTCGTACTTAATATCAATAGGCATTTTTATAGCTTTTATATTATTTTTATCTATTGGAAGTGTAAGTGTTACTTTATCGTTTTTCTTTATCTTCTCTATTACTGTTCTATGTTCTCCGTTTACACATATTCCGTTATGTTCTTTCTTTAAGTTAATCATCAATTGTACAGATACATTACAATAATTACGCAAAAATTCTTTTAGTATCCTATTATCATACTCTACAGGGACTTCAAAATTAAGCTTTGTTCTTTTATACATAACTTATGTTTTACTCCTTTGTTATCAATTAAATCTAAGTAACTAAAATATAAATTGAGATAAAAAGCATAATTTGAAGTACCATTATAATAGGTATACCTACTAAAAATTTAATTTTTTTAGTCTTATGCTTTACTAAAAACATAGTTATATACATACTTAAACTACCACCTAACACTGCTAAAAACAGCAATGTACTTTCTTGTATTCTCCATTTATTTTTTTTAGCTTTTCTTTTGTCGATTATAGTTGCAAATATAGACATAACATTAATAACAACAACATAAGCTAGTATAATCCATGTAAAAATATTTTCAAAATTCATAATTTACACTCCTCTAAGGTATATTTTAATTAAAATCATATTATATATTTATTAAGACAAGCAAAACGAAAGGAATTTTTAATATGAACTATACTTTTAAAATTAATAAAAATTCTCCCATTATAATTGCAATTGCATTACTGATATGCACAATAATTATAATTAGTATTATACATAATAGTAATACAACTAACAACCCCACTACTAATGCTGATTTTGTAAACAACACTATAGAAATAAAAAAAGATGATTTCTCTCCTACTTATGGTGAATATTACAGTCATAATGAGGAAATGATGGCAATATGGGTACCATATATGACGCTTAATACAAGTGATGACTACAGCGAAAAATCATTTAAAGAAAACTTTGATAATATAGTAAAGACTTCACAAGAGCATAATATCAACACATTGATAGTACACATTAGGCCATTTAGCGATAGTTTATATCCATCTGAATATTATCCATACTCACACATATTAACAGGAGAGCAAGGCAAAGACCCTGGTTTTGACCCACTACAATATATGTTAGAAGCTTGTCACAATGCGAAAATGGAATTTCATGCATGGATAAACCCACTAAGAGTAAAACTTGAGGAAAACCCTAGTAAAATAAGTGAAGACAGCCCATACTATAAGTGGAAAGATAAAGATGACTATATAATGGAGTATGAAAAAAACTTATATTTAAATCCAGCGTATGAGGAAGTAAGAAAGTATATAATAGATGGAATAAAAGAAATCGTGTTAAACTATGCAATTGATGCAATCCATTTTGATGACTATTTTTATCCAACAACGCAAGTTGGAATAGATGAAACAGCTTATAAAAGCTATACAAAACAAGTAAACGAGAACAATGTCCCTCTAACTCTAAATTCATTTAGAACAGCTAATATAAACAGTTTAATTAGTGGTGTATACAGTGGGATAAAGTCAATAACTAATAACGTTCAATTTGGTATATCTCCACAAGCAAATATAGAAAATGATATGAGTATGAATGCTGATGTTTACAGTTGGGCTAGTATAAGTGGATATTGTGACTACTTATGTCCACAAGTATATGTTAATTTTGAGCATCCACTTCTGCCATATAATTCAACAGTTGAAGAATGGCAAAGTATAACAACAAATGAAAATGTAAAATTATATATAGGTCTAGCGTTGTATAAGGCTGGAAGTGATGTTGATGACGGAACATGGACGAATAGCGATAGCATATTAAAAGAGGAAATTGAGTATGGACGTGAAAAAGGCGTAGATGGTTTTATGATATATTCATATGATTATTTAGAAAACCAACAAACAGCAAAAGAAGTTGCAAATATAGTTGATATTATGTAATTTTATAAAACCATACCTACACATTTGTTATTATCAATATCTGTAATTATTACTTTTTTAATTTTACCACATAAATTCTCATCACTAGTAGCTACTACTTGAGTATAATTTTTTGAATAACCTTCATAAACTCCAGATTTTTTACTTGTTTCAAATAACACTTCTTGTGTTTGTCCAATTTGAGATAGTAAAAAATCTGTTGTTTTAATGTCAGTTAACTTTATCATCTCTTTTGAACGAATTTCTTTTATCTTGCTATCCACTTGATTATCTGCTTTATCTGCTACTGTTCCTGCTCTTCTTGAATATGCAAATACATGTGCTTGTGCAAACCCTACTTTTTCTACAAATTTATAAGATTTTTCAAACTCTTCTTGTGTTTCTCCTGGAAAACCTACCATAACATCTGTTGTTATAGTTGAATTAACAAACTCTTGTCTAATGTTGTTTACTATATTCATATATTCATGAGTATCATAATGTCTATTCATTCTCTTTAAAGTTTCATCACAACCACTTTGTAACGATAAATGAAATTGTGGACATAGTTTTTCTTGTTTTGCAAGTCTTTTTATAGTGTCTATATCCATTCTCTCTGGTTCTAACGACCCTAATCTAACTCTTTTAATTCCATCTATGTTACAAGCAGTTTCAATCGCATCTGCTAAGTTAACCCCATATTCTTGACCAAAGGCTGATAAATTAATACCTACTAATACAATTTCACTATATCCTTTTTCTGCTAATACTTCAAGTTCTTCTTTTAACTCCTCTAATGGTTTTGAACGAACTCTACCTCTAGCATAAGGAATAATACAATACGAACAAAACCTATTACAACCATCTTCTATCTTAACAAACGCTCTCGTTCTTTGACTAAAATTATGTACTGCCATTTTTTCAAAAGTTATATCATTATCATGTGGCTCTATTTGATAAATTTTTTCTCCTAACAACTTGTACTGCTCAATATAAGTTGTTAATTGTCCTCTGCATTTATTTCCTACAACAATATCAGCTATACTGAATTTTTCTTTTTCTTCTGGGAATGCTTGAGGTAAGCAACCTGTTAACACTAATATAGTATTATTATTTTCTCTTTTGATTTTTCTAAGCAATTTTAATGCTTTACTATCGCTAACAGATGTAACTGTGCAAGAGTTAACTATTGTAATATCTGCTGTGTTATGTTCAGTTGCTAAGTCATATCCAGCAGATATTAAATTTTCTGTTATAACTTGAGATTCATATTTATTAACTTTACATCCTAACGTATGAATATAGAACTTCATTACACTTCTCCTTTATCTGCTTTTTTCTTATATTTTACAATTGTTGTAATTAGATACAAATTTTACTAATTATTTTTTTAGTAATAATGTATTCATACATTGTTTCAAAATTAGACAAATTAACAATTGATTTTATAAATAGATAGTGATAAAATATCTATGGTATGATTTCATTTAAATTACGGAGGTTTAAATTCCATGAAAAATACAACTATATCTATACCAGATTTAAACGCAGCAAAACAATTTGCAAATATCACAAGTAAATATCTAAACTACAAAATGAATTTAAAATCGGACAACTATATAATAGATGCTCATTCAATTATGGGTATACTAAGTTTAGATATGAGTAAATCTATTTTACTAGAAACAGACTCATCTACACCAAGTGAATTTTACAGCGAAATTAATAATTTTATTAAAAGCTAAAGTTTAAATCACAACAAATTATTATACTACTAAAAGTATAAAAGTAACAACATAAAATGTCAACTATTAAAGTTTATCAAAGCACATAAAATGTGTATTTTGATAGACTTTAATTTTTTGTAAGCAATAGGTGTGTAGCTAAAAAATACTAGTTAAAAATAAATCAGTTTGGTTGTTTTTTAACAATCAAGTTAATATGTTTGTATTTTATTGTTATTAATCAATATACACATTAAGGGATAAAATTTTAACCATATTTTTTACAAATATATATTGACTTTTAATCAAAAATATGTCAATATAGTAATATATGTCAATAAAGAATTGAGGTTATGTTTATGAAAAATAAAAAAATACTATTTAATATACTAATCAGCGTTTTAATATTTTTATTTTCTACTACACTTTTAGCTTGCACTGACAACGCTAAAACAATTGAACCTACTAAAACTTTTAACTATCTAAAAAATCAACCTAGCTTTATAAACGAAGGCGACTCCCCTATTATTTGTGTAAATAATTTAAACCTTGAAATGCGTGATGACATCGTTAACCAAGGATTTACTTTTAATATTTTATCCAAAGAACCTCTAAATCTCGATGATGTTAACGTTGTTTTAGATACAGACCGTACTTTTAAAATTTTAGAACCATCTTCAACTTTTACAAAAGAAAAATTTTCTTTAGACTTATACCTTCAATATAATTGTATCGATGAAGTAAGCTACAGAAAAAACAACATAGCAATACAAGAGGAATATGACAGCATATCAAAAGATGATTGTCCAGAATTTTATAATAATGAATTTTACTTGCAATTCGACTCTGATAAAATTTTAAAAGACGAAGTAATACTCAATGCAGATTTCATAATAAACGGTATAGAATACAATGTTGATTTAGGAAATATATATTTTAATCAAATGGAAGATACTGAAAACAATGATGAACTGTACGGAGATTATGATTTGTCTTTTAATTCTGTCGGCCGTTTTAATTCTAGAGTTCCATTCAACGAAAACGGATTAATATACACCACTGACTATGAACTAAATGCTAATACTGATGTTACAATTAAAGATATACTTATCAATAATCAAAACGATGAATTTGCCTCAGTACAAGGTGCAACTTTTTATACTATAGAAGATGACGATAGCCTAACACCATACAAAAGTTATGAACCTGGCGACACTATAGATATTGAGGCAAACACTAGATTGTTCGCAAACTTTTTAATAGAAGATATAGAGTTTAAAAGAACTCCTATAGAATATGCATCAAACTTATATTTTACAATAAAATATGAATCAGGCGGTAAAAATTATATTACCAAGACCATTACTTCAATAGAGTCTATTAATGAATCAGAAGAATTATATGTAATGCATAAAGATGATGTTGATTTAACTGATTATTATATTGAGCATACTATTGAACCAGATTTTTTCAAAGATTTTTAATTTCATAATCAATTACAAAAAGGCTGTTGTACTAAGGTTAAATATTAAAAAGCATTTGTAGAGGAGCATTCCATATGCTTCTCTTTTCTTTGTGAATTTGATGAATCTCGGGCGAAAATGGATTTAAACCCTACAGCAAGCTTGTATAATATGACAAATAATTTCCTAAATGCGATAGCCTCTTTCAGTGTATCTCTAAAGCAAACTTACACAACGCCCTACCTAATATATAGGTAGGGCGTCAATTTTAGTTTGAATTATTATTTAACTTTCCATAACTCTGTAGCATATTGTTGCATTGTTCTATCAGAAGAGAATTTTCCACCTCTTGTGATGTTTAACAAGCATTTTTTACCAAATTTCTCTCTGTCACTGTAGTCGTTATTTGCTCTGATTTTAGCCTCAACATAAAGAGGTAAATCATATAATACATAATAGTGGTCAGCTGCATGCCAATTTGTGCCGTTGATTAATGCATTGTGTAACTCTGCAAAGCTTCCTTCGCCTTGAGCACCATTATCATTAAATGTGCCATCTACTAAAGTATCAAGAACTCTTTTGATTTGTGGGTTTGTTTCATAAATATGTCTTGGGTTGTATCCTTCTCTTGCCATTCTGTTGATATCTTCAACTCTAGCACCAAAGATATATTCATTTTCTTCACCAGCACACTCAGCAATTTCAACATTTGCTCCGTCTAAAGTACCTAATGTAACAGCACCGTTAAGCATAAATTTCATATTACCTGTACCAGATGCCTCTGTACCTGCTGTAGATGTTTGCTCAGAAATATCAGCAGCTGTTACTAGTTTTTCAGCATAAGACACATTGTAGTTTGATACAAACATAACTTTTAATTTGTCTTTTGTATCTGGGTCGTTATTTACTAAGTTTGCAATCTCATTAATTAATTTAATGATTGCTTTTGCTCTTGCATAACCAGGAGCAGCTTTTGCACCAAATATAAACGCTGTTGGATTCCATGTTGTAAGCTCGCCACTTTTTAGTTTAAAGTAAATATCAACTATTGATAAAGCATTCATAAATTGTCTTTTGTACTCGTGTAGACGTTTAATTTGAATATCAAATATAAAGTTAGGGTCAACTTCAAAACCGTCATGAGCTTTCATAAATTCAGCTAATTGTTGTTTTTTAGTGAATTTGATATTATTAAATTCAGCTATCATATCAGAATCTAGGTTTTCTTCTAATTTAGAAAGGTCTGATAAATCTCTTAACCAGTTGTCACCAATTCTATCTGTGATGAATTTTGATAATTCTGGATTACAAAGTCCCATCCATCTACGTTGTGTGATACCGTTTGTTTTGTTTTGGAATTTATCTGGATATATTTTGTACCAATCGTTAAATACGTCATTTTTTAATATCTCTGAGTGAATCCATGCAACACCGTTTACATATGTTGATGCATAAATTGCAAGTCTAGCCATATGAACTACGTGTCCATCTAGTATTTGCATATTGCTCATATCGTGGATACCTTTAGAAGCGAAATCAGCTCTTTGAGTAGCGTCTATTCTCTCAATTAAAGCGTAAATTTCAGGAATAACGCTCTTCATTAAGTCGATACTCCATTTTTCAAGAGCTTCAGCCATAACTGTATGGTTAGTATAGTTAACTGTTTCTTGAGTGATTTTTAGTGCTTCTTCAAAAGATACGCCATCTTGCATTAATAATCTGATTAACTCAGGAATTGCAACAACTGGGTGAGTATCGTTCAATTGAATTGCAGCGTGTTTTGAGAAATTACTGTAGTTATTGCCATTAGTTGATTTATATTTTTTGATTAAATCTTGTAATGAAGCACTACAGAAGAAGTATTGTTGTTTTAAACGTAATACTTTACCTTCGTAACTATTATCGTTTGGATATAATACTCTTGAAATATCTTCTGCTACGTTTTTATCTTTTACAGCATCAGCATATTGACAATTGTTAAATGCATTGAAATCAAAATCATCTATAGCTTCTGCTTGCCATAATCTAAGTGTGTTAATATTTTCTGTACCATAACCGATAACTGCCATATCATAAGGAACAGCAAATACAGTTTGATTAGCAAATTTAACTTTAACAGAGTCTTCTTCGTGTCTAATACACCAAGGGTCACCGAAACGTTGCCAATCATCAGCAGCTTCTACTTGATAGCCATCAACAATACTTTGTTTGAACAGCCCATATTTATAACGGATACCATAGCCATCTAATGGTATATCGTGAGTAGCTGATGAATCTAAGAAACATGCAGCAAGTCTACCTAAACCACCATTACCTAAAGCAGCATCTTCAACATCTTCAAATACGTTAATGTCAATACCTTTTGTAGCTAAAGCTTCTTTAATTTCTTCTAAAATTCCTAAGCAATAAAGGTTATTGTAAACCATACGGCCCATTAAGAATTCTGCTGAAAAATAATATGCACGTCTTTCTTTTGCATGATTAACTTTGCTTTGCTCCCAACGATTAGAAATTTCTCCAGTTACAACTTGACCTAACACTAAGTGTAGTTCTTGAACTGAAAGCTCTTCAACGCTTTTACAGTAATTGTTTTTTGCAACTTGAACTAATTTATTCATAATTTGATTATCCATAGTATTGTCGTCCTCCAACCTATTATAAGTTTTTGTTAGTTTTCTTAATCTACATATAAGCTCATTTGAAAATTGTTCTTTACCAAGTCTCCACATCCAGTTAATACCTAATGTTGACGGCACATTCATTCTAGCCTCTGTTCCAAGACCTAGAATATCTTGCATTTGAATAACTGCTAAATTACTAACGCTTGCATAAGCAGTTCTAATAATTCCCCAGTTATAGCCCTCTTCTTTAGTTAAACTACAATAGTCAACTGCACATTTAACATCTTTTTCTTGAGCTGTGTTAAACCAACCCATAATAGTATCATTGTCATGTGTACCAGAGTAAACTATGCTGTTTTCTGTATATTTATGTGGAAGATAGTCATTTTCTTCTGTACTATCAAAAGCAAATTCTAAAACTTTCATACCAGGGTATCCTGATGCTTTTAAAAGTTCAACAACTGCTGGTGTTAATAGCCCTAAATCCTCAGCGATAATTGGAACATCGCCTAATTTTTCTTTCATTAAATCGAAAAATTCAATGCCAGGACCCTCTAACCAATCACCATTCATAGCATTTTCTGCTGGATATGGTATTGCATAATATGACTCAAATCCTCTAAAGTGGTCTATTCTAGTCATATCAAAAAGTTTAGCATTGCCCTCTATACGGTCAAACCACCATTTGTAACCAGTTTCTTTTAAATACTCCCAGTTATATAGTGGGTTACCCCATAATTGTCCAGTTGCTGAAAAATAATCTGGTGGACAGCCTGCAACTCTTACAGGAGCTCTATCTTCGTCTAGCCAGAAAACCTCTGGGTTAGCCCATGTGTCTGCACTATCCATTGCAACATATATTGGAATATCTCCAACTAAAGAGATATCAAAACTATTTGCATAAGATTTTAAGTTGTCCCATTGTTTGTAGAATAAATATTGTACATAAGACCAGAACTCAACTTGTTTAGAAAATTTCCTTCTATACTTAGTTAATGTTTTAGGTTCTCTCAATTTTAATTCTTCATCTGGCCAACTTGTCCATGCTAATTCATTGTAACTTTTTTTAACTGCCATATAAAGTGCATAATCTTTAATCCATTTTGCATTATCTTTTACAAACTTTTTAAATGCTGGAATTTCCTGATGCTCTTTATTGCTCTTAAAGTTTTTAAACGCAATTTCCAAAACTTTAAATCTTGAATTGTAGATTTTTTCATAATCTACTTTTGAACTATCACTTCCCCAGTCGAAAGCATTTACATCTTCATTTGTAAGTAGTCCGTCTTCAATTAAAATATCTAAATCAATTAAATAAGGGTTTCCTGCAAATGTTGAAAATGACTGGTAAGGTGAATCTCCGTAACTTGTAGGTCCAACTGGTAGTATTTGCCATACTTTTTGTCCAGCTACATTTAGCTTATCTACAAAATCGTATGCATCTTTTCCAAGAGTTCCTATTCCGTAAGGAGATGGTAGTGATGTAATTGGTAATAGTACCCCTGCACATCTAGTCATAATAACCGCTCCTATTTCATAAAAATTACGCTCGACGATATTAGAGTATCATCAAACTACGACATTCATACAATATAAAATTTTATCATATAAAGTGCAATAATTCAATACTTTATTTAACATTTACTTGTAAAATTTTACATAAATATGACATTAATTTTACTATCAAATTTATTTATCAGTATCAATATTTAATTATTATTAAACTTTTTTCATATAGAATACATAAATTTATTAAATATATCTAAAAATCAGTTTCTTTCATATGTTTTTGATAACTTGTTTAACTTTTCAATATACTCTTTCTTAAAGTCATCTTTTTTCATTCTCCACAGCCAATTACCACCTAAAGTTGATGGTATGTTCATTCTAGCTTCACTACTTAATCCTAATACATCTTGCATTTGAACTATAGCATAGTTACATACAGTTTCATAAACTGCTCTAATTACACCCCAGTTATAACCTTCTTCTTCACTTAATCTGCAATAGTTAATTATTTTATTTCGGTCGTGTTCACTAGCTTCGCTTAGCCAACCTAAAAACGTATTATTATCGTGTGTACCAGAATATACAATACTATTTGGTTTATATCTGTGTGGCATAAATGTAGTTGAATCTGCACTATCAAACGCAAATTCTAGTACTTTCATTCCTGGGTATCCAGAGTCTTCTAATAGTTTTATTACAGATGGTGTAGAAAATCCTAAGTCTTCTGCAATTATCGGAACATCTCCTAATTCTTTTTTCATACAATTAAAGAAATCTATTCCAGGACCGTCTACCCACTGACCTTCTATTGCGTTTTTTGCACCATATGGAATAGTATAATAAGTATCTAGTCCCCTAAAGTGGTCAATTCTTATCATATCAAATAATTCCATATTTATACTTATACGCTCAAACCACCATTTGTAATTTGTGCTTTTTAAGTATTCCCAATCATACAATGGATTTCCCCAAAGTTGTCCTTCTGCTGCAAAAAAATCTGGTGGGCAACCTGCAACTTTTACTGGAACTCTGTTTTCATCTAGCCAAAATACGTCAGGATTTGCCCAAACATCTGAACTATCCATTGATACATATATTGGAATGTCACCTACAATAATTATACCTAAATCATTTACGTATTTACGAAGTTTAGTCCATTGCTTAAAAAACAAGTATTGAATAAATGACCAATATTCTATTTCTTCTTTATATTTTAGGCTGTACTCTTCCATAGCTTTAGGCTCTCTTTGTTTAATATCTTCATCAGTCCATAAAACCCATGATTTTTCTTCGTTATCTTTTTTAATAGCCATATACATTGCATAATCTTTAAGCCATTTTTCATTGTCTTTTACAAATTTATCGTATGCATTTTTTTCTGTCTTATCTGTAAATTTTTTAAAGTTATCAAATGCTTGTTTTAACACTGTAAATCTATACTGATTTAACTTTGCATAATCTACTGTTCTTACATCTTGTCCCCAATCATATTTAACTACATCTTCTTTAGATAAAAATTTTTCATCTATTAATGTGTCTAAATCAATTAAATATGGACTTCCTGCATATGCTGAAAAAGTTTGATATGGAGAATCTCCGTCACCTGTAGGTCCTAACGGTAATATTTGCCATAAGTTTTGACCTGCTTCTTTTAATGTATCAGCAAATTGATATGCTTCTTTCCCAAGTGTTCCCACACCATATGGAGATGGTAATGCTGTTATCGGTAATAATATACCTGCGTATCTTTTATCCATTTAAATACAACTCCTATTAAAATTTCTCCGCTGTTTTTAAAACTAAATATAACGCTACCTGACTTGAAAATTCCCTTATGCTCTCTCTGTCTAATTCTTGATTTTCTTCTGGTTCTATTTTAAAGCACTCTGTGCTATATTTTGTAGCAATTGCGATATACACTAACCCTACTGGTTTTTCAGTCGTTCCACCAAGAGGCCCTGCTATTCCTGTTGTCACTACTGATATATCACTGCACGCCACTCGTAACACCCCTCGTGCCATTTCTAGTGCTGTTTGTTCAGATACTGCTCCATGCTCAATTAATGTGCCTTCCTTAACATTTAGTAGTTTAATTTTCATGTCGTTAGAATAAGTGCATATTCCGCACTCATACATACCTGAACTTCCACTAATATCTGTAATTTTTTTAGATATCAAACCACCAGTACAGCTTTCAGCAACTGATAATTTTATGTTTTTTGCTAAAAATTTATGTACTATTGTAGTTTGTAAATTGTCGATAACTTTTTCTTTTTTCAACAAATTGTCAAATTCAATTTTATTAAATATAACCAATAAAATCACCTCTTTCTAAACATTTACATAATATCAAATGATTTTCAAAAGTCAAGTGTTTTTTCAAATTTTGGCTTTTAATATATATTTTATTGATAAAAACGACTTTCTTTGATATAATGTATAAAAGATGATGTACTATTAGTGTACAGTTTATTAACAAAATATTAAAAAAGGTGAATTTTTATGGCTTGGTTTTTTTCTGATGATACAATTTTTGATGATATAATAGTGCTAAACAAAGAATCTTCTAAACATATAATTAAATCTTTGCGAATGAAAGTCGGAGAAAATCTCACAGTATGTGACATATCAAAAAATCAATTTGACTGTGAAATAACAAACATAGATAGTGATGAAAATAAAATCACTTGTAAAGTAATAAACAGTATAAAATGTGAAAACGAGCCTAGCGTTAATATAACATTATATCAAGCTTTAACTAAAGGCGATAAGATGGATTATATTATACAAAAATGTGTAGAGCTTGGTATACATAATATTGTACCAATACTTACAAATAGATGTGTATCACGCCCAGACAGTAAAACGCTTGCAAAAAAGCAAATAAGGTGGCAAAAGATATCACAGGGTGCAGCAGAACAAAGCAGGAGAGGAATTATACCAAAAATAGAAACTCCTAGCACCTTAGATAAAGTTATAAAAGATTTATCACAATACGATAAAACAGTAGTGTTTTACGAATGTGGTGGAGATAAACTACAGAGTATAATAAACAAATCTGATAAAAACATAGCCATTTTTATAGGTAGCGAAGGTGGTTTTGAAGAAAGTGAAATAAAAAAGCTCATCGAAAATGGTGCAGTATGTGCAACGCTCGGCAAAAGAATACTAAGAGCCGAAACAGCACCAATTGTTTCAACCTCACTAATAATGTATGAAACAGACAACTTTTAAAAGGAGAGAATTAATATGACAATAGGTATAATTTGTGCAATGAAAATTGAAGTAGAAGGTTTAACACAAGTAATAAAAAATCAGAAAAGCGAACAAATAGCTAGGATTAACTATATTAGTGGCAAAATTAACAATATAGATGTTGTAGCAGTAGAATGTGGAATAGGCAAAGTAAATGCTGCAATGTGTACTCAAATAATGATAGACAATTACGCACCAGATTATATAATCAATAGTGGTATAGCAGGTTCACTTACTAATCAAGTTGGCATAGCAGATATAGTTGTAGCAAGCAATGTAGTTCAACATGATATGAACATAACAGCACTAGGACAAAAAATGGGCGAAATAGAGTTTAACGACGAAAGAAGAATAAACATATTCACTGATAAATATATAACAGATAAAATTGTGCAATCCTCAAAAACACTTGTAGATACTAAAACAGTAGTAGGAACAATTGCATCAGGCGATATATTTGTAGCAGGTAGAGATAAAAGAGATAAAATCGGCAAGAGATTTACTGCTTTAGCTTGCGAGATGGAGGGTGGTGCAATAGGACACGTGTGTTACAGAAACGCAATTCCTTTTTCTGTACTAAGATGCATTTCAGACGACTTTGAAGAAAAACATTTTATGGAGTATCAATCATTTAGTAAGATAGCAGCAGATAAAACAATTAGCATACTTAAAAACTTTTTAGAAAATATGTAAAGGAGAGAAACAATACTATGTACAAGAATTATATTTTCGATTTGTACGGAACATTAATCGATATAAACACAGACGAGGAAAAAGAACAACTATGGGAAGAAATATCTAAAATATATTCACTTGACGGTGCTAATTACAGTGCTCAAGAATTAAGAGAAGAATATATAAAACTTGTGGAAGAAGAGAAATCACGAGTATTAAATCAAAATGCAAATATTGAATATGTTGATATAAAACTAGATAACGTATTTGAAAAACTATACATAAACAAAGGTGTAAAAGTATCAAAAGATAAAGTATATGAAACTGCACATCTCTTTAGAACTAAATCAACTAAGTATTTAAAGCTTTATGACGGAGCTATGGAATTATTAGATGATTTAAAAGAAAACGGCAAAAACATTTATTTACTTACAAATGCTCAACGTTGCTTTACAGTGCCTGAGCTTGAAAAGCTTGGTATACTAGATAAATTTGATGGTATAGTAATTTCATCTGACGAAGAAGTATGTAAGCCTGACAAACTATTTTATAACACAATTTTTAAAAGATACGACTTAAACATAGAAGATAGTATTATGATAGGTAATGACTATATAACAGATATAGAAGGCTCTTATAATATAGGTTTAGATAACTTATATGTACATACAAATTTATCACCAGAGATTAAAGGCGAATTAAAAGCTAAATATAAAGTTATGGACGCAGATATATTTAAAATATCTAAATTAATTTTATAAAATAAAACAATGCACAAATACAGTTTTACTTAATCTGTATTTGTGCATTTTATCTTGTTTATTCTGTTACATTTTCTGTTTCTTCTGCATCATCTTTTCTTATATCGTCCATATAGTCCAAAGATAAATTTAGTAGAAAATATGGGTCTTGCTCTATTTTATAAACTTGTGTCATATCATCTTCATAATATAACGATATCTGGTCTGGATACACTCTTTCTATATCCTCAATCAAATAATGCAACCTAGACATTATTGTGTTTCTATAAAAGTAATACGCCCTATCTCTTTGTTCTCCAAAGTCATTATAAATGTTTATATCGTCTCTTATTGCTGACTCCAAGCTAATCGGCACTGAAACATCGTAATAATAATCATAGTATGGGTCAATTGTTATTTCCTCAAAACCATTAGTTCTTGTTTCTGCAACTATATACACCGACTGAGTTGGTATATAAAAATCTCTTGATGTATCTGCTGCATATAAAAAGTCTAAAATTTCTACGTGATAACCATCACCATCAATAATATGCAATATATTTGTTGTAGTTACTACTGTCCATGGCTCTTCTTGTTCTTCAAGTATCAATTTCTGAACTAATTTTCCGTCAGCATCAGAAACTATTTTTGTAAACCTAAGCTCGTCTTTTTCAAAATTAGTAGCAAATATTACTGTTATTCCTACTACTCCTAAACCTATAATTATGCCGTCAACGATTTTTCTTTTTTTGATAAATATTAATAATATATCAAATATCATTTGGAAAAATACTGCAAATAACGGTATCGAACTTAAAAATACAAATACACTAACTCTATATTTTTCAACAATAGCTGGCAATCCGAGTACTGGTGCTGCTCCTAATAAAAACATAGTAAACCATATTGACGCTAAAAACAGATACAACATATATTGATACCTGAACTTTACTCTAAATATCAATCCCAATACACAATATATAAGTGTTATTAAAGCAATCATAACTTCAGTATAAAACATATTTTCACTTGTGTATAGGTAATCTACCATTTCTTTACTAAAGTATTTAAAGGACAACGATTCATCTTCTTTGTTTTCTTCATCTTCCTTTAATTGTGAAGATTCATCTAAGCCCTGATTAATTAAATCTTCGTCGTTCGTCATTACGCCTATCGCCCATGCTATTGAACGTTCAAACTCAAAACCAATTATATATCCTACTCCAAAAGGTGCTATACCAATGCATAACCCTATAACACCATGAAGTAAAAATTTAAGTAGCATTTTAGTTTTTACAATATGCACGATATAAATTACGCCAAAAGCTAAGCAAATAAGAACTAAGAAAATAGTACCGTAAAAGTGAGCAAATAAACTCCACGCTAACGCTAGTGAAAATAAAAATAAAGACATTCTATCTTTATATTTAATAACACTTATAAGTGCAAAAATTCCTACTATTACAGGTATTAAGGAGAATTCCATCGGAAAAATATAAGAAAACCTAAAATAAGAAACCTCTGGAAACATACCAAAAACCATTGCAATAATAAATGAAAACAGAGATACATATTTAGATTTAAAAACGCTTCTAACAAGCATATAAAGTGTTAAGAACAACACTAAAGAAGAAACTACTGAAAAAGAAAGCACACCATAATCTGGATTAATTCCGTAAGTACTAGCAAGTATTGAGGTTAAAAAGTGCATACCATAAGGGTAAAGACCCGTAACAAACGGATTGTTTTTAAATATTTGACTTATCCAATACATATGTGTTTCTTCATCTGTATGCCCAAACGCTGGGTTAAAAAATCTGGGATAGCCAAAAAACATAATTATATATAGCATTGTTAAAATTAAAAAAGACCACTCTATAACTCTTCCTTTAAAATATTTAACATAAAATTTATTAAGCCATTTTTTAATCCATCTAGATAAATTTTTAATTGCACTTTTGCCACCATATCTACCAAGTAATATTTCTCCAGTAGTTTTAAAGAAAGGTATAAATGCATTTTTAATTTTTCTACGCTCATCAAAAATCTTAACTATCAACGGAGCTATTAACATAAAAAACACGCAAGCTGCACTATTAAATGTTTTAAAATACGCTAAAATAAAACCAACTATATTTATATAAATATTAGCCATAACTTGATAAAAAATAACTCTATATATAAGCGGTTTTTTCTTGAACAATTTGTTTAATACTATCGACGGTATTAATATACACGATATAAAATATGCGATGCCCATTTGGATAAAGAATAAAACGTTATTCCATATTATGTCATCAGTATTAATAAAATATTGTGAAATTATATCCAAACTAGCACCTCCCTATTATATATTATGTTAACTTGTTTTAATTTTACCACAAATTTAGTCAAAAAACAATAATTGATAAATAATAAAAAATAACGGATGTTTTGCACATCCGTTACAATTTAAGTTTGTTTTTTAAACTTATCTATTATACTATCATTTAAACATTTTACGACCAATTATCAATTGTATCTGAATATACATTTATATAGTCATTAGCACTTCTAGCCCAGCTATTATCACTGCTCATAGCTCTTTGCATTAAGTTTACCCAACCTTCTCTATTCCAATATCCATTTATTGCTCTGCTTACTGCATTTTTAAGGTCTAAGTTATCATAGTTTTTAAATGTAAATCCATTACCATGTCCGTCCATACTATCAAATATAGAATCTCTAAGTCCTCCTGTTTCTCTAACAACTGGTATTGTTCCATATCTTAAAGCTATCATTTGTGACAATCCACAAGGCTCGCTCTTTGATGGCATTAAGAATATATCTGTGCCACTATAAATTTTTCTTGCAAGCTCTGGAATAAATCCAATGCACGCACAAACTCTACCAGGATATCTAAATTGTACATCTCTAAAGTAGTTTTCGTATTCTGTATCGCCTGAACCTAATATTACAAATTGAACATCATATTCATTTAAAATTTCTTCTAAAGCCATTCTAACTATGTCAAGCCCTTTATGAGATACCATTCTTGACACCATAGAAATTATTGGTATATCTCCTCTTTGCGCAAGAGATAACCTTTCTTGTAATGCTCGTTTACATTCAGCTTTTCCACCTAAATCCCAACTAGAATAGTTAGAATACAAGTGCATATCTGTTTGAGGGTCATAACTTGCATTATCTATACCATTTAAAATACCACATAATTTATACTGTCTATTTTTTAGAATTGTATCTAAACCATAAGAATACCAACTATCAAGTATTTCTCTTGAATAAGATGGGCTTACTGTTGTAACTCTTGTAGCTGTTTCAATAGCACCTTTTACCATATTTAATTTACCATCTTGCTCTAATATACTGCCACAATCAGCTGGAATACCTACGCACTCTGTGTTAACATCCCAACCATATTTACCTTGATACTGGATATTATGAATTGTAAAGACACTTTTAATATCTCTATACCATGGGTTGTGACTGTAAAACAGATAGTAATATGTTGGCACTAACGCTGTTTGCCAATCGTTACAATGTATTAAATCTGGGTGAAAGTTGATATAAGGTAACATTTCCATTATTGCTCTTGAGAAAAATGCAAATCTTTCTGCATCATCGTAAAACCCATAAAGTCCATCTCTACCAAAATAATATTCATTATCTATAAAGTAGTATGTTACGCCATTATACTGAGATTCAAAAACTCCACAATATTGTCTTCTCCAAGATACTGGCACTGTAAAGTTAGTAATATATCTCATTCCATTTTTTAAGTGTTGTGGTATATCTCTGTAATATGGCATTACTACTCTAAAATCAATTTGTCTTTCCACCATTGCACGTGGTAACGAGCCTGCACCTGCAACATCTGCAAGGCCTCCTGACCCTGCATATGGGTTTGCTTCACTTGTACAATATAAAATTCTCATAACATAACCCTCCTAATTTTAAATTTCGCTATATTTTTCAACATATATTGGATATGTTTCGTATCCTATTAAAGAACGGTCATTTTTTATAACTACATCTTTATCACAAATTACATATTCAATTTTCGCATTAGCTCCAATTTTTGTATCTTGCATAATAACACAGTTAGAAACTACTGCTCCTTTTCCAATATGTACACCTTTTGATAATACACAATTCTCAACAGTTCCTTCAATTACACAGCCTTGTGCGATTAAAGAATTTTTAACACTTGAACCCAATCCATATTTACTAGGCATATCGTCACGTACTTTAGTATATATTGGGCGTTCAAGATTAAACAAGTTATCTCTTACTTGCATATCCATTAAATCCATATTTGCTTTAAAATATTCGTTTTTGTTGCTTATAACTGCACTGTATCCGTCCACTTTAAAGCCATATATTTTCATTTTATCCACATTATCTTGTAAAATATGTTTTTTATAATCTAGCTTATTTTGACTTACACAATCTTCTACTACCTTAAGTAGTGCTGATTTTTTTACAAGCATACTGCCTACAGAATAATTATACTCACCGTCACGTTTATTCATTATTCTTATTTCATTAATTCTGTTATCAGTATCAAATTTATATACTAAAGGTTCTTGTCTGTTTTCTGGGATAAAACCAGTTTTATACATCACTGTTACATCAGCTTTGTTTTTTATATGTTCTGATAACATTTTACTATAATCAACATTACAAACAAAGTTACATTCAGAAAGTAAAATATATTCTTCTGATGATTGTCTGATAAAATTACTAACTGCATATATATTTTCAATAATTGAGTTATATCTGCTGTTACCTTGTATATATGGTGGTAATATTGTAATTCCACCTCTTCTTTTTGATAAGTCCCATGCTTTACCTGAACCTACGTGGTCCATTAAAGAGTGAAAGTTATTAGTAGTGATAACCCCTACTTTATTTATTCCAGAATTAACCATATTAGATAGTTGAAAATCAATCATTCTGTATTTTCCACCAAACGGAACAGAGCCAAAAGTTCTGTGGCTAGTAAGCTCTGTAATTGCTTCATCGTTTATATTTGGTAATACAATACCTAAAACATTATTACTTCTCATTACTTGCTAACCTCCAAAACATCTTCACTTATCATTGATGAAGACGGTATTTTTACATTTTCTCCTATAGTTAAGTTATCACCTATTACAGCAATTCCCCAATTTTCATTTTCTTTTATATCTTCTGGTCTTTGACCAACAACTGCGTTTTTACCAATAACTGTATTTTCTGCTACTATTGAATATTGTACTACTGCACCTTCTTTAACAACAGCACCTGGCATTAAAATAGAATCTGTTACTACTGCATTTTTCTCAATTGTCACACCTGCAAATAATACTGAAAATTCTATATTACCACTTATATTACAGCCGTCTGCTACTAAAGAATTTTGTATGTTTGCATCTTGAGATATATAATGTGGTGGCATTACTGGGTTTCTTGAGTAAATTTTATTTTCATCTTCGCTTAAATCAAGCTCTGTGTTAGGGTCTAATAAATCCATATTAGCTTCCCACAAGCTATCTATTGTGCCTACATCTTTCCAATAACCTTCGAATTTATAAGCAAACATTTTCTCGCCACACTCTAGCATATATGGTAAAATATCGTTTCCAAAATCGTTTGTTGAGTTTTCGTTTTCTTCGTCTAAATTTAAGTATTTTCTTAACTTATCCCAACTAAATACATATATCCCCATAGATGCATTTGTGCTTTTAGGTTTTTCTGGTTTTTCGTCAAACTCATAAATTGAGCCGTCTGGATTAGTGTTTAATATTCCAAATCTTGATGCTTCTGCAAGTGGTACATCAATTACTGCGATAGTACAATCTGCATTATTTTCTTTATGAAAAGCTATCATATCAGAGTAATCCATTTTGTAAATATGGTCACCAGATAGAATAACAACATATTCTGGGTTGTATCTGTCTATATAAGTAATATTTTGATAAATCGCATTAGCAGTGCCTGTATACCAGTCAGCTCCACCAACTTGTTGATACGGGCTTAAACAATGCACCCCATCTAACATACCATCTAAGTCCCATGGTTGTCCATTTCCTATGTATTCGTTTAATACTAAAGGTTGATACTGAGTTAATACACCAACTGCCTCTATACCAGAGTTTACACAGTTAGAAAGTGGAAAATCTATAATTCTATATTTGCCACCGAAAGGCACAGCAGGTTTTGCTATTTTTTGAGTTAAAACACCTAGTCTACTACCTTGTCCACCAGCTAAAAGCATAGCTACAACTTTTTGTTTTGGATACATTTAATATAACCTCCGCCAATAATTTATAATAATATATAATAGAGTTTATTTACTCTATTTTAATACTACACATATAGCAGATGTAAGCTATATATGTAGTATCTATAATTAATATTTATTCTTTTTCATCTGTAACTGAATTTTGATTATCTTCATCTGAAACTGTACTTTCAGATGTTTCTTCTATAACAACCTTTTTCTTACGAGGTGGTTTTCTCTTAACGCATTTAAAGTACATTACAGACATAGGTGGTAGATTTAAAGTTATTGATTGGTCGCAGCCATGAATATCATTACCTTCTGAGTTGATATAATCTCCATTAGTAACGCCAGACCCACCAAATTTTGTATCGTCTGTGTTGAACACCTCTGCATAATATCCATTTACAGGTACACCTATCTCATAACCTTCTCTATATACAGGTTGGAAATTACACACAACTATAATTCTGTTGTCGCTCTTATCTATTCTTTGGAAAGCTATTACACTTTGTTTGTAATCATCGTGATGTATCCAAGAGAAACCTTCCCACGAAAAGTCGATTTCATACATTGGAGGATTTTCTTTATAAAAATTATTAATCTCTTTGAAGAAATAATTTAATTGCTGATGTTTCTCATATTGTAAAATATCCCATTGAATTTCAGAAGTTGAATCCCATTCATCAAATTGCCCAATTTCGCTACCCATAAAAGTAAGTTTTTTACCTGGGTGAATCATCATATATGCAATAAATGTTTTAACTCCGTTAAACTTATCTTCATAGCTACCTGGCATTTTTTCAATCAAAGAGCCTTTTCCATATACTACTTCATCATGAGAAATCGGCAGTAAGAAATTTTCTGAAAAAGCATAGAAGAAAGAGAATGTTAAGCTATTATGATGATATGGTCTAAAGTATGGGTCTAACTCTAAGTATTTTAACATGTCGTTCATCCAACCCATATTCCATTTAAATTGGAAACCGAGTCCTCCCTCTTGTGATGGTTTAGTAACCATTGGCCAAGATGTAGACTCCTCAGCAATCATATATTTTGAACTGTATTTGCTTTGAATTTTTGCATTTAATGTTTGCAAGAACTCAACTGCCTCAATATGCTCTTTTCCACCATATTGATTAGCAACCCACTCACCGTCGTTTCTATTGTAGTCAAGATACAACATTGAAGCAACTGCATCAACTCTAATACCATCTATGTGATATTTCTCTAACCAGAACACAGCACTAGACATCAAGAAACTTTTAACTTCGTATCTACCATAGTTAAATATTAATGTTCCCCACTCTTTGTGTTCGCCTTTTCTCCAATCAAAATACTCATAGCAAGCTGTACCATCAAAGTTTGCTAACCCATGAGCATCTTTTGGAAAGTGAGCTGGAACCCAGTCTAAAATAACTTGAATACCATAGCTATGAGCTATATCAATTAAGTACATAAAATCATGTGGTGTGCCATATCTTGAAGTAGGTGCAAAGTAACCTGTAACTTGATACCCCCATGAACCGTCAAAAGGATATTCTGTCAAAGGCATAAACTCTATATGAGTATAACCCATATCTTTTACATAAGGTAGTAAATCATCTGCTAGTTGTCTATAGCTGTAAACTGAGCCATCTGGGTGACGTTTCCAAGAACCTGCATGAAGTTCATAAATATTCATAGGAGATTCTTTGTAATCTGTATTTTCTAAAGTTTTACAAAACTCGTCATCAGTCCACTCAAAACCGTTTAGGTCGTAGTATAGAGTTGCATTATCTGGTCTAGTTTGAGAATGAAAACCATATGGGTCAGTTTTATACGTTTTTTCAAACCATGGCGTTTCAACACAGTATTTGTACGCCTGATATTGCATTACATTTGTAATAAAGCACTCCCAAACACCTCTGTCGTCAATTTTAGTCATAAAATTCTCAGTATTATTCCAGTCGTTAAAATCTCCAACTACAGAAACTGTCAACGCATTAGGTGCCCATACTCTAAATATTACACCGTCATGTCCATCTTTATAATACTTATGAGCTCCCATGTAATCGTATGAATTCACACTATCGCCATCTAAGTACATTTGTAACAGTGTGCGTTTATCAATTTGAGTAGTTGTATTATCGTTATTCATATTTAAAACCTCACATTCTTTTTTATTTTCCTTCCAAAATTCAATTATACTATGGCAAAACATAGCATAATTATAAATTCTATATATACCACTATATATATATTAACAATTTTTTCATATAAATTCAATATATTTTAATATATTTTTTCAAATTAAGAGTTAAAAGTTGCACGATTTTTTTGTACACTTTTACCATATTGTAGTTTTGGTCGATATAATAGATAGTATTATTTGTATAATTTAGTTGTTTTTTAAGTTTATGTGTCTTGTTTTTTAATGAATGTTTAATGTTTTTATAGAAAAAATCTTTTACGATAGTAATTTTTTAATTTTCTATATACGGTAAAAAAAACGCAAAACTACTACATAAAAATTACACTCCACTATACAATTATATACGCAAACAAAATTTTATGCTCACTTTATAATCATATAATTTTTAAATTTTAAAATCAATATATGTGTGATTTTTTAATTTTATTTAATTTTAATTCACTATTGACTTTAATAATATTAAATGTTATACTTAATATTATTAAAGGAGGTGTCTATATGGCAATAGATGTTGTTCCCGATTGGATTGCTGGACTAGATGATGAAGATATTATATTTATCAAAAATTTTTTGCTTACATCAGGTTCATTGAAAGAAATTGCAAAGCAGTACGAAGTAACCTATCCAACTGTTCGACTCAGACTTGATAAACTTATACAAAAAATACAAATATCTGAAACCAACACTAATGAACCTTATATATCACTTATTAAAAAGTTAGCTGTTAACGATAAACTTGATTTTGATACAGCTAAAATACTTATAAGCGAATATAAAAAAACGAAAGGAGTTTAATTTTTTATGACTATGATGCATATAGTAATTTTTTTAACTGTGACAATAACTATAGGAGGAACAATTTTACACATTTTCCTATCTAAAAAAGAAAATAAATGGCTTG
This sequence comes from uncultured Eubacteriales bacterium, assembly GCA_964369405.1. Taxonomy (GTDB): domain Bacteria; phylum Bacillota; class Clostridia; order Oscillospirales; family Acutalibacteraceae; genus CAYJFG01. Next base: position 77,496 of record CAYJGB010000010.1, read on the forward strand.
GACTAATTTTACCTTTAATTTGTATTATAACTTCATTTATTATTATTTTGATAATTGGCATTTCAAATATTATGAATAATTATGAAGTACCAGCGACGATTATGCAAATGCTATTTGTTCTTGTTATATCTAATATTCCAACTGGAATATTGTTAGCTATTTATTTTTTATATCGTAAAAAAATCAAAACACAAAATTCAATTAATAAGATGAACATACGAGACCTCGAATAATTTTAACAACTTAACAACGCACACTGATTTTTACCAGTGTGCGTTGTTTTCTGTTAGTTTGCTTGGCACCCCCGACCAGAATCGAACTGATAACTAACCCTTAGGAGTA
>CAYJGB010000011.1:0-64062 GCA_964369405.1 uncultured Eubacteriales bacterium
ACCTACTGTTGATGGACTACAGTTTATTTCCCTTGCTATAGCTCTATTTGAATATGGCAAATTGTAAAATGAAGTTGAACACCTAAAAATTTTTAAAAAATGTCCATAGTTGCTGGAAATCTGTTAGAATAAAGTTACCACACAACAAACTAACAGAAGGAGCCAAAAACTATGAACTATACTAATAGTACCACACAACGAAAAAGAGGGCAACACCTAAGAAAAGAAGAAAGAGGAGCAATATTTCACATTTAAAGAAATTAGGTTATTCAAATAAAGCTACAGCAAGGGAATTAAACTGTAGTCCATCAACAGTAGGTTATGAGTTAAAAAGAGTGTCAAAGATTGTGGATTGACTGAAAAAGCAAGTCCAATTTTAATAAAAGTCATTTGATGTATGTGTAAGATATGCAAAGTTAAATCAGTTATTTCCGAGGAAAAAATGCTGATGTGGTAGAAACAGCAATGAGAGAATTAGACCGTATTTTCTCACTATAAAAAAAAGCCGAATTTGTGTTCTCCACTCGGGCTACGCCCTCGTTTCAAACACAAATTCGTTATACTGTTACTTTATACTAACTATTTTAAAAAGTGTTCAATTTGTTATTGAATTTACGACTATTAAATATTTTATAATTTTTAATCTATGTACTATTAGTTTTAGCTAAACTACATGTAGTCTCATTTTCTAAAACAATATCACACTTTTTTAGAATAATTCGTGCTAGTTCTAACTTTTAAATATCTTTGTATCACTTTCTTATTGTAAAACATAATGTTTGTAGCAACTTAAATTCAAATTATACTGTTACAGTAATAAACTTAATAACAAATAAAATTGCAATAACAGCTGCAACTATATCTTTCTTTTTAAAGTTACCTGTGCAAACAGTAATAATTGTGTACGCTATTGCACCAATACCAATACCGTTTGATATTGAATATGTAAGAGGCATAGCAATTAAAGCTAAGAATGCAGGAATTGCAGCTCTTGGGTCTTTCATATCTACTTTAGAGAATCCACGCATCATTAAAACACCAACATAAATTAATGCAGGAGCAGTCGCGCAAGCTGGAACTAAAGAAGCAAGGGGAGTTAAGAATAAGCATAAGAAGAAACAAATACTTACAACTAAGCTTGTTAAACCTGTTCTACCACCAACGCTAACACCAGCAGAAGATTCTACAAATGTAGTACAAGTTGATGTACCCATTGCAGCACCTGCTACAGTTGCTACAGAGTCACTTGTCATACATTTTGTTATGTTAATAGGGTCGCCGTTCTCATCTAACATATTAGCTTGTGCAGCTGTTCCATAAAGAGTTCCAATTGTATCAAACATATCAACAATACAAAAAGTAATGATTAGTAAAATTGCAGTTGTAACACCACCAATAACTGGGCTTGTAAAAGCATTAGTCCAAGAGGTTGGATCAAAAGCTGCAAATAAACCTATAGCATTAAAGTCTGTAAATGCTTGTCCAACTTGATTCATATCAAAAGAAGGCATTGTACCCATTAATGGATAATAAGCAACTGTAATAGCTAAAATAGCAATTAACACTGAGCCTTTAACCTTAAATTTCTCTAATATGCCAATAATAAATAATCCTAACAGAGCTAATATAGCTGGTAATACGGTGCGAATACCTTCTTCGCTAATAATTCCACCATGAATATCTACAAATTGAACCAAAACATAATCGTTATTTTGAATTATGCCTGAATTCATTAAGCCTATAAAAGCAATAAATAATCCAATACCCGCTGGAATTGCTTTTTTAAGACAATCAGGCAAAGATTTTGCCATTTTTTCTCTTACACCTGTAACAGAAAGAATTAAGAAAACAACACCAGAAACTAAAATAATAACTAGTCCAGCTCTGTAGCCATCTACTGGGTTTCCTCCTGCAATTATCTCAGGCAAAACGAAAGATACAAAGAAGAACGAGTTTAGTCCCATTCCACAGGCTTGAGCAAATGGCATTTTCGCATAAAAAGCCATTAAAAGAGTACCCACAACCGCTGCTATAATAGAAGCTATATAAACAGAGTTCCATATTTGCATAAATGCAGGGTCAGCATCAGGTGCTAAGTGGCTAAAACCTACTACTTGGTTTGGATTTGTTACAACGATGTATGCCATAGCAAAAAAGGTTGTAAGTCCTGCCATAATTTCGGTTTTTACAGTTGAGCCACGCTCAGAAATTTTAAAAAACTTATCCAAAATCAACACTCCTTAAAATTTATTGTTCTGCTAAATAACCTTAACAAAACTTTTTAACAAATAGTAGTATACACTAATTTCGTTAAAAAGCAATATCAAATTCATAATTTGTACATATTTATACTAATTTTTTTCTTTTTTATAAAAAAATTACCAAAAATCATTTACATATTATGTCAGTAACAAACAAAAAACGACAATATTCAATTTTATATAATTAAAATATTAAACAGTCAAAAAATAAATTAAAAACAGTATTAAAATTGTTAACAACTGCACAAGTACAAGATGTAATATACAGTTAAAATAGTTTACTTGATGACTTAATTGTATGATTAAACTTTATTGTATAACAATCATAAAAGTAAAACACTATCTAGTAAGTGCGATAAGTTATACTAACTTCTTGATTGTTTTTTTATAGCTTTAAGTATTATTTTTCTTTTTCACTTTTAGTATCTACAAAGCCATAAAAACCTCGTAATATGCGAGTTAATTATTCCTAGGGTTACCCCATAAAATTGTTGCTGTTGTATCTGTGTTTTCAAATAAAACTAAGTTTTTTATATTACTCGGTGGAGAAACTACTTTAGTAGTAGTACAAAAATTACTATTGTCATTAGTTGATTTTTATAAGAAAATTATTTAATTATATTGTATAATTATAAGTTAAAAGTTTAAAATAATTTAAAAGGAGGAATTTTATATGGAAAATATGTTCTGTTTTCAATGTCAGCAAACTGCACACAATGTTGCTTGTGAAGGTAAAAACGGTGTATGTGGTAAGAAATACGACAACGCAAATTTACAAGATGAATTAACAGGAGCTTTAATACAACTAGGATTAATTTTAAAAGATACTAATAAAACATCTAAAAACACTGCGAAAATTGTAATCGAAAGCCTTTTTTCAACAGTTACAAATGTAAACTTTAATAATAATGCAATTGAAAGACTTATAAACCTAATTAATCAAGAAATAACATTTACTATGTCTAGTTTAAAAAACTGTAATCAAATTAATGAAAAATATAAGAGTTTTGATGTATCTGAAATTTGGACTGATAATGAGGATATTCGATGTCTTAAATCATTAATACTATTTGGAATACGTGGTATGGCTGCTTATGCTCATCATGCTTTGGTACTAGGCTATGAAGATGAAAAGATATATCGATTTTTTTACAAGGCTTTATACTTTTTAGGAAGCGAATATAACATTGACACGCTTTTACCAGTCGTTCTTGAGGTTGGTGAGTACAATTTAAAATGCATGGAACTTTTAGATAAAGCAAATACAGAAAGCTATGGTACTCCTGTTCCAACAACTGTACCATTAAAAATTGAAAAAGGTCCTTTTATCGTTGTAAGTGGTCATGATTTACTCGATTTAAAATTACTTTTAGACCAAACTAAGGGTAAAGGCATTAATATTTATACTCACAGTGAAATGTTGCCTGCACACGCATATCCAAAACTTAAAGAATATCCACACTTGAAAGGAAATTTTGGTACTGCTTGGCAAAGTCAACAAAGTGAATTTCATAATATCCCTGCACCAATTTTGTTTACTACAAATTGTCTTATGCCTGTAAGAGAAAGTTACAAAGATAGAGTTTTTACAACCTCAGTTGTTTCATATCCTGAATTAGTCCATATAGATGAAGATAAAGATTTTACCCCTGTAATAAATAAAGCGATTGAATGTGGTGGTTATGACGAAGATAAAGAAATGACAGGTATTAATGAAGGAACTACTGTTACAACTGGATTTGGTCATGGAACTGTATTATCTGTAGCAGATAAAGTAGTTGATTTAGTAAAATGTGGAAAAATAAAGCACTTTTTCCTAGTGGGTGGCTGTGATGGAGCAGCACCTGGTAGAAGTTATTATACTCAATTTGTTAAACAGGCTCCTAAAGAAAGTATTATTTTGACGCTAGCTTGTGGTAAGTATCGTTTTAATGACTTGGATTTAGGTGACATAGATGGTCTTCCACGCATTATGGATATGGGGCAGTGCAACGATGCATACTCCGCAATTAAAGTAGCCACTGCACTTGCTCAAGCATTTGAATGTTCAGTAAACGAACTTCCATTGACAATGATTTTATCTTGGTATGAACAAAAAGCAGTAGCAATATTATTAACATTACTACACTTGGATATAAAAAATATATTTTTAGGTCCAACATTACCTGCGTTTATTTCTTCTAATATTCTTAATGTATTAGTAGAAAAATATAACATCGCCCCAATTAGCACACCTGAAAAAGATTTATGTAAAATTGAACAAGTGAAAGATTGACTTTTTACAAATCTCAGATATAAAAACAGAGATAGATATTATTAAAAATTATAATAAAAAATATAATGTAGTTATATATTTTTAGGGTAGCACTATTTTTATGTCGATTTGTTCGACTAATGCAATAATGCTACCCATATATTTTAATTCTAAAACTATATAATATTATTTAATTTAATTATATTTTAACGAATGCTCCGTATCTTATATTGATATCTTTTCATATCTTTGAGACATTACAGGTTATATCGTATTACTGCATATGTATCATGATTTTATTTTCTATATTCATTTCTTTATTTGGAAACAAATAAATCCGGCAACCAATATTAAACCACCTACAATCATTAATGAAGTTTGATATATAGATGATGTGCCAGCAATATCAAAAATTCCACGAAGCATAGAACTTAACAGTAAGCAGACAACACCAGTATGATAAAGGTGAGTGGCTAAAAAATATGTTTGTACTTTTCTTTTAAACATCATAGATACTATAGCAGGTATCGCTCCTAAAACAAGCGGATATAAGAACAGAAAAGTCATATGTGGAGAAGTTACACCATGAGAAAACAAAGAATAAATATAAGAGAATATTCCACAAAATATTGTACATATAGCATAAGGAATAATCCTTTTTTTAACATAGAAATCTCTCATTAATTTGTCCATATTTAAATTGTTATCCAATGTATACAATATCACTCACACTCCTTTCTTTTATATCCCTACCATTAGTCGTTGGATTGTTTACAAGCTCTCCCATAAACACCATAGTAGAAGAACCTCCACCATCTAAATTATATGCAACTTCACAGTCATATCCACTTAAAACTATAGCCATTTCCTCAATAGATAAACCTTCACTAATGTTTGTTCTACCATCGGCAACCATAAAAATATAGTGGTTCTCTTCTATCATCGCAATTGCTGTTCTAGGGTTACTTGGGTCTTCACCGTCCACTTCACTATTTTCATCAACTAAAATTTCTCCGTTAGAAATAAGTCCTGGTCCAAATGAGAAAATTTGAACAGCTCCATTTTCTTCTAATTCATTTGCAGAAACATTTGCTTCGTTAATTATATCCATACTACCGTTTTCATAAATTACTAAATCTTCATTCCCACCTTCAGTAGCGATTTCACGATACAAATAACCGTTTCGCATAACATATCCATAATCTCTAAATCCATAGAAGTCGCCGTTTATTGAGAGAATTGCATTATTTTCTTCAGCTATTTCAGAAGTTTTCGATTTAAGATTAGTTCCAAAAGAATTTTCGGCTAAACCTGTATTCAAATATGAACTGTCGCTTATAATTATTTCTGCTATATAAATATCTGTGTCATATTTTCTTATAGTTTCAATTGAAATCTGAATATTTTCATCAGTGTAGCTATTTTCAGTAATGATAGGTTCAATTGGTATTTCACTATCTTCACTTTCAGAAAAATCTTCTTTAGAAATTTCGTTATCTATGCTTTCGTCTATACTTTCTTTACTTGTTTCTTCTTCACTAGATATAGTATTTTCGTTTATATTAACATCATCTAATAACACAACTCCTTGAGGGATTACAAATCTCTGAAGGAGAGAAAACGATATAAAAAACACTAAAATTAACGCTGTACAAGATTTCCATATTTTAGATGCTTTGCGTGCATTTATTATTTTTGTAAAAACCCAATTTTTTTGAATACTATAACCAAACATAAATAGGAGTGTGTCAACAATAAATTTAGCAAGAACAGCGCTTGTAATAATCATTGACATTCCAGCCGTTCCAATAGCACTTAATATCATTATTATTATGAACAGCAAAGTGTACTTTGTTGCGCTTTTTATTAAGTTTTTCTTTAATCTAAAAACAGAGTTTTTGTTTATACAATAATTTATAACTCCTGACGATAATCGTGCAACAACTGAGGCGATAATTATATTTTCTGTAGTGTTAAATGGCAAAATTAATAACATCAAATAAAATATTAGTACATCAACTAAAAAACTAACTAAAGAGCTTGCTAAAAATTTCAACGGGCGATTGTATATTAAAAAAGAATCCTTAATTGGCATAAAATGTGAGCCTTTATTTTCATCAAAATAAATAGTTTGAATTGAAACACTTACAACTGTATACTGCTCAACTGCCTCCGTTAAAAAGTTGTATTCATATTCATATCTTGAACCATGAACACTTAGTGCCATATCCACCATATTTGCTGGCACTCCACGAAGTCCTGTTTGCGTGTCTTTGCACTCAGTCCCTGTGCTTATTTTAAAAACAAAACTTGTTATTTTATTTCCAATGTAACTTTTAATTGGAACATTACATCTATCAAATTTACGAGTTCCTATTATTAGAGAATTATTGTTGTTTTTTAGTGCATCGTAGATTTTAACAACATCCAAAACATCATGTTGATTATCTGCATCAACTGTAATTATTCCATCTTCTATATTGAAGTTCTCTTTTGCTAATTTAAAACCTGTTTTTAAAGCTGCTCCTTTACCTTTGTTCATAGAGTGAACCACTAAAGTACACTCCATCAATTTAACTTCTTGAAATAAATACTTATACTCTGCTCCACTTCCATCATCAACTACAATTATATTAGAAAAACTATTTTCTTTTAATTTTTTAATTAACTTTATCAGTGAGTTACTTGGTTTGTATGCCGGTATTAATATTATACTATTTCTCATGCGTGTTCATCCCTTATTATATAACTTAGTAGCCTTTATTATAGATTACTATATTACCCTTAAACTAACTTTAAATTTAAAATATAGTATATATAATTGATAATTCAAAGAAATTTTAAAGTGTTTATTCTTAGTATTTATCTTTCTAAGTTAAATTTTAATGTTTTACTACTGATTGAAACTTAGTTGATAGTAATACGAATATTAAATAATCTGCTAATCAAGCACTACTTTGAAATATTGCTTAATATAAATATAAAAGTTAACATAAAAAATGTTCATAGAAAATGAAAATCTGTTAGTATAAAGTTACATCAACACTAATAGATTTTCACTAACTATGAACTAATTAATTATACAAAGAATATAAAAGAGCTACATTTTACATGTTTAAAATATGTAATATTAGCTGAAAAAACACGTCACAATTTTTTACATCTAGTCTTCATAAGAATCTAAATTATGATTAGTATTTAACGCTCTGTCCATCATTTCTTTATACTCTTTTTCTTCTCTTTTTTTATTTCTAATATAAAATATTAATTTCAATATACTACCAACTGATAATGGTATTGCAAAAACTAACAATGGTAAAAAATCAAAATATATGCTTCCTCCAATTACAGCAAACGTTATGACAAAAGTTATAATAACCGATATTAGTGACACTTCTTTGGGCAGATGTTTTCTTCTTTCTTTTTCCATATCCCATTCATAAGCTTTTTCAAGCATTGTAAATTTTGTCCCAGCATATGGATTGTCATTTTTATCTTTATAATTATTATCCAAAAAGTTCACCTCCTAAAATTATATCAAAAACTGCTAATAAACTATTTGTCTATTAGCAGTTTAATTATTTTATTTATCTTCAGTCGCATCACCAGCAGAGTTTTCACTTTCTGGTTTTTCAGAAGTTTCTACTTTTTGAGGCGTTTCAACTTCTTCTGGCTCTACAAAAGTACCATTCATAACTTGAACAAATTGCTCACTGTTCATTTTTTCATACTTTATTAAGAATTTAGCAACTTGATGTAATTGCTCCATATTATCTACAAGCATTTTTTCTACACGTTTATAGCCTTTTTCAACAATTGCATAAACTTCATCATCAATTTGAGATGCAACTTTTTCAGAATAATCTTTAACGTGTCCCATATCTCTACCAATAAATACTTCATTACCACTTGAACCATAGCAAATAGGTCCTAGAGTATCACTCATACCATATTTTGTTACCATAGCTCTAGCTGTTGCTGATGCTTTTTGAATATCATTTGATGCGCCAGTCGAGATATCTCCCATAATCAACGCTTCAGCCGCTCTACCACCTAAGCATACAACAATATCTTCTTCCATTTGACTTTTAGAATGATATGATTTATCTTCTGATGGTAGTGGCATTGTATAGCCACCAGCCATACCTGTTGGTATAATTGAAATTTGATGTACTAAGTCTTGAGTTTCACACAAATGGAATGCAATTGCATGACCTGCCTCATGATAAGCAGTTAATTTTTTCTCTTTATCGCTCATAACTCTAGTTTTCTTTTCAGTACCAACAACTACTTTAATAGTTGCTTCTTGAATTTCTACCATAGTTATTGCTTTGTGATTTTTTCTTGCTGCAAGTAGTGCTGCTTCATTTAGTAAGTTTTCTAAGTCAGCACCAGTAAATCCTGAAGTTGATTTAGCCACAGTTTCTAGTTTTACATCTGCTGCTAAAGGTTTCTTTCTTGCATGAACTCTTAGTATCGCTTCCCTACCCTTAATGTCTGGATAGCCTACTACTATTTGTCTATCAAACCTACCTGGACGCATTAACGCAGGGTCTAATATGTCTGGTCTGTTTGTAGCTGCAATCATAATAACGCCTTCATTAACTCCAAAGCCGTCCATCTCAACTAGTAATTGGTTAAGTGTTTGTTCTCTTTCGTCGTGTCCACCACCTAAGCCAGTTCCTCTTTGACGTCCAACTGCATCAATTTCATCTATAAATATGATACAAGGTGAGTTTTTCTTAGCTTGTTCAAATAAGTCACGCACACGAGATGCACCGACACCGACAAACATCTCTACAAAATCTGAACCAGATATTGAGAAAAATGGTACGCCTGCCTCTCCAGCAACAGCTCTAGCAAGTAATGTTTTACCTGTACCAGGAGGTCCTACTAATAGTACACCTTTAGGTATTCTAGCACCTAAATCATTATATCTTTGTGGATTTTTTAAGAATTCTACTATTTCTTCTAATTCTTCTTTTTCCTCATCTGCACCAGCAACGTCAGCAAAAGTAGTTTTGCGTTTTTCGTCATTCATATCTTTAATTTTAGCTTTTCCAAATCCCATTTGTTTAGTTGGGTCGCCACCTAAACCACCAGTCATTTTACGCATAAAGAATAAAGAAAATGCAATTAATACAACAATAATTAATACTTGTGGTAATAACGCCCATAGCCAATCATTACCAGATGATGCTTTTATGTCATATTGTATTTCATTAATATAGTTCTCTCCACCATTATTAAAGCCATTTAAACCTGTTAACTCATCTATAAATAACGATGGTGATGGTACTTTGTAAGTGATTTCTAAACCTAATTCATTTCCGTCAGCATCAGTTGGAGCGGTAGCATCTTCGCTTGTTGTACTACTAGTTGTATCTTCTGTCGAGCTACTAGTAGAACTATTACCATCATCAACTTCTTCTTTAGTAGGTATATTGTAGCCAGGTTTTAAAGTCATAACAAGGTCACCAGTATTTACATCTAATGTGAATTTTTCAACTTGTTCTTCTTTAAATGCGTTAACAATATCTGAATAATAATATTCTTTTCTTGGTGCTGAATTTGCAACAGTAAATAAAATTACTAGTACAGCAATTATTGCAACTCCAATTAAGAGAATATTTTTTAAAAAACCTTTCTTTTGCAAGTATGTTCACTCCTTAATTTTAGTTTGTGTTTTTATTTTTCATAAACTTCTGGTTTTAAAATTCCAACATAAGGTAAATTTCTAAAATATTGTTGATAATCAAAACCATAACCTATTACATAATTATCTTCTATTTCTTTTCCAATAAAATCTATTGGTACATCAATTTTTCTTCTTGACGGTTTATCTAAAAATGTGCATAATTTAAGCGACTTTGGTTGTTTTGCATTTAAAAAATTTAATAAAAAGTTTAAAGTTACACCAGAATCTATTATATCTTCAACAACTAAAACATCACAATCACTTATATCGTCAGATAAATCTTTAACTACATTAACTCTACCAGTAGAAGTAACACCATTGTCGTAACTTGAAACCTCAATAAAGTCAATTCTTAAGTTGCAGTCAATTTTTTTAATTAAATCACACATAAATATAGCACTACCCTTTAAGATACCAACCACAACCAAATTTTTATCTTTATATTCGTTTGTGATATTTAATGCCAATTTATCTAAAATAGAATTGATTTCCTCTGTACTTATTAAAACATCTTGAATATATTCCTTACTCATTTGAATTCCCCTATCATAATCTTAATCAACATAAACAATTAATACTTTTTTTGATTTATTCGTTACTCTAGCGATTTTACTAGCACCAAAATTTTCAATCCATAAAACTTGATTGTCATTAGCAATAAGAAAAATTTTATCTCTTTCCTCTTGAAGAACTTTATGTTCATTAAATAATTTTTTTATGGATTTCGTAACATTTCTATTAGCAATAGTAAAATAGTCTTTACTTCGTCTATTTCTGAATAAAGTATCATCATCTATTATATCATAGTTAATCGAATTTTTTAACACTTTTTTGTTATTTTTTACTATTTGTTCATATTCAACTATATCAACTATATCAAATGTAAATTTTTTATTATATTTTGTTATATATTTTAAGTTTACTAGAGATTCTTCCCAATATATTGTGCTATTTTGTTGGCTGATTATTCTAAATTTACCTTGTTTTACAACAGCTCTTCTTCCTTGATATAAATCAACGCTTCCACATAATAGAGTAATAATATTTTTTATTTCATCTATTTGAACATTGGTATAATTAAATATATTATTGTTTTTTAAAATTTTAATTATTATATTTGATAGAACTGAACTATCAATAAATAAAAATTGTTCACAATCGTAAACACCATTTTGCAATTTTGAATACTCAAGAATTTTATTAACTTGATTATTAATATATAATTGATTTTCCTTTGCACTGTTTGATAACTTTAATACAGACATTTCAACATCTTTATTAATTTCTTTCAAACTAGGTACTACATTATGTCTAATTTTGTTTCTAGTATATTTATCTTCTAAATTTGAGCTATCTGTAACAAATGATAAATTATTATCAACACAATATTTTTCAATTTCTTCTCTAGTACAACTTATTAGTGGTCTAATTATATTATCTCTAACTGGTGGTATTCCACATATTCCGTCTATGCCACAGCCTCTTGTGATATTATATAATACTGTTTCTAAATTATCTGAAGCTGTATGTGCTGTCGCTATTTTGGAGTTAGCTGATTTATTAGCAATCTTTTGAAAAAAATTATATCTGTTTTTTCGTGCATTAAGTTCAATGCTTTCTTTATTAACTTTAGCATCTGATATTATATCAATATCTAAAATTTCTAATTTAATATCTAACTTGCTACAAAATTCTTTTGCAAAATTTTCATCACGCTTTGATTCTTCTCCACGTAAATTATGATTAATATGTGTTGCAATAATCTCAAAATTATACTCATTTTTTATACTATTTAAAAAATGCAACAAACATACTGAATCAGCACCACCAGAAAAACCAATAATTATTTTATCAGTATCTAACAACATATTATACTGAGATAATGTACTTATTACTTTACTCTTCACGATACCCCTCCATAGAAGTAAATCGCATAAACTCACCTTGCCAATGTAGATTTACATCAGAAGTTTCACCATGTCTGTTTTTCGCAACATAACATATACCTTTGTTTTGGTCTGTTTCTTCATCAGCACTATTATTACCGTAGTACCCTTCTCTATATAAAAACATAACAATATCGGCATCTTGCTCGATAGAACCAGAATCTCTTAAATCTGATAATTGAGGTTTATGGTCTGCTCTTGTTTCACTCGCTCTAGAAAGCTGTGACAATGTTATTACAGGAACATTTAACTCTTTAGCCATTATTTTTAAGTTTCTTGTTATTTCTGAAATTTCTTGAACTCTGTTTTCTGTTCTTCTGTTACCACTCATAAGTTGCAAATAGTCAATTACAACTAAGTCAACATTTTTAAGACGTCTTAGTTTTGCTTTCATACCTGCTACATTTATTCCGGCTGAGTCATCTAAGTAAAGTTCAGTTTTACTTAAAACATCTCCACCCTCAACTAGTCTTATCCATTCATCTGGATTTAATTTACCTGTTCTAAGTTTTGTACCCTCAATTAAACCCTCAGTTGAAAGCATTCTTGAGGCTAATTGCTCTTTTGACATTTCAAGCGAGAAAAAAGCTACTCTCTTTTTACTTTGAAGAGCAACGTTTCTAGCAATATTTAATGCAAAACTTGTTTTACCCATACCAGGTCTTGCAGCTAATAATATTAAATCTGAACGGTTAAGACCTGTAATTACTTTGTCTAAATCTGCAATGCCTGTTGAAACTGCCTTTACACTGTCGCTATCCTCTGAGTTTAACAAGTCTAGCCTATCAAACGTTTCAATAATAACTTCGTCTATACGCTGTAGACCTTTTATATTTTTTCCTGTTCTAATATCAAAGATACGTTGTTCTGCTGAGTCAATTAATGTTTCTGAATCATATTCTCCACTTGATGCATCTTCTATAATCTCTCTAGCTGTCATTATCAATGTACGTATCTCAAATTTTTCACGTACTATATTTGCATATACTTCTACATTCGATACTGAAGGCAATACTTCTGTTAGTTGTAATAAATAATTTTTAATGTTTAAACCGTCAAAGTTGTTGGTTCTCTTTAAGTATTCATTGATAGTAACAAAATCAACTACCCTATCAGATAATTCAATCATAGCTTCGTATATGACACGATGGTTTGCTAAGTGAAAATAATCTGGTTTGGGTAGAACTTCACGTACTCTATCAAGACACATAGGCTCTAATAAAACAGCCCCTAATACAGATTGTTCTGCTTCTGGGCTGTATGGTAAATTTAGTCCGTCATATCCACTTGTGATTTGTAAATCAGCCATTATAGGTATGTCCTCCAAAATACTATAGGGTTAATTTTGCTCTGCAACTGTTACATCAAGTTTAGCTGTTATTCCTACATATAGTTTAACACTACATTCGTATGTTCCAAATTGCTTTATATCTGAGTTTAAACTGATTTTACGTTTATCTATATCAATATTAAGTTGTTTTTTAATTTCACTTGATATATCTTTAGCAGTAACTGCTCCAAATAATTTGCCTGCTTTACCAGCTTTAGCGTATATCTTTAGATTAGCATTTTCAAGTTTTGATTTATATTCATTTGCTTGTTGAGTATCAGTTTCTACCTTAAATTTTTTAGAATCTTGAGCATTTTTGATTTCATTTAGTGCTTTTGCATCAGCAACTTTAGCTAAATTTTTAGGTAGTAAAAAATTTCTTGCATATCCGTCAGATACATTTACAAGTTCACCTTTTTTTCCACTGCCTTTTACATCTTGAAGTAAAACAACTTTCATAATCTTATCCTCCTGTTTTCTCTTGATTTTATATTTTAATTTCACTAATTAACTTAATTAATTTTGCATGAACTTCCTGAATACTTACACCAGTTATTTGTGCTCCAGCCATTGTCTGATGACCTCCACCATCAAATTTTTCCATTAAAATTTGTACGTTGATATCACCTAATGACCTTGCAGAAATATTAACATAATCATCTGCACTGTACATAACAAAAGATGCTTTAACTCCTTGTAAACTTAAAAGTTCATCAGCTGCTTGAGCTGCTGTTACTCTAACTTCACTAGGCAAATTTTCTGTTGTAGCAATAGCACACGAATTATATGTTTCTGCACTAGATACTAATTGATATTTTGCTTTATAAGATTCAATTGAGTTTGTAAACATTCGTTTAACTTCTACACTGTCAGCACCTCTTTGTTTTAAGTATGCAGCAGCTTCAAAAGTTCTAACACCTGTTTTTAAAACAAAGTTTTTTGTATCTAATGTAATACCTGCAAGTAGTGCGTCAGCTTCTAATCTAGTTAGTACATTTTCTCCCATATACTGAATTAGTTCTGTCGCCATTTCAGCAGTGGAAGATGCATGTGGTTCATGATAAAATACTAACGAATTTGAAATGTGATTTACCATCATTCTATGGTGGTCGATTAAAACTACTAAGTTACATTTATTATAAACTTCAATATTTTCTAGAAACTCAGCATTATGAGTATCTAAAACAAAAAGTAGTGTTTTATCATTTATTAATGTAAGTCCTTCTTCAGGCTCTACAAATATATCTTCAAAACCAGATTGTATAAAAGAATCAATTAATGGTGCTGCTAGAGTTTTGTTTTGATTTACAACGATATGAGCAGGTGTATTACACGCTTTTGATATAACACTCCATAATCCAATTGCAGCTCCTACACAATCTAAGTCTGAGTTTTTATGACCCATTAACAATACGTTATTAGCTGATTTAATATGTTGTTTTAACGTACTTGCAATTACTCTAGTACGCACTTTATCAAATTTTTCATATCCCTTAGAAACTCCACCAAAGAATTTATATTCATCAGCATTTTTAATAGCTACTTGGTCACCACCACGACCTAAAGCCATTTCAAGTGCTTTTCTAGCATCAAGTTCTTTTTCTTTAAGTCCATTTTCTCCTCTAGCAACTCCAATTGAAATAGTTGCTTGTTTATTATCTATTAGTTTCAATTCTTTAATTTCTGATAATATTTTAAATTTTTCTTCTATTAACACTTGAAGTTCTTTTTCAGAAAATATAATAAGATATCTATCACTAGAGATTTTTTTATATAATCCATTATATTTATTAGCCCATTTTTGCAACATATTTTCTATAGTGATAACTATATGAACATTTTGTTCGTCGCTATAGTTTCTGTCGAAATCTTCTCTATTATCAAACACTACCATTGCAACAGCAGGTCTAGTATCTTTGTACTCTTTTTCTATGTACTTATAATGTGTGTTATCAACAAAATACAATACAACGCCATCGTTTACTAAATTAGAATATACTGTATATTTACGACTATTATATGTAATATCTATCTCTCTAGATTTTATTACATCTTTAATGCTTTTTCCTTCAATATAGTGATTAATTAAATCTCCTGTCGCATCGTCATTGTCGTTTGAAATTTGAGAGTAAAATTTATCATTGTACCAGATTATGTCACCTTTATCACCAACAACAACTACTGGCATAGAAAATTTATTAAGATAATTCTTATTTACTTCTCTTATACTTTTCACAGTATTAAAAACTGTATCAGATACATAATTTTTAAACTTAAAACAGTAAAATAAAACTACGCCTGCTGACACTAGTGAAAGTGATAACGAAATAATAAATAGTTCTAAACTAAATTGCAAAAAGAGTATAGACATAATTAATAAACAAGCAGAAAATATTAAAAAATATGGCGTTAATGTCCACAATCTTCTATTGTTTTTATTCATTTCTATACCCCCTTATTATATTATTATTTATATTTCCATAACTATAGGTAAAATCATTGGTGTTCTTCTTGTTTTATCATATATTAGACGTGAAACATCATCTTTGATTTTATTTTTAATTACATTCCACTCACTTATTTTTTTACCTTCAAAACTATATAGTATTTTTTCAGTTGTATTTTTTACTTGTCCTAGCAGTTCTTCTGATTCTCTTACATAAACAAACCCTCTTGATACTATATCTGGACCAGAAATTATATGACTGTCGTAAGCATCAAGCGACACAACTATAATTATTAATCCATCTTGAGCCAGGTGCTTTCTATCTCGTAGTACAATACTTCCTACATCACCTACACCTAAGCCATCAACAAATACTTTTCCAGCATGTATTGGTGCAACTTCTTTCATGAAATTTTTATTAATTTCTATTACACTACCAACATCACCGATAAAAACATTTTCTTTGCTCATACCCATGCTATATGCTAAGTTAGCATGTTTTCTAAGATGTTTTTGCTCACCATGTACAGGTATAAAATACTGTGGTTTTACCAGTCCATGTATAATTTTTAATTCTTCTTGACAAGCATGCCCTGATACGTGAACGTCATACATAGATTCATATACAACTTCACAGCCTTTTTTAAGTAACTCATCTACAACATTACCTACAGTTTTTTCATTACCTGGTATTGGGTTTGCTGATATTATTATAAAGTCATTTACTCCTACCTCAACTTTTCTATGGTCAGAACTTGCCATTCTTGAAAGTGCTGACATAGGCTCGCCTTGGCTACCAGTAGTAACTAGAACTACTTTTTCTGGTGGATACTTATTTAACAAATCTAAATTTATCATAACACCGTCTGGAACTTTTAAATATCCTAACTCAACTGCTACAGCTACATAATTCAACATACTTCTGCCAGAAAATGCAACTTTTCTGCCATATATTTGAGCACATTCAATGATTTGCTGAACTCTACTAACGTTTGAAGCAAATGTAGCAATAATAATTCGTTTGTCAATTGCACTTTTAAATAAATTTTCAAAAGATGCTCCAACTTTTTGTTCTGTCATTGTATATCCTGCTCTCTCTGCATTAGTAGAGTCTGCAAATAAAGCAAGTACACCCTTTTGTCCAAGAGATGCAAATTTTGCTAAGTCAATCATTTCACCAGTTGAAGGTGTACAATCTATCTTAAAATCTCCTGTATGAACTATAGTACCAGCTGGAGAATGAACAGCAATAGCGACAGCATCAGGTATTGAATGATTAACTCGAATAAATTCAATTTCTAGACAGCCAAGTTTAATACTGTCGCCAACACTAACTTTATTCAAAGTAGTTCTATATAATAAATTGTGTTCTTTTAATTTATTAGCTACTAAACCTAAAGTAAATGAAGTACCATAGATTGGTAAATTAACTTTTTTTAGTAGATATGGTAGTGACCCAATGTGGTCTTCGTGACCATGAGTTAATACAATACCCTTGATTTTATCTTTATTTTCTTCAACAAAAGTAAAATCTGGAATAACTAAGTCAACACCTAGCATATCACCATCTGGGAAAGCCATACCACAGTCTAGTAAGAACATATCTCCATTACATTCAAAAACAGTAATATTTTTACCGATTTCATTTAAACCACCTAAGAATGATACTTTAAGTGATGGCTTTTTGCTAGTTCTTCTATTATTATAATTTTTGTAATTTGATTTTCTATTTGTTTTATTACCACTATTAGTATTTGAGCTAGCAACATTAGTTTGTCTATTTTGTGTTTTGTTAGCAGTAGTAGTATTTGTTTGTCTATTTGGTGTTTTATTAGTCGTAGTATTATTGTTTGTTTGTCTGCTTGTGGTTTTGTTGGCCGTATTTTGTTTTGATTTATTAATATTTCTCGTATTGTTTCTACTTTTATTAGGTGTTTTACTATTAACATCAGAATTTTTATTTACGCTCTGATTAGTATTTTTGCTTACCCCTTGATTTTGAACTCTCTTCTCGTTAGTGCTTTTTGAAGTAGTTTTACTATTAGGTTTCAAGTTAACTGCTTTTGAAACAAAGTCTTTAATAACTGTTTTATTACTAGTTTTAGTATCTGAATTCTTATTTTTAAGGTCACCAGTACCTTGCGTTCTCGAAGAATTTGAAAACGCTGTTTTATTTGTATTCGCCACAAATAAACCTCCATATAATTGAATTTTTTTGTTTACTGTACCGCTAACGGAGCCCTGCACAGTAAGAATATCATAATGATTAAATTTGATTGAAAGCTAATTAAATATTATATAAATATTATAAAATTAAAAATTTATTTTATACCAACATTTATAATAAGGTTGGTAATTTTACTAAGTATAACATAAATTAATTGTAAAATTAAAAATCCGAACAAACATATCACTACTATTTTATCTTTTTAAAGGCTTTATGTCAAGTAAGAAAATCACTATAAATTTATTTATTATTTAAGTTGAATAAAACACTGTATATTACAATAACATAATAAAATAATAATATTGACATATTTACACACTATATGGTATACTTTTGTAGTTTAAAGTACTAATACAATTGTTAATTGTCTAGAATTAAAATATCAATCTAAATCAGATGGAGGAAAGTATGAATTTAACCATTTTTGTTAAAAGCATTTTAGCTGGATTGGCTATAGCGTTAGCAGCAACTACCTACCTTTCAGTAGATAATTCTATTGTTGGTGGATTATTGTTTTCAATCGGTCTTATTTCTATTTACGTATTTGACTGGTATCTATATACTGGCAAATGTTGCTATCTATTTGATAACTTTAAAAAAAATTCGATATTATTAATTTTTGTGTTAATTGGAAATTTTATAGGAGTATTCTTAACTGGTTTTATTTTAAGATTTTCTGGCTTAACATCTATAATTGATAAAGCTATTATTAATGTTGATTATAAACTTGAACATAATTTTATCGAATATTTTATCCTAGCTATTTTCTGTGGAATATCTATGAGTATTGCTGTTTTAGGGTATAGTAAGCAAAAAGATAGTTTTGGTAGATTTATTATTATATTATTGCCTATTACTCTATTTATTGTAGCTAAATTTGAACACGTTGTTGCTAATATGTTTTATATCACTATAGCAAATATGTGGTCATTAGATACACTAGTATTTATATTTATTTGTGCTATAGGTAATTTAGTTGGGTGTTCTATAATTCCATTATGTAATAAGTTGATTAAATGCGAAAAATAGTATACTAAATTGAATTACCTTAAAAATTGAATAAATCAAATATATTAACAAAAACAAACGAGGCTGTTTTATATGACAGCCTCGTTGTTTATTCTTAGTTTATTAAAACATTGTTTTTACACTTTAGATAACATTTTTAATACAGCTATAACATCAGCTATATTAATTGTTGCATTTCCATCAACATCTGCATTTTCCATAGCTTCTTCTGAGTAAGTTGATATTTTTGCAATTACAATTTGAATATTTAATGCATCTCCAACATCAATTTTACCGTTAAGATTTACATCTCCTGGATAATTAGCTGTTTGAGATTTTACCCAAGAACCATTATAGCAGTTTGCTTCTTTTTTCTCGTCATACACCATAGTGTCAACATCTATAACAAATTTGTTTAATTCATTGTTAGATAATTTTATATTCTCAGTTTGCTCTTTTCCATCTCCACTTGGCATACCATTAGAGAATACTACTGTTGTAATATCTGATGGTATTGATATTTTTGCTATTGATTTATCTGCTGTTAACTCTGCTTTTTCACCAGGCCAAGAGATTTTTTCGCTTGATTCCCACCAATATACATAAACTTCTTCCCAGTTAACTTCAGAGTTATCAAAATAAATTATTACTCCTGCTATTCTTTCAATTTCAGCTATTGCTGTTTCTTTAGCTTGTGTAACTTCATTTGAAGTTGTAGCATTATTAATATTAGTTATACCGTCATCTCTAGCATCTTTCATAGCTTGATAATCTTCAGCTGTATATTCGCCTTCATTATATGAATTGAATTTTGCATTTAAATCATTAATTGCTGCTTCTTTTGCAATATCAACTGTTGTAAATACAGTATTTAAAAATTCGTATCTTCCATCCATCCAATCTTTAAGATACTCTGCATGTTCATCATGAGTAGTTCCAGCTTCTGGTACTAATAAATTATTTGTTAAATCCCATAGAATATAGTTCATCTCAGCTTGGTCATTTAGCATTGACATATATGTATCATAACTTTGAAGTCTTCCAGTTGCTTCATTTTCTCCTGTGAAAACTTTATACGCTGGTACAAATTCATTTTGCCATATATCTATACATAATTCGTTAAAATCATCATGATTACATAATGCTGCTAGTAAAGTGTCTGTTCTGCCACCTGTATTACTTAATTTTGATTGATTTACAAACATTTTTTGATTATCAAGCAAATCAACTCCGTCTTTGCTCATATCCAAGTTACCATAAGCAACGTCAAAATCCCAAACAGGTGAAATGTGTAGTTTGCCATCTCCAGTTAAATCTGAATCTTTAAATAAGAACATACTTGAGATACCAGCATCTATATTCATACAAAACTCTTGTAGTAAATATGCTTTTGCTGCATCATCTATATCTATATACTCTGAATAGTGCTTACCTTCTTCATTATAGCCAGTTTCTGAAAATAGTGCATCTTCCATATCTTGATAAAAATCTGCTATATAATTTATTTGAGCAACTGATGCAAATTCTGGGCTTTTCAAGTCAATGTTTTGACTTCTATCTGAGGTAAATCCAGATACTTCCCCTATTCCCCATACAGCTTCTATTAAATATCCACCTGTAATGTCTTCTGGGTCATTAGGAATATTTACAGCTTGTCTGTAGCCAGCTCTGCCAAAACTTCCATCTGTATATTGAGAGTAACTTTCTAGATCATCATCATTACCAGCAGCTTTTACAGCATCTTCTGTGTTTTCTTCTAAATTTGTTATATCTACTAGGTTGTTATCGCCTAGTTCTACTTTTTCTGTAATTTGATAAGAACCTAAATACTCACCATTTGCATAAATATCAGTAAATCTTGATTCTGCTTGAAAAGGCATACCTAAGTCATTAGCCATATCATAAGAAAACTTATTTCTCATCATTGAGTGTTCTTGTGCATTTGCAAGTAAGCACCATTTTTTACTAGTACCCATTCCCATTAAATCAGCTTTTTCATCTAACTTGATGTTATATGGTTTTTTATCTTTTTGCCAAGTAGTATTGCCTCTACCTTTTATGTATTCTAAAACGTTATCATAACTTACAGTAGTTCCATCTGTATCAATTACTACTATATCACCAGATTCTCTATGAGATTTATCTTCGCTTGCATTTACATCATCTAAAGAACCACTTTCAGTAGTTAAAAATATTGTACCTACACTTGACGATTGCATAACTTCATAATTGTAGTCATTACCATCAGCTGTAATAACGCCTGCTGAGTTCTCTCCAGTTAAATCAATTATCTCATCGTTTGCAACTGAAACGCCATTAAATTTTACATCAGTAAAATTAGTATACATCCTTAAACTACTTAAGTCTGCACTAGTTGGCATAAAGAAATAAAATATATTATCCTCTGCATACCATCTAACAGCATCAATTTGAGTAATATCATTCACATCACAACCATCAAGCCAAATAGCTTTCTCAGTTGAGTTTTGAATATATACCGCATCTTTTGAACTTGACTTTGTACTATCTGTTTGAGCATAAGCTGTCATCATAGCACTTGACATAAGTATAGTAAGAGCTAATAAAACAGCAATACACAAACGACCTTTTCTTTTAAACATAATAATTTCTCCTTTAATATTTCAAATTACGTTCCTTATTAAATTATAACACTAAATATGAAATTTATCTATTAACAAGTGTTACATAAATTTCAACCTTTTATATGTTATATAGACAAAAAAACTGATATTTACATATCAGTTTTTTATAATATATCAATTTATTATATTGGAACGATTGATAAATTCATTAATTATTACCATTTTATTAAAAACAGTATACAGTTCATTTAAATAGTTTTAAAGAGTTATCTGTTATATAATTTTCAAAATCAGGCACTTTTTTTAATAGTAAATTATAATACTTATCGTACTCACTACCTCTAGTAAAAGAATGTGTATCTGTAGCAACATATGATATTAAACCTTTTTGAAATAATTTAATGATTTTTCTCTTAGTAGAAAACTTATCTAATGAGCTTAAATTAATTTGCATTTCACAGCCTAAGTCAATTAAATATTCGACTAATTGACTATCATTAATTAAACTATCATATCTTTCAATATGAGGTAATATCGGAGAAACTCCATAAGTTGAAATAACTTTGTATAGATTATCTTCTGATTTACCAGTAAAACTTACATTATATGGAAATTCTAGTAAAATTTTATTAGTTCCTTTATAACAAAGTTCACTGATTGATTTATTGTTTAATAAATATTGAGAAAAATATACTTCTGCACCTAGGGTGTACGTAACATTTTTAGGAGCTACTTGCAAAAATTTATTATATGCTACTTCCCTATCTTCTAAGAAATCTTCTAAACTCTCTTGGTCTGAGTAATAGTGTGATGTAAGTGCAATATGAGTTACACCTTGTGAAGATAGTTTTTGGACTAATGCTACTGACTCTTCAACACTTTTTGCACCGTCATCTATTTCTGGTAAAATGTGTGTATGAATATCAAATCTCACGGTTACACCTCTTCTCTATAATTATAGATATGTGCAAACTTTATCTCCCATTTCTACACAGTTAACTTTAGTTGTTCCCTCTGTATATATATCTGGTGTTCTATATTCTTTTAATGCTTCATTTACAGCAAACTCAATTTGGTTTGATGCTTCTTCTTCACCTAAAGAATATTTAAGCATCATAGCTACTGATAAAATTGTCGCTAGTGGGTTTGCAATTCCAAGCCCTGCTATATCTGGTGCTGAACCGTGTATTGGTTCATATAATCCAGCTTTTTGAGCGTTTAAACTTGCAGATGCAAGCATACCAATAGAGCCACTTATCATAGATGCTTCATCTGATAAAATATCACCAAAGATATTAGATGTAACTATAACATCAAACTGTCCTGGGTTTCTAACAAGTTGCATAGCACAGTTATCTACATACATATGGCTAAGTTCAACTTCTGGGAACTCTTCTGCTACCTTTATAACTGTTTCTCTCCATAATCTTGATGATTCAAGCACATTTGCTTTATCTACACTAGTAAGTCTTTTTGAACGTTTACTTGCCATATTAAAAGCAACTCTTGCAATTCTTTCAATTTCTGGTACAGTATACATCTCAGTATCATAAGCACTGTTTATGCCGTCAACTTCATTTCTTCCACGCTCACCAAAGTAAATGCCACCTGTTAGCTCACGTACAACCATTATATCAAGAGCATCACCTATGATTTCGTCTTTAATTGGAGATGCACTTTTTAATGGTTCAAAAATTACTGCCGGTCTTAAATTAGCAAAAAGTCCTAATTCTCCTCTAATTCCTAAAAGTCCTGCTTCTGGACGAAGGTTTCCTGGTAATGTGTCCCACTTATGTCCACCTACTGCACCTAATAGAACTGAATCTGCTTTCTTGCATTTATCTATAGTAATTTGTGGTAATGGAACTCCTGTGTTATCAATTGCAATACCACCTAAATCTGCAAAGTCGTATGTAACTGTAAAGTTGTTTTTTTCTGCTACCTTGTCAAGAACCTTAACAGCTTCATCAACTATTTCAGGCCCAATTCCGTCACCTTTTAATAAAACTATATTGTAATTTTTCATAACTAAATTCTCCTTAAAAATTTTATAACCTTATTATACAACACCATAAATCTTTCAAATGTAAAGTGTTTTACAATTATGTTTAAAAAAATAAAGCCAAACAATTTTTTTGAATGGCTTTATTTTAGTTTTATTTATAACCATGTGCTTCTTTAAGCATCATATCTTTAACTTTCATAAGTCTAATTTGAGTACTTCTTTCATTTTCATCTAACTTCATAGTTATATATTTGATATTTGCTTGTGTTTCTGGAATCATAACGTGCTCTAAGGCATTAACTCTACGTCTTGTTTTTTCTATCTCTGCTGCCATTAATTGACACGATTTCTCACACTCTGCAAGTCTTAACATATCTGGGAAAATATCTGCTAGTGATTTTACTGCTCCATCTAAATCTGATGATGTGTATGCAAAACCATAAGAAAATATATCGTTAGAATCTGATGTTCTAGTGTTATAGTTATAGATTGGAATATCTACACTCATAACATTTTTTGAAGATACTTCAAGAGAAACTTCTTGTTTTGGAGCAATTAAAGCAGTGTTTAAAATTTCGTCTGACATACAAGCTCTTGCTAAAACGAAATTTTTATTAGCTTTTTCAATGCCAACTTCAACTTTTTCTCTTAGTTCTTTATTTTCTTTAACTAAGTCTAAAAATTGACGCATTAACTCATCTCTTTTATCTTTTAAAAGCTTATGTCCTCTTATAGCTGTGACTAATTTCTTTTTAAGACGAGTAAGCTCCATTCTTGTAGGATTTATTGTGGTTGAAGCCATTTTTAAGTCACCTCAAATTAAAATTTTCCATAATACTCGTCTAAAAATTCATCTTTAACTCTTTTTAGCTCGCTTCTAGGTAATATTGAAAGTAGTTTCCAACCTAAGTTTAGAGTTTCTTCAATATCTCTATTTGTTTCATAACCTTGAGAAACATATTCTTTTTCAAATGCTTCTGCAAACTCTGCATATAGTTTATCTATATCTGTAAGAGCTGCTTCACCTAATACTACCATTAATTCTTTTGCATCTTTACCTCTAGCGTAAGCTGCAAACAATTGGTTCATTGTATTCGCATGGTCTTTTCTTGTTTTTTTATCTCCAATACCTTTATCTTTTAAACGTGATAAAGATGGTAATACATCTATTGGTGGAGCAACGTTTTTACGGTACAGGTCACGACTTAAAATAATTTGTCCTTCTGTGATGTATCCTGTTAAGTCTGGGATTGGATGAGTTTTATCATCTTCAGGCATTGTTAAAATTGGTATAAGTGTAATACTACCATTTTTACCTTTTTGTCTTCCTGCTCTCTCGTATAGTGTTGCAAGGTCAGTATACATATATCCTGGATAACCACGACGTCCTGGAACTTCTTTTCTAGCAGCAGAAACTTCACGAAGTGCATCAGCATAGTTTGTAATATCTGTCATGATAACTAATACGTGCATACCTGCCTCAAATGCTAAATATTCAGCAGCTGTAAGTGCCATACGTGGAGTTGCTATACGCTCGATAGCAGGGTCGTTAGCTAAGTTTACAAACATAACAGTTCTATCTATAGCACCAGTTTCTTTAAAACTTTCAATAAAGTAGTTAGACTCTTCAAATGTAATACCCATTGCAGCAAACACAACGGCAAATGGTTCAGTTGTACCACGTACTTTAGCTTGTCTAGCGATTTGGGCTGCTAAGTTAGCATGTGGTAAGCCAGATGCTGAAAATATAGGTAGTTTTTGTCCACGAACTAGTGTGTTAAGCCCATCGATAGCAGAAACACCTGTTTGGATAAACTCTTGAGGATAATTTCTAGCAGCTGGATTCATTGGAAGTCCATTTATATCCATACGTTTTTCAGGTAAAATTTCTGGACCGTCATCAATTGGTCTACCTAGTCCGTCAAAAACACGACTAAGCATATCTTCACTAACACCTAGTTCCATACTTCTGCCTAAAAATCTTACTTTACTATTTGATAAGTTAATACCAGCAGAACTTTCAAATAACTGTACTAAAGCATCTGTACCATTAATCTCTAAAACTTTACATCTTCTTTTTTCTCCACTAGCAAGCTCAATTTCTCCTAAGTCGTTATACGCAACATTTTCAACACCACGTACTAACATAAGCGGTCCTGCTACTTCTTCAATGGTTCTATACTCTTTTGGCATTAGAAATCTCCTCCTTTCGCTATAACATTTCCCATATCAACTTTAAGCTGTTCTAATACATTTTTAAATTCTTGTTCTATTTTATCGTTTTCCACATATTTAAAACGACCTAATCTTTCTCTAATTGGCATACTTACAAGATTATTAACTGTTGCACCTTGTTCTAATGCACTTGCTGCTTGTTTATAATATTCTAACACTAAATGCATCATCATATGTTGTTTTTCCAGTGGTGTATATGTGTCTACCTCGTGGAATGCATCTTGGTGTAAGAAGTCTTCTCTTATTGCTCTTGCTGCTTCTAGCTTAATTCTATCTGGTGCTGACAAAGCGTCCATACCAACTAGTTTTACTATTTCATCAAGCTCTGCTTCATCTTGTAACAGTGCCATCATACTATGTCTACATTCCATCCAGTCATCAGCTACAGTTGTGTTAAACCAATTTGACATTGTATCTAAATACAATGAGTAACTTCTAAGCCAGTTAATAGCTGGGAAATGACGTTTGTATGCTAACTGTGAGTCTAGTCCCCAATACACTTTTACTATTCTAAGTGTAGCTTGAGATACTGGTTCAGAAATATCTCCACCTGGAGGTGATACAGCTCCAATTACAGATAACGCACCTTGTGTATTTGCACTACCTAATGCAATAACTCTACCTGCCCTTTCATAGAATTGAGCAAGTCTACTACCTAAGTAAGCAGGATAACCTTCTTCACCTGGCATTTCTTCAAGACGTCCAGACATTTCTCTTAACGCCTCTGCCCATCTTGATGTAGAATCTCCCATTAACGCAACTGAAAAGCCCATATCTCTAAAGTATTCAGCAATTGTAATACCTGTGTAAATTGATGCTTCACGAGCAGCAACAGGCATATCAGAAGTATTAGCGATTAAAACAGTTCTTTTCATAAGTGAATAGCCTGTTTTAGGGTCAATAAGTTCTGGGAATTCGTTTAGAACGTCGGTCATTTCGTTTCCACGCTCACCACAACCAATATATACAATTATATCTGCCTCTGCCCATTTTGCTAGCTGATGCTGAACTACAGTTTTACCACTACCAAATGGTCCCGGAACAGCTGCAACACCACCTTTTGCAATTGGGAAAAGTGTATCAATAACTCTTTGACCAGTAACTAAAGGCATATCTGGAGATAATTTTCTTTTATATGGTCTACCAACACGAACAGGCCATTTTTGCATAAGTGTAACATCTATATCTTTACCATCATCAGTAGTAACAACAGCAATAACATCTGTTACTGTAAATTCGCCACTATTAATAGATTTGATTGTACCTGTCACTTTATGTGGAACCATAATTTTTTGCTCTACAATTTCAGTTTCTTGAACAGTACCTAGTATATCACCAGTAGATACTTTATCGCCTGTTTTTGCAGTAGCTACAAATTTCCATTTGCTATCTCTTTTTAAAGACGGTACTTCAACTCCTCTTTCTAAGTTTGTACCAGATATTTTCATAATATCATCAAGAGGTCTTTGTATACCGTCATAAATGCTACCTATAAGCCCAGGTCCTAGCTCAACGCTAAGTGGTGAACCTGTAGACTCAACAGGCTCACCAGGTCCTAAACCTGATGTTTCCTCATATACTTGAATTGATGCATCACTTCCGTGCATTTCGATTATCTCACCGATAAGTCTTTGTGAGCTAACACGAACAACGTCAAACATATTTGCATCTCGCATACCTTCAGCAATTACTAAAGGTCCTGCAACTTTTTTAATTATACCTGTACTCATTTTAAAGTATCAATCCCTTCAATGGATTTATTTTAATTGTTAAATATGATATCTGAACCTACAGCTTTTTCTACAGATTTCTTAACATTTAGAATACCTTTACCAGTATTACCTGTAATACCTGGTATTTGTATAATTGCAGGAATCTGTAGCTCGCTATAATGCTCTAGTTCTTTTTCATATTGAGCTGCTATTGCCTCTGTAATATATACTACTGCATAATTACTTGAGCATACTTTTTTTATTGTTTCAAATGCATCTTCTCCATGTTCAATGCATTTTACATCAAGACCTAAAGCTTGAAATCCATATATACTATCTCTATCGCCTATTACTGCTATTCTATACATACATATCCCTCAATCTTTCTTTTACAATTTCTGTATCTAAATTATTGAGCTTTGCTGACAAGATAAT
Source organism: uncultured Eubacteriales bacterium (assembly GCA_964369405.1). Lineage (GTDB taxonomy): Bacteria > Bacillota > Clostridia > Oscillospirales > Acutalibacteraceae > CAYJFG01. The sequence goes on from CAYJGB010000011.1 coordinate 28,161, forward strand.
CCTAACTGCTTTTATCTCAGTATCTCTAGCAATAACATAAGCTACTAAAGGACCTATTGTAAATGGTTCCCATTTTTGTGTCTTCATTTTCTCCATCAATAAGTTATCACACCATTTTTCAAATTCAGTAGGTGACTTTTTAAGTGCCTCTACTGCACCAGAATAACTAGTGTATGATAAGTAATTGTATATATCTTCTAGTGATTTGCTAGCAGCTTTTGCTAACATATCTACATTAAGCGTTGAACAATTAGCTAAACACTTGGAAATAAATTCAAGTGATTTTTCTGTTTTATTACATCTTACAGCTATTTTTATATTTGTAGATGCAACAGATAGTTCTGTGTATAATCTAATAATATCATTGTCAGCATTTAAACCTAATCGGCTCAACTCTTCTAAAGATGCTCTATCTACAATTATATCGCACAATTGTCCATCACTTGTTTGTAAAAGTGCTGTTAATGCTTCTTTACCACATTCACTTAAATAATTTGGTAGTGAAGACATATTTCTTGATTTTACAGCCTCGTAAATAACTTGAGGTTCAATGTTTCCGTTATTTACAAACATATTCACAGGCGTAATATCTCTTGTAACTGCCTTAATAGAAACTTTTAAATTATGAAAATCGTTTGGAATTGTAAAAATATCAAGTTCGTTTAAATCATCTACAAGTTCACTCATTAATTCCCAAGTCTTTTCATTTTCTTTTTTAATAATTTCTTCAGCGTTTTTTACTTTTTCATCTTCGCCATATCCTTTATCAAAAAGAAAACGTATAGCCTCGTCATAATCTTTTGTTTGTATTAAAGTATCTAAATCTTGTTTTGTAAGTAACCCTAACTCTTTTGCTCTTATACGGGCAACTGCATATGTGTATTCCTTTGACAAAGTTTAATACACCCCTTTTACTTTGAAAATAACATACTAGAAACTTCGTCTTGAAGTTTTTCATCTGCTCCATCAAACAATGCTGTTATTGAACAATTTTCTTCAATATCACCATAGATTAATATAAAACCACCATCTATGTTTACAGTTTTATCTGATAATGTTAAGTTAAATTTCTTGAAATTACTTTCGATACTTGAAATCCTTTTAACATCTTTACTATTAAATGAAATAAATCCAACTTCGTTAGTAGAATGTTTTTCAATCATTTTAAGTATTATGTCACAATATTCTTTATCTGATAAATTTAATATTGCTTGCTTAGCATTTTTAAGCATTTTAGTTATTATATCTTGTTTTGCTTTTAAATTTTCTTTTCTAATATATAAAGCAGCTGCACTTTGACCTCTTGCCACTATATCTTTAGATTGGATTTCACTTTTTTGTGATATCACTTGTGCTTTTGCTTGTCCGTCTTCTCTTGCTTGAGTTAAAATATTAGTAGCTTCAGCATTTGCTTCATCAGTAATTTTTTTTGCATTATCTTCTGCTTGACTAATAATTTGCTCAATTATTTTATCTATTCCAGCCATAAGACATCGTCTCTCCTGTTCAATAAATTTTAAACTTGGATTATACAGCTAATCCAGGGATAGCAAATACAGCTAACATAGATATAAGTAACGCTAAGATAGCATATGTTTCTACCATTGCTGGAAGTAATAGTGTTTTACCAAATAGCTCTTCTTTTTTAGAAATGGTACCAATACCTGCAACAGCACATTTACCTTGGTGAATAGCTGAGAATAAACCTGCAAATGCAATTGGTAAACTAGCAGCAAAATATAATAAACCTTTAAGAAGAGATATATCTGTAGAACCACCTAAAATACCAATATTTGTAAGTATTAAGAAAGCAACTAAAAGTCCGTAGATACCTTGTGTAGCTGGTAGAAGTTGGAATATAAGAATTTTACCGAATTTTGATGGGTCTTCAGCTATTGCACCAGCTGCTGCCACACCGGCTTTACCTACACCTATTGCTGAACCTGTACCTGCTAAAAATGTTGCTACTGCTGCACCTAATAGTGCAAAAAATAATCCTAAATTATCCATTAGAAATTTCCTCCTTGATTTTAAAGTGTTTTGTATTTATTTTGAAAGGGTTGAATTTTTCTCCTCCACCCTCGTAGAACTTACCGAAGAACTCTACAAACTGTAAACGGTTTGTGTGAACATATGCACCAAGTGCATTTATACCTATGTTTAATGTATGGCCTACAATGAATACTGGTATAAATATTAGAATACCAATTATACCATTGCCAGCGATAGAAGCAATTTGATTAAATACCTGAGCAATAACTCCAGTAGCTAGTCCTAAAGCTAATAATCTTGAATAAGATAATAAATCACTTAGATAACCTGTAGCACCATATAAACCATACGCACCTTTTAGTAATCTTTTTACTGGTTTTGAGCCTCTGCCACCAAATAGTACGATTAGTAATGCACCGATACCAGCACAAATTCCACCAATTGTTAAGAAATAAGATGGTAGTACAAAACCTGTCATAGTCATCATCATATCTTGAGTAAGAAGCGCTAATATTCCACCACCTATTAATAAGTACCAACTTAGCACATCGTAAATAGCATCTAGTGGTCTACCATTTTTAATGTGCATATATCCTTGTAGAGCTAAACCTACAAACAAATGTATTATACCAAACAAGAAACATACCATTAATAGTGTAACTGAATTTGAACCTTCTATAGGGTTAAACCATAGTGGTTGCAATACAATATCTGTGTTGAAAAATGTTTTAGCTATAATTGTGATTGCATCTCCGAAGAAGCCACCAAACATAAAACCCCAGAACGTTGTACTAATACCACAACCTAAAAACATTTGAACACTCTTTTTAAGCCCTGATTCCATATTTTTAAATTTTAAAAGTACAAATGCACAACCTAAAGTCATAATGATACCGTAACCAGCATCAGAGAACATCATACCAAAAAACAAATAATAAAATATCGCCATTATAGCAGTTGGGTCAATTTCACCTTTTTTAGGCATACTATATGTTTCAAGAACACTCTCGACAGGAGCAGTAAGTTTATTGTTTTTTAATGCTACTGGTGCTACTTCATTTGCTTTTATGTCTTCAATCTCAACTACTGCATCAAAATCTTCTGACAATTTTTTTTCTAACTTGCTTGCACAATCTGCAACAATATAACCTGTTAGCATAAATGTATGTTTTGAGTTTTCTAAACTCTCAATTACTTCGTATTTTTCACTTCTCATAACAAAGTAATCTTCTATAAATTTTAATGAATTTTTCATACCCTTGTAATCAATAATTATTTCTTCACACTCATTGATTGATTTTTGAGCATTTTTAATTCTTTCTTTTAGTTCTTTAATTCTTTCTAGTGGCACATACTTAGAAGAGAAAGTAGGCTTAGAAAAACCTAAACTTCTTAAAGCTTCGCTTATTATTTCTTCATCTTCTGTTTTACACACAACAAATATACAAGTTTGAACATCGCTTTGACTTACAATTTCTAATGATACTTGCAAATCCTCTTCTTTGCTCTTAATAAGTTTTGTCATAATATCTTCATAACTTATTTGTTCTTGTAATGTTCCTATAAAAGCAGTTGTATAAGTTGTGCCTTTAAATCTCATAGAAATATCAAAATCTTGCCATGGTATAAGTGATTCTATTTGATTTTCCCATTTGCTAATCTCTGAGTTGTAGTCAAGTATTGCCTTTTGTTTAGCTATTATATCGTATGCAACACGCATTATTTCTTTTGTGTCATCTACATACTTGTAGTAATTATCTACTGATATAGGTACTCTACCCTCAAACATTGATAGCATAGATTTTTTTTCTTTTGTATAGCTATCTAGTATTTCAAACGCTTGTCCTGCACTAGAAGAAGATTTTAAAAATAAAGCTTGTTTTTGCGATGTATTCTCTTTTACAAAAGATTTATCATCAAGATTTAAATTTTCTACTTGCACAGCGCCTAGCCTTTGAATTTCTTCAAGTATAGCTTTTCTATTTTTTTTGAGTGCATATATATTAATACGCTTCATCTCAAGAACTGCCAAAAATTAACACCTCCTATATTATTTTGATAACTTTTAAATTATCAATTCAGCAATTTTCTTTGTTACTTCATTCTGTTTCTTCATTGCTTCAACATTTAGTGATTCAACTTCAATTTTCGATTGTTCTTTAGCTTTTTCCATACTTTGAGCAACAGCTTTTTCAGATTGTTCTTTTTGCTTTTGAGCATTACTTTCTGAAACACTTACACATTGCTCAATCAATTCTTTTGACTGGTTTTGTGCTTTCTTTATAATGTCTTCAGCTTTTATTCTTGCTACTTCTTCAATGCTAACTGCTTGAGTTTCTGCATTTTTTAACTTTTGAATAGTTTCTAACGCCACCTAATCACCACCAAATACAATATTACTTAATTTTATCGAATTTCCATAAATTAGTCAATACCTTTTTGATATTTAGTACAAATATTAGAAATAATTTTTATATTTTTATTTATCTCTCTTGCTAATTTGAAATAAACACATTATACCTACTCCAATTGTACAACCTACTACTAATCCTATACATATACCAACAAGCATTTTTGCACCTCCAAAATATATTTTCCATATTGTGACAATTAATTTTAATTACGTATGTAATAATATTATTAACAATTCTTTGAAAATTAACACGAAATTTTGTATTGGGGTGATTTTTTATTCAAACTGTATATCTAGATGTACTAATTTCATTAAATATTTTTATAAACTATTTTATTTTGTTAGGCACAGTTAAATTTAACAAGGTAAGCGTTAGAAAATTAAGGCTATTTTTAGGTGCTACTTTTGGTGCTATAACATCTATTTTAATTCTTTTTCCTCCTTTAAATTCTTTTCTAAATTTTTTTATAAAATTTATTATTGCATTAATTATAATACTCATTACTTTCGGTTTCGGTAACCAAAAAACATTTATTAAAAACTTATTAGTTTTCTATTTAGTCACTTTTCTTTTCTTAGGGTCTATGATTGCTGTTTGGTTTATTTTTACTCCTATGGGTATGGTTATTAACAATAGTACCGTATATTTTGATATTCCACCTTTGATAATAATTTTATCGTCTTTACTTAGTTATTTAATTGTATGGACAATTAATAAATTTATATCTATTAATCTACCTAAAAAAGTTTTTTGCAAGTTAAAAATAGAAAATCTTGGAAACAGTTGTAATCTCATAGCAAAAATAGATACTGGTAATTCTCTAAAAGAACCTTTTTCTTTATCTCCTGTTATAGTAGTTCAAGAAAAAGCCATTAGTAATATTATTTCAAATGACATTAAAAAATATCTAATTTCTGATAAAAATTTTAATGAATTTTATATTACAAATAAAAGCATAAGAATGATACCATTTAACACTGTTAATTCAAGTGGTTTAATGCCAGCTTTTAAACCTGAAAAAATTTATATAGATGAAAAACTTTGTACAAAAGATTCATACATAGCAATTTGTGATGACAAGCAACTAAGTGATAATTACAAAGCAATAATAAACATCGAATGTCTAAATTAAAATAACGGAGGTATACTATGAATATATTTAAAAAAATCAAGCAAAAAGTTTTATCACTATTTTTGAAGAAAGAAGAGATATTTTACATCAACGGTCCGCACACATTGCCACCACCACTTAAAGCTGAAGAAGAGCAAAAAATTATGGAGGCAATTCAAAACGGTGTAGAAGATGCACGAGAGCCTTTAATAACGCACAATTTACGATTAGTTGTTTATATCGCTAAAAAGTTTGAAACGAGTGGTGCAGGTGTTGAAGATTTAATATCTATTGGAACTATCGGACTAATTAAAGCAGTTAATACGTTTAAACCAGAAAAAAATATTAAACTTGCAACTTATGCCTCAAGATGTATAGAAAACGAAATATTGATGTTTTTAAGAAAAAGTTCGCAACTGAAAAATGAAATTTCAATAGATGAGCCACTAAACATTGATTGGGACGGCAATGAGCTTTTACTAAGCGATATCCTAGGAAGTGATAACGATGTAGTTAATAAGAATATTGAGCAAGAAACAGACTGTATCTTACTTAATCATGCAGTAAATAAACTAAATGATAGAGAAAAACAGATAATGCAACTACGGTTTGGATTAGGTGGATATAAAGAACATACGCAAAAAGAAGTTGCATTAATACTTAATATATCTCAATCTTACATATCAAGACTTGAAAAAAAGATAATAAAAAAACTAAAGAAAGATTTAGCAGAAGTAATATAAATATTTTTTATTGTTTTGTAAATAATATTTAAGTACCTATAATTTATAGGTAAATAGATTTAAAGGAGAACACAAATGAGAAAGTGTATTATTATAGTAGTTGCAATTGCTGTATTATGTCTTACTTTAGTTGCTTGTAACGCTGAAGATGGACAAATCGGTGAAGGCGGAAGTGGGACAATAACAGATAATACTAAAGATACAGAAAGTACAACTGATACAACTACAAGCGATATGACTAACAATAGCGACAGTGATATGCTAGACGATGAAGACAGTTCTACAAGTGATGACGAAATGGGAACAGATACTGGAGATATGCTAGATGAACAAATGTAATAAATGTTAGATTTTTTTGGGGTGAACACATAGTTTCGCACAAAATTAAACAGGACAAGGAATTTTACTTCCCTGTCCTGTTTTAAATCATCACTTAACACTATACAACTTTAAATTAAGGACATTCACTAGAACATTCAACACATAATTTATCAGTTCTTTTATTTTTGTTTCCACAGTAAGGACAAAACCAAGAACCATCGTCAAGAACAAAATGTTTTAGTACTTTCACCTTATTAGCATGGAATTTGTTGTTATGTGCTTTATCCATCTCAACACCTACAATAGGTGCTACAGATACACCCTTGCTACCCATTCCGGCTAGACTTCCAAATTGTAAATTGCTAGCAAATTTTTTAAGAGATTTTTTAGCAACTTTATTGCCACATTGCTGACAATATATAGCGTTTGGATCATTTAAGAAATTACATTTTATACAAGTATTATTTTTCAACTGAATACCTCCTAAAATTATGGGTAAAAATAAACATGGGCACTATCATTTAATATTCCATATTTATTTAATGAAAAATTAACTTTTATGCAATCATTAGAATAATCAATTACTGGATTTCCCATCAATCTCCAACCACTAGCAGTTATATTCCAACCTAGTTTAACTGTGCTATATAAAAACTGAGGTCGCCCACCAATAATTTGTGTTTTATATACTAATGTAGCATTCCCCAATTTACTTCCTGTGGTAGAACTATAAAGATTTTTAACAATTGTTTTAGTTGGCGAAACTGTATAACTAGCAAGAGTTTCATTCAACTTATTATCATTATTCAATAAATTTTGATTTATCTTAACGCTAGGTAAATCCTTTAAAAAAGTGGCTTCTACATTATTGTTATCCATAAAATTTATATTTTCTACAGCACCAACAGTAACACCTAAATATCCACTACATAATGTTATAATCGCAAACAACATAATTAAACAACACAATAGAACCTTTTTGACTTTTTTAAAACAGTTAAAATTATTTTTTTTACATAAAATTTTCATAAGAATTCCCCTTTCATAATATATATATTAGCATAATATATATATTATGTCAACATTATATATATTTTTTTATATAAAAAAATATAGTAAATTTATAGTAAATTGTACTAAATTATTATTTTACTATATATGAATAAGATAGTGGTTAGCGTGTTATCTCAAAACACTAAAACAGGACTAGGAATTTTGCTTCCCTGTCCTGTTTTTTATCTGTATTTTAGTTCATTTTTATGACGCGTCCTCAAATTGAGAATAATATAAAGATGCATAAAAACCATTCGCTTTTAATAAATCTTCGTGGTTTCCTTGCTCTAATATATCGCCATCTTTCATAACTAGTATTATATCGGCGTCTTTTATTGTAGATAATCTATGTGCTATAACAAAACTTGTTCTACCGTCCATTAAGTTATTCATAGCCTTTTGTATACGTACTTCTGTTCTAGTATCTACTGAGCTTGTCGCCTCGTCTAAAATTAATATTTTAGGGTCTGCTAAGATTGTTCTAGCAATTGTAAGCAACTGTTTTTGACCTTGTGAAATATTAGTAGCATCTTCATTCAATATCATATTATATCCATCTGGTAATGTTTGAATAAAATTATGAACGTGTGCTGCTTTTGCTGCTTCTATTACTTCTTCGTCAGTTGCATCAAGTCTACCATATCTGATATTCTCCATTATACTTCCAGAGAATAACCATGTATCTTGAAGTACCATTCCAAAAACTTCTCTAAGCTCTCTCCTATCAAAATCTTTTACGTTATATTTATCAATTAAAATCTTTCCATCTACAACATCATAAAATCTTAACAACAACTTAACCATTGTGGTTTTACCAGCTCCAGTTGGACCTACTATAGCTATCTTTTGCCCTTGTTTTATATTTGAAGAAAAATTATTTATTATGATTTTATCTTTATTATAACCAAAACGCACATTTTCAAAGTTAACTTCTCCAATAATATCACTAGGTAAAACATTTTTTCCATCTTTTTTAGCATGGTTTTCTGCTTCTTGATTTTCTTCTGTTTCTTCTAAAAATTCAAAAATCCTCTCAGATGCTGCAGCCATTGATTGTAATAAGTTAGATACTTGTGCCACTTGAGAAATTGGTTGAGTAAAACTTCTAACATATTGTATAAATGATTGTATATCACCGACAGCTATTGTTCCATTTATTACTAAGTATCCACCTAATACAGCGATAGCAACATAGCCTAAGTTACCTATAAACATCATAATTGGTTGCATAAGCCCAGATAAAAATTGAGATTTCCACGATGACTTATATAGCATATCGTTATCTTTTTCAAAGCTATCTATAGTTTCCTCTTCTTTATTGAACGCTTGAACAACATTTATCCCACCAAAAGTTTCTTCAACTTGACCATTTATATGACCTAAATAGTCTTGTTGTGCCTTAAAGTGTTTTTGAGATTTTTTAACAATAATACCAACAACACCTAAAGAAATTGGTAGTACTACTAAAGCTATCAATGTCATCATCCAGTTAATGCTAAACATCATAACTAAAACACCGATTATAGTAGTTATTGAAGTTATTATTTGTGATGCACTTTGATTTAAATTTGTAGATAATGTATCTATGTCATTTGTAATAACAGATAAAATTTCACCTGTTTGTCTTGTATCAAAGTAATTCATTGGTAATTTGTTAATTTTTTCAGATATATCTTTTCTCATTTTATATGTTATTTTTTGTGCGATATTAGTCATCAAGAATCCTTGAATAAAATTAAATATTGCACTTATAACATATAAAATAATTAACATTACTAATATATCAGCAATTTTATCGTAATTAATTCCACTACCACCAGACACCATACTTATAAGACCATTAAATATTTCTGTAGTAGCATTACCTAAAATTTTAGGCCCTAGAATATTAAATATTGTTCCGGCAACTGCAAAAACTGTTACTATAAGTAAAGCAATTTTATATTTGCCCATATATTTAAATAGTTTGCTCATTGAGCCTTTTAAATCTTTTGCTTTTTCGCCAGTTCCCATTGCAGGTCCAGGGCCTCCTCCAGGTCCTCTCATTCCCATACCTTGCTTGTTTTGTCGTGGATTTTGATTTTCATTAGCCATTTTTAATCTCCTCCTCTGACAATTGTGATTGTGCAATTTGCTTGTATACTTCGCAGCTCTCCATCAACTCTTTATGAGTTCCTATACCAGCTATTGTTCCATTATCAAGCACAATTATTTGTTCAGCGTTTAAAACTGTACTTATTCTTTGTGCTACTATTAATATTGTACTATCTGAAGTTTCTTCATTTAAAGCACGTCTAAGTGCTACATCTGTTTTGTAATCAAGCGCTGAGAAACTATCATCAAAAATATATATTTTCGGCTCTTTTGCAATTGCTCTAGCTATTGATAATCTTTGTCTTTGTCCTCCAGATACATTTGTACCTCCTTGAGCTATAGCTGTTTGATATTTTTCTTCTTTTTCGTTAATAAACTCTAATGACTGTGATATTCTCGATGCTCTCTCTAATTGCTCCTCAGTTAACTTATCTGTACCATAACTTATATTAGATTCTATATCTCCAGAGAATAATATTCCTTTTTGTGGGACATATCCTATTTCATCTCTCAAGTCTTTTTTACTTATATTTTTGATGTCCACTCCAGACACTTCAATACTACCTTTTGTTACATCAAAAAACCTAGGTATTAAGTTTATAAGGGTAGACTTACCACTTCCCGTACTTCCTATAAATGCTGTTGTTTGACTAGGCTTAGCTACAAAACTTATATCAGTTAAAACCTCTTTTTCTGCTCCTGGATATGCAAACGATACATTTTTAAACTCTACTATTCCCTCTTTTGATTTATCCATTTTTACAGGTTTTTGTGAGTCTACTACTGTTACTTTTGTTTCTATAATTTCTGCAACTCTACCAGCAGATACTAACGCTCTTGGAACCATTATACTAATCATAGATAGCATTAAGAATGCAATTATTATTTGCATTGTATACTGAATAAACGCCATCAAGTTACCAACTTGCATTGTACCTTGACCAACTTCACCTGCACCTACCCATACAATTAACACGCAAATTACATTCATTGTAAAGAACATAAGTGGCATCATAAGCACCATTATTTTATTTACAAATAGGTTTGTCTTCATCAAATTAGTATTGGCAACATCAAATCTTTCTTCTTCGTGTTTTTCTCTGCTAAATGCTCTGATTACTGGTACACCTGTTACTATTTCTCTTGATACTAAGTTTAATCTGTCTATTAATGATTGTAATACTTTGAATTTTGGCATTGCAAGTCCTACTAACGTTAACACTACTAGGAAAATTGCACCAATTGCTACTGCTATAACCCATGTCATACTAGCACCAGTATCAAATACTTTTATTAATGCACCAAATCCTAAAATCGGAGCATAAATCACCATTCTTAATACCATAATTACTAAAAACTGAATTTGTTGTATATCATTTGTACATCTTGTAATTAAAGACGCTGTAGAGAAATTGTTATACTCTTTATTAGAAAATCCTATTACTTGTTTAAACACATTACTTCTTAAATCACGTGAAAATTTAGAGCCTACAACTGCTGCTAAAAATGCAACTATACTAGCACATATAATACTTATTACTGTAAACATAACCATAAGTAATCCTGCATTAATTATATAGTCCATTTGAATACTATCTAAATCAATATTTAATGATTCATACTCTGCTCTCACATATGCTATAGCCATTTGCTCAGTCATCGCAACATCTAAATCATCAATAGCACTTAGCTGTTCGTCCATTGAATTTAATATTTGCTCTCTTTGTTCTTCTGGCATTACTTGTAATACATCTGTAAATGTTGCATCTTCTTCTACCATTCCCGCTGGTAAAGTTGCAATCAACTGGCTAGTAGCCTCTTTCATTTTTTCATCTTCTGTGTTGTTTAAAAAAGCTACTGTTGTCATAGGCACTCTAAACGCTTCGTTTAACTCCTCGGTAACTTCGTCACTTACATCTTCATTCAACACCATAACATCTTGACCATCTTTTGTCTGTTGATTATAATTTTCGTTAATCAACGCTATTTCGTCATCTTCCATAAAATATTCTAAAATATCTAATTGTGATTCTCTAATCTCTAGTGGTCTAGCTTCACTAATTCCACCTTGTTGAATACCAATATTTACAATGTTAGAAATATACTCTGGTAATGACAAGTCGCAGTACACCTGTACAAATAATAATACCACTATCATAAGTATTGGTACTATTGATTTTTTAAAGTATTTAAGCAATTTGCTCAAGTAATAACACTCCTTTTATATTATAAAATTATTGCCTCTCCGTTATATTTAGTATATTTGCTTGTACTAAGAAAGTCAAGAAAATTTCTTTATTCTTTAATTATTTTATGTTGATTATCACTTAAAAATAAGTTATAATTAAAAGATAATTTTAATTTGAGGAGTGTATTCTTTTGTTTGCAAAATTTAGTGTTAAAAAACCTTTAACCGTTGTAGTCGCAGTTATAGTAGTGCTTGTGTTAGGCGTAATGTCTTTTATTAATATGACTCCAGACTTACTACCTAATATGGAATTTCCGTATGTAATTGTTATGACTACATACCCTGGTGCTAGCCCAGAGGAAGTTGAAGAGACTATCAATAAGCCACTAGAAGAGAGTATGTCAACACTTGAAAATATAACTAGTGTGTCTTCTGTAGCAGGTGAAAACTACTCAACTATAATGCTTGAATTTACAGAAGATGCAAATATGGATACAGCTACAATTGATATAAGAGAAAAACTCGATATGATAAAAGGAGAGTGGGACGATACAGTAGGCAATCCTTTTATTATGAAAATAAGTGCAAACTTAATGCCAATTAGTGTTGCCGCTGTTGATATGGAGGGTAAGGATATCTATGAGATATCTGAATTTGTTGAAGAAACAATAGCTAGCGACTTAGAAAGTATTGAGGGTGTAGCAAGTATCACAAAAAGTGGTATTTTAGAAAAACAACTAAATGTAGTAATATCAGAAGATAAGATAAACGAAGTTAACAAAGAGATACAAAAAGCACTAAATAACGAGTTTGCTGATGCTGAAAAAGAACTTGAAGACTCTAAACAAGAAGTTGAAGATGGACTTGATGGAATTAATCAAGGGTTAGAAGAAACTGAAACAGGTAAAGAAACATTAAATGAACAAGAAAAAGCACTAAGTGAACAGTTAGCATCAGCACAAGCAGACTTAGACCAAAAACAACAGGAATTATTAGAAACTAAATTATCATTAGTATCTGAAATGGCAACTCTTGAAGAGCAAATTAATTCTTTAAACTCTACAAAAGCACAATTACTAATGTTAAAATCATCATATGAAAAAATAGTTAATAATATTGATGAATTAAACGACACATTAAACACATTAAAATCAGCTCAGATAACATTAAGCAGATTAAACTCTGAGCAAGCACAGTACAACACTCAAATTGAAGCTATAGAAAACAATCCCGATTTAACAGCAAGCGAAAAACAAATAATGATTGCTGCCATCACAAATAGTGATGAATACAAAAAGACACAAGAAGAATTTGAAGAACTTGATAAACTATTAGAAAGCTATTATACAAATAGAACAAGATTACCAATAACTATTACAACTGCTCAAATTGCTTTAGATACTGCAAACACTGCATTAGACACGCTAATTAACGCATTAGCACGTTTTAATATTTCGCCAGAGCAAATCGATGATACAATCAAACAATTAGACGAAGGTATAAAACAAATTGAAGCTGGAATTTCAGAAATGGAAAAAGCACTAACTCAATTGGACGAGGGCGAAATTGGAATACAATCTGCTAAAGAACAATTGCTAGCGCAATCCTCACAAGCAACCTTTGAAATGAGTAGTGCTTTAACAGAAATTGTTTCTGCTCAGTCCACACTAACATCAACTGAAAAAGAATTAAACGCAGCCCTTACTCAAATAGAAAATGGAATGGACGAATTAGACACTGCAAAAGAAACAGCTATTGAAAGTGCTGATGCAACTAAAACCATTACAATGAATATGGTATCACAAATACTTACAGCACAAAACTTTTCAATGCCTGCAGGATATGTAACAGAAGATAATGTGGATTATCTTGTAAAAGTTGGTGATAAATTTGCAAATGAAGATGAAATTAGTGATTTAATGCTATTTGATATGGGGATTGATGGTTTAGAACCAATATACCTTACTGATGTTGCTGATGTATTTATTTCTGATAATGCAAATGAAATTTATGCTAAAATAAACAACAACGATGGCGTTATGCTATCATTTACAAAGCAATCAAATTACGCTACTGCTGTAGTAGCTGATAATATTACTAATGCTTTCACTGCTCTATCAAGCGAGTACGAGGGATTACACTTTACTTCACTTATGAATCAAGGTGACTATATAGACTTAATCATAAATAATGTATTTCAAAATCTATTATTCGGTGCTGCTCTTGCTATAGTTATCCTTTTATTCTTCTTAAAAGACATTAGACCTACATTAATTATTGCTTGTTCGATACCTCTAAGTGTTATTTTCGCCATTGTTCTTATGTATTTCTCTGGTGTTACTCTTAATATAATTTCATTGTCAGGTCTTGCTGTTGGTGTTGGTATGCTAGTTGATAACAGTGTTGTTGTTATAGAGAACATATATAGACTCAGAAACAGAGGAGAATCTGCTATAAAAGCTGCTGTATCTGGTACTGTTCAAGTTGCTGGTGCAATAACTGCCTCAACTCTTACAACAATTTGCGTATTTTCTCCAATTGTATTTATTCAAGGCATCACAAGGCAACTGTTTACAGACCTTGCACTAACTATTGCTTATTCATTATTAGCTAGTTTAATTGTTGCTTTAACATTAGTACCTGCTATGTCACAAAGTTTACTTAAAAAATCTAAACCAAAGAAAGAGTCTAAAATATTCGATAAACTTATTAACTCTTATGAAAAATCTGCCAAATTTGTTTTAAGACATAGAATAGCTACATTAATACTAACTGTTGTAGTTTTAATATCTAGTGTATTCTTTACTTTGCAAAAAGGATTTATATTTATGCCTGATATGGCAGCAGAACAAATTACTGTTACTGTTGAAACATCTAAAGATTTAACTTTTGAAGAAACAACGGCTATTACTGATACTATTGCAGAAATTGCACAAGATGTTGACGGTGTAGAAACTGTCGGCGCTATGGTGGGAGCTAGTGCAGAAACAGCAGCTTTGGGAATTTCTACTGCATCTAGTGGAACATCTGTAACTATGTATGTCTTACCAGATGAAAACTCAAATGTACCAGTTAATACAATTGCTGAAAATATAGAATTAAAATGCAGTGAAGAAAAAAGTCTAGATGGTATTGATGTAATCGCTTCTACAGCCTCTACTATGTCTTTAGATACTCTATCTGGTAGTGGTGTTTCAGTAAATGTATATAGTGATGATTTAAATGTATTAGCAGAAACTTCTGAACAAATCACTAAAGAAATAGAAAATATTGAGGGTGTTGAGTCAGTTGACAATGGAATTGAAGACTCTACACCTGAAATCAAAATAACTGTTGACAAAGAGAAAGCTATGAAAGAAGGGCTTACAGTAGCTCAAGTATTTATGGATTTATCTCAATCAATACAAAGCGAAACAACATCTACAACACTGACTACAGATGATGAAAATTTAGATGTAATAGTTGTTGATGAAAAAGCTGAAAACCTTACTCCAGATGATATAAGAAATTACAAATTAACTGTTACTGATAGAGAGGGCAATGAAAGCACTGTAGCATTAACAGATATTGCAGAAATTACTGACTCAACTACACTTAACCATATATCAAGAGATAACAAACGTAGGACTCTAAGCATTACAGCTGAAACTAATGATGATAGAAACATCACTCTAGTAAGTAACGATATTAAATCAACTATAGATTCTATGGATTTAGACGACAGTGTTACAATTGAGTATGCTGGTGAAAATGAATCTACTATGGAAGCCATAGAACAACTTATGTTATTATTATTATTGGCTGTTGTATTAATATATCTAATTATGGTTGCTCAATTCCAATCTTTCTTATCTCCATTTATCGTTATGTTTACTATACCACTTGCTTTCACTGGTGGATTACTTGCATTGCTTTTAACTAACAATACAATAAGTGTTATATCTCTTGTAGGTTTTGTAATGTTATCTGGAATAATAGTAAATAATGGTATAGTGTTGATTGATTATATTAATCAACTTCGTGCAGATGGAATGGATAAACTAGAAGCTATTATAACAGCTGGTAAAACTAGAATGCGTCCAATACTTATGACAGCATTAACTACTATTTTAGGGCTATCAACAATGGCAATAGGTATGGGTAGTGGTGCTGCAATGATGCAACCGATTGCTATAGTTTGTATAGGTGGATTAATATATGCTACTATATTAACTTTATATGTCGTGCCAATTATGTACAGCTTACTTGTAAGAAAAGAAATACGAGTAGTAACAAAAGAAGATTTAGAAATTATAGAAGATTAATTTAAATAAAACAGTAGAGCCAAAGTTATTTATGACTTTGGCTCTACTGCATTACAGAAGCTATATTTAGTGGCTCTATAATAAATGTTGGGGTCAGCGAAAAAATAAAGAAATGAAATTAAATAATTAACATCTACTTCATAAAAAATTTACTATCTTTAAAATTGTTTAATACAATATCAGCTAAATCAACCCAATCATTTTTTTCTTGATTATTGTATATAACAACTCTGTCTGACCAATTTTTACAATAATTACAAGTGATAGAATCTTCGTTGTTACTGTTTTTTGTTCCACATACAAACTCGTTGCAACTATAATCTTTTATAAATTTATTTAAAAATCCATCTAACTTTTTATTATCTATATGTACTGATGGTAAGTCAAATATTTTTTTATACTGTTTTAAGCTAGGGATATTATACCTAGATAAAACAGCTTTTTTGTACACGCTATTTATATCAATATTTTTCGTGTTTTTACTAGTTCCCCATGTAAGTATGTCTATTAAATTACCATCATAATTTTCTTTAATATATGCACTTACTACTCTATTTAAAAAGTCTGTTGTTTTTGTTCTTTCAAGCAATTTAATTGAAAAATTATTATTTCCTACTTCGTCACATAAGTCACCATAGTAATGCACATCTTCTGGTCTAATCCACTCAGACGCTAATAACGACATTGGTTCAGATATTTTAGTATAATTACATTTTATCAAGTTATAATCTAGATATATACACTTGTCTTTATCCTTTTCTTGACTAGCATGCGCTTGTCCACAACCATGATTGATTTGATATGGACAATCATGAATACACACATTATTAGCGATTACCCTTAGTTTCATATCTTTGTTTTTTGTGTATTGAAGCATACGTCTAATCTCTGAAAAATTTCTATTAACTCTATGGTGTAATGTTAATTCATCTGCACCTAAACTTTCCCAATACTTAACATGCTGAATAGAATAAATGTATGCATATAAACCTATAGTTACTTTTAAATCTGGAAATCGCTTTTTTATAAGCTCACACAGATATGGCGAATTAACAGTTACAGAATATATGCCCATATCACAAAGCTCATAAATAAATTTAATAACTTTTTTATGTTCAGTTGGATTTAATTCTCTATTTCCTAAGCACATAGGGTTCAATAAATAATTAAATTTAATCCCATTTTTATTGCATAATTCTATTGATTCTTGCAACTCTTTATTTGTAAGTGATGGTAAAACATTAGAAGCCCTACCGCCTCCAATAACATCTTGTTTCAACTTAGCAAATACAGATTCAATTTGATGTTTTTCATCAGTTTCAACTATATGTTTTATCACTTCAGGGTCAAAATTCCAACCAATCGAATATTTCATATCCATTTTTTATACCTCTTTCTTTTTACGAGCAATAAAAATAACATAATCTGATAATCCGTATGCATTACCCCAAACTCTTGCACCTTTTTTACTTAAAAAGTCTTTTTCATTAATTTTTATAACTGTGTTAACGTCATTGCCTAAAGCTCTTGAATAAAAATACTTTCTTGCTCCAGTGTACACATATGATGCTATAGAAAAAGAACTCACTATATCAAAACCGGCTTCTTTTAATTGATTTTCATAGATAGATTTTGATATCGCATTTTCATCTGGTATAAATATTTCTTTTCTACCTTTTACTTGAGATGCTTTATTTACTGTTTCGTCATCTAAAGATACCATATCAGCAATTGCAAGTATTCCATTTTCGTTTAATACTCTGTAGCTCTCTTTGAAAAATTCTGTTCTAGGTTTAAAGTGGAATGCTGATTCAAGTGCAACTACCCTATCAACACTTTTATTGTCAAATGGTAAATCAATTGCATTTCCAATTTCATAATTTATTACATTGTCTAAATTTATATTTTTAACTTTTTGCGTAGCTACTTGCACATGCAATGGTGTTATATTAATTCCTTCTATTTTCTTTATATTAAATTCTTGTGCCCATAATATATCTTGCTCACCAAAACCAAAGCCAACATCTACTAATTTATCTACATTAGAAAACTCTCCACTTTCAGCTAATAATCTAGCCATATCTTGACACGCATCTTTATATGTTCTTGCGTTTTTCCAGTACCCTAAATTTAGCCACAAAGGTTTATTATCTATTTGAAAATTTGAATTTAATGTAGGCACTACATCATCACCTATTTTCTGATAATATTCTGCAGGATTACTTACCCCTTCTATTCTATGTTTTGTATATCCAACAAGAAATTTTATAGCTTTTATCATGATACATTCTCCTTGTTATTATTTTTTTGTTGAGGGAAATATTCTTTTGAAATTGCATATTCATACATTTTTCTTATCATATCTTTGTTTACTTCTTGCCATGAAAAATCTATTTTTTCATACAATTTATCACTTGCTTCACTAATAAAATGCACCTGTGTTTTTTTGTGCCATGTTAGCATATTTTTATTTGCAATAACATTTTGAATATATGTTTCATCTTGATGTGTCTTACAATGAAATTCTAAAGTATCTAAAAAACTATCATAAGAAACTTTTTTCAAATTAATATTCTTTTTCACTAATGCTTTTGCAAAAAATGCTAATGTAGTTTTATTTGGATTAGTAGCATGTAATGTTAAGTTTTCAAGGCTATTACAAACTATCTTTCTTACAAGTTTTGCTGCAATATCTACAAAAGTGAACTCTAAAACTTCTTCATCAAAATCTGGATATTCGTTCACTAGCAGTATAACTCTCAGTAGACTGTAAAAAGCATTTTCTTGTATGTTTTCTTGGAATTTTCCGGTATCAGATTGAAAAACAACATTACCTAATCTGATTATTGTAACATTTTGACCGTCTTCTTTTGCCTTAAACAAAACTTGCTCTGCTTCATATTTTGTTTGACTATACAAGTCTTCAAATTTTTGACCAACTATGTTATCACACTCACCACAAAGCAGTTGTATATTTTCATCTTCTAGGTAACCTGTGCTTACTTGTGAAGATGATATGTGATATATCGGAATATTTCCTGATTTTTGTGACAATTCAATTATATTCTCAACGCTTTTAACATTTTGTAAATACATTTCTTCATACATACTAAAATGTGTTACTTTAGCAGCTGTGTTAATTATACAATCCATACTTGTTAAGAGATTGTATTCTTCTGTAACCATACCAAGGTTTTCTTTTGTTAAATCACCTAACATAATATTAATTCTTTTTGAATGAGCATTATAAACATCAATAAATCCATAAAATTTGAATTTATTATATAATCTTATAAGCACTTCTTTTCTACTGTTACCTCTTAAAATTACATATATATCTGATTTTGAATATGATAATAATTCAACTAAAATATGTATTCCTACATATCCAGTTGCTCCTGTTAGTAAGACTTTAGAATAATTTTTAGGACTTAAATTTATATTCTCTGTAAAATATTTTTGAGTATTCATTAAGTACTTGTCTTTATCAAAATCAAACTTAGGCAATGCACTTGATTCTTCATACATTTTTCTAATTTCATCAATCTGTGTCTTTATAAATTCATCTTTTGAGCTGTTTTCTACTAGTATTTCACTCAACGACCTAACAGTTTGATGTTCAAATAAATCTTTAATCTGTACATCGTATTTTTCACGTAATTTACTATAAATTCTAATAGCTTTTACAGAATCTCCACCTAAATCAAAAAACTTGTCATCAATTCCAATTTCTTCACTATCAGTTATTTCTAGCTCTTCACACCATAAATCATATAATTCTTTTTCTTTTATTGTTCTCGGTTTCACCTTTTCTATCATATTAGTTGTACAAGGTGATGGCAAAGATTTTTTATCTATTTTACCATTAGCTGTTAGTTTGATTTCTTCTATTTTAATAAAATAGTTTGGTATCATATATTGTGGTAAAAATTCTTTGCAATGTTCTATTAGTAAGTTGTCATCAATTTGCTTAGCATTATTATCTGCTAAGTAATATAAAGAAATACCGTTTATCTTACCATTTTGCTCATATATATTTGCAACTGATTTATTTATACCATTGTATAAATTAATTACATTTTCAATTTCTCCCAACTCAATGCGATGTCCTCTTATTTTAACTTGACAATCTCTTCTCCCTTTAAACTCAATATACCCTTCTTTAGACATTACACCAAAATCGCCAGTGCGATACAATTTTCCATACTCTTTGTGATTAATAAAAGCATTTTTAGTCTTTTCAACATCGTTTAGATAGCTTTTAGCTACTCCCCTGCCACCAATATAAATTTCTCCTATAACACCAATAGGGCAAGGCTTTTCTTCGTAGTTTAATATATACATACTTTGGTTAGAAAGTGGATATCCATACGGTATACTATTCCATTGTTTACTAACTTCTTTAATATTATAATATATCGACCATATTGAGGCTTCAGTTGCTCCACCTAAACTATAAATCCTAACATCTGATATTATATTTTTTATTCTATTAGGTAATGTAGTTGCAATCCAATCTCCACTTAACATCACTACTTTTAAAGCAGGCTCATCTAACATTATATTTTGTTCTCTATGATTGCTATACCATAATTTATTATCTGTATTTTCATATTTACTTTCTATTTCTGAAATATATAAATCCATAATTGCTGGCACTGTATTCCAAATAGTTACGCCCTCATCTTCTACTAATTGCGCTATATTTGGTATATCTCTCTCATCTGGAACTAAAACTAATGTGCTACCATTATACAAACTTCCAAACACATCAAAAACTGATAAATCAAAACAAAGTGATGATATACCTATAAATACATCTTCGTTATTTATATCAAATTTATTGCTAACATCAATTATCGTATTACACACGGCGTCATTACTAATTACAACGCCTTTTGGTTCTCCAGTACTTCCAGATGTATATATTACATAGGCTATATCACTAGGTTTAACTTCTTCTTTTAAATCATTGTTTTTTGTTATAATTTTAAAATCATTGCTATCTAAATAACATAAGCAATTACTATGATTTAAAATATATTCTCTTCTTTTTAACGGATAGCTTTCATTTATAGGAACATATGCAGCACCACTTTTTACAATACCAATAATATTGACAATAGTCTTAATATTTCTCTTTGCAATTAAGCCAACAAAATCTCCAGCTCCAACATTATTATCTTTTAACACTTTAGCGATTTTATCAGATTGTTTATCAAGTTCACTATACGTTAATGACTTATTTTTATATTTGAGTGCTATACTGTTTGGGAAGTTTATGAAACTTGTACCAATTAGTTCTTTCAATGTAAGTGATGGTATTTGATGCTGTGTATTATTATATTGAGTTAATAGTTTTATTTCTTCTGGAAGCAACTCTATATTAAATTTTTTATCAATATCTAAAATCATCTTTTCGAATTGTGCAAACATATTTTCTACAATATCAGCATCAAACAATTCTTCAACATAATCCCATGTAATTGATAAAGATTTTTTTGATTCCATAACTTGACAATCTAAGTATACTTGTGGAGTTTGACTTACACTAAATGCTACTTCGCCAAAATCTTCTAAATTATCAAATTGTTCATCATTAAAAATCATACTAGTAAATATTATAGGCATTACAGCAGACATATTTAAATTACGTGAATGAGCTAAATCTCTTATAACTGAAATGCCATCATAAACACTATTTTCTATGTGTTCTATCATTCGTTTTTGAACTTCTTTAGCTCTTTGCCAATAGTTATCACTACAATTAGCATAAGTATCAAGAAGTAAAACAGATGTGAAATCACCAATAATTGAATTTACATCTTTATGATACGGATATCTATTAAAAATAGTTACATTTAAAGTGTGATCTGCTTGATTTCCCCAATAAGCGAGTAAATCTGAAAAAGCAGTACACAAGTATGTTGACGGTGTGATATGATTTTTTCTTATGACATTTTTAATAATTTCCCAATTTTCTTTTGATATTTTTGCTGATAATCTTTTGAAATGTGGTTTAAAGTTTTTATCTTCAACTTCTTTAGTAATAGGTGCTGATGATGGCAATTTCTGAATTTTATTTGTCCAAAAATTCTTAGCTTTAGTATATAAAACATCATTAATGTTGTTTTGCTTATCATAAATATAATTTTGAAAAGTATAATCAAATTCAGGTAATTCTATCTCTTTTTGATTATAAACAGCTAACAGTTCTTGTACTAATAATCTCATACTAGTTCCATCAGCAATAAGTAAGTCAAACCCTATAAAGAGTCTTTGGAAGTTTTCGCCTTTAAGCACTTTGAATGAGAATAATGGCCATACGTATGGATTAAACTTTTGGTGAGACATTTTTTCTCTTAACTGAGAAACTTCCTTATTTTTAAATTCTTCACTATTATTATCTAAAGTTAAAACTTCTATTTTATAATAGTCAGTTTTAGGAAGTATTTTTTGATAACCACCATCAATCATAACTGCTCTTAACATAGGTTGATGTTCAATTACTTTATTTAATGCTCTTTCAAAACGTTTGACATCTAACACATTATCAATTTCATAGTAAGCATGAGCTGCAACTCCACCCATTTCAAATTGCTCATCTGCACCAATCAAATAAGCCATTTGAACATCGGTAAGTGGAAATTTTTCACCTTGCGTTACTTTACTAATAGTTTTAACTTGATTTGTATCTATTTTTTCTATTAAAGCATTATAATTGTTTCTTACATATCTAGCTAAACTTTCAATTGTACTAGCTGTTAAAAATTCTTTTAATGGGATTTTTATATTAAATTCATCTTCTATTTTACTTGATATTCTAACCATAGATACAGAATCACCACCAATTTCGAAAAAGTTATCTAGTACACCTATTTTTTCGATTGATAATGTATCTTTCCAAATTTCAAGTATTTTCTTTTCTTCTTTGTTTCGTGGTTCTATAAATATCTGTTGTTCTTCTTTTATTTCTGGTAGTAGCTTTCTGTCTACTTTTCCATTTTGACTAAGTGGTATTTTGTCTATTTGACAATAATTTTGTGGTAACATATATTCAGGTAAATGCTCTTTTGCTAATTCATTTAACTCCTCTATATCTACTAGTTGTTCAGAAACGTAATACGCTACTAAAATATCTCTACCACTTTTTGTACTACATAACACCACTACAATATCATCTATTTTATTATTTGATTTTAAAACGTTTTCAATTTCTCCGAGTTCAATTCTATGCCCTGCTATTTTAACTTGTTGGTCTTTTCTGCCTCTAAACTCTATATATGAGTCTTTTCTCATTATGCCAAAATCACCAGTTTTATAAATTTTTCCATATCTACTATGATTAATAAACGCTTCCTTTGTTTTCTCTTCGTCATTTTGATATCCCTTTGCTACGCCTATTCCACCAATATAAATTTCACCTTGTACATCTATTGGACAAATGTTCATTTTGTTATCTAAAACATACACATTTTGATTAGAAAGAGGATAACCATAAGGTATACTGTTCCAAGAATCTTTTATATTGTTTACAGGATAGTAAATTGACCAAATTGATGCTTCTGTTGCTCCACCCAAGCTGTAAATTAGAACATCTGGATATTCACTAGTTATTTTTTCAGGCAAGTCTAGTGGAATCCAATCTCCACTAAGCATTACAACTCTAATATCATTTTCATTAATATCGATGCATTGCAATGAGTTAGAATTTTTATACCATATTACATTATCACTATTTTGTTTTTCTAGTTCAGTTATATATAGTGCCATAATCGCAGGAACAGTATTCCACACAGTCACACAGTTATTTTTAACTAACTCTATTATATTATTTATATCTCTTGCGTCTGGTGCAATTACCATTTTAGCACCTACTTGCATACTTCCAAAAACATCATATACTGATAAGTCAAAACAATACGATGATATTCCTATAAATACATCTTCAGAAGTTATATTAAATCTTTTATTAATATCTATTATAGTGTTACAAACTGCTTGATTACTTATCATTACGCCTTTTGGAATACCTGTACTACCTGATGTATAAATTACATATGCAATATCTTCTTTAGTTGCAGTTCTAGGCGTAACATCTTGTTTAACACTATAAAACTCTATCTGTTCATCATACATAAATGCTTTACACTTACTTTGATTTAATATATATTTTTTTCTTTTCTCTGGATAATCAATACTTATTGGAATATACGCTGCTCCACTTCTTGTAATTGCCAATATGTTGACTACTGTTTCAACACATCGTTTTGCTAAAACACCTACAAAATCTCCTGCACCAATCCCTTTTGATTTAAGCGTTTCTGCTTTTCTCTTTGTTAAAATATCAACGTCATTATAACTTAAAGTTTTAAATTCATCTTGCAAGTAATCGTTAAATTTATAATTATCAAATGATATTTCTAATAAATTTGCTAATGTCGTTTTAGGTATATCATCTTTTGTATTGTTGTATTCTATCATCATGTTTTTTTCATGTTCATTAATTGTAAACACATCAGCAACTGTAGCTTCACTATTTACAACAGTATGTAACAAATCATAATATTGATTAAACATACGCTCAATAGTATCTTTATCAAACTTGTTGTTTGCATAATCCCATGTAACTACAAGCCCACCTTCTGATTGTGATACTTGACAATCAATATACACTTGTGGTGTTTGACTAATACTATAATCTACTGTGCCAACTCTATTAATAGCATCCATTCCCTCTTCTTTGTAAAGCATACTAGTAAAAACGTAAGGAAATAATGCTTTTTCTACTACTCCACGTTCTCTGGCTATCATTGAGGTTATTTGCATACCATCAATACGCATATGACGATATGTACTTGAAATAACTTTTTTAAGGTATTTACCACTTTCAATTATCGAGTTGTCACTAAAGGAATTTAGCTGTAAAGAAAGAGGCATAATTGTTGTAAAATCTCCAATTAGGTTTGTTTTATTGTCAAGTAATTTACCTCTATCAGATAATGTAAAATTAATTGTAAAATCAGATTGATTAGACCAATAACCTAAAATATGTGAATATATTGCAGACAACGCATGTGTTGGAGATACATTGCTTTCATCAAATTTTTCAAGCATTTTAGTCCATTTTGTTTCTTCTATATTGAATTTAAGTCTGCTGAATTTCGTAGGTTCATTTGAATACTTAATACAACCTAAATTTGGCGAGTCTGGTATTTCAGAAATTTTATTTGTCCAGTACTCTAAATCTCTTATATATGCTTTACTATTCTTTCTTTTCTCTAAATCTTCAACATAATCTTTAAAGCTATATACTATTGGCTCTAATATTATATCTGGTTGGTTGTAGTAAGCTAAAACTTCTTTAATTAAAATTGTAATACTACTTGCATCTGCTACTAATAAATCGATATCAAATAAAATCTTGTATTCGTTATCTAAAAGCTGTACATATGTAATTTCAAACATAGGGAATGTACCAAGCGGTATAATTCTATGAGATACTTTTTCTCTATATTCTAAAATAATTTTATTTTGCTCATCTTTGCTTTTGTTTCTTACATCTATGATTTTAGAGCTATATTTTGGTATATCATTTAAAATTTCTTGCGTCCCATCTTCGTTTAAAATAGTATGTAACATTGGCTGACGTACAATTACTTTGTTAATTGCTTCATCAAATTTTTTCGGGTCGACTTTAGTGTTTATTTCGTAATATGCGTGTGTAGATACCCCACCACAGTCATATTTTGCATTACGTCCTAAAGAATATGCTAACTGAATACCGGTCATTTGAAAACGATTACTTTCCATTTACTTAAACTTCCTTTCTGTTTTTGTAACCAAACTCCATACACATTAAATATATTTCATTATCTTTCAAATTAAAATCTTCTCTTATACTCCTAAAGTTCATTTCTCCAATTATACAACTACCCATTTTATTCTTTTCACATTCAACACTTAATAATTCCTCTATTATTCCCGCTTCTATAATTCCATAATAATAAGCCATTCCACCATACTTAGGCATCGAAGCTTTTGCATTATAAACTAAATATACTGAAAAAGCTGAACTTTCAAAAATTTCTTCATTTTGAAAATAGTGACAATTTTTATCTATTCCTACTGTAGATAGTAACTCAATATTATGGTTTGTTGGATTGTAATAATATATCCCTTTATCTATATTTTCTACCCTATTATCTTTGACACATATATAAATATCTATTGGATATAAACCACCAGCACTTGGATAGAAATATTTAATCTCTTTTCCTTCAAATCTTTGAGATAAACTTAAAAACAATCTTGAAAAATCTTCAAATTTTATTTGTGAACTTGTGTCAAAAATTCTTGTAGTACTTCTATTTTTTAAGTTATCATAAGTATCATTATCGATATCTAATTGAATACTTTTATTAGCCTTGCTATCTTTTGTTCTAAGGATACTTTCTTTTTTAAATTCATTTAGCTTTTCTTCATTAATACGTAACTCTTCATCATATGGAAAATTAGTAGAAAATAAATTTTCTTGAGAATAAAAAAGAGCGTCTATTTCTTGTACACACGATATTAATATTTCCATACTAGTAAGTTTTTTAATAAACTTATCTAACTTAACTTTATTAAAATCTTTAAAACTTTCTTTCAATTCGCTTAACAAAACACCTTTACATGTTAATTTGTAAAACTTAGGGAAAAGAGTTACATAATCACCTTTTAATATAAAGTTTTCTATCCTTATTTTATCATTATCCATTACTTCCCACTTTACTGTCGGTGCCCAACAATACTTTTGTTCACACATTTTATTTTTCACCTCTAAAACGACTTTATTTATTTGTAATACCAACTCATTTAAGTTGTCTGCATCATTTAAATAGAAATGATTTCCATTAAAAATTTTCACTTTAATTAAATCTCTTGAATACAGTCCCCACTGGTTTATATCTGTATTAACTACCTCCTCGTCTTTATCGCCTACAAAAACAGTAATAGGAGCTTTTAGTATATTTGCTTTATTTGGTTTATATGTATCTAAAAGTTCATAATCACTTCGTATTATAGGTAGTAATAATGATAATAATTCATTGTTGTTTATTACTTCTTTATTAACTCCTCCCATTTCTATTAAATAGTTTTTAAAATCTCTATCATCTATATTTTTAATATTACTTTTAATATTCATATGTGGTGGAACTTGTCCAGACACTATAACAGCATTAACTTTTTTGTTGTACTTATTTTCTAAAACAAATGCCGCTTCATAGGCAATATACGCACCCATGCTATGACCAAATAATATAATTCCTTCTAAATTCATATTATATATATCATCTGCTATACTAGAAACAGCATTTTCGAATGATGTGTGCTTTTCTAAGTTGATTTTACTACCATGCGCATTATATTCATATGATATTATGTTATGTTGACTTATATCTTTAAGTCTTTTAAATGTAGAAGCTTGCCCACCAGCGTGTGGGAAACAAACAATATTCATAAATCCACTGCCTTTCTATCACTCTCTTTGTTTTAATACTTCTACAAATGATAATTTAGAAATCTTTTTGTATAGGAAAACATATACTATAAAATAACTAATCAAAATTAATAATGCGATAAGTAGATATGTTTGAGGATATACGAACGCTCTAATATATGCTGTTACATCTGATACTGTGTTAGGGAAAATTAAATTTACTATTATTTGAGAAATCGGTATCCAAAAAAATATACTAACAATAACAATATAAAAAGATGTGTTTAGATAAACTTTTTTGACTTCGTTATTTTTGTATCCAAAAATTTTTAATAACGATATACTAAATGTTGATTTATCTATCATCATTTTCATCAACAAGTACATAACACAGCAAAATAAAATTATAGACATTGCTATCATAACTGTAACCATACTAATCATACTGTCTAATAACACTTTACCTACATTAGCTATTTCATCTCTAGTTATACATGACAACATCATATTATCATCAATATCAAGTTCTTTATCAGATAATAATGTATTGTAATAATCTTCATCTACGTTTGTAATTTCTTGTAGTGCATTTATATCCATAAAAAAGTACAGTCCACTTGAATACTCAACAATTTCAGATATTGTTACACAGTAATTTTTATCAGAAAATTCATCATATAAAACTACTGTATCTCCAACTTGATAACCAAATTTCTTAGATGCTGCATCAGATATTATTGCGTAATTACAGTCAATAGGAAGTTTATCTGCAAAATCATAATATTCACTATCGTTACTTATGCCCATAATTGTTACTTCCATAGAACTATCAATTAACTCAAACTCTGTTTGAGCTGATACTGTGTATGCAACTTCACTATCTGTTGGCACTTCTTCTAATGGGTTTGTAAGAATGTATGTATATTCGTTTGGTATATCGTGTTCAATTTTCTCAGCGTACTCATAAAGACCACCATGTATAGAAAATCCCCATACCATTAACAGTATTGCAATTCCCATACCAACAAACATTATTACTGTAGTTCTTATTTCTCTTAAATTATGACGCATTCTAAATCTATTAATAAAAGAAAGTTTGTTTAGTTTTAGAGTTGAAACATTAGAAACATTTATTTGCTTACGTAATAATTCTAAAGGTTTTAAGTTTAGTTTTTTATTTAAAATAATATAATTCACTACTAAAGTTAATAAATTAGGCATTAACAATCCGTATGCATATAAATACCATTGCTGATTAATTGAAATAGTAGGATAAGAATATAACTGGGCGTTACCACTAGCAAATAAATATACTAAAAAATATCCCATAACCATACCGATTATTGAACCTATTAATACAATTATTACAGGTAACGTAATAAAATGTTTTACAATTTCTTTACGTTTGTAGCCCATAGCGTATAGAGTTCCAACTACTTCTCTATTTTCTTCTACACTATGTATAGCAAACACAGAAAACATAAATGCTATTAGCAAAAATACAATTACTCCAGAAAACAAAGCTGACATTTTATTAACTGCTGCATCATCTTGAGCAGCATGAATTCTTTTATTGTTATCACTATCTAAAAATGAATACAAGTTAACTGCTTGAACATCTAATGAGTCTTCCGTTAATTCTACATAACTATCACTCAATTCTTTAATACCATCTGTCAACTTGCTACTATATTCCTCTAATTCCTTAGCTCTTTTTGCTATTTCTTTAGAGCCCTCTAGTTGAGAATTTAATACACCTTGTAATTCTTCACTTACTAAACTAGATAGTGCTTGATTAGTTTTATCTAATCCATCTGCAAGATTATTTGCACCTTTTTCAACCTCTTCTATCCCTTGCGATAATTCTACACTTCCATCTACTAAACTATCTATTGAAGAATCTCTTTCTTCCTTTAAATCGGACGCTTCTGCATATAAATTTTTTAAGTATGTATCGGTTACTACATCTTCATCGCATGTAAGCTCCATTAAATAATCTTTTAATTCAGATGAATCATTATTATCTGTATTAGTGAATGCATATTGATAATTAACTCTTTGTTTAAAACTACTCGAAATATTATCAAATGCTGTATCTGACACGAATACTAGTCCAAATTCATTATTATCCACACCGACATCTGTTATGTTTTTTAAAGTATATGTATAATCTGGAACACAACCTATACCACAAATTTTGTATTCTTGCTCTCCTATTTTTATGCTGTCACCAACAGCATATCCATTTTCTTGTGCAAATTTTTGCTCTATTATAATTTCATTATCAGAATTAGAATTTTCTCCTTCTACTATTGAGATTGTATTAATATCTTCTCTAAATTTAAAAATTCTAAGTTCGCTATCAGAATATGGTATATCTAAAAAATACTGTTCTTCGACATCAAAACCAATTTCATTAACTTTAGAAATCTGTGCACTATCAAGTGGTGTATAAACTGAAAACTCTCCATCTTCTACGTTGTTATTTTCTTGAAATTTATCTATTGTGTAATTTATTGAGTCTGTCGACCCAGCCATACCTACTACAACGCTAACAGCCAAAACAACTATTACAAATAAAACTGAATATTTTAATGGTTTGTTTTTAAAATCTCTTAATATTCTTTTGTTTAATATCACTTTATCACCTCTTTAATTACCATTCTATTTTTTCAGCTGGTAGTACATTATTATTTATTTCATTTAATTTAACTCTTCCGTCTCTAATCTCGATAACTTGATTAACCATATCTTTAATTGCACTGTTATGAGTAACCATAATTACAGTAATTCCATACTTTTGATTTACGCTTTCAAGGAGTCTTAATATATCTTTTGAAGATTTGTAGTCCAATGCACCAGTTGGTTCATCGCAAAGCAAAATTTTAGGATTTTTAACTATAGCTCTTGCGATAGCACAACGCTGTTGTTGTCCACCTGATAATTGTGATGGAAATTTATTTTTATGTTCTTTTAATCCTAAGAAAGAAATTATGTCATCAACATCTAAAGAATTGTTAGAAATATACTCTGATACTTTAATGTTTTCTTCAACAGTTAAGTTTGGTATTAGGTTATAAAATTGAAATATAAAACCTAAGTATTTTCTTCTAAATTCAGTTAACTTATTATTTGATAATTTTGATATATCGATATTATCTACAACAATTGAACCATTATCAATACTATCAAGTCCACCGATTACATTAAGCAATGTAGATTTACCCGAACCACTAGGACCTAAAATCATACAAATATTACCCTTTTTAATTTCTATATTTACATCATTTAGAACTTTAGTATTATCCTTACCATTGCCATAACTTTTAGATACTTCATTTAATTTAATATACATTACAAACTCCTTATTTATATTTAAAAATTTAATTTATTATATTCCAAAAATTAGTCAAAGCTAACCATTGCCTATTATACACTTAAATAAAAGTGAGTCAATATGTTTTTGGATTGTTAATAAATTATTTACAATTATAGTAAACATCTATAAAATATAAATATATTTTATAAATAAAATTTCGTTTTTTTATTTAATACAACTTAAACTTCAATCATTTTATGAAATCTAAAATAACTTTAATAAGTTAAACAACTAAATTTTAAAACAAAATATAAACATCTAAACTGCTATTATACAGTTTAGATGTTTTTATATATGACTAATCCGATAAGCCGGATTCTGTCGTGAACAGCTATCTATCTTGGCAATTCGTTACCGAATTTGCTCAGTGCCACCTCCTAAAGACGCATCAGGCTGATGCTTAATGTCTTACCACGGTGTTGCTCCGAATAGGGTTTGCAGAGCCGTAAAGTCTCCTTTACGCTGGTGAGCTCTTACCTCGCCTTTCCACCCTTACCTAAATTAATAGGCGGTATATCTCTGTTGCACTTTCCCTAGGGTCGCCCCCGGCGGCCGTTAGCCGTTATTCTTGCCTTGTGGAGCCCGGACTTTCCTCGCATATACGCTTTAGCAATATATCTGCAGCTGTTTAGATTACTCATATGATGTATATTTTATTATAAAACAAAAAAAATGTCAAATTATATTGCTCAAACTATAAAATTAGTATATACTAGACAATAAATGAGAGTAGAAAGGAATTTTTTAAATATGGATATCAGAGAAGAATCACTTAAAAAGCATTATGAGTGGAATGGTAAAATAGAAGTTATATCTAAAGTGCCAATAAATAACTCAAAGGACTTGTCACTAGCATATACACCTGGAGTTGCTCAACCTTGCTTAGAAATAAGTAAAGATTATGAAAAATCGTTTACACTAACAAGAAGAAATAATTTAGTAGCAGTAGTAACTGATGGTACAGCAGTTTTAGGTCTTGGTGATATAGGACCAGAAGCAGGAATGCCTGTTATGGAAGGTAAATGTGCATTATTCAAAGAGTTTGCCGGAGTAGATGCATTCCCTATATGTGTTCGAACTAAAGATGTTGAAGAGATAGTTAACACAATATATTTGATATCTGGTAGTTTTGGTGGCATAAATTTAGAAGATATATCAGCACCACGTTGTTTTGAGATTGAAAGATTATTAAAAGAAAAGTGTGATATTCCAGTATTTCATGACGACCAGCATGGAACAGCAATAGTAGTAGCGGCAGGTTTGATTAATGCTTTAAAAGTAGTTGATAAAGTTATAGATAAAATTAAAATAGTAGTTAATGGAGCAGGTTCAGCAGGAATTGCAATAGCTAAACACCTTATAAATATGGGAGCAAAAAACATAATTATGGTAGATAAGTTTGGTATTATTTGCGAGGGTATGAGCGAGCTTAATTTTGAGCAAGAATTAATGTCTAAAATAACTAATAGAGAACATAAAAAAGGCACCTTGTCAGATGCCTTAGTAGATGCTGATATGTTTTTAGGAGTATCAGCACCAAATATAGTAAATGAAGAAATGGTTAAAAGCATGGGAGAAAATCCAATCATATTTGCAATGGCAAACCCAACACCAGAGATTATGCCTGATATAGCTAAGAAAGCAGGGGCAGCAGTAGTTGGAACAGGACGTTCAGACTTTGCAAATCAAATTAACAACGTATTAGCTTTCCCAGGTATTTTTAGAGGCGCATTAGATTGCAGAGCAAGCGAAATTAACGAAGAAATGAAAGTAGCTGCTTCACTTGCTATTGCAAATTTAGTTACAGAAGATAAACTATCTGCTGATTACATTTTACCAGATGCTCTTGACAAGAGAATTGGTAATGCTGTAGCACAAGCAGTTATTGAGGCAGCACATAAAACAGGTGTTGCAAAGATATAAAATCATAGTGTCATTTTAGCTGATTTTTAAGTTGTCGGAGTTTATTGTTAATCTTGACTTTCGTTATTTACAAACAGAAGTTCTGGATTAACATAAGCTCCGTCTTTCATTACAGTCAAATGCAAATGCATTCCATCACTGCTTTCACAAGGTATTTCATCAATAGTTCCTAAAACATCACCCATAGACACATAAGCTCCCTGTACTATTTTTTCTTTTGGATTTACATTAGCATAGTATGCTGTAAATCCTGAGTTATGCTCAACAACAATACTTGTTCCATACATACTATCAGAGGTTATCTCTAGTATAACACCATCATCAATTGAATTGACTGTTTCACCTTTTTCTGCTTTATAGTCAACTGCATTGTGTACTCTCCAATCTTTTAGAGTGTTAGAGTATACTGGTGTACTGTCACTATATTGTTTTATAATTTCGCCCAACACAGGTCTTTGCAGTTCTTTGTCTATTGTCAATGCTACTGTATTGCTTTCCGTTGTGTTTTGTGTACTTTCTTCTGATATTTGAGTAGAGTTGTTTACGCTTGCTGTTTGAGCTTGTGTAGGTGCTTGAGTGGTGTACTCAGTTAGTGCAGATGTAACATTTTCTGTCACTACTTCAGTATCTTTTTCTACCCCTTTAATATCTACATCTGCTTCTTCATTTTCTTGTGGAGAAGTAGAATTTTCTAATTGTGACATATCATCAGCAGTTAAAAAATCTGATACACTTGTATAGGTTAAAAAAGCAGCTGACACCATTGTAATTAAGCATATAGCAAATGCAAAATAAAATCCTTTGCTATACTTTTTTTTACTTTTTGTTTCTAGTTCATCGTCTGGATAGTCAAAATTATCGTCATGATAGTCGTTATTGTCAAAATCATTATTTTTATCAAACATATTTATTACTCCTTTTAAATTAATGTAATATTATGTTTGACTATTTTTTTACTCTTATTCAAAAAAAATGAAAATACCATTCTATTTTTTTGAATGGTATTTTATTTCATTACAATTATCAATATTAAATTAATTTAAAAATTCTTTGAGTTCTTTTAAAATCATAAAATACACTACTGTAGCTGATGTCATAAAAGTCCAAATGCTATAATTTCTTGTAATTATTTTGAGTTAGTTTATATTTGGATAAAATAAAAAATCAAGCTAAATTTTATGCTTGATTTTTATTTATTATCATATGCTGTTTTTACATTTTTTTATTACTGATTAAAGTTTATTTTTTTATGCTCTGTTTCTTATTAATTCTCATTACCAATTTTTCAGATATCAAACATTTTTTTAGCTATCTTATCATACAATCTATCTCCAAATAGCTTTTGTATATACACTGACGGTTTTGCTCCATAACCAATTAAATATCTAGTTCTCGGTTTCTTTACTGTTACTGCTTTTACTATGCATTTTGCAATTACTTCTGGCTTTGTTAAATTTCCACTATAAGTTTTTTTCATTGCTTTTGATATCGCTATTCCATTTTTCTCATATGCTCCATTTTTTGAAGTCTTTTCTAAATTATCTGCTGCTATATGTCCCCAATCAGTTTTTATTCCACCTGGCTCAATTACAATAACATCTATGCCAAAAGGCTCTACTTCTAATCTTAAACACGCAGAAAATCCCTCAAGTGCAAATTTTGTTGTATGATACCAACCTCCATATGGTGTCCATACTCTGCCACCCATTGAACTAATATTTACTATTTTACCATAATTGTTTTTCCTCATATACGGTAAAATTAATTGTGTCATTCTAGCTAATCCAAATATATTTACTTCCATTTGTCTTCTAGCTTCTTTAATTGGAACATCTTCTATTGCTCCATATGAACCATAACCTGCATTATTAACTAATACATCTATTCGTCCCTCTTTGTTTATAATCGTATCTACACATTCTACCATTGAATTTTCATCTGTAACATCTAATGGCAAAATATTTATTCCCTGTTTAGCAATGCTTTCTAATTTATCTATTCTTCTTGCAACTCCGTATACTTTAAATCCTTTATCTTTTAACATTATTGCTGTAATCTTCCCTATTCCACTAGATGCGCCTGTAACAAGTGCTACTTTATTATTCATAACAATACCTCCTTATGTAATCTATGTAATTATTTTATCTTAATTCATCTCTATAGTCAAATTATATTATGTCACGTTTTATTCTAATTGTCATAGTATGTATTGAGTGTAAAAACTCAAACACTATTTATATGGGAGGTTATTATTATGTCAATGCCAAACGTTCCTGACATTAACCCTAGTGTATCTCTTACTAGAGATGACGCACTAAATGTAATTTTGTCTTCTATAGGTATGGAAGAGTTAAGTATGGCTCATCTTGTTAATGCTGAAGCTGAAAAAATCCAATTTGCTCTAGGTACTCTAGAAACAGCAAACGGTGAAGCTGCAAGCTTAGAAGATATAATGAAAGTAAACACATCTTCTAACAAAATGTTAAGAGATGTTATAAAAAATCAAATGTTAATTGGTATGAAAATGGAAGAAGTAGTATCTTTAGCAGCAGCTCAAGATGCAACTACAGAAGCACCAGTAGTACCAGAAGAACCAACAGAAGAGCCTACTGCTGAGCCTACAGAAGAGCCAGCTGACGAACCAACAGAGGTATAATAGATTACAACGATAATCAAAACAGCTTATATTTAAACTATACAAGCACAGCCTAGATATAATTAGGTTGTGCTTAATTACTATATTTTTAGTGATTAAAAACTAGCACTTATCTATTCATATAAAAACAAAGATTTACTATTGACTTAATTTAACTACTGATTTATAATCAACCGAGAATAAATTAGAGATGAGCAAAACAACTAATTGTTTGAACAGAGAAAATAAAAATGTTGATA